>CAVSXQ010000037.1:0-120414 GCA_963731915.1 uncultured Alphaproteobacteria bacterium
CCCCGGAATGACGGAGAGAGCCCAAACAAAAACCCCGGCATCGCTGCCGGGGTTTTGCATTTCGTGGTTTGCCGAAAGAGGCTGGATCAGAAATCCATGCCGCCCATGCCGCCGCCCGGGGGCATGCCGCCGGCCGCGCGCGTTCTTCTTCGGCAGTTCGGCGATCATGGCTTCGGTGGTGATCAGGAGAGCCGCGACGGACGCCGCGTTCTGGATCGCCGCACGAACCACCTTGGTCGGGTCGATGATGCCCTTGGAGACCAGGTTGCCGTATTCGCCGGTCTGCGAGTTGAAGCCGTACGAATACTGCTCCTTCTCGAGGATCTTGCCGACGATGACGGAGCCGTCTTCGCCTGCGTTGATCGCGATCTGGCGGGCCGGCGCGGACAGCGCCTTGCGCACGATCTCGACGCCGGTCTTCTGGTCGTCGTTCTGGGTCTTGATGCGCTTGAGCTGCTCGGAAGCGCGGAGCAGGGCGACGCCGCCGCCCGGCACGATGCCTTCTTCCACAGCCGCACGGGTCGCATGCATCGCGTCATCAACGCGGTCCTTGCGCTCCTTGACCTCGACTTCGGTCGCGCCGCCGACGCGGATCACCGCGACGCCGCCTGCGAGCTTGGCCAGACGCTCCTGCAGCTTCTCGCGGTCGTAGTCCGAGGTGGTTTCCTCGATCTGCGCCTTGATCTGCTGGACGCGGGCCTCGATGTCGGCCTTCTTGCCGGCACCGTTGACGATGGTGGTGTTCTCCTTGTCGATGATCACCTTCTTGGCGCGGCCGAGCATCGAGAGGTTGACGTTCTCGAGCTTGATGCCGAGGTCTTCCGAGATCGCCTGGCCGCCGGTCAGGATCGCGATGTCCTGCAGCATGGCCTTGCGGCGATCGCCGAAGCCCGGAGCCTTGACGGCAGCGACCTTCAGGCCGCCACGCAGACGGTTGACGACGAGGGTGGCGAGAGCTTCGCCTTCGACGTCTTCCGCGATGATGACGAGCGGCTTGCCGGTCTGCACCACGGCTTCGAGCAGCGGCAGCAGTTCGTTCAGCGAGGAGAGCTTCTTCTCGTTGATCAGGACGTAGGCGTCTTCCATCTCAACGCGCATCTTGTCGGCGTTGGTGACGAAGTAGGGCGAGATGTAGCCGCGGTCGAACTGCATGCCCTCGACGACGTCGAGTTCGGTCTCCAGCGACTTGGCTTCCTCAACCGTGATGACGCCCTCGTTGCCGACCTTCTTCATGGCGTCGGCGAGGAACTTGCCGATTTCGGCGTCGCCGTTGGCGGAGATGGTGCCGACCTGGGCGATTTCCTCGTTCGAGGTGACCTTCTTGGAGTTCTTGACGAGGTCGGCGACCACGGCTTCCACAGCCAGATCGATACCGCGCTTCAGATCCATCGGGTTCATGCCGGCGGCAACCGACTTGGCGCCTTCACGGACGATCGCAGCCGCGAGCACGGTCGCGGTGGTGGTGCCGTCGCCGGCAGCATCTGCCGACTTGGAGGCGACTTCGCGCACCATCTGGGCGCCCATGTTCTCGAACTTGTCCTCGAGCTCGATCTCCTTGGCGACGGTGACGCCGTCCTTGGTGATGCGGGGAGCGCCGAACGACTTGTCGAGCACGACGTTGCGGCCCTTGGGGCCGAGCGTGACCTTGACGGCGTTGTTGAGGATGTCGACGCCGCGCAGCATGCGGTCGCGGGCATCGACGCCGAATTTGACTTCTTTAGCTGACATATTTGATTTCCCTGAGTTGATCCTGGTTTCTCACCCGTTTCGGGAGCGCCTGCAGGCGCTCCTCAGGGGTGAGCGAGTGCGGCGGTTGCTTAGGCGGCCTTCTTCTTGGCCGCGGGAACGTCGGTGAGGACGCCCATGATGTCGCTTTCCTTCATGATCAAGAGATCCTGGCCGTCGATCTTGACCTCGGTGCCGGACCACTTGCCGAACAGCACGCGGTCGCCGACCTTGAGATCGATCGGGATCAGCTTGCCGGCTTCGTCGCGGCCGCCCGGGCCGACGGCGGTGATTTCGCCCTGCGAGGGCTTTTCCTTGGCAGTGTCGGGAATGATGATGCCGCCTGCGGTCTTCTCTTCGGCGTCGATGCGCTTGACCACGACGCGGTCGTGAAGCGGACGGAATTTCATGCAGTCCTCCTAAGTTTTTGAAGATGTTGTCGAATTATGGAGTTTTGGCAGTCCGGTCTAGCGAGTGCTAGCGCGGCTGCGCCGGACATAAGCCAGTCTCTTGCGGGGAGCAAGGGCTTCTAGCAGAAAAATTGGCACTCGGAAGGCCGCGCTGCCAAATTCGTTAAGTATCATTAATTCGGCCGGCGGAGGCGCCGAACCCCGTATTAGCACGTGCGGTAAGCTGCTGCTAACGCGTGAATTTTCAACAATTCGTTAAACATTTAGGCTTGTGATGGGTTGGTATCGTGCGTCACATTTCTCTCATGTGAGCGCATCTCCGCCGGGGTGGCTCCGGCAGGTAGCCACCACGACAAATGCGCTCCTTAAATGGAGGTTGGCATGGTCTCGCGGGTTGGGGTTGTTTCCGACGATTTCCGGAAACAGGTGCTGGGTTACGGGCTGACGACGGCGCAGATTCTCTATCGGATGCCGGATCACCCGTCGTTGCTGCAAACCTACGTCTGGCAGAACTACGATCTGTTTCCGAAATTCCCGGCGTTGAAAGACTTTCTCGCCTTCTGGCAGGAAAAGCTGGACGGGCCGCTTTACTCCGTAACGGTGGCGCATTCCAAGCTGATCAAGCCGGCCGAGCTGCGCGCCGTCGACGGCGTGTTCAGGCTGCATTGAGCGGATAGGATCGGTAGGGTGGGCAAAGGCGCATTTCGCCGTGCCCACCATCCATCAGCACCATCGTCCCGAATGGTGGGCTCGCTTCGCTTAGCCCACCCTACAAAATCCAATTTTGTGTTAGCTTGCCTCTCATAAGAAATCAGGGAGGCAGCAATGGCCAAGAAGACGACATCAAGAGCCGCAGCCAAAACCGCGGTGAAGAAGAAATGGGCGGGGCTGGGGACGTCGGCGAAAACCTCCGCACGCAAGGCCATCAAGTCCAAGGGGCGGGGCGCGCCGCTGCGAAAGCAAAACCCAAAGCGCGCGGCCGAAACAGCGCATCGCCATCAGCCATCACCGCGAAGAGGATTTCAAGGCCGACGGGCTTCGCGCTTACGCGCATTATCGCGACCTCGGCATTTCGGCTGCGAGCCATGGCCTGGCGCAGGCGCATGTGGTCCGGCTGATCGGGCCGTGCAATCCGGCTGAGGTCTCGAAGCTGCATTATCACGACGTCGAATTCCAGATGGTCTATGTGCTCAAGGGCTGGGTGAAGACCTACATGGAAGGGCAGGGCGAGACGATGATGAAGCAAGGCAGCGCCTGGACCCAGCCGCCGCGCATCAAGCATCTGATCATGGACTATTCCGACGACGTCGAACTGCTGGAAGTGATTTTGCCGGCGGAGTTCAAGACCGTCGAACTCGCGACGTGACGGCATCGCGTCTCAACAACCGGGCACGAGTGGCGCTGCGATCGTGAGACGCGACTACCGCGAAGACATCGACTGGTTGCGCGCCATCGCCGTGCTGGCGGTGGTGGCGTTTCATTTCGAGATGCCGGGCGTCTGGGGCGGCTTTGTCGGCGTCGACATTTTTTTCGTCATCTCCGGCTATCTCATCACCGGCATCATCCAGTCCGAGCTTGCGGCCGGCAATTTTTCCTTTGCGCGCTTCTACGAGCGGCGGGTGCGGCGGCTGCTGCCGGCGCTATATGCGATGGTGGCGCTGACGGCGATCCCGTCGTTCCATTATCTGCTGGCCTCGGAACGCGCGGAATTCTTCCACTCCGTCGTTTCCGTCGTCACCTTCACCTCAAATTTCTTCTTCTGGTTCCAGACCGGCTATTTCGACCATGCGGCGGTGGAAAAGCCGCTGCTGCATACCTGGTCGCTGGCGGTGGAGGAGCAGTTTTATCTGGCGCTGCCGCTGCTGCTGTGGGGACTGGCGCGGCTTGCGCCCGGCCGGCGCGCGGCGCTGCCGGTGCTGCTCGTCGGTGCTCACGGTGGCATCCTTTGCGCTCAGCGTCTGGCTGATGCGCCACGAGGGTTCGGCCAACGCCTTCTTCATGAGCCCGCCGCGCGCCTGGGAGTTTCTGGCCGGCGCCATCATCGCGGTGAAAGGCTTTCCGGTGCTGCGAAACGAACTGGCGCGAAGGATCGCGCGCGGCGTGGCGCTGGTGCTGCTGGCGATCCCGATCTTTTCGCTGCGGCAGGGGCCGGGTTTTCCCGGCATCAATGCGCTGGCTGCCGTGCATTGGGGCGGCCATGTTCATCTGGAGCGGCATCGGCGTGCCGACGCAGAAGCGAGGTCCGTATTCGCCGTTTCATGTCGTCAAGATTCTTCGGCCAGATTTCCTATTCGCTGTATCTGTGGCACTGGCCGATGTTCACCTTTGCGCGGTTCTCGAAGAACAGCCTGGTGCTGGATGCTAGCGACAAGGTCGCGCTGTTCGCGCTGACGGTCGCGATCTCCTGGCTCTCATGGCGATTTGTCGAAAAGCCGTTCCGCGAGCGGACGCTGGCGCCGACGCGCACTGGCGGCATTCGCGACGGCGGTTTTGGCTTCGGTCGTGCTGATCGCCGGCAGTGTCGGCGGCGCGATGCTCGGCAAGACACGCTGGCGATAGCCGATCCCGTCGTATCGCGGCTCGAAACCTACAGCCCCTACAAGTTCGAGCCGTTCTATCGCTCCGGCCATTGCTTCAATCCGGCCAGCGGCGTGTTCGGCGACGATTGCCTCAAGCTCGCGCCCGGCAAGACCAACGTGCTGCTGTGGGGCGACAGCCTGGCCGCGCATTATTTTCACGGGCTAAGCAAGGCGACCGATCCGCAGACGACAAAAATCCTGCAGGCGACGCAGGCCGCATGCATGCCGACCTTCAACGCGGCCGCGCAATTCCTCGCCTCGTGCCGCAACGCCGCCACCCAGATGGAAGCGTTTTTCCGCGACAACAAGCCGGACCTCGTGATCCTGTCCGGCGACTGGCTGGAATATGCCCGCCCGCCGCGTTTCGACGGCATGATCGCCGATTTGCGCGGCACCATCGCAAGACTTAACGGCCTCGGCATCCGCGTCGTGTTGCTCGGACCGCCCGTGCAGTTCAAGGCCCGGCTGCCGCAGATGCTGCTGCGCCTGCACCTGCGGCAGGCCGAGGCGCACGCCGACGATCTGCTGTTGCCCGACGTGTTCGCGCTGGATGCGAAGATGAGAGCGGCGCTGCTGAAGGGCGGGCGGTTCACCTATGTGTCCGTGCTCAATGCCATGTGCCCGGCGCGGCAATGCCCGGTCACGCTCGACGGCGACGTTCCGCTGGCGTGGGATCACGCGCATCTGACGGCCGAGGGGTCGGTGGCCGTGATGCAGCGGTTGGTGTCGATGCTGGGGCTAGAAAAGCAGTAGCGCTCACTCACGTCGTCATAGCAGAAATTGGACAAGAGTTTAGCACCGGCTCGATGGGAAACTGGCACGAGCCGGATCACACACAATCGGTTTGGAGAACGAGGTGCCAAACCATTTGCTCGTCAACGAGCCATCGTTATCGATCCAGGGGATCGGCGGCAATTGCGGTATGTAAGATGCATACGGCATCACTTTCGCAAGCGTCACTCTGTACGGAAACTGCGCGAGGAAAACCTTGTTCATTCCGCCGTCCCATCCGCTGTAGATCGGGGCAACCGGCACGTTGTCTTCAACCAATTGCGCGTATTCGATCTCGTCGGCGCGCTTTTTTTCCAGCGCCCGCCGCGCGATTTCCGGATTGACGACAAAGGGCGGGCATTTTTCCGTGGGATCGAACACAAGAGGATGCGGCGAATTTCGGGGAGGTTGCGCATCGAATACATAGAGGCGATTGCACACATCCACCTTGGGTTCGAGTTGCGTCGTCTCGAAATGATCGTTGCCGATCTTGAGCATTTTCCAGAAGGCCAGGTTCGGATTATTTCGATGCCGCGCCAGATTTGCCGGCGTCAAGCGGAACGGATAGGCCTGGACCTGGAACGACGGCCGGCCACTGAGGAATGAGTCGCGCGCCAGCGAATAGATCTCGCTGATCTGTTCGTCGGTCATGGCATAGCAACCGCTCGACCAGCAGTCGCCGTGGATCATGAGGAAGCTGCCGTCGCGGTTGTTCGCCTTGTCGAAATTGTTGGGGTAGCCGAGATTGATCGAAAGATAGAAGTTGGAGTTGGGATTCATCAACTCGGGTGTAACTGTATAAAACCCCTCTGGAGCCTGACGGTCACCCTCCTGCAACTTCGGCCCAAGATCGCCCGACCACCGACAGATCGGATAGATCTTGAGGATCTGGAAACGGCCGGTGGTGTCCTGTTTCCAGACTTCGAGCTCCGCCTCTTCCTTGAAGACGCGCACAACGATAGGTGAATATTTTGGCATCTTCTTCTGTTGGAGCAGCGAAAGCAGCTCGGAGGGTAGTTCCTTTGTTGCCTTGGCCGGCAACCGCTTGTTGCTTTCGCCAAGGCACGTGACCGGAGCCAACCCCGCGACGAAAGCCGCCGTCAGTACAAGTGCACGTCGGACCATGGCGCGGATCACTGCTGTACCTCCGACGTGGAACCTTTGCCCTCTGAAGCCAGTAGCCGGTGGCTTTCGTGAGGCAAATCCAGCTCACCTCCCTGCATAGGACGGAGCAGGCCCTAGTTCAACACCCCGACAATCGCCCCCATCAAGCACGTCGTCAGCGTCCCTGATACGATCGACTTCAGCCCGAGCGCGTTGATCTCCTCGCGCCGCTCCGGGGCCATGGTGCCGAGGCCGCCGATCATGATGCCGAGGCTGGCAAAATTGGCAAAGCCGCACATCGCATAGAGCATGATCAGCCGCGAGCGCGGATCGAGCGCCTCGGGCCCGAGTTTTGAAAGGTCGACATAGGCGATCAGTTCGTTCAGCACGGTTTTTGTGCCCATCAGGCTTCCCGCCGTGATCGCCTGCGGCCAGGGCACGCCCATCAGCCAGCACACCGGCGCCATCAGATAGCCGAGCAGCCGCTGCCACGACAGTTTGGCGCCGCCGATTTCGGGCAACAGCCCGAGGATCGCGTTGGCGAGATAGACCAGCGCCACCAGCACCAGCAGCATGGCGACGATGTTGAGCAGCAGCTCCAGCCCGGCGGTGGTGCCCTTGACGATGGCGTCCATCGTGCTCGCCGCATGCGGCTCGGGCGCTTCGAGCGAGCCGCCGGTGCGTTTGCCAGAGGTTTCCGGCACCATGATCAGGCTGACCAAAATCGCGGCCGGCGCGCCGAGCACGGAGGCGATCACGAAATGCGCGGCGGAGTCCGGTATCAGCGGCGCCAGCAGCGTGGCGTAGAGCACCAGCACGGTGCCGGCGATGCCGGCCATGCCGCCGGTCATCACCAGAAACAATTCGGCGCGCGTGAGTTTTGCCAGATAAGGCCGGATGAACAACGGCGCTTCCACCATGCCGAGAAAGATGTTGGCGGCGGTCGACAAGCCCACCGCGCCGCCGACGCCGAGGCTGCGCTCCAGCAGCCACGCCATGCCGCGCACGACCGGCGGCAGGATGCGCCAGTAGAACAACAGCGTGGTCAGCACGCTCATCACGAGAATGATCGGCAGCGCCTGGAAGGCGAGAATGAAATCGGCGCCCGGCGCCTTGAGATCGAAGGGCAGGGGACCGCCGCCGAGATAGCCGAACACGAAGGAGGTGCCGGCGCGGGAGGCGGCCGATATGGCATTGACGGCGTCGTTGATCGCGCCGAACGCGCGCGCCACCACCGGCAGTTTCAACAACACCAGCGCGGTGACGATGGTGACGGCGAGGCCGATGGCCGCCTGACGGAGCGAGACCGCACGGCGGTTTTCGCTTAAGCCCCAGGCGATCACCAGCAGCGCCAGCACGCCGAACGCCGATTGCAGTTGCAGCATGATTCCCCCAACGCCCCTCGCGCGATTATGCCAGCGCCGCGCGGCCGCGCAATGCCGTGTTGTTCGGGCAGCCGTTGACATGGGAGCCGTGGTCGGCCACCGGTCAGCCCATGTCCTCGATCATGCCCGTCGGCGCTTCCGACCTGCTCCGGCACAGGTCGTTCCTGCTTTTCCTGCTCTCGCGCAGCCTTTCCCGCTTTGCCAGCCAGATGGCGGCGGTCGCGATCGGTTGGCAGCTCTATGCGATCACCGGCAGTGCGTTCGACCTTGGCATGGTCGGGCTGGTGCAGTTCTTGCCGACGGCATTGTTGGTATTCGTCGCCGGCCACGCCGCCGACCGATTTGAGCGCAAGCGCGTGATTCAACTCTGCCAGTTGGCGGAGGCGCTGACCGCGCTCTTCCTGGCCGTCAGCACCTACATGGGCTGGCTGAACCCGTTGCAGATCTACCTCGCAACCTTCGTGATCGGGATCGCCGGCGCGTTCGAGAGCCCGGCGACATCAGCACTGCTGCCGCTGGTGACGCCGAAAGGCTCGCTGCAGCGGGCGACCGCGATCTCGAGCGGCGCGGCGCAGATCGCGGTCATTACCGGCCCCGCGCTCGGAGGACTGGCTTACGTCCTCGCGCCGAGCCTGCCTTACGCCATCATCGTCGCGTTCTGGATCGCGGGCGCGATCCTGACCGGCCGCATCGTCGCGGTGTCGCAGGACGTGCCAAAGGACGGACCATCGTCAGACGACATCTACGCCGGCGTCAAATTCATTCGCAGCAATCCGGCGATCCTCGGCACCATCTCGCTCGACCTCTTTGCCGTGCTGTTCGGCGGCGTCACCGCGCTGCTGCCGATCTACGCGGCCGACATCCTGCAGACCGGTCCGCTCGGCCTCGGCATTTTGCGCGCGGCACCGGCGGTTGGGGCTTTGCTGATGACGGCATTTCTGGCGCGCCACACCATCGACAGTCACGTGGGCTTGCGGATGTTTCAGGCCGTCATCGTGTTCGGGGTGGCGACAGTCGTGTTCGCGCTGTCGCAATGGATGTGGCTCTCGGTGCTGGCGCTGATTGTGTTGGGCGCCGCCGACGTCGTCAGCGTGGTGATACGTTTCTCGCTGGTGCAGTTGGCGACGCCAGACGACATGCGCGGCCGCGTCGGCGCCGTGAATTTTCTGTTCATCAACGCTTCCAACCAGCTCGGTCAGTTCGAAAGCGGCGTCACGGCCGCGCTGTTCGGCGTCATGCCGGCTGCGGTGCTCGGCGGCGTCGGCACCATCGCGATTGCGCTGTTGTGGATGAAGCTGTTTCCGTCGCTGCGGAAAGTGGAGCGGCTGGAGTAGGGGACTGGCAGTGCGTGATGCTCAGCTATGCGTCAAGGGCCGCCTCCAGCAGCAAGGCGTTGTGTCGAGCCACGCGTATCTCCAAGCGCGCGCTCTCGATCTTCCAACGCAGCAATTGCTGCGCTTCGAGTTGATCGACCTTATCGATTAAAGGGTCGAGTTTCGCCAGAATTGCCTCAAGGCATTCGGCAACTGCCATGACGACGGAAGCCGGTTGATCCTTTGGCAGCGCCAGTTCGGCCGTTCGCTCCGGAGCGGGGTCGGCCTGGCGCGAAGCTCCGACCACGTCAGGAAACGCCAGAATGCGACCCATGAATGCTTGCTTTCATCCCCGCGGAACGCTCAAGACAAATCCAGCCTCAACGCGATGCCGAGGCAATCCGCCTGTCAGCCGAGGCTCGCGGCCTCCGCGGCGGCGCGCTGCATGCTCGACGACATTTCCTTGGTGACGACGCTCTGTTCCTCGACCGCGGCCGCGGTAGAGGTAACGTACTCGCTGACGTGCTGGATCGCCGTGCGAATAGTGCCGAGCGCGGTGACCACGTCGCCGGAGATGCCGTTGAGGCTTTCGATTTCCTGGTTGATCTTGTCGGTGGCCTGTTTGGCCTGTTTGGCCTGGTTAGCCAGATTCTTGACCTCGGCGGCAACCACCGCAAAACCGCGGCCCGCCTCGCCGGCGCGAGCCGACTCGATGGTCGCGTTCAGTGCCAGCAGATTGATCTGACCGGTGATCTCGTGGATCATCTGGACGATACCGCTCATGGACTGGGCGGCCGCGGTAAGCCGCTGTGCCTGCTGGTCGGCGCCTTCGACGTGACCGACCGCCGTGGCCGCGGTGTCCTTTGACTTCACCATGGCGGCGGAGATCTCCTGCACCGACGCATTCAGTTCCTCGGCGCCGGAGGCAACCGATTCCATCATGCCGCGCACATGCTCGCTCTTCTTGCGCGCGATCACCTGCTTGGTGACATCAGAGGCGTATTTGACGACCTTGAACGGCTTGCCATTGAGATCGAGGATCGGATTGTAGGAAGCCTGTATCCAGATCTCCCGGCCGCCCGCCCCAACCCGCATGTACTCGCCGGACTGATATTCACCGCGGTTCAGCGCCGCCCAGAACGCGCGATAATCCTCGCCGGCCCTTTCGGCCTGCGCGACAAACATGGAATGATGCTTGCCCTGGATAGCGGCGAGCGGATAGCCGAGCGCTTGTAGAAAGTTTTCGTTCGCCGTGATGATCGTGCCATCCATATTGAACTCGATGACGGCCTGCGATTTTCCGATCGCGGTGATCTGTCCGGCCAGATCGGCATTCCTGAGCTTCTGCTCGGTGACGTCGGTCGCAAACTTCACAATCTTGAAGGGCTTTCCTTTTTCGTCGAGGATCGGGTTGTAGGAAGCAAGAATTCAGATTTCACGGCCGCCCTTGCCGATCCGCTTGTATTCTCCCGACTGATAGTCTCCGCGGCCAAGGCGCAGCCAGAATTCACGATATGCGCCACTCTCGCGCTCCGCTGGCTCCACGAACATGCGATGATGCTGTCCCTTGATCTCGGCCAAGCGCATAGCCAAGGGTTTTCAGAAAATTCTCATTGGCGGTGACGATGGTGCCGTCCAGCTCGAATTCGATGGTCGCCTGGGCGCGGCCGATCGCGATAATCTTGCCGGCATCCTCCATGCTCCCGATCTTTGCCGCCGTGATGTCGGTTGCGTATTTGACAACCCCCACCGGGTTTCCGTCCTTGCCGCGGATGGGGTTGTATGAGGCCTGTATCCAGATTTCGCGCCCACCCTTGGTGATGCGCTTGTACTCTGCTGCCTGAAACTCGCCACGCGCGAGCCTCGCCCAGAATTCGCGGTAGGCGGGCGTATCCCGCTCCGAAGGTTCGACGAACATGCTGTGGTGCTTGCCCTGGATTTCGGCGAGCGCATATCCGAGCGCCTTGAGAAAATTGCCGTTGGCCGTCACGATCGTGCCGTCGAGCCCGAATTCGATGACGGCCTGCGACTGGTCCAACGCTTCGATCCGCGCGAGGGCCGCCTGCGCCTTTGAATTCCTGACGATGCCGATCATATTGTATCCCCAAATATGCTGTGCGACCCGCAACGGGCGCGCGATTTCGTTCGAATCTCTTAACGAGCGAAGATTTTAGTAAAGCTGCGTTAATGGGGGTTTGGCTCATCCCGCGCCAGCCTCTGCTCAAGGAGTGCAAGGGCCGCCGTTACGGCATCACTACAACGCAAACGACACTACGCTGCAATCCATCTACCTTGGATACGCGCGCGACACGCCTCAGCGCTATGACGCATGCATTTTCGTGGTGGGCGCTATGCCGCCAATTGCGGCGGCGGATGCAGTCAAATGGCTCCTGCGCAATTTGCAAGGGCCTGGAATCGGCCTACGCTTTCGAGATTGCGAATAGGTTGGGTTTTTTCATTTTATGCCGGTTAAGCCGTCAGCTGAGTTCCTGCACCGTTTTCCATTCTTCCGCGCAACCTCTGTAGAGCATTTCGGCCACGCGCTTGAAACGTTGTACGGGGCCAGGCTCATCGACGTTCAGCACGCCGGCGGTTTCGAGGCCTGGGCAAGCTATTTGCACCTCGACGATGTCGCGTTGGGGTTCTCTGCATGCAGTGTACCGGCCACCATCGACTTTTCCGAATCGGAATTCGTTCGTCAACAGATCGCCGTGCGAGGCCGCGCGATCACCACGCTTTCTGGCGTCGACATCGATGTCGACGATGGACAAGCGTGCACGACTTCGGGCGGCCAGCCGATGCGGCTTCGCTGGAGCGCAAGGCACGAGCGGATGACGCTTCGAATCAGAACGTCGGCGCTGGAGAGAAAGCTTGGCGCATTGCTGGGCTCAAAGCCGAAAGCACCCGTTGCGTTTGACGCCGCGCTGGCTCTTTCGGACGAGCGTGCCCAAAGCCTGCTTCGCCTGGTTTCGCAGTTTGCCGGGCTTTTTGACTCGGAAGAGACGCAGCCGCCTCCGCTGGTTCTTCGAGAACTCGAGCAGGCCCTGATCGTCGGCTTCCTGTGGACGAACAGGCATCCCTATAGTGCAGGCTTGGCCGAGCAGTCGCCGGGTTCGGCGCCCCATCATGTCCGGCTCGCCGAGGAATTCATCGAAGCCAACTGGAGACGACCGATCCTGATCGATGATCTGGTCGAGATCACCGGCGTCAGCGCGAGATCGCTGTTTCGATCGTTCAAACTGCACCGCGGTCAAACCCCGATGGAGTTTGCAAAGACCATCCGGATGCAGCATGCGCGCAGAATGCTTTCCTCGGCGGGACCAAACATAACGGTCACCGCTGTTTGCTACGCCTGCGGTTTCGGCAACACCGGACATTTTGCGCGCGATTACGGCAGAGCCTTCGGCGAGCTTCCCTCCGAGACAATCAGGCGCGCGAAAGGGCAGAAGCAGTGAGCGTTCGCGATCGTAGTCCCGGAGCGCGGTGCAGCGTGAAACGCTCCGCTCTCGCAGAGCCGGGACCGCATCAGGCGGTGCGAAACGAAGCGTGGGCCCCGGCTTCAGCGGCGCAGCATTTCATGCCGCGCTGCGTCCGAGGCAGCGAAGATCAGCCCCGTCCCACGAACGGCATCTTGCTCGCCATGACAGTCATGAACAGCACGTTGGCATCCAGCGGCAGGCTCGCCATGTAGGCCACCGCATCGCCGACCGCCTTCGCATCCATGCGCGGTTCCTGCTTCATCGTGCCATCGGGCTGCATCACGCCGGGGCCGGCGACCATGCGGTCGGTCATCGGGTGTTGCGGCATTGCCGATATCGACCTGGCCGACCGCGATGTCGTACATGCGGCCGTCGAGGTTGGTCGCCTTGGTCAGGCCGGTGATGGCATGCTTGGTGGAGGTATAGGCCGAGGAGAACGGCCGCGGCGCGTGCGCCGAGATCGAGCCGTTGTTGATGATGCGGCCGCCGCGCGGGGTCTGGTCCTTCATGATGCGGAAGGCGTGCTGGGTGCACAGGAACGGCCCGGTGAGGTTGGTGTTCACCACCGCCTGCCACTGCGCGAGGCTGAGATCCTCGAAATTCACCGGCGGCGCGCCCATGCCGGCATTGTTGAAGAGCACGTCGAGCCGGCCGTAGGTTTCCGTCACCTTGGCGAACAATGCCGCGATCGAGCCGGGGTCGGTCATGTCGGCGGAAACGCACAGGCTCTTGCCGATATTGTCGCCGAGCTTCCTGGTCTCTTCCAGCATCTCCATGCGCCGCCCGGCGAGCACGACGGTATAGCCCGTGTTCATCAGCGCCAGCGACGCCGCGCGACCGACACCGGTGCCGGCGCCGGTGACGACGGCGATCTTCTCTTTTGTCTCGGCCATTTCCTCTGTTCCTTATTTTTTTGTTTCTGTTTCGGTCTTGTACGGTGGTCTCGGGATATTCTGATGCGCCGCGCGCAGCGCCGCCGACCAGCGCGAGCGCAGATCGTGGAAATAGGGTTCGCCCGCCTCGATGCGGTGGTTGAGGTCGGCCTCGCAGGCATCCGCGCGCACCACCAGCACGTCGATCGGAAGACCGACGCCGAGATTGGAGCGCATGGTCGAATCCATCGAGATCAGGCTGGTCTTCAGCGCCTCATAGAGCTCGACGTCGTAATGCATGGCGCGGTCGAGCACCGGCTTGCCGTATTTGTGCTCGCCGATCTGCAAATAGGGCGTGTCGGTGGTGCATTCGATGAAATTGCCGGCGGTGTAGACCATGAACAGCCGCATCCGCGAGCCCTTGATCTGGCCGCCGAACAGGAACGAGACGTCGAAGGAGACATCCTCCGATCTCAGCGCGGGCCCCTCGGTGGCATGCACGTTGCGGATCGCCCGGCCGATGCGCTGCGCGGCCTGGAACATGGTCGGCGCGTTCATCAGGGTCTCGAGTTCGCCGGTGTTGGGGTCCTCGAGGCCCTCGGTCAGGGTCGACAGCACCGACTGGCTGATGGCGAGGTTGCCGGCGCTGGCGATCGCCATGATGCGGTCGCCGGGGTTTGAGAAGATATGCAGCTTGCGGAAGGTCGAGACGTTGTCGAGGCCGGCATTGGTGCGGGTGTCCGCGATCATGACCAGGCCGTCCCGAACCAGCACTCCGCAACAATAGGTCATTCCATGTCCCCAGACGTCCGAAACGGTCGGCGGCGCAACTAGTAGCGAATTTCAGGGGGGCATCCAACCCCAATTCCCGGTGGCGCGGCCATGCCCGAAACGGCTAGAAATTGGTCCCGGGGCAGGGGAAAGGCATGCGAAAATCGATCCTGATCGGCGGCGCGGTCATGGCGCTGGTGACTGCGTCCGGCGCCTCTTCCAAAGCCGCGCCGGGCCGTGGGAAGACGGCATGGCGGCCTATAATCGCGGCGACTATGTGCCGGCGATCCGCCTGTTCCGGCCGCTTGCCGAAAAGGGAAATCCGAAGGCGCAAAGCGTCATCGGGGTGATGTACCGCAAGGGCGAGGGCGTCGCCCGCAACTCGGCGCGCGCCTTCATGTGGTTCAGCCTTGCCGCCAAGCGCGGCGATGCCAAGGCGAAGGCCGAACTGCGCGAGGTGTCCAGGGACATGGCACCGGCGGAAATCGCGCAGGCGCAGGCGATGATGCAGGCGTGCGAAGCCTCGGACTACCGGCAATGCGAGTATTGATTAAGCCACTTTCGTCCGGCACGCTGCCATCCCAGATAAAAACCAAGACAAAGAAGAATTTCGGGAGGCGCAATATGCGAACCAGCGGTTTGCCGGTGAAACCCGTTGCGATCATCGCCTTGATGGCGGTTGCCCTTGTCGCGGCGCAGCCGGCGTCGGCGCAGAAAAAGGGCGGCACGCTGCGGCTCTATCACAACGACAATCCGCCCTCGACCTCGCTGCTTGAGGAATCGACCATCGCCTCGGTGATGCCGTTCGCGGCCGTGTTCAACAATCTCGTGGTGTTCGATCCGGCCAAGCCGCATGAGAGCCTCGAGACCGTCATCCCCGATCTCGCCGAGAGCTGGTCGTGGGATTCCACCAACACCAGGCTGACCTTCAAGCTGCGACAGGGCGTGAAATGGCACGACGGCCAGCCGTTCACGGCAAAGGACGTGCAGTGCACCTGGCGGATGCTGATCGGCAAAAGCGAGACCCAGGACTTCAAGCGCAATCCGCGCAAGGTCTGGTACACGAAACTGAAGGACGTCAGCATCAACGGCGATTTCGAAGCGACGTTCGAATTGAGCGAGCCGCAGCCGAGCCTGCCGGTGCTGCTCGCCAGCGCATTCTCGGCGGTCTATCCCTGCCACGTGCCGCAGCAGGTGATGCGCACCAAACCTGTCGGCACCGGGCCGTTCAGATTCGTCGAGTTCAAGCGCGGCGAGTCGATAAAACTGGTGCGCAATCCCGATTACTTCAGGAAGGACCGGCCTTATCTCGACGAGATCGCGGTCCGCACCATCGACAGCCGCGCCACCCGCATGCTGGCGTTTTCGACCGGCGACTACGACATCACCTTTCCCTCCGACGTCAGCGTTCCCCTGATGAAGGACATCAAGGCGCGGGCGCCGAACGCGATCTGCGAAATGACGACCACGGGCGTGCTGATCAATCTGATGGTCAACCGCGTCAACCCGCCATTCGACAATCCCGAGATCAGAAAGGCGATGTCGCTGGCGCTCGACCGCAAGGCGTTCAACACCATCTTGATGGAGGGGCTGGCGCGGATGGGCGGCGCCATGCTGCCAAAGGACGAGGGCGAGTGGGGCATGCCGCCGGAGATGGTGAACGCGCTCACGGGCTACGGTCCCGACACGGCCAAGAACCTCGCCGAGGCGCAGGCGATCATGCAAAAGCTCGGCTACAGCGACGCCAAGCCGCTCGCCATCAAGATCCAGACGCGAAACCTGCCGACCTATCGCGATCCCGCCGTGATCCTGACCGACCAGCTGAAGAAGATCTACATCACGGCCGAACTCGACATTCTGGATACGCCGCGCTGGTACTCAAGGCTGCAGCGCAAGGAATATACGATCGGGCTGAACCTCACCGGCGTCAGCGTCGACGATCCCGACGGCAACATCGTCGAAAACTATTCCTGCAACTCCGAGCGCAATTACACGCAATACTGCAATGCCGAGGTCGACAGGCTGCTTGCCGCGCAGTCGCGCGAGCTCGACCGCGAGAAGCGCACCAAGATGGTCTGGGACGTCGAGCGCATGCTGGTCGAGGACGCCGCGCGTCCCGTGATCCTGCACAGCTCCGCCGCTAATTGCTGGCAGCCGCATGTGAAGAATTTCAAGCCGCACTCCAACAGCCAGTACAACAATCTGCGGTTTGAGGATGTGTGGTTGGATAAGTGACGGTGTGTGGGGTGAGAAAGCATCGCAATGGTATTGCGCAACCTTGGGTTTTTCGACCCCAGCATTGACACCAAACTGGTTCCAGCCTAATTTTTGCTGCCTTCACGCTCTGCCGGTCGTCAATTGGGCGACGTAGTGATCAGGTGTTCCAGATGGCATCAGACATCTTTGCAAAGATCGGGGACATCAAAGGCGAATCCGCCGACGACAAGCACAAGGACGAAATCGAGGTGCTGTCGTTCTCCTGGGGTGTCACAAATGCTGCGACCATTGGTGGTGGCGGCGGCGGTGGCGCCGGCAGGGCGACGTTCCACGACCTTTCTTTCACGCACACGATCGACAAGGCCTCGCCGAGGCTGCTGCAAGCTTGCGCGACGGGCACCCATCTGAAGGAAGCCACCATCACGCACCGCAAGGCGGGAAAAGGCCAGCAGGAATTCCTCATCATCAAGATGAACGACATCATCATCACCGGGGTCTCGCTCGGTGACAGCAGCGCCGGGGAACGTCGGAGAACGTGATTCTCGCCTTCGCCAAGGTCGATCTGGAGTACAAGCCGCAACGTCCTGACGGGAGCCTCGATCAGGGGATTCATTTCAAGTTCGACATCAAGGCCAACAAGGACGGCTAGGATCATTCGACCGGAGACGGGCGGAGGATCGCCCGGACAGCTCATGGAGCCGTCAGAAGCATCGACGCGTGAGTTGTCGCTCGAAGAGGCGGTTTCAGTCGCGATCATTCTGCAGAAAAGCCAGCAGCTCGTAGCAGCTCGCGAGGTCTATCGGCGCGTGCTCGAAATTGCGCCCGATCATCCCAGGGCGCTGCACTACGCCGGATTGCTTGCGCACCAGCAGGGGCGAAACGAGGAAGCCCTGGCGCTGATCGAACGAAGTGTCGCGCTCGTGCCGGATCAGGCAGACTGGTACAGCAACCTCGGCATTGTGTTTCAATCGGATCAGAGGCTGAAGTCCGCGGTCGACTTCGTATCGGCGTGCGATAGAGATCGATCCGAGCCACGCGAATGCCCACAATAATCTGGGGGTGCTGCTGCGAGCGACCGGGCAGCCGGTCAAGGCGGAAGCCGCGTATCGCACAGCCATTCGGCTGAACCCCGAACACATTGATGCATATACCAACCTTGGCATTCTGCTCAATGGCTTGAAGCGCACCAAGGAAGCCGCGGCTTGCTACTGCAAGGCGATCACGCTCCAGCCGAAGCATCCCGAGGCGCGCAAGCTGCTGGCGCTGGCGCACTGCACGCTGGGTGAGATCGATGAGGCGACGAAAATTCTCGAGGCATGGCTCGAGGAAGAGCCAGGCAATCCGGTTGCGCGGCATATGCTGGCGGCCTGCTCCGGTCGAGATGTGCCTGAGCGCGCGTCAAATGGCTATATCGAGACGACCTTCGACAGTTTTGCGGCGAGCTTCGAGGCGAAGCTCGCGAGACTGTCGTATCGCGCGCCTGCGCTTGTCGCCACAATGTTGGAGGATCAAGGCTTGCAGCCGTTGCGCAGTCTCGACGTGCTGGATGCAGGGTGTGGAACGGGACTCTGCGGCGCGCTCATCGCACCTTTTGCGCGCCGGCTGGTCGGCGTGGACTTGTCCGAAGGCATGCTGGCGCACGCGAAGGAAAAGAACGTCTATCACGCACTGATCAAGGCCGAGTTGAGCACGTACCTGCGTGAAAACAGCGAAGCCTTCGACCTGATTGTATCGGCGGACACGCTTGTGTATTTCGGTGATTTGAAGGGCGTCATCGCTGCGCTCGCAGGAGCGCTGCGCCCGAAGGGGATTCTTGTGTTTACGCTCGAGCATGCGACCGGAGACATCGCTGATGCGGGTTTCCGCCTGGAGTTGCACGGCCGTTACAGTCATACCCGGGCCTACGTCGAACAGTTGCTCACGACCTCGGGCCTTCAGCCGAAGATCATCCAGGCTGAACTACGCATGGAGGCAGGCGTGCCAGTGCAAGGGCTGGTGATTTGTGCGACGAAGCCGGATTAGCTGAGTTTTTGCCCACCCTACGAAGTCGCTCCCTCATTTCTGCGACTGACTCTGCTATGGCCGGAGCGCCGGCCTGATCGACCAGCGCTTACGACCCAAAGTACAAGATCACTAGGTGGATCAACAGGTTCGAGGATGTGTGGCTGGATAAGCAGCGATCAGCGGGCTCGTGCTTTCGTCCGCCTGCGCGCAATCTCCCTTGGTTCAGTCGGGCGTGTCTTGCGCATGTGGGCGGCCAACATTTCACAGAATGCCGTAGCGTAACGCGGGAGCGTACGCCGCTTGTCCCAGAAAATAGCCAGCGGCTCGCATAGTGGTTCGCCCTTTAAAGTCACACTGAAAATTCGCAGCCTGGAACGCTCGACCTGTAGTGCGGAGGGAATGATGGCAACGCCATGCTTCTCCGCCGCCATAGCTAGCAGCGTATGCGGTGTCCGGCTTTCGAATTTGACATTCATGGTGGCGCCGGCGAGCCGGCACGCAGCGTCAAACGTCCGCCGAAAGACGAATTCGGTGTCCAGCAGGAGCAGGGGCCACGCAGTCAATTGGCGGACGTCGACCGCACCTTGCTTGCCCAGGTTGAGCGCAGGATGGCAGGCGGCAAGGTGATAGACAGGCTCCAGCGGCTGATGCCCGAAATGCTGGTCGTCAGCCGCCACGGCATGCAGGAGGTTCACCCCAACGTGGATTTCGCCGCGCTCGAGCACCGTGCGCGTGTTCGGCCAGCCGAGCACTTCGACCAGCTTCAGTTCGACCTTGGGATAGCGCTCAGCATACTGGTGCCAGAATTTCGCGATGACACCCTCGATGAATTGCGGCGAAGCCGCAATCTTCAAGGTGCCGGTCTCGCCGAGCTTCAGCTGTTGGGCCCGTTCACCGAGCGAGGAAGCTTGCTTCAAGAGGCTCTTGCAATCGCCGAGCAGTTCTTCGCCCTCGGCGGTCAGCACGAGACGGCCTCGCGTGCGGTCGAACAGCTTTAGTCCGAGTTCGTCTTCGAATGTCGCGATCTGGCGAGACAGGGCCGGCTGCGCGATGTGCAGCCGCAAGGCCGCTTCGGAAACCGTGCCGAATTCGGCCACGGCGACGAACGTTCTCGCATGCCGGAGGTCCATAACGAAACTCTATGCCGCTCCGGCATAGAGAGCTAGAGAAATTATGCATTGGATGTCTGGGGACCGAGGGCGCAAATTCAAGCGATGACGCACGAGTTCAGGGAGGTCCCCGTGAAGGCGCATCACTTATTGTCGCTGATGGTTTGTCTGATTGCGTTGACTACCGGATCGCAGGCCCAGACCTGGCCCGGCAGGCCGCTGCATGTCGTTGTCCCTTTTGCGGCGGGCACATTTACCGACATCGTTCCGCGGATCGTATTCGAGCAGGTCTCGGCCCAGATCGGGCAGCCTATCGTGATCGAGAACCGGCCGGGGGCGGGCGGATCGACCGGGGCGGGCAGTGTCGCAAAGGCCGCACCGGACGGCTATACGGTGCTCGCCAACTCATCCGCGCAGACGATCGCGCCTGCACTCTATCCGGCGCTGAGCTATGATCCCGCGCAGGATTTCATCGCGGTCATGCCGCTTGCGAGCACGCCGAATGTGCTCGTTGTCTCGTCGGCGAGCGCCTTCAAGACGGTTGGCGACCTCGTCAAGGCCGCCAAGTCGAAGCCGGGTTCGCTCAATTTTGCGTCCGCCGGCGTTGGCAGCGCCACGCATTTGAGCGCGATCCGCTTCCTGTCGAGCGCCGGTATTGAAGCGGTGCACGTGCCGTTCAAGGGTGGACCCGAAGCCATGAGCGAGATCGTCGCGGGACGCATCGATCTTTTCTTTGCGCCGATCGCCAACGCCCTGCCGTTGGTGCGGGATGGCAAGCTGGCGGCGCTCGTCGTCAACTCGGCACAGCGCAGCAACGCGTTTCCCGACGTGCCGACCGTCTCGGAAGCGGGCTTCTCGAATGCCGAATATCCATTCTGGATCGGCGTCTTCTTGCCGGCAAAGACTCCGGAGAGCATCGTGGACAGACTTCATAGCGAGATGAAACGGGCGTTACGGGAGCCGAAGGTCCGCGAAAAGCTCGCTGGCCTCGCCGTGGATACGATCGAAATGCCGCGCGCCGAATTCGATGCGTTCGTTCGAAAGCAGATCAAGGCAGATGCCGAGTTGGTCCGTGCGGCCGGTCTGAAGACGCAATAACTCGCATGGACGCTTCCGAAACCTCAAATTTTGTGTCCGCCGACGGTGACGGCTATGAAATCCAGATGGGGCGATGGAGCCGCCGCCTCGCGCCCCTTCTGATCGATTTTGCCAGCATCTCAAGCGCGAAACGCGCGTTGGATGTCGGATGCGGTACCGGAAATCTCGGATCTGCTCTCGCGCAAAATCCGCGGATTGGTGAGGTTTGGGGTATTGATCGCTCCGCCGAATACATCGACTACGCAGCGTGCAACAACGTGAATCCGAAGTTGCACTTTCGGGTCGGCGATGCCTGCCAGTTACCGTTTCCGGATTCCAGCTTCGATCATACGCTTTCCATGCTGGTGCTGCAGTTCATTCCCCAGGCAGACATCGCAGTTGGCGAAATGCGCCGCGTCACGCGTCGCGGTGGCACGGTAGCGGCTGCGACTTGGGACACGCGCGGAGGGTTTGTGGCGTATCGGATGATCTGTGACGCCGCGGCCATGCTCGACCAACGCGGGATCAACTGGCGTGAGCGCAGCTTGACGCGGCCGATGAGCCGTCCCGGCGACTTGCAGCGCGCCTGGTTAGCGGCCGGTTTAATCAATGTCGTGCAGGACACGCGGACGATCCGAATGGACTATTCGTCGTTCGACGATTTCTGGTCGCCTGCCGAGGGCCGGGAGGGGCCGATTGCGGAATATGTGGGTTCGCTTGATCGTGAGGCGAGAGCCGCTTTGCGCGCGGCGGTGCGACTTGCGTATCGGGACGGCGAGGATGATGGTCCGCGCTCCTACGCGGCGACGGCTTGGGTGGTGCGCGGCGAGGTGCCTCATTAAAACTCGATAAATGACCGCGCGCCTCAGATCATGTCGAGATCGTGGGCGGTCATCACGCGGCCGTCGTAGTGTTGCTTGATCTCGTTCAAGACAGCCTCTTCCGGGTCGGCAAGCGTCAACGCGCCGCCGGCGTTTGCACGGTGATAGAGCACCAGCAGGCCGGGCTTGACGCGCGCGGCTAGCGCGGCGAGCTCCCGGGAGGAGGTGTGATGGGTTCGGCGGTACCGCTGCCACTTGGGCGAGACCTTCTCGTAAGTCTGTTGGGAATAGGTCTCGTGAATCAGCACGTCGCAACCGGCACAATGTTCCTCCAGGCTGGGAGTCGGCGCTGTATCCCCTGACATGACGATGACTTTGTCGGGCGTCTCAAATCGAAAGCCATAGGCGTGCTTCAGCCGTGCCGCACCGGAAAGGCCGTGACGCGGATATTGCGGTCGGCATAGATTTCACCCGGTGCTATCTCGTGCACCACGACGCGACACCCCGCCCGCGGCAGCCGGTCGATCCCGTTGACGCGATTGTTGATGTCGATCTTCCAGGCGCTCAGGATATGTCTGGTCATTTCGCGGAGGCCTTTCGGCCCATAGACTTCGATCGGCTCCTTTCGGCCCAGTATCCACGGCGTGAGGATCAGGTCCGGATAGCCGGCGGTGTGGTCGGCGTGCATATGGGTCAGGAAGGCCGTCTTTATTCCGCCTGCCGCGGGTCCGAGCGCAGTGACGCCCTTGTTGTACGCTGCCGCCACGCGACGGATGACGCCCGGGCCAAAATCAACCAGATACGGCGTTCCATTCACCACAATGGCGGTCGCAGGTCCCGATCGCGCGGGATCAGGGCGCGGCGTGCCCGTGCCAAGCATGACGATCTGTGTCGTCGGCGTCTGCAGCGTACGCGATGTTTTTGGCGCCCGGCGTGAAGGCATTATTCCGGCCGGATGTTCGATGTCTTGGTGACGGTCTGCCATCGCTCGGAAGCCGATTTGAGCAAAACCTTGGCTTCAGCGCCGGTGCTTGCGATCGGCTCCAATGCCTGGGCGCGGAGGCGAGCCTGCAGCTCGGGCGATTGCAGAGCCTGGCGCACCTCCCGCTCCAGCAACGCGCGAATGGATTCCGGAACGGCCCTTGGTGTGAGCAGCACCTGGTAGAATCCGACCTCGAAGCCGGCGTAACCATTTTCGGCGATGGTACCGATCTCCGGCGCATACGGTGCGCGTTCCGGGCTGGATACAGCAAGTGCCTTCAACCGGCCTTCGCGCGCCAGCGGCAGGACGCCGGGGGTTGCAAGGAAGCCCGCCTGAACCTGCCCACCGACCAGGCCCGTCACGACTTCGGCGTTGCCCTTGTAGGGCACATGCAGGCCTTCAAATCCCGCCTTCATTCGAAAGAATTCCATCGTCAGATGGCCGGGATTGCCGCTTCCGCCGCCGCTGCCGTAGAGCAGCGGTCGATCCAGATTTTTTGCGTAGGCGACGAACTCCCGAACCGATGTTACGGGAACGGAAGGATGCACTACGAGCGTCATCGAGAAACTTGCCGCCACCGAGACCGGCTCGAAATCCTTGGCTGGGTCGTATGCGAGTTTCGGATAGAGCGCCGGACTGACGGTGAGCGGCGTATCGAGGGCGAACAGCAGTGTGTAGCCATCGGGCTCTGCCTTGGCCACCGCGTCGGTGCCGATGTTGCCGGAAGCGCCGGGACGGTTTTCCACCACGAAAGTCTGCTTGAGGCTGACGGCTAACCTGTCGGCCAGCATTCGCGCGGTGAAATCCAGCGGTGCCGCCGGGTGGGAACGGCACCACGATTTTCACGGGTCTCGACGGATAATCCTGCGCGGAGGCGGTGCCGATCCCGGGGCTTGCGCCCGCCAGGATGACGGCAGCCGCGGCGACCAAAAGGCCTCGTACATCCGATCCGGTCATCGAGAAGCTCCGGCTGTCCGCGATGACGTAATGTGCGCCTTGCAGACATACGCGTCCAATTCTGATATGTGACATTGACATAACCAAATTGATAGGCCCGCATGAAATGGGTTGATCGCATTGGAGGGCGGCTCAAGCTGCGCGACCTGCATATTTTGCTCAGCGTGGTGCAGCACGGCAGTATGGCAAAGGCCGCCGGTGAACTTGCGGTCTCGCAGCCTGCGATTTCGAAGGCGATCTCCGACATGGAGCATGTGGTCGGCGTTCGCCTGTTCGATCGCAGCCGCAGCGGCGTCGTTCCGACGGCTTACGGCCGCGCTCTCGCGGCACGTGCCCGGACGATGTTCGATGAGCTGAAGCAGGGGGTTGAGGAACTCGCCTATCTCGCCGACCCGACAGTCGGAGAGTTGCGTATCGCCAGTACCGAGAGCCTGGCCGCCGGGTTTCTGCCGGCGGTCATCGAGAATTTTTCACGAGAGCAGCCTCGTGTGCGCCTCGATGTCGCTCAAGCGGTGATGAATAGCCTGCATTATCGGGACTTGCGCGAGCGCAGCGTCGATTTGTTGTTGGGTCGCGTCTCCGTGCCTCTCGACGAGGACGATCTCGACGTCGAAATCGTCTATGATGATCAGATCGTCGTTGTCGCGGGGCGCCGGAGCAAATGGGCTCGCGCGCGCCGGATCAAGCTCGCTGATCTCGCCGCGGAGCGGTGGGTCCTGCCGCCCGCGGACACGGTTGCCGGTGTTCTCGCCGCCGATTGGTTTCGCGCCAACAGCATCGAGATGCCGCGCGCTTCCGTGACGACGCTTTCGATTCATCTGTGCCGCAAGCTGGCGGCCACCGGGCAATTCGTGACGACACTTCCGGTTTCGGTTCTGCGCAATGCAGATCGCGATCAGCCGAAAGTCCTTCCGATCGCGCTGCCAGCTCAATCGAGGCCCGTGGGAATCGTCACACTCAGGAACCGCATGCTTAGTCCAGTCGCGAAGCGCTTTATCGAGTGCGTTCACCGCACAGCGAAGCAATACGCGAGGCGCTCAATTCGCTGAGGTCCCTCACTCCTGCGACTGGCTCTGCCATTGGCCGGGGCGGCCGGCCTGGTCGACCTTGACCGCGACGCTCAGCGTTTCCGCGCCGCCGCCATAGCGGGTGCCGCGCACCGGGGCGGCGCCGAGATAATCCAGCCCGACGGCGATGCGGGCATGGGCATCGGTGGTGCAGATGCCGTTGGCGGGGTCGAAGCCGATCCAGCCGAGATCGGCCACATAGGCTTCCGCCCAGGCGTGGCCGGACTGCTGGTTGACCGTGCCGTCGGAGCGCAGGAAATGCCCGGAGACGAAGCGCGCCGGCACGCCGCCGGAGCGCGCGCAGGCGATGAAGATATGGGCGTAGTCCTGGCAGACGCCGCGCTTCAGCGCAAAGGCCTCGATGGCGGAAGTGCCGCTGTTGGTCGGGTCCTCGTCAAAGGTCATGTGCTCGTTGACCTGCACCATCAGCGCATGGAGGAAGCCGAGCACGTCGTCGCCGGATTCGGCGCGCAGCTCGCGCCCAAAGGTCGCCATCGCCGGATTGACTTCGGTCAACTGGGTCGAGCGCAAAAACAAACTCGGCGGAAACCGCTCGTCGGTGCCGCGCAGCACGCCGCCGGTGTCGTGGGTCTCGATCAGGCCGTCGACATTGATGGTCAGCTCGGCGATCGGCCCATGCGTCAGCACATGGGTGAGGTTGCCAAAGGCGTCCTGGTGCACATCGAGCCGCGAATCCGTGGAAACGTCGATCTGCCATTCGGCGACATACTGCCCGTCATGGCTGCCGGGGGTCATGCGCAGGATCTGGATCACGCCGGTCGCCGGCGGGTCGTAGCGGTAGCTGGTGGAATGGGAGATTCGCAGACGCATCGACGACACCTAGCATGACGAGATCGTCAGATCAGATACTGCTTGGTGATGATCTCGCCAAGCCGGGAATTGTCCTGGATGAATTCCTGGATGAATTCGTGCACGCCGTGCTGGAATATATCGTCCATATTACTGTGTTCCAGCCGGTTCCGGACGCCGCGGGCGTGGCGCTGGCCCGGGCCCTGGCGGCCATAGGCGACGCCGATCTGGTCGAGATTGCGCACGAGATTGCCGTAACAACTCGCCAGCGAGCGCGGCAGCGTGTCGTTGAGGATCAAGAGGTCCGCGATCAGCCAGGGCTTTAGCGTTTCCCGGTACACCCAGTGATAGGCGGTCAGCGCCGAGACCGAGCGCAGGATCGAGGTCCACTGGTAGTAGTCGAGCGGACCGCCGACGTGCTCCTCTTCCGGCAGCAGCACGTGATATTTCACGTCGAGAATGCGCGCGGTGTTGTCGGCGCGTTCCAGATGCAGGCCCAGCCGCGAGAACCAGTAGGCGTCGTTGCGCAGCATGGTGCGGTAGGCCGAGCCGTCGAAGCGCAGCGAGGTCTCCTGCACGAAGCGCAGGAATTTTGCCAGTTCCTCCCGCGACGCGGTGCCTTTGCTCCAGACCTCCTGCAGCTCCAGCCATGAGCCGTTGATGGTGTCCCACATCTCCGATGTCAGCGCGGTTCGTACCGAGCGGGAATTGAGCCGCGCGGACTCGATGCAGTTCCTGATCGAGGAGGGATTGGCGGTCGAGAACGACAGATATTCGACGACGTTCTGCTCGTTGGCCTCGTCGTAGTTTTCGTAGAAGCTGGCGCTGACGCCGGCGGTGAGCAGCGCGGAATCCCATTCATTGGTCTTGCCGATATAGGCGGCAGGCAGCGCGGTGACGCGCAGCGTCGCATCGATGGTGCGCGCGAGATATTCGGCGCGCTCGACATAGCGGGCCAGCCAGTACAGGTTTTCGGCGGTGCGCGACAGCATGCTTGTTCGTTACTCGTCCAGAATCCAGGTGTCCTTGGTGCCGCCGCCCTGGCTCGAATTGACCACCAGCGAGCCTTCCTTCAGCGCCACGCGCGTGAGCCCGCCCGGCACGATGGTGGTCTGCTTGCTGCCGGTCAGCACGAACGGGCGCAAATCGACATGGCGCGGCGCCAGCCCGCTGGCCGTGCAGGTGGGGCAGGTCGAGAGCGCCAGCGTCGGCTGGGCGATAAAACCTTCCGGCTCGCGCTTCAGCTTGTCGCGGAACGCCTCGATGGTGGCCTTGGTGGCGGCGGGGCCGATCAGCATGCCGTAGCCGCCGGAGCCGTGGACTTCCTTGACGACGAGTTCGCCGAGATTGTCGAGCACATAGGACAGATCCTTTGGCTCGCGGCAGCGCCAGGTCTGCACGTTCTTCAGGATCGGCTCTTCGCTGAGGTAGAATTTCACGATCTCGGGCATGTAGGAGTAGATCGCCTTGTCGTCGGCGATGCCGGTGCCGACCGCATTGGCGAGCGTGATGTTGCCGGCGGCATAGGCCGACATCAGCCCGGGCACGCCGAGCGCCGAATCCGGCCGGAAGGTGAGGGGATCGAGAAAATCGTCGTCGACCCTTCGGTAGATCACGTCGACGCGTTTCAGCCCTTCGGTGGTGCGCATGAACACCTCATCGTTCTTGACGATGAGGTCGCGGCCCTCGACCAGTTCGATGCCGAGCTTGTCGGCGAGGAAGGAGTGCTCGTAATAGGCGGAATTGTAGACGCCCGGCGTCATCAGCGCGACGGTGGGCTCGGACGACGCACTCAGCGGCGCCACCGACCGCAGCGCCGACAATAATTCGTCCGGATAGCGCTCCACCGGCGCGATGCGATGCCGGGCGAACAAATCCGGAAACAGCCGCATCATGATTTCGCGGTTTTCCAGCATGTAGGACACGCCGGAGGGGGTGCGCGCATTGTCCTCCAGCACGATGAAATTGTCCGGATCGGTGCGGACGATGTCGATGCCGGCGATGTGGACGTAGACGTCGTGCGGCACGCTTTGGCCGTTCATCTCGGGCCGGAACACGTCGTTCTGGAAGATCAGGTCCTCGGGGATGATGTTGGCGCGCAGGATGTCGCGGCCATGGTAGATATCGCGCAAAAACATGTTGAGCGCGCGAACCCGCTGCTTCAGGCCCCTTTCCAGCAGGGTCCATTCCTTCGCCGACATGATCCGCGGGATCACATCGAAGGGGATCAGCCGTTCCTGGGCTTCGGCATCGCCATAGACCGCAAAGGTGATGCCGATCCGGCGGAACAGCAGTTCGGCTTCCTGGCGCCGATATTCCAGCGCGTCCGGCGGCGTCTCCTTGAGCCAGCGGGAGAGTTCCTGGTAGGCCGGGCGGAGGTCGCCGCCGGGGCCATTCATCTCATCGAACGCAACTGCCATAAATCCCGATCGTGCCTATTTGTCTGAGCATGATCTTTTCGGAAAACCGGTGCCCACTTTTCCGGATCATGCTCGGGCCATGCCGGACAGTGCATGACTTCACGGGATGGTAGCAAGGCCCGGGCCAGCGCGATATGCATCGGCTTGCGGCATTTGGTATGGATGGTTACGGAGGCTGCCCGAAAAAGCGGCTGCGGCATGCTTATTTCGACAGCAAAACCCCGTGACTTCAAGGCGTTGGCCCGGCAATCTCGGGTGAGAAGTTGGTTGAGGAGGAATGATGACTGAGATCGTTACGGCCGGCATTCTGGTCATCGGTGACGAAATCCTGTCCGGCCGGACCAAGGACAAGAACATCGGCTTCATCGCCGAGTACCTGACCAATATCGGCATCGACCTGAAGGAAGTCCGCGTCGTCGCCGACGAGGAGGACGACATCATCGCGGCGCTGAATGCGCTGCGCAACCGCTACAATTACGTGTTCACCACCGGCGGCATCGGCCCTACCCATGACGACATCACCGCCGACAGCGTGGCCAAGGCTTTTGGCGTCGGCATCGACCATCACCCCGAAGTGGTGGCGCGCTTCCGCGAACGCTGGAGCGAGCAGGATTTGAACGAAGCCCGGATGCGGATGGCCCGCGTCCCCGATGGCGCCGAACTGATCCAGAGCGCGACCATCCTGGCGCCCGGCTTCAAGCTCGGCAATGTCATCGTGATGGCCGGCATTCCCACGATCATGCAGGCCATGATGGACATCGTCGCACCCAAGCTTAAATCCGGCGTGCGGATGCTGTCGGATTCGGTGCGCGCCAATGCGCGGGAAGGCGACATCGGCGGACCCTTGCGGGACATCGCCAACGCCCATCCCGACACCATCATCGGCAGCTATCCGTTCCAGGACGAGGACAAGAAGCCGAACACCAATCTCGTCGTGCGTTCGCGCGACCCGGACAAGCTGCAGGCGGCGATGAATGCGGTGAAGGAGATGCTGGCGGCGGTGCATGCGAACCGGTAGCGCGATCTATCCAATTGAAGCGAAGCGTCATGGTTGAAAAAAGTTCTGACCTCAGCGTTCATGGGCGGGCCGACAAGGCCTTTCCGGTCTCCTGGGACCAGTTTCACCGGGATTGCCGGGCGCTGACCTGGCGGCTCAACGAGGTCGGGCCGTTTCATGCCGTCGTTGCGATCACCCGCGGCGGGCTGGTGCCGGCCGCGATCGTGGCGCGCGAGCTCGGGCTTGCGCGTCATCGATACCGTCTGTGTGGCGAGCTACGACCACGACAAGCAGGGCGACCTGAAAGTGCTGAAAAGTATCTCCGCCGACACCGCAAAGCTCGGCGGCGGCACCGGCAAGGGTTTGCTGATCGTCGACGATCTCGTCGACACCGGAAAAACCGGGCGGCTGGTGCGCGCCTTGATGCCGGACGCGCATTTCGCCGCCGTGTACGCCAAGCCGCTGGGCCGGCCGCTGGTGGATACTTTTATCACCGAGGTGTCGCAGGACACATGGATCCACTTTCCCTGGGACACCGCGCTGTCGTACCAGCCGCCGATCCGGGATGGCGGCGTAGATGCTCCTTACCTCGCCCCGCGTGCGGGGAGAGGTCGGATCGCAGCGAAGTGCGATCCGGGTGAGGGACTCTCCACGAGTCGAATGCGTGGAGGCGGCCCCTCATCCCGACCTTCTCCCCGCGAAGAGCGGGGAGAAGGAGAAGCAAATGCCCTTGCAAAACCGCGTCCTGCCCACGGGCGACATCGTCGCCGATCCGCATCGCGGGCTGTTCACCGGCAACCGCGGCATCATCCACGACCCCGCCACCAAGACGCTGCTGAACAAGCGCTGGTCGAGCCCGGCCTGGCTGGTGTGCCTGTGCGAATACAAGGGCAAGCGGCGCAAGGTGATGGGCGGCCGGAGCTGGACTGAGCTTTTCTTTCTCGATGAAGCGACCGCGCTCGCGGCCGGGCACCGTCCCTGCTTCTACTGCCGCCGCGACGACGCCAACCGGTTTCGTGGCTGCTGGGAGGAGGGCAATGGCGTCAGCCGCGTCCTGGCGCGCGACATCGACGCCGTGCTGCACCGTGAGCGGCTGTTGCGCGGCAAGAAGCGGCTGTATCCGCTTGAGGTGGCGCTCTCGGAATTGCCCGACGGGGCGATGCTGCAGGAAGGCGCGCAGAGTCATCTGATCGTGCAGGGGCGGGCGCTGACATGGTCGCCGGCCGGCTATCGCGCAGCGCCAAACGCGATCTGGGGCGGCATGCTGCTGACCCCGCCCTCGACACTGCGTGCGTTATCGGCGGGATACCGGCCGGTGCTGCATCCGAGCGCAACGGCCTAGCGCAGCGGCCGGCCTTCCTCATCGACGCTCATGCGCGATTCCCGCAAGGTCCAGTCGCGGATGACTTGTTGGCAGCGGACGATCTCCGCCTCATCCGGTTTCGCCACGCTTGTATCCCGCGCCGATTGGTCGGCGCGCTTGATCACGGCCTGACATACCCGCAGCACCTCGCGCGGGTCGGCGTGGGCCGGGGATGATAGCGCCGTCGCCAGCAGAGCCACGGCCAGCGCAGGGATCGGTCTGAAAACCCATCATCCAAACCGCTGCCGCGCCAGTTTTGCGCCGGCGCCGAGCGCCATCAGCTTGGCTTCCGCGATATCGCGCCGCATCGGCGCCATGCCGCAATTGGTGGTGGCGACGATATTGCTGCGCGGCACGAACTTTGAGACCGCGTCGATCACCTTGCAGACGTCCTCCGCGGTCTCGACCTCGTCGCTGGCGACGTCGATGACGCCGGCCTGCACGATCTTGCCCTTGAGCAGCGCGAGGAGATCGAGCGGCACTTTCGAATTGCGGCATTCGATCGCGACCTGCTGGATCGAACTGTTGGCGATCGCCGGAAAGATCTCTTCGTACTGCCGCCACTCGCTGCCGAGCGTCGACTTCCAGTCGGTATTGGCCTTGATGCCGTAGCCGTAGCAGATGTGCACGGCGGTGGCGCAGGTCAGCCCCTGGGCGGCGCGCTCCAGCGCCTTGATGCCCCAGACCGGGACCTCGTCCATGAACACGTTGAAGGCGGGTTCGTCGAACTGGATCACGTCGACGCCGTCGGCCTGCAACGCCTTGGCTTCCTCGTTCAGCAGTTCGGCAAAGGCGAACGCCATCTTGACGCGGTCGCCATAATGCCCGTCGGCGACGGTGTCGATGATCGTCATCGGGCCGGGCAGGGTGAATTTCAGTTTGTTCGCCGTGTGGGTGCGGGCGACGCGGGCCTCGGCTTCATGCACCCGCGCTTTCAGCGTCAGCGGCGCCACCACCTGCGGCACCATCGCCTTGTAGCGGTCTTTTCGGATGCCCATCTCGACCTTGTGGGCGAAATCGATGCCCTCGACCTTTTCCAGAAAGCCGTGGACGAAATGCTGCCGCGCCTGCTCGCCCTCGGTGACGATGTCGACGCCGGAATCCTCCTGCAGCTTGACCGCCAAAATCGTCGCATCCCGCTTGGCGCGGGCAAGCTCCTCGCCTTTGGACTTCCAGGGCGCCCACAGCGTGTTCGGCTCGGCCAGCCATTCCGGCTTCGGCAGCGAGCCTGCGATCGTGGTTGGAAACAGCATGGGAGCCTCCCGGATAGCGTGATCTGGTTCTGATTGAGCGCCTGTCTGCCATGTCTTATGCTTGAGGTACAGAACAACGAAAGTCGCCATCGCCGGGTGCTTTTTGGCGAGGTGGCCGCAAGGGGAGCCATGATCGACCTGCACTACGCGCCGACGCCGAACGGCTGGAAAATCTCGATCATGCTGGAGGAACTCGGGCTTCCCTACCGGGTCGTTCCCGTCAACATCCGCGCCGGCGAACAGTTTAGCCCGGAATTTCTGGCTGATCAGCCCGAACAACCGCATTCCCGCCATCGTCGACCACGCGCCGGCCGATGGCGGCGGGCCGTTTTCGGTGTTCGAAACCGGCGCCATCCTGATTTATCTCGCCGAAAAGACCGGCCGTTTCCTGCCAAAGGATTTGCGCGGCCGCTCGCAGGCGGTGCAGTGGGTGATGTGGCAGATGGGTGGGCTGGGGCCCATGCTGGGCCAGCACGGCCACTTTGCGCTCTATGCCGCGGAAAAGATTCCCTACGCCATCGAGCGCTACCGCGACGAGGCGGCGCGGCTCTATGGCGTGCTCGACCGGCAGCTCGGCAAGACCGGCGCCTATGTCGCCGGCGATGATTATTCCATTGCCGACATCGCCTGTTTCCCCTGGACCATGACCCACAAGGCGCAGGGCTTTACGCTGGACGATTATCCGAATGTAAAACGCTGGTACGCGACCGTGCGCGCGCGGCCGCAGGTGCAGGCGGGACTGGCGATCGGGAAATTCGTAAAGGAGCCGTTCGACGAGGAGGCGCGCAAGAACATGTTTGGCGCGCGGGCGAAGGAAGTGGCCGCGCGAAAATAATTCCCCGTCATTCCGGGGCGCCGCGCAGCGGCGAGCCCGGAATCCATAACCACCAGCGTGAGTATGGATTCCGGGCTCGCGCCAAGAGGCGCGCCCCGGAATGACGAGAACTGATAGAACGAAAACAAGAGGAAACCCCACATGATCGAATTCTTCTTCGACTGCTCCAGTCCCTGGACCTATCTCGCCTTTCACAACATCCAGCCGCTGGCAAAGGAACTCGGCGTCGAGATTTCGTGGCGGCCGATCCTGGTCGGCGGCATCTTCAACACCATCAACCCGAGCGTCTATGCCTCTCGCGAAACGCCGGTGCCGCTGAAGGCGCGCTACATGAAGAAGGATCTCGAGGACTGGGCGCGCTCGGCGGGGCTGGCCATCAAGATGCCGCCGACGGTGTTTCCGGTGAACAGCGTGAAAGCGATGCGCGGCTGCATTTTCCTCGGCAAGGACATGGTGCCGTTCGCGCGCGCGGTGTTCGAGACCTATTGGGGCGACGACAAGGATATCTCAAAGGACAGCGTGCTGACCGAGATCTGCCAGCGCGTGGGCATCGACCCACAAAAGTTCTTTGCCGGGATTTCCGAGCAGGCGATCAAGGACCAGCTCAAGGCCAACACCGATGAGGTGATGGCGCGCGGCGGGTTCGGTTCGCCGACCATCTTTGTCGACAAGACCGACATGTATTTTGGCAATGACCGCCTGCCGCTGATCCGCGAGGCGGTGCTGCGCCTGAAAGCGAAGGCGGCCTGATGCCACGAATTGTGGTCTGCCGCGAACTCGGCCCGCCCGAGAGCCTGCGGCTGGAAAATGTTGCCTCGGCGCCGCTGAAGCCGGGCGAGGTGCGCGTCGCCATCCGGGCCGCCGGGCTCAATTTCCCTGACGTCCTGATGGCGGCCGGCGAATATCAGCTCAAGCCGCCGCTGCCGTTTACGCCGGGTATGGAAGCCGCCGGCGATGTCGTCGAGGTCAACGGCGCGGCAGGTGTTGCGGTCGGCGACCGCGTCATCGTCAAAATGCGGCACGGCGCCTATTCCGATGAGGCCGTCGCGACGCCGTCGCAGCTCGTGAAGCTGCCGTCGACCTTCGACTATGCCGAGGGAGCGACGTTTCTGGCCGGTCACGGCACCGCCTATCACGCGCTGATCGACCGCGGTCAGCTGCAACCCGGCGAGGTGCTGCTGGTGCACGGCGCCGGCGGCGGCGTTGGTCTCGCCGCGGTCGAAATCGGCAAGATGCTGGGCGCGACCGTGATCGCAACCGCTTCAAGTGACGAGAAACTTGCCATCGCGAAGGCGCGGGGCGCCGATCATCTCATCCGCTACGATCGCGAGCCGTTCCGCGATGCCGTCAAGCGCATCACCGACGGGCAGGGCGCCAACGTGGTGTTCGATCCCGTCGGCGGCGAGGTGTTCGAGAACTCGATGCGCTGCATCGCCTGGGGCGCGCGGCTGCTGATCATCGGCTTCACCGGCGGCATCGGGCTTGCCAAGACCAATCTGCTGATGATCAAGGGCGCCAGCGTGCTCGGCGTGCGCGCCGGCGAAGCGGTGCGGAAAAATCCCGCGCTCGGCGAGGTCAGGATCAAGGCGCTGACCGAATGGGCCGAAGCCGGAAAGGTGCGCCCCAACATCTCGCATCGCCTGCCGCTGGAAGATTATGCAAAGGCGATGCGGCTGCTGATCGACCGCAAGGCGATCGGGCGCGTGGCGCTGGTGATGGGGTAGCTCTTATCCCTCCCCCTCGTGGGGAGGGTGGCGCATCGAGAGCGTAGCGAACGATGTGACGGTGGGGGGTGCCTCCGCGAGTGAGATGCTTATTTCGCGCACTGCCGTGCACTACCCTCACCCGGCGCTTCGCGCCACCCTCCCCACAAGGGGGAGGGATGCCACCGTCATCGCCGTCACTTGTATTCCCGCTCGTCCCACCACGGAAAATAATCCGGCATGTCGGCTGACACCTTGTTCTTGAATTGCGCGGGGCGCTTCTCCAGGAACGACACCACGCCTTCCTTGACGTCGTCGGAGCGGCCGCGGGCGTAGATGCCGCGGCTGTCGACCTTGTGGGCTTCCATCGGATCGTCGGCGCCCATCATGCGCCACATCATCTGGCGGATCAGCGCCACCGACACCGGCGCGGTTTTTGCCGCGATCTCCTTGGCCAGCGCACGCGCGGTCGGCAGAAGATCATCCGGCGGCACCACCTTGCTGACGAGGCGGCCGGCCAGCGCTTCCTGCGCCGGAAATACTCGCCCGGTGTAGCACCACTCCAGCGCCTGCGCGATGCCGACGATGCGTGGCAGGAACCAGCTCGAGGCGGCTTCCGGCACGATGCCGCGCTGGGAGAACACAAAGCCGAAACGCGCGGCTTCGGAGGCGATGCGGATATCCATCGCGAGCTGCATGGTGACGCCGATGCCGACGGCTGGCCCGTTCACCGCTGCGATCACCGGCTTCAGGCATTTGAAGATGCGCAAGGTGACCTGGCCGCCGCCGTCGCGCACCTGCGGGTCGCTGTAATCCACCGCGCCGCTGGCGAGCCGTTTTACCGGCCCGCGCCGCGCGTCGCGGTCAAAGGTGTTGGCGCCGGAAGAAAGGTCGGCGCCGGCGCAAAAGCCGCGGCCGGCGCCGGTGACGATGATGGCGCGGACGCTATCGTCCTTGTCGGCGGCGTCAAAGGCGTCGATCATTTCCTGCTGCATCGTGCCGTTGAAGGCGTTGAGCTTGTCCGGCCGGTTCAGCGTGATGGTGAGGATGTTTTCGGCGACCTCGTATTTGATGGTCTCGTAGGCCATGGATGTTTTCTCCCCGATTTTTATTCATTTCCAAATTTAGCCGTCATTCCGGGACGCGCCACTTGGCGAGAGCCCGGAATCCATACTCCACGATCGTGATTATGGATTCCGGGCTGGCTCGCTTCGGGCTCGCCCCGGAATGACGAGAGACTACTTCTTCGGCGGCGACGGCCACGGTTTCTGCGGACCGCGCAGGCCCTCGAATGCCTTGGCCATGCCGAGCACGCCGATGTCGTCAAAGCGGCGGCCGATGATCTGCACGCCGATCGGGAAACCATTCTTGTCGTAGCCGCCATTGACTGACACGGCCGGATTCTCCGACATGTTCCACGGCAAGGTGTAGCCGATGTGCTCGAACGGCTTTGCCGGATCGTTGAGGGGGCTGGCGAACTCTGCGGGGAAATTCACCACCGGCGACACCGGCGAGATCAGATAGTCGAGCTCGCAAAACAGTTTTGCCGCTGCTGATCGAATTGCCATGGTCTGGTTGAAGCCGTTGATGGCATCGACGCCGGAGAGTTTTGCACCTCGCTCGGCCCATTGCAGGATATAGGGCAGCGCCTTGGCACGCTCCTTCTCGGGCAGCTTCGACAAATCTCCCCACATGCGCGCGCGGAAGAAATCATCGACGCCGTCGAGCATCTCGCGGGTCAAAATGGCATCGACCTCGGTGACGACAGCGCCGGCGGCTTCAAACGCCTTGGCGGCCTTTACGACAACCTCGCGCACCGGCTTTTCCAGCGCCTGCCCGCAGGCATCGAGCATCAGCCCGATGCGCAATTTGCGCGGCGATTTTTCCAGCGCCTTCCAGTTGATGTCGTGCGCGGGCAAGGCACATGCCGTCGCGGCGGTCGGGCTTTGACAGCACGCCCATCATCAGCGCCGCATCATCCACCGTGCGCGTCATCGGACCGGCGACCCGGCCGACATAGGGCGGATCGACCGGAACGCGCCCAAAGCTCGGCTTCAGCGCGACAAGCCCGCACCAACAGGCCGGCAGCCGCACCGATCCGCCGATGTCCGTGCCGAGATGCAGCGGGCCGTAACCGGCCGCGCCCGCGGCACCGGCGCCCGAAGAAGAGCCGCCGGGATTCTTGCTGAGGTCCCAGGGGTTGCGGGTGAGGGGATGAAAACTCGACAGCCCCGAGGACAGCATGCCGTAGTCCGGCATGGTGGTTTTGGAAAAAATCACCGCGCCGGATTCGCGCAAGCGCGCCACCGGCGGCGCATCCTTTTCCGCCGGCACCAGCGGCACGCTCGCCGCGCCGAGCGGCACCGGCTGGCCTTTTGAGGCGATATTGTCCTTGATGGTGACGGGAACGCCGTCGAGCGTACCGGTCGGTTCGCCCTTGTCCCAGCGTTCGGTCGACGCCCTGGCCGCCTTGCGCGCGCCATCGGGATCGAAGGCATAGAGCGCCTTGATGTGCGGCTCCCACAGCCGCGACATGCGACAGCACGTCCTCCAGCACTTCCGACGGCGAAAATTGCTTGGCGCGATAGCCAGCGATCAGGTCGACGGCGGAAAGGTCGTGCAGCGAGGTGACGGCTTCCTCGTTCTTTGTTTTATGCATGGGCACCTGCCGGAAGACGGGTTTCGATGATGCGGGCGAACATGCTGGCGCCGACCGGCAAAATCTTGTCGTCGAGGACGTAGCCGGGATTGTGCACCGGCACCGAGCCGTCGTGGCCGATCCAGAAATAGGCGCCGGGGCACGCCATCATCATGTCGGCAAAATCCTCGCTGCCCATTTTTGGCTGCGAACGGGTGAAGACCTTCGAGGGATCGACCACCGTGCGGGCGACTTCCTCGACCACGCGCGACTGTTCCTCCTGGTTGACCAGCACGCTGAAGATGTCGCGGATGTCGACCGTGATCTCGACCTGATAGGCCGCCGCCATGCCGGCGCAGAGCGCGCGCATCCGCTCGCGGATCAGCGCGCGCACCTCGTCGGAAAAGGCGCGCACGGTGCCGCACAGTTTTGCCTCGCCGGGAATGACGTTATAGGCGGAGCCGGCATGGATCTGGGTGACCGACAATACCGCCGCCTGCAGCGGATCGACGTTGCGGCTGACGATGGTCTGCAGCGATTGCGTCAGCGCGGCTGCGATAATGACGGGGTCCTTGGAGCGTTCCGGCATCGCGCCATGGGCGCCATAGCCGTCGATGACGATGTCGAAGAAATCGGCGCCGGCCATCGCGGGGCCGGGCAGGATGGCGATCTCGCCATGGTTGAGGTCCGGCGCGTTATGCAGGCCGTAGACCTCGTCGCAGGGAAACTTTTCGAACAGCCCGTCCTTGAGCATGGCGCGCGCGCCGCCAAGGCCCTCTTCGGCCGGCTGGAAGATGAAATGCACGGTGCCGTCGAAATTGCGGGTTTCGGCGAGATAGCGCGCGGTGCCCAGCAGCATGGTGGTGTGGCCGTCATGGCCGCAGCCGTGAAAACGGCCGGGAATGGTGGAGCGCCAGCGCAGATTGGTGTTTTCCTCCATCGGCAGCGCGTCCATGTCGGCGCGCAGGCCAATGCGTTTGGTGCCCGCACCCTTGCCCTTGAGCACGCCGACCACGCCGGTGCCGCCGAGCCCGCGATGCACCTCGATGCCCCAGCCCTTCAGCTTCTCGGCGACGATGCCGGAAGTGCGCACTTCCTCGAACCCGATCTCGGGATGGGCGTGAAGGTCGCGGCGGATCGCGGTGAGTTCGTCGGCGTAGCCGTCGATGCGTTCGATAGTGGGCATTTTTGTTTATCCCGTTGAGCGTGATCTGGTCGAAGGGGTGAAAGGCAGGGCCGTTCGGTTTGATGCGGATACCGGGACGCAACCGCGTCCAGGGCAGATCGGCGGTATCGGCCGGCATGGCGCCGGGCGCGGCGCAGATCAGAAGTTTTTCGGCGATCGGCTCGAAGTCGGCGCGAAAATGCACGGAGCTCTTGTTGACGAGGATTTTCTGTTCGGTCGGCTCGATGCCGACATAGCGGTACATCGATTGATCGGCGAGCTGCGCCTTGTACGAACTCACCACCACGCGAACGTCGCCGATGCGCAGGCAGGCCGAGGGACCCATGTCCATGTCGCGGCCGCCATAATAGGGACCGGAAGCGATGAATTTTCCGTCCGACAATTTTTCGACGACGAAAGCTTTCCTTGTAGGGCGCATCGCCCGATATGCCGGACTTGCCGCCGAGCGCCAGCGTCACGGTCGCGCCTTCGCCTGCGGCGTGCGCGGCCTTGGCCGATTGCGGATCGTAGATCACGCCAGTAGCGGCGCCTGTCGCGTTGTTACGTACCAATGCGCGCAGCATCCCCGTGGTGTCGGAATCGCCGCCGGCGCCGGGATTGTCCTGGGTGTCGGCGATGATGATCGGCCTCGATCGCGGTCTTCGCCAGCTCCATGGCGTGGCGCACGCCGTCGTCGGGCGAGTAGATCCGGCCGTCGAAATCGTCTTCATGGCTTTCGACGATTGCCGTGATCCTGTCGGCGGCGGCGTCCGCATCGGCCTGGGTCTTGCCATAGGCGAACACGCTCGCCCCGCAATCCCTGAAATCGGCGGCGGGAAAGCCCGGCGCAAAGGACAGCGTCGGCACAGCTTTCGCTCTCCAGCGCGGCGAGTTGTTGGTAGATGCCTTTGGTAGGCTGGTCGTTGGTGCATTGCCAGCTGATCGGGATCAGGAACGGCAATTGCCGGAATGCTTTTGCAAAGCGTTGCTTCGTCTTCAGCATCAGCGCGAGATGTCTTGCGCAGGCGCGGCCGGTGTCGGCCATGTCGACGTGAGGGTAGGTGCGGTAGGCAATCAGCGCATCCGCATGTTCGACCATCTCAGGCGTCACATTGGCGTGCAGGTCGAGGCTGACGACCAGCGGAAGATCCCTGCCGATCACTTTCCGAACGCGGGCGAGGATTTCGCCTTCGCCATCGTCGAGATGTTCGGTGACCATCGCGCCGTGCAGGTCGAGGTAAACCGCGTCGATCTGGCCTGCGCCAGCGATGCCGTCGATCATCACCTTGACGATGCGCTCAAACGCATCCTCGGTGACATGCGCGCAGGGGCTGGCGCCGCAGGCAATCGTCGGGACCATCTCCCAGCCATTGGCTTCCGCTACCTCGACAAAACCAGCCAGCGCAATGTTGACGCGGCGCATCACTTTGAGCACATCGGCGCCTTGCGTCATCGATGGCCAACCGCCGCCATGCACGAAATCGGCATAGGTGGCCTTCGTCGGCGCGAACGTGTTGGTCTCGTGCAGAAAACCGCCAACGGCGATGCGGGTCATCCAGCAGTCTCTTTTTGTCGTTTGTGCGCGACGTTAAACTCGTGGTCAGGCGAAGCGCAAGCGACGAAGCAATTCAGATTTGCATGCCGCATGGGCGAAGCGATGACCCCGGCCGTCGCCGTCGGCAAGGTTTCAGGGTTGGTAATTCTCGCCGACGGAAAGGGCACAGATGCGCGAAAGATGGGCGTAGGGCAGTTTTGTCTCTTCGGCCCAGGCGTTGAATGCGGCCTGAACCCTGGCGAGGTCGCCCTTCGATTTCACTTCTTCCGCGATATCGATGCCGGCATCGCGCAGGCACGCCACCACGTCCTTTGACGTGACAAAGCCGTCCCAGCCGACGAAACGAAGGAACATCTGCCCGGTATTGCCGCCAAGCCGGCTGCCGCGCTTGTTCAGGAGATCGAGCAGGCCGATCTCGTTGGATGCCGGCCAATTGCTCAGGAACTTGCCAAAGCTGCCATGTTCCTTGGCAATCGCCTGCACGAATTGCGCATTCTCGCGCACCGACATGATCTTGGCGCCGTTGCGGACGATGCGCTTGTCGTCCATCAGCGCGCCCCAGAACTCATCGGGCTGGAACGCAAGTTTTGCCGGCTTGAAGCCGAGAAAAGCCTTTTCGAAATCCGGCCATTTGTTCTCGATCACGCTCCAGGCAAAGCCCGCGCAAAACACCCGCTTGGTCATTTCGGCGAGGATGCGGTCGTCGGCCAGTTTGGCGAGCGCCTTGTTGTCGGGCTTTTCCGGCAGGAGTTTGGCGAGCGCTTTCGGCCCGCCCTTGCGCTTCTCCGCTCTGGCGCGAATGGTCTTGAAGGGGATCATGCGCCCACCTTATTCCAGCGTCGCCAGCAGTCCCGCCATCAGCCTGTCCGCGCTCGGCGAGGCTGTCGACGATGATATGCTCGTTCAGCGTATGGGCGTCCGCGCCGCGCACGCCGAGCCCGTCGAGCGTTGGGATACCCATGGCGCCGGTGAAATTGCCGTCGGAGCCGCCGCCGGCGCTGCCATGCGGCAGTTCCTGGCCGAGCCCTTTGGCGATGTCCCTTGGCCTTTTCATAAAGCGCCATGGTGCCGGCGTCCGGCTCCCATACCGGCCGGGTGACGCCGCGCGTCACCTTGAAGGTCACGTCGTTGGCGGTGCCCGACAGCGCCAGCATCCGTTCCACGCCCTTGTCGAGATCGGCCTGGCGCTTGGCCATGCTGAGCGCCTCGCCGGTGCAGGTGGTGGCGACGCAGTTGACCCATTGGCCGCCATGCACGATGCCGACCGAGAAGGTGCAATCCGCCGTCGTCATGCCGTCGATCGCAATGATCTGCCGCGCCATCTCGCGGATCGCGGAACGGCCGGAGGAGAGCGTGGCGCCGGCATGGCTCGGCTTGCCGGTGGCTTCGAGGTTGAAGCGCGCAATGGCATAACGCCCGGTGACGACGCCGTTGTTCTCGCGGCCGGGCTCCGGCACCAGCACATATTTGTTGCGCGCGGCTTCCGCCTCGATGATGTCGCGGGTGGAGGGGGTGCCGACTTCCTCGTCCGGCGTGAACAGCACGGTGATCGGCAGCGGCGTGGTGACGGACGCGCGGGCGAGCTGGCGGATCGCCTCCAGCGTCAGGTAATTGCCGCCCTTCATGTCAAAGATGCCGGGGCCAAAACACTTGTTGCCCTCGCGCCGCCATTGCAGCTTCTCGATGGTGCCGACGGGATGCACGCTGTCGAGATGGCCGGCAATCAGGATGCCGGGCTCGCCCTGTTTCGGATGCGGAAAGCGCGCCCGCACGCAGCCGGCAAAACCCTGCCGCCCGGCGATGCGCTCGATAGTCGCACCCATGATCGCCATTTCCCGCGCTGCGAGGTTGAGCATGCGCTCCACCGCAGCCGCATCCCAGGTCGGGCTTTCGCATTCCACCCAGTGACGCAGCCCCTGCAGCATCGCCTCGGAATCGAAGGGCAGATTGGCTGGGTTCATCGGGGCTGCTCCGGTTCTTGATGGCGTGTTCTTGGCGGCAACCTTTACGAAAAGGAACGGCGCCGGAATTGTAAAGCGAAAACGCGCCGGGAATGATGTCCCGCGCCGCAAGCATGTCGGTCCGACGGCTGGCACGTTTCTGGCTTGGTGATTTGCCGCGGCGCCCCGACGGCGGGGGTGCGGCGGAAGCGTCGCAGGCCGCTGCCGGACTTGGCCGGGTGGGGGTACTGTGTCAATCTCGCCCGATCAATGGCTTGGTCGGTGTTGCCGGGCCAAGGGATATCGATCCCCCGGGTTCGATGGGCAAATGGATCAGGTCCCGAGCGATCAATTCGCGGGCTTTGAGACGATAATGGAGGTGAAAAAAATGCACGTGTTCAGAACAGCCATTCTTGCGGCCGCATGTACGGCCGGCCTTGCGGTTGCGGCAACGCCCGCCCTTGCCCAGACGACCCTGCGCGCGGTGATGCATTCGGACCTGAAAATCCTCGATCCGATCTGGACGACGGCCTACATCGTCCGCAACCACGGCTACATGATCTATGACACGCTTCTCGCGCAGGACGAGAAGGGCGCCGTCAAGCCGCAGATGGTCGAGAAGTACGAGACGTCGGCCGACAACAAGACCTACACCTTCACGCTGCGCGATGGCCTGTTGTGGCACGACGGCAAGCCGGTGACGTCGGAAGACTGCATCGCCTCGATCAAGCGCTGGGCCGTCAAGGACTCGCTCGGTCAGAAGATGATGACCTTCGTCGACTCGATCGACGCGGTCGATGCCAAGACTTTCACCATCAAGCTCAAGGAACCGACAGGCCTCGTGCTGCTCGGCCTGTCAAAACCCTCGTCCAACGTGCCGTTCATGATGCCCAAGCGCGTCGCCGACACGGACCCCAACAAGCAGATCGAGGATTTCACGGGATCCGGCCCCTTCGTCTTCGTCAGGGATGAATGGAAGCCCGGCGACAAGACCGTTTACGTCAAGAACGACAAGTACAAGCCGCGCGCCGAGCCGGCGTCGGGTCTGGCGGGCGGCAAGGTCGTCAAGGTGGATCGCGTCGAGTGGCGCGCCATCTCCGACGCGCAGCAGACGGTCAACGCGCTGTCGAAGGGCGAGATCGACTTCGTCGAGGCGCCCAGCCACGACCTGCTTCGGCAACCCTGAAGAAGGATCCGAACGTCAGATATTGTCGGTGTCGCCGATGGCGAAGTCGCAATACGTCTTCCGGCCGAACACGCTGCACAAGCCGTTCGACAATCCGAAAATCCGCCATGCGCTGTGGTACGCCTTCAACCAGGAAGACTTCCTGATGGCGACCATCGGCGACGAGAACTACATCAAGCCGTGCAAGGCGCTGTTCATCTGCGACACGCCGTTCGCCACGCACCAAGGGAATGGACGGGCTTCTGACCTCCAACGCCAAGAAGGCGCAGGAGCTCCTGAAGGAAGCGGGCTACGACGGCACGCCGGTGGTGCTGATGCACTCCACCGACCTCAAGGCGCTGACCAACCTTGCGCCGGTGGCGAAATCGCTGATGGAGAAGGCGGGCTTCAAGGTCGACATGCAGTCGATGGACTGGCAGACGCTGGTCGCGCGCCGCGCCAAGAAGGATCCGCCGGAGCGCCGGCGGCTGGAATGCCTTCCTCACGGCCTGGGTCGCCGCCGACGTGATGAACCCGATCTCGACCGCCTATGTGAACGCGGCTTGCGACAAGGCGTCGTTCGGCTGGCCCTGCGACGAGAAGCTGGAGAAGCTGCGCGACGACTTCGCCCGCGAGACCGATCCGGCCAAGCAGAAGGCGATCGCCGAAGCGGTGCAGCAGCGCAGTCATCGAGTTCACGCCGGAGATTCCGGTCGGCGAGTACGTCCAGCCGGTTGCCATGCGCAAGAACGTCAAGGGGCTACCTGATTTCGCCGGTGCCGGTGCTCTGGAACATGGAAATCACGAAGTGATGTGACGACGGCGGGCGGCGGTTCTCCGCCGCCCGTTCGGTTTCGGGGATCGCGCTCCATGTCGATGTACGGCTATCTCTTCCGGCGACTGCTCGGCACGATCCCCGTGATGCTGGTGGTTGCGGTCTTCATCTTCCTGATGCTGCGGCTGACCCCCTCGGATCCGGCGGCGATCATCGCCGGCGACAATGCCACCACCGAACAGGTGGCGCAGATCCGCAGCCAGCTCGGCCTCGACCGGCCGATGATCGAGCAGTTCTTCATCTGGTCCGGCAGGGTGCTGAGCGGCGATTTCGGCGAAAGCTTCTTCTTCAAGAAGACCGTCGCTTCGCTGATCGGCGAACGCATCGAGCCGACGCTTTCGCTGGCGTTGCTTCACGATCCTGATCGCCGTCTTCGTCGCCGTTCCGCTCGGCGTGCTGGCGGCGCACCGGCACGGCTCGTGGATCGATCGCATCGTGATGGGCTTTTCGGTGCTCGGGTTTTCGGTGCCGGTGTTCGTGATCGGCTATCTCCTGATCTACCTGTTCGCGGTCTATTTGAACTGGCTGCCGGTGCAGGGCTATCAGCGGATATCGGAAGGTGTCGGCGGCTGGGTGCAAAGGCTGATCCTGCCCTCGCTGACGCTGTCGGTGATCTATGTTGCGCTGATTGCGCGCATGACCCGCACCAGCATGCTTGAAGTGCTGTCCGAGGACTACATCCGCACCGCGAGGGCGAAGGGGCAGAGCGAACGCAAGGTGCTGTTCCGCCATGCGCTGCGCAATGCGGCGGTTCCCATCGTCACCGTGATCGGGCTCGGCATCGCGCTATTGATCGGCGGCGTCGTCGTCACCGAAAGCGTGTTCACGATTCCGGGCCTCGGCCGGCTGACCGTCGATGCGGTGCTGGCGCGCGACTATCCGACGATCCAGGCGGTGATCCTGCTGTTCTCGTTCGTCTACGTCATGATCAACCTGGCGGTCGACATGATCTACACGCTGCTCGATCCAAGGATCCGCTACTGATGGCCGATGTGATCCTCGATACCCCGATCGCGGCGGCGCCGGCCAAACCGAGCGCGGTACTCCGCGGCTTGCTGCACAATCCGGGCGTGATGTTCGGCGTTGCCGTCATCGCGATCGTGTTGCTGATGGCGCTTCTCGCGCCATGGCTCGGCACCATCGATCCGACCGGGATCAATCCGATTGCGCGCAACAAGGTCCCCGGCGCGGAGTTCACGATGCGCACCGACACCGGCGAGCGCATCAAGATGATCGCCCTGTTCGGCACGGACGGACTGGGGCGCGACGTCTACAGCCGGGTGGTCTATGGCGCGCGCGTCTCGCTGCTGGTCGGCGTCTCGGTAGCGCTGATCAGCGTCGCCTGTGGCCTGTTCATCGGCCTGCTCGCCGGCTTCTTCCGCATTCTCGACGCCGTGATCATGCGTATCATGGACGGGTTGATGGCGATCCCGGCCATCCTGCTGGCGATCGCCATGGTGTCGCTGTTCCGCTCCAGCGTGCTGACGGTGATCATCGCCATCACGGTCCCGCAAATCCCGGGCGTGGTCCGGCTGGTGCGCTCCATCGTGCTCAGCGTGCGCGAGGAGCCCTATGTCGAGGCGGCGGTGACGCTCGGCACCTCGACCCCGAAATTGCTGTGGCGGCATGTGCTGCCCAACACCATCGCGCCCATGATCGTGCAGGGCACCTTCATCTGCGCTTCCGCCATTCTCATCGAGGCCATCCTGTCGTTCCTCGGCATCGGCGTGCCGCCGGAGGTGCCGACCTGGGGCAACATCATGGCCGAGGGCAGGCAGGTGTTCAGCCTGTTCCCCCACAACATCATCTATCCCGGCGTGTTCCTGGCGATGACCATCCTCGCGGTCAACGTGCTGGGCGACGGGTTGCGCGACACGCTCGATCCCAAGATGGCGAAGCGGGTCTGACATGGCTGGACCCGTCCTCGAGATCGCCAATCTTTCCGTCGCCATCAAGGGCAGCGGCGACCGGCCTCACGCCGTGCGCGGCATCAACATCACGGTCGGCGCCAACGAGATCGTCTGCGTCGTCGGCGAATCCGGCTCCGGCAAATCCGTCACCGCGCAGGCGGTGATGGGTCTGTTGCCGAAGAACGCGATGGCCGTCGAGAGCGGTTCGATCCGGCTCGAGGGCGAGGAGTTGACCACCAAATCCGACGCCGATCTGCGCGCGACCCGCGGCACCCGCATGGCCATGGTGTTCCAGGAGCCGATGACCGCGCTCAATCCGGTCGAGCGGGTCGGCGACCAGATCGGCGAAGTGCTGGAGGTTCACACCGACCTCGACCCGAAGGAGCGCCGCAAGCGCGTGCTGGAGATCATGCGCAGCGTTCATCTGCCCGATCCCGAGCAGATGATCGACGCCTATCCGCATCAGCTCTCCGGCGGCCAGCGCCAGCGCATCATGATCGCGGCGGCGCTGGTGCTCGATCCCGCACTTGCTGATTGCGGACGAGCCGACCACGGCGCTCGACGTCACGACGCAGGCGCAGATCCTGAAACTGGTGCGGGAGATGCAGGGCCGCAAGAAGACCGGCGTGCTGTTCATCACCCATGATTTCGGCGTCGTTTCCGAGATCGCCGACCGCGTCGTGGTGATGCAGCTCGGCCGCATCGTGGAGCAGGGCCCCTGCGAGGAAGTGCTGCGCAGCCCGCGCGAGGATTACACAAAAATGCTGCTGGCCGCGGTGCCGAGCATGAAGCCGCCGAAGCGCGCGCCGGTGAGCGGGCCGGTGGTGTTGCAGACGGAAAAACTATTCAAGACTTTTGGCAAGCGCTCGCTGTTCCAGCCGAAGGCGCGCATCGTCAACGCGGTCAGCGACGTGTCGCTCATCGGTGCGGCGCGGCGAAACGCTCGGCATTGTCGGCGAATCCGGCTCCGGCAAATCGACGGTGGCGCGCTGCGTCGCGCGGCTGGTCGATCCCACCAGCGGCGCGATCCGGATCGACAACACCGACATCGCCGCGATGACGGAAGCGAAATTCCGCCCGATGCGGCGGCGGATGCAGTTCATCTTCCAGGATCCCTACCGCTCGCTCAACCCGCGCCGCACGGTTGGCGAGGCCATCATCGAGGGGCCGATGAATTTCGGTCTTTCGCGCAACGAAGCCTTGCAGCGCGCGCGCGACCTGATGGCGGTGGTGCATCTGTCGCCGGAGGCGGTCGACCGCTATCCGCACCAGTTCTCCGGCGGGCAGCGCCAGCGCATCTGCATTGCCCGCGCGCTGGCGATGGAGCCGGAACTCCTGATCGGTGACGAGCCGGTCTCGGCACTGGATGTCTCGGTACAGGACCAGGTGCTCAAGCTTCTCGATGAGGTGCGCCGCAGGTTCAATCTGGCGGTGCTGTTCATCACGCACGATCTGCGGGTCGCAGCGCAGGTCTGCGACCGCATTGCGGTGATGCAGCGCGGCGTCATCGTCGAGCAGGGTACGACGGCGGAGGTCTTTGCCGCGCCCCGGCACGAATACACCAAGGCGCTGTTCGAAGCGGCTCCCGGGCGGCATCGCGAGTTTTTTGCGGGATAGGCTCGTCGCCTTGCGACTCGCAATGACTGCAATATCAGGATCCCACCCGCAACGGCGCTCCTAACTTTCGCAAAAGTGAGATTACCGACAGCGCGGTGATGCGGCCGGTCCTGGGGTTTTCCGACGGCACGTTTTCGATCGTCATCGAAAAGCTGGCGGAATTGGCCACGACCTCGATCCGGTGCACGTTCCGTTCAAGCGAGGGATCGGCCCATATTTCGAGCGTCGTCTTGTCGGCGCCGATACCCGCCAGCGACAGCGCCACCGCGACGTTGAGATTGGCCGGGAAGCCGATCGCGGCCTCGCGCGGCGTGCCGTTGAAAATGCGTAAGGGGGCCGTGATCTCTTCGATATCGATGTTGTGCTCGACCAGATAGGGCGCGCCCGCAAGGCCGCGCACCGGCTTGCGCGTGACCATGCGCACGGAATGGATTTTTCCTTCGGCGGCGGCCGCCACCGCATCGAGGCCGAGCAGGGCGCCGGTCGGCACCACGATCTGGCCGCCATGCTGGCGGGCGAGGGCGACGAGGTGCTCGTTGGTGAGGATGGCGCCGACGCTCAGCACGACGACTGATTTGCCGGCCCGCAGGAACGGCTCCGCGATGGAGGCAAGCAGCTTGGCCGGAGCGCACTCGACGACGATATCGGCGAGCGGCTCGAGTTCGCCGAGCGCAACAACCGGTACCTGATGGACGAGATGGGAAAGCCGCGCCGCCGCCTTGCCTCGGTCGTTGGCCGAAACCGCCGCCAGCACGCAGCCCGGAATGCCGCGATCGAGCGCCTCGGCGACCTTGAGCCCGATGGCCCCGAGGCCGGCGATCGCGACCCTCAGCGCGGCTTTCGGCCGCCGGGCTGCGCCTTCAATTTCGGTCTGGGCAGAGGCCTGCATTCCCTGAATCCCGATCGCTCGTCATTGCGATGGGACACATTAGTCTCAAACCGGATGCGCCGCGACCTGTTGCAGCAACAAATCGCTGACGAGCTCCGGCGCCTGATCGGCGGCAAAATGCCCGATACCGGGCAGCACTTCGAAACGATACGGCGCGGCGATGAAATCGACCGTGCCCTCGGCGGCGAAGCGGCCGACGGTGTCGTCGGCATCGCCCCAGATATAGAGCGTCGGCACGCGGGTCGGTCCGAGCGGGCCGCGGATGGCGCCGCGTGCGCGATACCACGCCAGCGCACCCAGCATGGCCTCCTTGTTGCCGAGCACGGCAAGATGTCTCTCCATCGCGTCGGCGGGAACGCCGTTCGCGGCCCATCGCTCGCGCAGCCATTTGGCATCGTCCGCCAGCACGGTATCGGCCGCGCCGGGCTCGAGAAATGCCGTATGATGCCGCGAGCGATGCTTTTGATCGCCGTCGAGCATCGCGAGCGCGCGGTTGAAGGCGTTGGGATGCGGCCGCGAGAGAACGGTCAGCGAGGCGATCCGTTCGGCATGGCGGTCGGCCAACGCCCAGGCGATACTGCCGCCCCAGTCGTGGCCCGCGAGATGAAAGCATGCGCCGCCGTAGCCGCAGCCGCCACGATCGCCATCGCATCGTCCATCAGGCAATCGATGTGGTAATGCGAGGCCTCGCGCGTATCCGGCCGCGCCGCCGGCGAATAGCCGCGCTGGCTCGGCGCGATCACGCGATAGCCGGCATCGCCGAGCGCCTCGATCTGCGCGCGCCAGCAATGCATGGATTCGGCAAAGCCGTGCAGCAGCAGCACCAGCGGCGCGCCGGGCTCGCCGGCGGTCAGCGCATCGAAGGTGAGGTGAGGGGCAATCGTGAATTTTTCAGGTCTGATCATGAATGAGACTTAAAGTCCGCAAACGGCAAAACAACGACTCGCGCCAAAAACAGCAATGCCAGCATCATGGAAATGATGGCGTTGGGCAAGCACCGCGACCCTGCCAAAGGCCGGTTTGATCTCGCGGCGTGATCCGATACCATCGGGCGGACTGCATCATTACCGCACAACGGCCCGAAGCGCCGCTGCGGGCAACGGGAGGAAATCGTGCCATGGCCATTTCGCTGTACGATATGAGCGTGCCGACCTATTTGCAGACGCTCGGCGGCGTCGCGGGATTTATGGAAAAAGGGCTGGCCCACTGCAGCGAATGCAATGTCCAGCCCGGCGAGGTGGTGGAGCATCGGCTGTTCCAGGACATGGCGCCGTTCAGCTTCCAGATCCGCTCGGTGGCGCACCATTCGGCCGGTGCGATGGAGGCGCTGAAGACCGGCGTGTTCAATCCGCCCGGGCGAGCGGAGCCGCTCGACTATGCCGGCCTGCAAAAACTCGTCAACGACACCAAGGCCAGGCTGGAAGCGCTGAAGCCGGACGAGGTGAACGCGCTCGAGGGCAAGGACGTGGCCTTTCAGTTCGGCGAAACAAAAATTCCGTTCGTCGCCGAGACCTTCGTGCTCTCGTTCTCGCTGCCGAACTTCCATTTCCACGCCGCCACCGCCTACGACATCCTGCGCTCCCGCGGCGTGCCGATCGGCAAGCGCGACTACATGGGGCGGCTGAGGATCAAGAGGTGAGGGGGCGCCGGGCCGCTACCCAGCCCGCGAGCGGCGAGAGGAATGCCAGGCACCAGATGAATTGTGCGACGAACGGGGCGATGGCGGCGACGATCGTCCCCAGCACGGAGACGGCAACGGGAAAGATTGCGATTGCCAGCAATCCGCGATCGCCGCGTCGCCCGAGGGCGAGAAACCAGAGCAGCGCGTTCAGCGTGGCGATCGTCGTCAGGTGAATTCCATAAATCACCGCGACGACGCCATCCAGCCGCCAGACGCCGTACAGCCCGTTCGTCACCGGAAGGATGATGATCGACAGCAGGAAGATCAGGTTGAGAAAGACTTCGCCGCGGCTGCCTTCCGGCGAAAGCGCCAGCCGCCGGTGATGACTGAACCAGAACATGCCCGCGATGATGAAGCTGATCATCAGCGCGATCAGCGGCTGCGCATAGGCGTTGAGGAGGTCGATCCAGTTCGGCGCCTTGGTGAAACGGCTCGCCTTGGGCAGGTCATAGGCCAGCAGCGTCATCGCCACGCCGAAGATGGTGTTGCTCAGCATCTCCAGCCGGCGCATTTCGAAGAGGCCGGTGTCGTGCACTGTCATTTTCCCGTCCGTCTTCGCTTTCGCTTCGTTCGAGCTACGCCGGACACGCTTCGCCTACGTCGGCCCGGCGTGGCTGCGCCACGCGTAGCCCGTCAGGGCGAAGCGTGGTGCGGGCGGTGGGACTCGAACCCACACGACGTTGCCATCGAGGGATTTTAAGTCCCTTGCGTCTACCAGTTCCGCCACGTCCGCTTTAGCCAACAGATCAGATACTTAGCGCGTTTACTGGCGAAGTGGAATTAGGATATCCTCCGGCCGAAACGCCGCTCCCCTCATAAGCGACGGCGCCCGCCAAAGCAAAGCCTCAATCCCGACACCGGCGGCTGCTTTAGGCAATCTCAACATTGTCTGCCTACGAAGGTCCGATGCCCGTTCGCCATGCCCACCGCCAGCCATTTCCCCGCGCCCGCGCCGCGGTCGCGCTGCTGGCGCTGGGCGCCGCGCTGGCCGGCTGCTCCAGTATTGGCGACAGCAGCATGAGTCTCGCGTTTGCCGATCCGGCCAGATACGACCTCTACGAATGCAAGCAGCTCGAGCCGGAGCGGAAGAACCTCGCCACCCGCGCGGCCGAATTGCAGGGGCTGATGGCGAAGGCCGAGACCGGCACCGGCGGCGCCGTCGTGGCCGAGCTCGCCTATCGCAACGATTACATCGCGGTCCGCGGCCTGCAGCGGCTTGCGGAAGAGGCCTGGCAACGCAACAAATGCCGTGAAACCGCAGCCGCCGCGCCCGCGCCGGTGACGTCGCCGCCACCGGCCGCGCGCGTTGCACCGTCCTCGCGGTCGGGCAGCTCGGTCTATTGAGCGCAGACCCTAAACCCGCCAGTCGAAAATCCAGTCCTGCCGCGCCAGCATCAGCTTCGGCCCCAGCGCCTGAATGACGAGGTCGCGCGCGGACGCCCCTAGTCCCGTCATGTGATAGATGCGGCCCTGGCGCCGCGCGGTGCGCTGCACCTTTGCGATCCGTCCGCGCCGCATCCGCGCGTAGCGCTTCAGGGACGCTGCGACGCCGTCGGCGTTGTCGGTCTTGCCTTCGCTCAGGCATTTCGCCAGCACCGCGGCATCCTCGATCGCCATGCCGGCACCCTGCGCGGCAAAGGGCAGCATCGCATGCGCGGCGTCGCCGAGCAGCGCGATTGATCCCTGGTGCCATTCGCCGCCTTCGGGCACCGTAAACAGCGCCCAGCGCCGCCAGTCATCGACGGCATTGATCAGCATCCGCGCGGTCGCGGGCCATCGCGCGGAGGCAAATGTCTTCTTGATCTCGTTAGGCTCGCCCGGCGCGCTCCAGCCCGGCCGGTTCCAGGTGCCGGCGACGATCGCCACCACGTTGATCTGGCGTCCCCCTGAAATCGGATAGGCGACCAGATGCGCATTCGGCCCCATCCAGAGCTGCACGCGCGGCGAGGTATATTCGCGCGGCAGCGCGGTCGCGGCGAGCGTGCCGCGCCAGGCGATCAGGCCGGAAAATTGCGGCTGCACCTCCGGAAACAAATGATGCCGCACCGACGACCAGATGCCGTCGGCGCCGATCAGGGCGGTGGCGAGTTCCTGGTGGCGCGACAGCCCCTGCCGCTGCACCACGGTCAGCCCGCGCGCGTGTTTGGTCACATCCTCGAACTGGCAGCCAAGCCGCAGTTCAACATCGGGGTTGTCGTTGACGTGGGCCTGCAGCGCGGCCTGCAGATCGGCCCGATGCACCACCCAATAGGGTGCGCCTGATCGAAAGGTGGCGGCCTCGCCGAGCGGCAGGCGGGAAATCTCGCCGCCGGCACGCGCGCTCATGATGTTGATCGATTCGGGCGTCACCGCGCGTCCGGCAAGCCGCGGCTCGAGCCCGAGCTCGACCAGGATGCGGCTGGCATTGGGCGAAAGTTGCAGGCCGGCGCCGGCTTCCTCGAGCTTCTCGGCCTTTTCCAGCACGACGACGCGAAAGCCTTTTTTGGCGAGCGCCAGCGACGCCGTCAGTCCTCCGATGCCGGCACCAGCAACAAAGATGGTGCGCGAGACAGCCACGGACCGGTCAGGCGGCCTTGTCCTTCAGCACGCATTCCGGCGGCCGGGCTTCGCCCGCGCCGAGGTCGGCGGCGAATCGATACAGCGTCGAGCAATAGGGGCAGATGATCTCGTTGTCGTTGCCAAGGTCGAGGAACACATGCGGATGGTCGAACGGCGGGTTGGCGCCGACACACATGAACTCCTGCGAGCCGATCTCAATGACCGCAACGCCGGCGTCGTTATGGAAATGCGGAACCACATGATCGGCCATAATAATTCACCTTGGCTGCAATGGAGACGGACGCAATCAGCACGACGCGGCAGGCTCGAAATGCCGCGCACCATACTTACCGGTGTGCTTGATTCCTAGGGGCCCCGTCCGATCATTTGCTCATACAAATTCGACACAATCTTGTCGTCTCGGAGAAGCCCTTCTTTCGTCGGGGCTGTTGTGTCCAGAAAACGGCATACCATCTCTGGTGGAGGCTGAAACGGCAGGGTTTTTCCGGATGAAGCGGGCACGGCTCGGTTTGGCACTGGCTGGTTTGGGAATGGCTGGCATGGCGGCAAGCGCTGCGGTGGGCGCCGCGCTGTGGCCGCATGCCCGCGACGCCTATGCCCTGCTGATGGCTCAGGACGATCCGGCCGAGCTTTCCAGCGTCCAGATCGATTTTGCCCTGCGGAATAAGCCCGCCGCCGTCCAGGAAAACATCGAGGCCGCGCTGGCGGCTGATGACTCCGATCTCGCCAACAGTTTTGTCGAGCTGGCGCGGGAAAAGAACATCGCGCTCAGCGATGAGCTGTCGAAGCGTGTCAGCGACGCGGTGGCTGAAGAGAATTCGACCTCCGGATTTGCAAAACGTTTTGCCACCGGTTTCGTGACCGGCAATTCCGACGATATTGCCAGCCTGTCGGGCACGGTGACCGGCGATCTCATTGTGTGGGGCGATATCAGGGACGTCGTGCGCGAAGGAAAACATCTCGCGATGGGCGAGGATACCGATCATCTGATACTGGGTCTCGCCACCATTGGCCTCGCCGTGACGGCGGCGACCTACATCTCGGTCGGTGGCGCCGTGCCGCTCCGCGCGGGCCTGTCGCTGGTCAAGGACACCCGCAAGGTGGGGCGGCTGAGCGAGGGGCTGGTGACATGGGCCGGCCGCTCGGCGCGCGAAGTGGTGGATGCGCCCGTGCTGCAGAAGGCGGTGGCTTCCGGTTCGGTGTTGCGGCCGGCGGAGACGATCACCGCCATGAAGGCAGCGTTCCGCGCCGAAAAGGCCGGCGCGCTGGTGCGGCTTGCCAAGGATGTGGGGCGGGTCGGCGAAAAGGCCGGCATCAAGGCGGCCAAGGACACGCTGAAGATTGCGGAAGGCCCCAAGGACGTCGCCCGCGCCGCACGGCTGGCGGAATCCAGCGGCGGCCAGACCAGGGCGATCCTGAAAATGCTCGGCCGTGGCGCGCTGCTCTTGGCGGCCGGCGCATTCAACCTCACCATGTGGGTGTTCGGCGCGCTGCTGGCGCTGTTCGGTTTTCTGTCGTCGATCAAGGCGACCACGGAGCGCCTGACCTATGCCTGGCTGCGCCGCAAGAAGGCACGGCGGTTGAAGCTGCAGGCCGCCGCCCAGCCAGCGCTGGCGGTTGCCGCGGTGCCCGGCTAGGATTTTGCGGACATTTTCGTTCGCACCTGATCCTTCCCAAGACATACGGATTTGCCGATGCCGAGTTTTCACAACGGCGATGTCGAAATTGCCTATCTCGATGAAGGCGAGGGCGATCCGATCCTGCTGGTGCACGGCTTTGCCTCGAGCAAGAACGTCAACTGGGTCTATCCGGCCTGGGTTTCCGAACTGAAGAAGAACGGCCGCCGCGCCATCGCGCTCGACAATCGCGGCCACGGCGACTCCGCAAAACTCTACGATTCCGCGCAGTATGAAATCGCCATCATGGCCGGCGACGTCATCGCGCTGATGGATCACCTCAGGATCGACCGCGCCGATGTCATGGGCTACTCGCTGGGCTCGCGCATGACCGCCGTTCTCGCGCTGGAACAGCCGCAGCGGCTGCGCTCCATCATCCTCGGCGGCATCGGGATCGGCATGATCACCGGCGGCGGCCCCGGCGAGAACGTGGCGGCGGCGCTGGAAGCGCCGACGCTGGACGATGTCACCGATCCGGTCGGCCGCACCTTCCGCGCCTTCGCCGACCAGACCCGCTCCGACCGCCGCGCGCTCGCCGCCTGCCTGCGCGGCTCGCGGCGCCTGATGACGCGCGAGGAGGCCGCCCGCATCGCGGTGCCGACCCTGATTGCGGTCGGCACAACGGACGAGATCGCCGGCTCCGCCCAGGCGCTCGGCGACATCATCCCCGGTTCAGAGGTGCTGGATATCCCGAACCGCGACCACATGCGCGCGGTCGGCGACAAGGTCTACAAGGCGGGCGTGGCCGATTTTCTCTCACGACGGATGTGAGCGGCCGTCCGGCCCGTCCTCGGCCGTGAACTGCCGTATCGCCGCGATCAGCACGACAAAGGTCGCAACCCAGGCCATCCGCGCGCCGTAGCGGTCGTGCGGCCCCGATATGACCGCGCAGACGAAGGCGTTGCCGAGCACTGCAAAGGTCACCGTCGCCGCGAGCAAAGTGAGGTCGTCGGGCCGCCGCCGCCACACGCCGCGTCCGAACACAATGACCAACAGCAGCAGCGACGTCAGCGCCACCGGCACGTGGAGGTGGTTGATCGCGGTGAAGTCGAGCCGCCAGTGCTGTTGCTTTGCGGCGCGCATCGGCTTGATCTGCGCCGGGATGTATCGCTCGATGATCCCGTAGGTATGGCCAACCCATTCATTGGTGCCTTCACCGGTCGCGGCGCGTGTTAATTGCTGCGCGGTCGCGACGACCGCGGTTTCGGCCTGCCACGCCGGATATTCGGCGAGCGAGCGCCGCACGATGAATTCCATCTCGTCGCCCAATCCCTTGAAGCGGCCGAGCGTATTGAACATGCTCTTGCCCCACAGGAACTGGTCGGCGGTGGCGGGCAACTCGTTCCGGTACGGACAGAGTTTCAGCTTTTGCTGCGGACAGTTATCGCGCAGGTACTGCTTGACGATGCCATCCTGCAGCATCCGCCCGAAGGCGACGCCATAGCCGCCCGGCGTCCATGCCACCTCTCCCGACAGCGCAAAATTCGCCGATAACAACATGGCGGCACCGGCGACGAGCGAAAGACTTCCCTGAACCAGCCCGGAGGCGGCGAACCGCGGGCGCAGCAACGGCCGCGCGATCCAGCCGAGGCAACACAGCCCGAGCAGCACTGCCAGCGTGGCGCTGTGAGTCGCGGCCGAAAACGCGATGAAGGCAAACAGCGCGCATTTCTCGATTCTGGAGGTCTTGCCGCCATGCAGCACCAGGATGAAAAGCGCGAGCACCGACAGCCCGGTGAAGAGGTCGGTCAGCAGCATGCTGGCGAGCCAGGGCAGCGCAGTGCCAAGGACCAGCGCGATGCTGATCGCGATCAGGCGAAAGGGTTGCAGCATGCCGAGCACGCGCAGCGTCATCTGCAGGATCCAGAGCGTCGCCAACGCCTGGATGCCGAGATTGATCCAGAACGAGGAACCCTCGCCGAAATGCAGATAGAGGCCGAACACCGTGGAGCGGCTCGGGACCAGATAGCCCTCGTACCAGCGCGCCAGATAGCCGCCGGTATCCCACTGAAGCAGCGGATAGCCGTTCCAGATCGCGGGCGCGAGCAGGGCGAGGGGAATGGCGATGGCGGCCGTCCAGACCCGGGCGGCATCGGTCCCGCGCGCGTGCAAAAGCTGCGTATGGATGTGGCGTCCCCCCGGTTTGGACTAGCTTGCACGGAACGGCGGTGGAGGCAAAATCCGCCAATAGTCGGGGTCTACCCCGCTTGATTTCCGCAAAAGGCCGACCAATTTGAATGGACCGCCTTCCGGGAGGCCTTTGGCCGGGGTTTACTTTGACCTGAGCCGCCCGGGGACATCAGTCCGCCTGCCGTGTTATAAAAGCCGTCCAACAAGCGAGAAGCAGCCCATGGCCGTCCATCAGATCAACCCGTCGAAAGTGGCAGCGCTCGATCCGATCTGGGATCGCATACGCAACGAGGCGGAAGACATCGTCCGCCGCGAGCCGGAGCTGGCCTCCTTCATCTATTCGACCGTGCTGCATCATGAGCGGCTGGAGGATTCGGTGATCCACCGGCTGGCCGACCGTCTCGACCATGCGGCGCTGTCGGGCGACCTGATCCGCCAGACCTATGACGAGGCGCTGCGCGACGACCCTGATCTCGGCAACGCGTTCCGCGCCGATCTCGTTGCCGTCTACGATCGCGATCCCGCCACCTCGCGCTTCATCGACCCGCTGCTGTACTTCAAGGGCTTCCATGCGCTGCAGACCCATCGGCTGGCGCACTGGCTCTACAAGAAGGGCCGCAAGGATTTTGCCTATTACCTGCAGAGCCGCTCCTCGGCGGTGTTCCAGACCGACATCAATCCCGCCGCCGTGATCGGCCGCGGCATCTTCCTCGATCATGCCACCGGCTTTGTCTGCGGCGAGACCGCCGTGATCGAAGACGACGTCTCGATCCTGCATGGCGTCACGCTCGGCGGCACCGGCAAGGAGAACGAGGACCGCCACCCGAAGATCCGCCATGGCGTCTTGATCGGGGCGGGCGCCAAGATTCTCGGCAATATCGAGATCGGCCATTGCGCGCGTATCGCCGCGGGTTCGGTGGTGGTGAAGGCCGTGCCTCACAATGTGACGGTGGCCGGCGTGCCCGCAAAAATCGTCGGCGAGGCCGGCTGTGCCGAGCCCTCGCGCACCATGGACCAGATGATCAACGCGATCGGTCTTTGATTTCAGATACTAAGGATAGCGTTTTCAAGCGAAGTGGGTACCGGTTCGCGTAAAGAAAACGCGTCAAAACAAAGGAATTCCCTTCGGCTCTGATTTTGGTCAGGGCCGAAAAGGCTCTGGCGGATCGCGCCGCGCCGTCCTAAAAACCTCCCCGGAAAGCATTTGATCCGATTGGAGACCGCCGTGGACGTTCAGGAAGTCAGAAAGCTCGACGCTTATCTCAAGCGCGTGTTCGGCAATCCAAAAATCCGTGTCGTGCCGCGGCCGAAAAAGGACGATTCAGCCGAGGTCTATATCGGCGAGGAGTTCATCGGCGTGCTGTTCGTCGATGACGAGGATGACGACCGTTCGTTCCAGTTCCAGATGGCGATCCTGGAAGAGGATCTGCTGCAGGAGGGGTGAGGGGCTTGTCGGCGTGGAGCGGTAGGGCGGGCAAAGCGAAGCGTGCCCACCATGCTCCCAAACCTTGGTGAAAGTGGTGGGCACGCTGCGCTTTGCCAATCCTACAAGCTAGGCCGCGACGACGGCTACTTCCGCCCGTACATCTGCACGGTCAGCCGCTCCATCGCACCAGCGACATCGCGCCATTGTGCGAGCCAGCTTCGCGGAAAGCGGAACGTCAGGTCGGCGCCCTCGATGCGGCGTTCGCTCAGGCACATGCCCGGCGTTGCCGCATCGCGCATGCAGCGGGCGCTCAGCGACGGACTGGCGGCAAAGAACAAATCCTCATTGCCATAGGGCGAGCCGTCCTTGAACGCGCGCATCGTCAATCCGTCGCTCACCTGCGTGGATGCCTGTTCGAGGTAACGCGGGTAGATCGTGCGCACGCGCATATCCGGCGCCAGCGAGTCGCGATGGGCCGATATCGACAGGAAGATGCGGTCGATCGCCTGCGGCTGTTCCTCCACCGTATCGGCGCTGACATGTTTTGGCGCTTCCGGCGGCATCAGCGACGGAAACATGAAGCTGAGATCGACGCGTTCCTGCGGGCCGGAATGGCGCTGGATTTTGCGGCGGATCGCCGCCGCCGGCACGTTGAACAGCGTGCCGCCGACGCTGACCGGCAGCCGATCCGGACCGTTCGCGGTGCCGGTTCCCCAGGTCGGCCACAGCAGATAGGCGACGAGCGCGATGGCGCCGGCGGCGATAGCGCTTGCAACCAGGATCGCGACGATGTGGCCGCGGGGGTCCTTTCGCGATGTGCGCGCCAAATGCTGGGCGGTCGAAAGCAATGTCATGCGCAGGGCATCGCGAGGTGGGTCCGAATCACCTGACGAATATGCCATGCGAGGCCCGCTTTCCGCATGATTTCGCGCAGCCTGCGAGGGCACGAGCCATGCGCCGCGGGCCGCCGTTGTTAACCTTTCTTTAAGGATGATGTGGCGGGCGGCCGCCGATTTTGCGACATGAGGGCGCGTTTGTTGCGTAGCGAAAGTTTTGTCGATGTCGCCCGATGCGTTGAATTCCCTGTTTTCGCTTTGCATCGGCTTCGCCTTTGCCGGCGCGCTTGCCAGCGGATACCAGGCCTTCGCCCAGCGCCCCGCCGGCTTCGGCCTGTTGCAGGAGGGCGTCGTGCCCAAGGCGTTTGCCGCGGTGCCGTTCCTGGTGTTCGCCGCTCCCTTCATCATCATGCGCAACACGCTGCGCGGCGCCAGGATCGAGCGCCGCCGGTTTGAATTCGTGATGATCGCGACCATGCTCGCCGGATTCTGGAGCCTGATGTCCGGCACGTTTTTTCTCATGACGCTACGCGCCGCGGGCGTGCTGGCCTGAGGATTAGACCTGTGCCAAAGTCTCCAACGACAGGAGACATTCATGGCGATCTACGAACTTGACGGGCAGGCGCCCGATCTTCCCAACGACGGAAATTTTTTCATCGCCGACACCGCCGTCGTGATCGGCAAGGTGCGCCTTTTGAATGCGGCCAGCGTCTGGTTCGGCGCGGTGTTGCGCGGCGACAATGAGTGGATCGAGATCGGCGAGGGCTCCAACGTGCAGGACAATTCGACCTGCCACACCGACCCCGGCTTCCCGCTCGTCATCGGCAAGAACTGCACGGTCGGCCACAACGTCATCCTGCACGGCTGCACGATGGAAGACGACGCGCTGGTCGGCATGGGTTCGATCGTGATGAACGGTGCGCGGATCAGGCGCGGCAGCGTTGTCGGCGCCGGCTCCGTCATCACCGAGGGCAAGGAATTTCCCGAGTATTCGCTGATCATCGGTTCGCCCGCGCGGGTCATTCGCACACTGACGCCGGAACAGGCGACCGCGCTGGGGCGTGCGGCAAAATCCTATCAGCGCAACGGGCCGCGATTTCAAAAACGGCTTGAAGAAAATCGGCTAGCGCTTTTTTGTGGCGCCCTTTTTCGCTGATATCTTCGACTTCGGATCCGCAGCCGCACTCTTGCGAAGCGCGTCCTTGAGATCAATGCGGGATGCCGTGCTTCTTCAGGAGGTCGGCAAAAGCTTCGTCCGCCAATTCCTGAAGCGTCCCCATCCGGTCGCGCGCAAGCTGCTTCAGCTTGTCGAACGTGTCGTCGTCGAATTCGATCAGCTTGCGCAATGTTCAACCCGCCGCTTGCGGCGCAGCGACCTTGGTCCAATGGCCGCCGATGGAAATCGTTCCGGCCGGAACCAGCTTGCTGCGCATCCGTTACATCGAAAAGGAGATTTTCGATGGCCCGAGCATCTGTCACGGCCGCAATGACGGCAATAGCAATTCTGATTTCTCCCGTCGCCGCGCTTGCGCAAAGCGCCGGTGGTCCATCCGCCGGGACCGGCAGCGCTGCTGGTTCGCCGAACGCGGGCTCGGCGGGAGCGGGCACTTCCGGCATCAGCGGCGTACCATCCGGTCCGGCCAATGCCGGCGGGTTGAACAATTCCGGCAACGATCCGAGCGGCGCCGGCAATTCATCAAAACTGGCTTCGCCGCCTCCGCCGGGCACCAACAGCGCGGGCACCGCCAATTCATCCGGATCGGGCGTCAACACCGGCGCTGGTGTCACCACCGGATCGGCGAAAACCAGGGAAGACGCCGCGATCGATCAAGAGACCAAAACGATCGATCGCAAGATCAAGAGCATCTGCCGCGGTTGCTGATTGAACGTATTGGTCGCGCAGATGTGAGCATGCGCTGACAGCAGGCACTCTAGTGTCCGCCTCGGGATCGCAGCAAAAGTCGTGACTTTTGGCGAGTTGAGTGCCGCGGAGGGATGGCGATGTTACGCAAGTCGATGGTCGCGCTGTTTGCAATTGCCTCGATCGGAATGCTGGTGCCGGATGTCGCCTCGGCACGTGGCGGGTTTGGTGGCGGTGGTCGCGGCGGCGGCTTTTATGGCGGCGGATTCCGTGGCGGCGGGATCGGCATGGGCGGCGCAGGTTTTCGCGGCCGCGATCGGCGCGCGGTTTTCGGCGGCAGGTCCTGTTGGCTTCCGTGCAGCAGGTCCGGTTCGGATTCCGCGGCGGCACGTTTGCGGCCAACCAATTTCGCGGCGGCTATTACCGGCCCGGATTCCGGCACCGCGGATTCCCCTACGCGGCGGCTGCAATCGTTGGAGCAGGGCTCGCTTACGGCGCCTATCCCTACGGCTATTACGATGACGGCTATTACGGCAATGCGTACTACGCCAACTATCCCTACGACGATTACGGCAATTACGCTTACGGCGCGGGTTACTACGGCGATGGCGGCTGCTATGTCGTGCGGCAGCGCATTCCAACACCGTATGGGTGGGTGCTGCGGCCCGTGCAGGTCTGTAACTGATTTGCGGGCCTGTAGCTGATTTGAAAGTGATGCGCGGTCGGATCGGGCCCAGTGCGGCCCGACCGGCAGAGTCGCGACGGCCACGGTGCTATAATGCCGCACCTACTACTTTAGTATAAACTTCCTTTTGCTGCTAGCATGCCCCGGTCGGTACACCGCTTGCATTATGTAAGGGATGTTGACCATGCTGACAGCTCCTGAGCAGGCCCTGGCTTTAATGGGCGTCGTGATCGGCTTGGGCGCCGCGTTTGTCTGGCTGTTCTGGGAGATCGAGCAGGCTACAAAAAAGCCGCTTCGCGACGGGCGCCGCCCGACCGGCCCACGCAGGGCTCGGAAGCCCGGCTTCGAATAAAGGACGACCGTCAGCGAGGAGCGATGCCGCGGCAACTGCTCGCGGCGCTATGTGCCGGATCAGATTTGGTTTTGCCAGGCCCCAAAAGAACAAGGCCGCTGACGTAGTATACCGTCAACGACCTTGCCTAGCCCCGGATATTGAAATCGGCTTACGCCATCCGGTGAACTGCAGCTTGCCCGGGAATTGCGCGGTCGAATGTGAAGCAGTTCACACACGTGAATGAAAATGTTGAGCGGGCGGTGATCGCAACAAAAAAGCCGGCTAACCAGCCGGCTCCTTGAAGACCTGCGCGGGTACAGCGCTCAGCCCTGCGATTTGCTCTTCTTGCGATTGGCGCTGCGGATCGCCTTGGATTTGCGGGCCGATCGGCGCACCGAGGGGGCCGGATCGGCGGCCCGTGCGCTGGCAAAGGATTGCCGCAGGCCGTCGATCGATTCGGTCAGGCTGCCGACCTGTTCGGAGAGCTTTTTGGTGTCGGTCTGTTGAGCGGCGAGCAGCCGCCGCACCGTCAGCAACTGGTCCTGCACCACCTGCAACTGGTCGATCGATTCCTGCTGGGTCGCCTCAATGCCCTTGGTCTTTTCGACCAGTTGCTCGGACGCCTGCACGGTGCGGGCCTGCAAGTGGCGGGCGGCAGCGACGCGGTCGAGCTCCGGCGCGTTGCCGGTATAGGCGCGCCACAACGCGATCGAGCCGATGCCAAGCACGATGACGACGAAAGCCGCGGCGCCGATCAGAACCGGCTGTCCGCTGAACCGTGAAACAGGGGCTAATCGCGAAACAGGATCTCTGGGATAATGCCGGGGGGCGAGTTCGATCATGGACTCCAAGCCGGGCGTGATTTGCAATGTTCCATTTGCTTAACACAACCTTACCTTGGCTCAAACCCGGATTTGCCCGGATAGCGGTGGATTTTGGGCAAAACGCCTGCAGAATTTGCGGTTTGGAGCCGCCCAAAGGTTAACGCGACGGACCAGCCGCCGTTTTGTTCCGCGACCCCCTACAGGCAGATTGGCAAAGCCGATACTGTTCTCGCCGATGTAGCTTGGGAGCCGGTCATGGGGCGAGGTTCTGCAAAGGGCCGCTTGCCGAAAAAGAGGCCGGGCGCCGCGAAAGCGGCTGCAAAGCGCCGCCCCGCGCGCAAGAGCGCAGCAAAATCCGTGCAGCGGCGCCGTTCCTCGTCAGCCAATCCGAAACCGGAGCATGCGGCTGACCTCGCGAGGGGGTCTGAAGAGGCGGTGCAGCGCCAGGCTGCGACCGCCGATATCCTGAAGGTCATCGCAAATTCGCCTGCTGACGTGCAGCCGGTGTTCGACGCGATCGCCGAAAGCGCCAAGCGCTTCCTGGGAAGCTATACGGCGGTGGTCACGCGCGTCATCGACGGCGTTGTCCACTTTGCTGCCGGTACGGCAGAGAGCGAAGCAGGAGCGCATGCCGAGCAGGGGCTACTGCCATACCCGCTTTCGTCCCCGCGGATTCACGCCAAGGTGGCTCGGACTGGAGAACTTGCAGCCAACACCGATGTAGTCAATTCCGATCTCCCCCGGAGCGTCAAGAATTTTGCGCGGACGGTCGGCTGGCGCAGCATGCTGGTCGTGCCGATGCTGCGCAACGGGATTGCGATCGGCACGATCGGCATCACGCGCCGCGAAGCCGGATCGTTCGACGACAAGACGATCGATCTTCTGAAGACCTTCGCCGATCAGGCCGTGATCGCGATCGAGAATGCGCGGCTGTTCAACGAGACCAGGGAGGCGCTGGAGCGGCAGACCGCGACGGCAGACATCCTGAAGGTGATCGCCAGTTCGCCTTCCGATGTGCAGCCGGTGTTTGAGGCCATTGTGGCCAACGCCGACAGGCTGATCGGCGGTCATCGACGGCGGTGTACCGGTTTGTTGGCGGCATTGTCACCTGGCAGACATTCACGCCCGATCAACCCGGCCGCTGACAGATTGCTGAAAGGCCGGTTCCCGTGCCCGATTGCCGACAGACCGAATTTTGCGCTGGCGCAAGCCGGCGAGACGGTGGAGATCCCCGACACTGAAGCCCAGCCGGATTTGCCGTTGACCGAAACAGCGCGGGCGCGCGGCATTCGAAGCATGTTGTATTCACGCCCTGATGAGCAAGGGGACGGCCATCGGCGTCATCGTCGTCACCCGCAGGAACCCAGGCCCGTTTTCAGCGCACCACGTCGAATTGCTGCGCACTTTTGCCGACCAGGCCGTGATCGCGATCGAAAACGTTCGGCTGTTCAACGAGACACAGGAAGCGCTGGAGCGGCAGACCGCGACGGCCGACATCCTCAAGGTGATCAGCCAGTTCACCGTCCGACGTGCAGCCCGTCTTCGAGGCCATTGCGGAGCTATCCAGGCGTTTGCTCAAGGGGCTGGCGACAGCCGTCTTCAGCGTCGTCGATGACATGGCTCACCTCATGGCGTTTACGAAGGTCAGCCCCGCCGCCGATGCCTTCATCAAGAGCATCTCGCCCGTTGCATTGTCCGTGGAGGCCTGGGGCGGGTCCATCCGCAACGGAGAGATTTTTGTCGTCGCCGATGCTGAAAGCCAGTCAGCGACGCCGAGGGTGCGGGAAATAGCGCGAATCCGCGGTTGGCGCAGCGCGGTTATTCGTGCCGCTGCTGAGCGACGGCAAGACCATTGGCGCGATCAGCGTCACGCGGCGCGAGCCCGGCCCGTTTGCGGATCACCACGTTCAACTGCTTCAAGACCTTCGCCGACCAGGCGGTCATCGCGATCCAGAACGTGCGGCTGTTCAAGGAGACGCAGGAGGCGCTGGAGCGGCAGACCGCGACGGCAGAGATTCTGAAGGTGATCGCCGGTTCGCCGTCGGATGTGCAGCCTGTGTTCGAGGCCATAGTGGACCAACGCCACGCCGGCTGATCGGCGAGCTTTTCCGCCGGGGTCTACCGGTTCGTCGACGGCACCGCGCACTTGGCGGCATTTACGCCAGTAAGCCCGGCCGCGGACGAGGCGATGCGAGCCAGTTTCCCGCGCCCGATCGGCGGAACTTTTAGCGCAGCACTGGCTGGGCGAGGTGTTGCAGATCGCCGACAACCGAAGATCAGCCGAATCCGCGGTTGCGGGACACAGCGCGATCGCGGGGCTTTCGAAGCATATTGTACGTGCCGCTGAAGAGCTACGGCACGCCGATTGGCGTGATTGCGGTGTCGCGAAACGACTACAGGCCCATTTGCCGCGCATCACGTCGGCTTGCTGCAGACCTTCGCCGACCAGGCCGTGATCGCGATCGAGAATGCGCGGCTGTTCAACGAGACCAGGGAAGCGCTGGAGCGGCAGACCGCGACTTCGGAAGTGCTGGAGGTCATCAGTTCTTCTCCGGGCGAACTGCAACCGGTGTTGCCAAGATGCTGGAGAATGCCACGCGCGTCTGCGAGGCGAACTTCGGCATCATGAATTCGTAGGACGGCGAGAAATTCGAGAACGCTGCCGCTCACAACATTCCGCCTGCTTTCGCGGCCTAGCGGCAAAGGACGCCACTTCATCCGCAGCCGGGCACCACGCTCGCCGAAGTGGTGAGAACGCATCAGGCCGTCCAGATGCACGACTTGACGAAAAGTTCCGGTTTATCTTGCGGGCGTTCCCAAGGTGGTGAGGTTGGCCGACGTGGCGGGTGCCCGCACGGTGATGATCGTGCCCATGTTGAGGGAAGGCGAACTCGTCGGCGTGATTACGATTTTTCGGCAGGAGGTCCGCCCTTCACCGACAAGCAGATGGCGCTGGTCGAAAATTTCAGCGAAACAGGCCGTCATCGCCATCGAGAACACGCGGCTGCTTCGCGAGTTGCGCGAACGCACCGACGATCTCAGGGAATTGCTGCAGCAGCAGACCGCCACCGCCGACGTGCTCAAGGTGATCAGCCGCTCGGCGTTCGACTTGCAGGCCGTGCTGGACACGCTGGTCGAGTTGGCAGCGCCAACTCTGCGAGGCGGACGAGGGCGTCATTCTTCAGCCGAAGGGCGACGGCTACGCCCTCGCTGCAGACTGGGGGCTGGTTCCCGGAAAAAGGGAGTTCATCCGGCAACTCGTTTTCCGGCCGGGGGAGAGCACGCTCACGAGCAGGGTTTTGACCGGGCGTAACGTCGTTCACATTCATGACGTTCTGGCAGAGCCCGACTTCATGGCCCGGGGAGACCCCGACCCGGCCCGTACCAGATTGGGCGTACCGCTGTTGCGCGATGGCGCTCCCGCCGGCGTGTTTGTGCTGACGCGGCGCGAGGTGCGGCCTTTCACCGACCGGCAGATCGAACTGGTCCAGACCTTTGCGGCGCAGGCCGTCATCGCCGTCGAGAACGCGCGGCTGTTCAATGAGACAAAGGAGGCGCTGGAGCGGCAGACCGCAACGGCCGACATCCTGAAGGTAATCGCAAGCTCGCCCGACGACGTGCAGCCGGTGTTCGAGGCCATTGCGGAGCGGTCGAACCGGATCGTCGATGGCAGGGCGACGGCCGTGTATAGCTTTGTCGACGATGTCGCGCATCTGATGGCCTTCACGCCAACGAGCCCGGAGGCCGACGCGGCCCTTCGATCTCGCTTCCCGCTACCGATGTCGGAAGCTATCTGGGGTGAAGCGATCCGTCAGGGGAACTGTTTCAAATTAACGACATCGAAGACGGATCTTTCCCGCAGCAGGCCGTGAGGGATCTGGCACGGATGCGCGGCTACCGCAGCTTGCTCTTTGTCCCGTTGCTGCGCGACGCAAAAGCCCATCGGCGCGATCAGCGTGACGCGCGTGGCGCCCGGCGCGTTCGCCGACCATCATGTCCAATTGCTGCAGACCTTCGCCGATCAGGCCGTCATTGCCATTTCGAACGTCGAGCTGTTCCACGAGGTGCAGGATCGCACCAGGGAACTATCGCAATCCCTCGATGATCTCCGCGCCGCGCAGGATCGTCTGGTGCAGACCGAAAAACTCGCTTCGCTCGGCCAGCTCACCGCCGGCATCGCCCACGAGATCAAGAACCCGCTCAATTTCGTCAACAATTTCTCCGCGCTGTCGGCGGAGTTGGCCGACGAACTGAGCGACATGCTCCAAGCCGGCGCCGCTTGACCGACAAGATGCGGGAGGAGGCCGATGAACTGACGAGGCTGCTGAAGGAGAATCTCGAAAAGGTCGTGCAGCACGGCAAGCGCGCCAACTCCATCGTCAAGAACATGCTGCTGCATTCGCGCGAAGGTTCCGGCGAGCAGCGGGCCGCGGATATCAATGCGCTGGTGGATGAGAGCCTCAACCTTGCCTATCACGGCGCGCGCGCCGAAAAGTCCGGCTTCAATATCACCCTGCAGCGCGACTTCGATGCAAGTGCCGGCACGGCCGAACTGTTTCCGCAGGAAATTACCCGCGCGCTGCTCAACCTCATTTCGAACGGTTTCTATGCCGCGACCAGGCGCAACACGGAGAATGGCGAAGCGGGCTTTGAGCCGACACTGCTGGCCGCGACAAAGGATCTCGGCAATGCCGTGGAAATCCGTATCCGCGATAACGGCACCGGCATCCCGCCCGAGGTGAAGGAAAAGATGTTCAACCCGTTCTTCACGACCAAGCCGGCCGGCGAGGGCACGGGGCTCGGCCTCTCGATGACGCACGACATCATCGTCAAGCAGCACGGCGGCACAATCGACGTTGCGACGGAACCCGGAGGGTTCACGGAATTTGTGGTCGTGCTGCCGCGCGCCAGCAAGCCGCAAAAGGCGAAGTAGGTCGCTCAGGCGCGCGCGTCTAGGGAATCCGCGCGCGGATGAACTCGCCCGCTGCCGCGAGTGCGCGCCTTCCGTCTTCAAGCCCGGCATTCCAGACCGGCCAGGCGTGGATCATGTGCGGCCAGATTTCGAGGCTGACATCGACGTCGGCGCCGCCGAGTGTTTCCGCCAGCCGCGTTGCATCGGATAGCAGCGTCTCGGCCGAGCCGACCTGGATCAGCACAGGCGGAAAGCCCGAGAGGTCGGCGAACAGCGGCGAGATCAGCGGATCCTTGCGATCCATCGTCTTGGGCACATAGGCCTGCGCGAGTTCTTCCAGATAGGCCTTGTGGATGATCGGATCGACGGCGTCCTTGGTCGCAAGCGTCGCGCCCGACATGGTGAGATCGGTCCAGGGCGAGACCAGCCAGGCGCATGCGGGCAGGGCCTCACTGGCCGCGCGCAGCCGGTTGATCAGGCACAGCGTGAGATTGCCGCCGGCGCTGTCGCCGCCGACCGCGATGTGTTCAGCCGCGATGCCTTGCTTGCGCAGGAAACGCCAGGCGCTCATCGCGTCCTCATGCGCGGCCGGGTAGGGATGCTCGGGCGCGCGGCGGTAATCGATCGCCAGCGTCCGCATTTTTGCCGCGCGTCCGGCCTCCGTCACCATGCGGCGATGGCTCAAAATCGAGCCCGAGCAATAGCCGCCGCCATGGAAGAACAGCAGCACGCACGAAGCATCGCTGTCAGGCGCGATCGACCATTCGCCGGGCACGCCATCGCAATCGACCGCCTCGCATGTGATGTCGTCGGCAACTGACCATGTCGAGCCGACTTCATCGAGCCGCTCGCGGCGCTGCGCCCATCCAACCGGACGCGGTTTTGAAGTCAGCAGCGTGCGGATGGCGTCGATTTCACGGTGAGGCAAGGCTCATTCTCCGCATCAAGAGATCGGCCTATCGTCTCACACTTGATGCGATCCCCCAAAAAGGTGCGGCCAGCCTTTGGGGGAAGGCTGGCCGCGCGCGAACCGGTCTGGGACGGGGAGGGGTGGGGATGTGACCGGGTCGCGGGTTCGATAATCCTTGTGTTAGCGGGCGCTGGCGGTGGACACCGCCGGCCGGTTGTCGCCGAGCGCCACCCAGACATTGGGATCGCTCTGCGATTGACGCTTGACGAAGCGGTAGCCGGTCTCGGTCCAGGCCAGGACGTTTTCGTTCTGGTTGTCGAGCACGAACTCGCCCTTGTCGGACTTCACCGTCAGCACCGCGTGGCCTTCGCCCTTCTTGTCGCGCACCACGGTGATCAGGAGGGCCTCGCGCGGCCATCCGGCATCGATCAGCATCTTGCGCTTCAACAGCACGTAGTCCTCGCAGTCGCCGTAACCATCCGTCGGCAACGACCACTTCTCGATCACGCCCCAATGATCCATGTCAGTGATGGGCTTGATCGTCTCGTTGACCCATTTGTTGACGCGCACCAGATCGCGCCATGCCGTCTGCGACATCACGATGTCGCGGGGTTGCGTGGCGCCGCCGCGGCATTCGCCGGCGTTCTCGGCGCAGAATTCGACCCAGCCGATCGGCGAACGCGTGGTATCGCCAAGGCTGGCATAGACAACGTCACCGGCTTTCGCCGAGACGCTGGAAGGAAGCTCATTCCCAGCAGGATGGCGGCAGCAACCGCCAATCCTTTTCCCTGTCCCCTGAACATTGTGGCCCCCGTTTTTCTTGTTGGGACCACGTTTCGCACAAAGGATTTGCGCTGCCGCTAAGTACGCCAAGTACATTTGACGCGAATACAAGTAAAAGACGCGGAGAATTCGATCTATACTTGAATCGAATTAGACTAAAATTTGAAACAACTGCAATTGATTCAAATTTTATCTATTAACGCGCGGAGGCCTGCGGCAGCAGGCGATGGCGCGGCAAAAGTTCCCCGCGTTAACCGCAAATGGCGCGCGCCAAACGCAGCGAAGGCGGCATCCGGCAACGCGGAGACCGCCTTCGAGGCCTAAAAATCAGGGAGATTTGGGGGCTTTTCGCTTTACCGCGCGGTAACCGCGTCTTCGAGCGCGTCGGCAATCTGCTCGTGGATGAACTCCAGCGCAAAACCTTCCTCGAGGTTTCGCACCACGCGGGACTGCACCTTGCCGAGCATGACCAGCGATTTCAGCGGCGGGCGGTTTTCGGCGGCAATCGCCGCGCCCGAGGCCGAGAGGTCGATGATGCGGCAGGTCATCCGGCTGCCGTCTTCGAGCGTGAGCACCGCGATCGGGTTGCGCGGCACGATACGGTCGTGGCGGCGGTCTTCCGGCAGATTGAGGATATCGCGGTTGGCGAGCCAGGTGAGCTGGGCGGCGAGCTTGTCGCGCTTGCGGGCGGTGGCGCCGACGCTCATGGCAAAGCCGTTGTCGATGATGCGGGTGATCTTGCCCTCGACCCGGCCGATATGGTCGAGATAGGCGATCACGCGGTCGCCGACATTGCCGATGCCGGGCGCCAGCAGCGCAAGGCCGCCGGGCGACATGTTAATGATCTGGCAAGGAAATTCGCGCCGGTCGGGCAGCATGTAGCGGCCAAGCAGGTGCACCTTCACCCGCTGGAAGCGCCGACGCTCCTGGGCGGCCGGAAATAGACTTTTTCTGCACCAACGACATATGCGCCACCCGACAGCCGGCATTTTCGCTGTCCAGACGACCCTAAGGCCGACAGGGTTAATGAGTGGTTAGCAGGGGTTGCATCAAGTGGAGGCAACCGCGCGGCTTGCCGCCCCGCCCGCCACGATCCGGTTGAACCCCCACAACAGCACCGGACACACCAAAATCATCGCCGCGCCGAAGTCGAACGCCGCGCCCGCACTGCCGCTCCACTTCGCAAACGCGCCGCCGACCACGGGACCTAGCATCATGCAGCCGTAGAACATCGTGAAGAACAGTCCCATGCCGATCGCGCGCGTCGCCGGCTGCAAGCACGCGGGTGGGCAGGCTCATGATCGGGCCGGCCGGCTGTCCGGCGATCAGTCCGAGCCCGACGATGGTTGCGATGACGGCGCCGGTGCGCGGCAGCAGGATCATCAGCGCCGCGAAGACGAGCGAGGCTATGACCAGAATGGTTTGCGGCCGGCCGCTTCGGTCCGCCAGCCATCCGCCGAACGGGACGGAGAACACGGCGATCCACAACCCGATGCTCAGCGCCGATCCGGCCGAGGCAATCGACCAGCCGCGCTCGACCAGCATCGACGGACCAAAACTGAAGATCACGGCAAAGCCGACATTGAACAGGCCCCAGATCAGGCCGGCCACGAGCACGGCGAAGGCCGCGCTGCGATCGAGTTTCACCGGGAGCAAAAAAGAGCCCGATCAGCACGCCGATATCGGCGATGCTGACGCCGAACTCGTGGCCAAGCAGCGGCGCAACCGCCGCCACGCTCTGGAACTGGAACGCCATGGAGGCGCGAACCGCGAACAGAACGGCAAGTATACTCCAGCGATTGCGCAACGTTTCCCCCAACTTTGTCGTGTAATTGGGGCCGCGGCGGCCCTGATGTCAATTGGTGTTGGCGGTGATTCCGCGTCGAACTCGCGGTGATGATGGCCTCTCAATTCCGTGAGGTCATTTCGTCGGCGCAACCTTGGGCCATCCGACGAAGTCGTTTTCCTCGGCCCACGAAGAGAGCCTGAAACGAAGCGGTGGTTTAATGGCGCGTCATTACCGGCGCGTGCAGCGCCACTGCGGCAGAGCCTCTCATGCGTGAAGATTTCGCTTCTTCCAGCTTCCTTGTGGTCATCGTGGTCAGCCTGACCGTGGTTTGCGCTGGCTTGGTCGCGCTGGGGCTTTGAAGCCGACAAGTTCGCAGGGTCCTGCTTCGGACCTAGAGAATGAATGTTGCCAGTTGATAGAACGCGTAGGCCAGCTCCAATCCGATCAGAACCAGAGCTGCGATCATCAGATATGCGCTGGAATGCATGAGAGCCTAAAACCAAAATATCTTTTTGAAACAGTGAGCGTTGCGCGAAACTCAAACAACCGTCAGCACGGCTCGTGCCTGACGAACTTTTTTGCAATTCGAAAAGAAAGCTTCCGCCGCCGCGGAAGTGATGCTCTTGTCGCGAACCTCTTCTTGGCCGGAGGTCTCTGTTCGACGCCAGTTCCTGCTAGTTCACGCGCCGTAGAAAATCTTCATTCCCCACAGCACGACGACGATGGCCGATACCAGCGTGGCCGCCGTCAATACACCTTCTAAGGAAGCGACTCTCATACTACTCTCCGCTTCCCAGCCCCACTGATGGTCTAGGCAATTCGTTTGGTTCGCCGCAATCGCAAGAGCTGTTGTCTTGAACGACGGTGCTGCGGCTGTGGTTTGTCCGCCACATAGTCCCCGTAGAATTCCGGATTGGAACTCGCGGTGATGTGCCCTTCCCAGCGCGTAGGCGGATTAGCCGATTGCGTCCGCCGAAGCTCAACGAGCGAAGGCGGAAGGCGTAATCCGCCATATCGTTATGAAGCAAGAGACGGGTACGTTTGCAGCTATCGTTCGCGATCACGCTCGCAGCGCTTCGCGCGTTTGCTTGCGGCGATGTCTGCGCGTGCTAAGAGATCGCGATGATTTCAGCCTCGTGACCGGGTAAATTCACGACATCCCCAACCGCTTTGCCGTTCAAAATCCTCGCCACCGGCGATACGAACGAAATGGAGCCGGCTTTAGGATCCGCTTCGTCCTCTCCTACAATGCGATATTTCTGAATCCGCCCATCGTCGCGCTTGAAGGTCACCGTGCTCCCGAATACGACAATGTCGGTTGACTTGGGATCGGCGATCAACTGAGCCGTCCGAACTCTCGCCGCAAAGTAGCGCACGTCGCGCAAGGGGGATGCCGATTGCCGTCGTCGTTCATTGACGTCTTCGATTTTCTGCGCCGCGTCGTAAGCTTCGCGAGCCTGCTGGAGTTGAAACTCCAGTGCCTTTAATCCCGCTTCCGTGACAAGGTTCGGATGGGGGGAAACCGGGCGGTCAGGCAGCAATGTCTCCGAGGCCGTCTCGGCACTGTCTTCCTTGGTGAAGGCGACGCTCAAGCTCAGCTCCTTTCGACATCTCGGGAAATGACGGAAGAGATTTCAAAACTCGGGCAGAACGCGCCGCGAGGAGGCTGAAGTGTGTTTGATCGTCATTGCGAGCGATGGATTCGTAGGGTGGGCAAAGCGAAGCGTGCCCACCATCCTGAAAGTCATTGCGGAAAAGTCGGTGGGCACGGCGCAAGCGCGCCTTTGCCCACCCTACAGATATCGCTCGACCTACCGCGTATGACCCCAGGTCTCGTCCCAGTCCTGGCCGTTGGCATCGATGACGCGGCCATCGGCTTCGAAGAATTTGTTGGGCACCTGGAAAATCGCGAGCATCAGGCCGCCTTGCGGACACCAGGCGACGTGGCGGCTGCCGGCTTCGCGCCAGATGTATTCGCCGGCCTTGCATTCGATGCCCGCGGCCGGGCCTTCCTTGTCGACCAGCGAGCCTTCGAGCACAAAAGTCTGTTCGATGTTGACGTGCTCATGGTCGGGCAGCACGGCGCCGGGCGCGAATTTCATCAGCGCGGTCATCAGACCCGTGGTGCGATCGAACAGCAGGGTCTTTGCCTCGCAACCGGGAAAACGCGTCTTCTGCCATTCCATGGCCGACGGGCGGACCAGATGCGAGTGGGTGTCGAGGGTATCGTGACCTTTTGGCGTCACGGCGTCCATGGCGGTGCTCCCTGCTGGGTTATTTTCTTGCATCCTAGCAGGGTTGATGACTTGCGTCAGCCCTTAGTGAAGGCCCTCATACACCATAAAGCCGCGTGCCATCGCGAGCTTGCGCAGCGCGCGCGGCACGAATTTTTTCGGCCGGTGCAGATAGCGATAGGATGTCAGCCGGAAATCGCGGAGCAGGGCGGCGTCGCCTTCGAACGGCGCCATCACGCCGGTCAGGCTGATCGGCGCATGCGCCCGCGTGTTGAACGGCAGCAGCAGCAATTCCAGATGCGCGATGGAGCCGTCTTCGGCGGTAGCGCTGATGCCGGCAACCGCGGCCAGCATTTCCTCGGCGACGACAGTGACGATGTCCTCGATCTCGCGGCGGCCGTCGGCCGCGAACAGTTCGGAGAAGCTTTGGTCTTTCAGGTCGCGGCCGAGCAGGGCGCAGACCCGTGTTCCCGCGACACGGAACGGGAAGCCGGTTTCATGGTCATAGGAGAGGACGAAGATGTCGCCGAGCAGTTCACGCACCGCGGACGGTTCGATCTCGCTGCGGTCCGGTGCCCGGGCATCGCCGCACTTCTTGTCCCAATAGGCGAAAAACTCGCGGCTCGATGGATGTTTCATTACTTACGCCTTGCCCCGGGCCTGGCTCGGCGGGACAGTTCTGTCCCGCTTTCGCGCAAGCGCTTACCCCTGGTTGTTGTGCAGAACAGGCTTTGCAGCGTCTATGCCGCCGACGCGTTTTTGGCCCGCGGACGGCGGCTTTGCGGCGTTAAGGTTAATTTAACTATGGGCTTGGCGGCGGGATCGCGGCTGCTAGTGTCCCGCGCACTCCAGTCGCCGGTTGTCTCCAGGTTGCCGGCGCGGTTGGTACAGGTGGCGTCAAACAGTTTGGTCATCGCGCGGGGAGGGGTGGGGATTGACCCCCGGGCGCGAGAAGATCAACGGAACGAGGGAGGGTGTTCTCAGCGCCCTCCCTTTGTCGTTTGTGCACTTGCACAATGCGCCCAAAGCCGCCTATCTGGGCTGATCGCTCGCAAAAGCCGCCGCTTGAGGTCAAAGACCCCTTGGACGCTTCGGAATCCCCACAACGATCGCCGCAGGACGCTCCGAACGAGCCGATCCTGACGCTGCCCGCGGCGCTGACCGCCTATGTCGTGCTGCTTGCGGTCATCCACTTGCGGGTCTTGCTGCCGCCGGAGCTGGAAAACTGGACCATCGATGTCTTCGGCTTCATTCCCAAGCGCTACGATTCAACGCTGCTGCAGATCCATTTCCCCGGCGGCGCCGGCGCAAAAGTCTGGACCTTCGTCACCTACTCGCTGCTGCACGCCAATCTCAGCCATATCGGCTTCAACATCCTGTGGCTGCTGCCGTTCGGCAGCGCGCTGGCGCGGCGCTTTGGGGCTGCGCGGTTTTTCATCTTCATGGCGGTAACGGCGGCGGCCGGCGCGCTGGCGCATCTCGTCACCCACGAGCATGCGATCGCGCCGATGATCGGCGCCTCCGCCTCGGTGTCCGGCACCATGGCAGCCGCGCTGCGCTTTGCCTTCGTGCAGGGCAGTTTCCTCTCGTTCCGGCGCGGCGACGCCGAGGCGGCCGCAAGGGTGCCGGCGCTGTCCCTGCTGGCGTCGCTGCGCAACACCCGCGTGCTCGGCTTCCTCGCGGTGTGGTTCGGGGTCAACATCATCTTCGGGATGGGATCGATCGCGATCGGCGCCGACGGATCAAGTGTCGCCTGGCAGGCACATATCGGCGGCTTTGTCGCAGGGCTTTTGCTGTTCTCGCTGTTCGATCCGGTTCCGCGCGCTTCCCGCGATGCTGCGGATGCCTCGGCGGACGAGACGGGCCGCGTCTGATCGCCGCTTGCGGCGCCGGGCGATTTCAGCGATCATCGCAGGGTTGCTGTTACGCAAAACAATACCGGCCGATGTGCATTGACCGCCGTGTTTGTTCCGCCCGCCCGAAACGAAACCGGCGTGGAACTGTTGATTGAAGGCTCGCGAATAGAGGTTGCGTCCGTTTTGGACGCGATCGGATTCAGGGAGGCGACAATGACGGTACGAGCAATTCTCGATTCCAAGGGTCATCAGATCCAGAGCGTGGAGCCGGACGCAAAGCTCTCGGTTGCGATCAAGATGCTGGGCGAGCGCCGGATCGGCGCCGTGCTGGTGATGAGCGACGGACGCATGGAAGGTATTTTGTCCGAACGCGACATCGTGCGGGTGCTGGGCGAGCGGGGTGCGGCCGTGCTCGACGAGCCGGTCAGCGCGGTGATGACCCGCAAGGTGGTCAGTTGCCGGCAGGCCGACACCGTCAGCGCCATCATGGAGATGATGACGCTCGGAAAATTCAGGCATTTGCCTGTGGTCGAGGACGGCAAGGTGGTCGGCCTGATCTCGATCGGCGACATCGTCAAGCGCCGCGTTCAGGAATTCGAGCGCGAGCAGGAGGCGTTGCGCGATTACATCAAGACGGCTTGAAGCAGAGCGCTTTTTGCTCTAGCTCTCTTCCGTCTTCTCGACCGCCGCGGTCGCCTTGTCCGGCGGCGCCAAAATGCCGATCGCCTCCTGGATCGATTCGATGGCGCGTTCGGCGGCGCGGGTGCCGTGCGCGATCAGATCGTCGGCGCGATGGAAATCGAACCAGCCGATCTGGCCGACGCGGGGCGAGATCAACAGATCCGGCGGGTCGCCGGCCAGCCGGGCGCGGGTGATGCGGTCCTGCATGATGTTGAAGGCATCGACCATCACCGAGGAAATCCCCGGCCGGGTGGCGCTGCCGAAGAACTCGCGCTTCATGGTGCGTTCGGCGGAGAAGAACTTGCCAATGCCGCGCTTCGGCGGGGCAGGATCCATCACCTCCGGCGCCGGCGTCGTCTCCTCGGCCGCGGCCGGTCCGTGGGTAAAGATCGTGGTGCCGTGCGCGAACACGTCGCTGGAAAGATTGGCGGCGATCACGATCTCGGCGCCAAAGGCCCGCGCCGCCGATACCGGCACCGGATTGACCAGCGCGCCGTCGACCAGCCAGCGGTCGCCGATCAGGACCGGCGAGAAAATTCCGGGCAGCGCATAGGAGGCGCGCATCGCGTCCACCATGCGGCCATGGGTGAGCCAGATCTCGTGGCCGGTGCGAACCTCGGTCGCAACGGTTGCGAATTTGATCGGCAGATCCTCGATCAGGGTGTCGCCCATCGAGGACTTCGAGTTCGCTTGCGAGTTTCGCGCCGCCGATCAGGCCCGAGCCGTTGAGGCGGATGTCGAGATAGCTGAACACGCTGCGCGGCTGCAGGCTGCGCGCCCATTCCTCCAGCGTGTCGAGATGCCCGGCCGCATAGGCGCCGCCGACCACCGCGCCGATCGAGGTCCCGACCACGACATTGGGCACGATGCCATGGGCGACCAGGGCCTTGACGATGCCGATATGGGCAAAGCCGCGCGCGGCGCCGCCGCCGAGCGCAAGCCCGATCACCGGCCGCCGCGTCGTGCCAAGCCCGACCTTGTCGGCGCCGTTGGATCCGTTCCGGCCCATCACTCTATCCAGCACTCAAACTTCTCCTGCGGGGCCGACATTATGTTCACTCGCGCGATGCCGCCACATCGGCGCATATGCATGGTTTATGCCCTACGCACCGAATATGACTGGACCACGTCTGCCATAATCAAGATCGGTTGTTCCCCGGGGTTCCAAAAGACCGGGACGGCCGGGGTCACGGAGGCTTGAATTTGCCGCGTTTTCGGTGAAAAGCATGCCCATGGGTTTGATCCGGGACGGCATCGGCGGGCACGGGCGGGGCGGGCGGCTCCTTCCGCGGCTTGCGCTTGCCACAATGCTGGCGGCTTTGCTTCCAGCCTCCGCCTCGGCCCAGATGTTCTCGGATCGTCCGCCGCCGGTGCCGCCGAATGCGGTCCCGGACGCCGCGACCGGCCCTGCCATGAATCTGGCGCCCCCGTCGGGGCCCGGATCGGGTGCGGTGCTGCCCGCACCGCTGACCCAGCCGCCGATCGCCCAGCCATCGATCGCGACCGTGCCGCCGGCGGCTCCGCCCGCCTCCACCGCAGGACAGGCGGTGCTGTCGCTGACCGCGCGTTACGCCAAGGACGGACCGGCCATCGGCAACGGGCTGGTGTGGCGGGTGTTTGCCGACAAGCCGGACGAGAACGGCACCTTCAAGCTCATTCGCGAAGAGCGCGGCGCGACGCCGAACATCGTGCTGCCGCCCGGCAATTATGTCGTCCACGTCGCGCTCGGCCTCGTCAGCGCGACCCGCGCGGTGACGCTGAAGTCGGAGACTGACCGCGAGTCGTTCGTGCTGCCGGCCGGTGGCCTGCGCATCGAGGGCCGGGTCGGCACCAGCAAGATTCCGCCGAACCAGATTTCGTTCGCGATCTACAAGGGCAGCCAGTTCGAAGCCGCCGAGCGTTCATCGCTGCTGCCCAACGTCGCCGGCGGCGACGTCGCGCTGCTGCAGGAAGGCACCTACTACATCGTCTCCAACTACGGCGACGCCAATTCGGTGGTGCGTTCCGACATCCGCGTCCAGGCCGGCAAGCTGACCGACGTCGTCATTACCCACCGCGCCGCGGTCATCACGCTGAAGCTTGTCAGCGACAAGGGCGGCGAGGCGCTGGCCAACACCGCCTGGTCGGTGATCACGCCCGGCGGCGACGTCATCAAGGAATTGATCGGCGCTTTCCCGCGCGTCGTGCTGTCGGAAGGCGAATACCGCGCCATCGCCAAGAACGAAGGCAAGGTGTTCGAGCGTCCCTTCAACGTCGTCAACGGCGTCGACGGCGAAATCGAAGTGGTCGCGCGCTAACCCCTTCAGAACCGCGTCACGATCTCCGACAGGTTCGGGCGAGGGCGGTCTTCGCTCGGTTTCGACACCGAGCCGATATGGATGAAGCCGGCGAGCTTTTCGTCCGGCTTCAATCCAAGACCGTCCAGCACGTCGCGGTCGAAGGCGAACCAGCCGGTCAGCCAGCACGCGCCAAAACCGAGCGCGGTCGCGGCGGTGACGATGTTCATCGCACTCGCGCCGACCGACAATTCCTGCTCCCACGGCGGCACTTTTGGATGCTGCTTGGTGATGCCGACAACGCCGATCACCAGCGGCGCGTCGGTGAGGCGGCGTTTTTCGACCTCGATATCGGCGGCCGGCGCGCCGGGATTCTTCTTCGCAAAAACCTTGGCGATCACCTCGCCGGCGCGCGCCCGCCCATCGCCCTCGAACACGATGAAGCGCCAGGGCGCCAGCTTGCCGTGGTCGGGCACCCGCGCGCCGATGGTGAGGATGGTCTCGAGCTCGGCGGGCGAGGGGCCGGGTCCGGTCATCTCGCGCGGCTTCATCGAGCGTCGGGTCTTCAGCAGTTCAATGGCGTCGGGCACGAAATCATCCGTAGGGATTTCGGTTTAAGGTCGCATAGCACGCGATCCCGCCCGCCACGAGCCCGGGTATGGATATTTAGATCAATTGTGATCGACGATAGCTTAATTGGCGGCCGCCGCGTGTAGGTGCTGGCGATGAATTCGGAAAGCGAGTTTCTGGTTGGCACAAAGCTCTTGGTCCCAAGGCGGGACCATGCTAGAGTGCCTTCGTGAGGGTGATCGCGCTCAGCACCATCAAGAGATTTCTCGACCGCGGGGCAGGCGTTGATGACGCCCGTGAGCCGGTGATGGCGTGGTTCCGACAGGTCAGGCAGGCCGATTGGGCGAAGTCTGCCGACGTCAAGCGGGATATCCGGAGCGTCAGTATCCTGAAAGATGGCCGTGCAGTCTTCAACATCGCCGGCAACAAATATCGTATCGTGGTATGGATCAATTATCCTTACCGTGTGGTCTATATCAGATATCGGTACCGGCGGCGCGATAGCAAGCCGGGCCAGCTTAGTACGTCTCCAGATTGGCCCAAGCTAACCGAGGCTTGCCGCCTGATCTGCTGCGCGCGCCCGCTTTACGTCGGGCGGGGTTGCCTCCTCGACCAGGGCTGCGATCGCTTCATTGGTCGGCATCACCTTTTGCCCGTCGCTGCCAAGGCGGCGGATCGAGACCGAATGGGTCTCGGCTTCCTTCTTGCCGACTACCAGCAGCGCCGGGATCTTTGCCAGCGAGTGCTCGCGGACCTTGTAGTTGATCTTTTCGTTGCGCAGGTCGATCTCGACGCGCAGGCCCGCGCGCCGCGCCGCGGCCGCAACCACCTTCGCGTACTCGTCGCCTTCCGATGTGATCGTGGTGACCACGGCCTGCACCGGCGCGAGCCAGAGCGGAAAGTTGCCCGCAAAGTGTTCGATCAAGATGCCGATGAAGCGCTCCATCGAGCCGCAGATCGCGCGATGCACCATCACCGGTGCCTTCTTCGAGCCGTCGGCATCGATGTAGAACGCGCCAAAGCGTTCCGGCAGGTTGAAATCGACCTGCGTCGTGCCGCACTGCCAATCGCGGCCGATGGCGTCGCGCAGCACATATTCGAATTTCGGGCCGTAGAACGCGCCTTCGCCGGGATTGATCGCGGTCTTGATGCTCTGGTTGTGGCTCTTGGCCGCGATCTCCGACAGCACGGTCGCCATCACGCGCTCGGCGTGATCCCACATCTCGTCGGTGCCGACGCGCTTTTCCGGCCGCGTCGACAGCTTGACCGTCAGTTCGCCCTCAAAGCCGAAATCGGCATAGGTCGACATGATCAGTTCGTTGATCGTGAGGCACTCGTCGGCAAGCTGTTGTTCGGTGCAGAACACATGCGCGTCGTCCTGGGTAAAGCCGCGCACGCGCATCAGGCCGTGCATCGCGCCCGACGGCTCGTAGCGATGCACCACGCCGAATTCGGCAAGGCGCAAGGGGAGGTCGCGGTAGCTCTTCAGGCCGTGCTTGAAGATCTGCACATGGCCGGGGCAGTTCATCGGCTTCAGCGCAAACCAGCGCTTGTCCTCGGCCTCGTCGCCGGCCGACTGCGCCGCGAACATGTTTTCGCGGTACCAGTCCCAATGGCCTGATGTCTCCCACAAAGCCTTGTCGAGGATCTGCGGCGCGTTGACCTCGCTGTAATCGCCAGTGAGGCGCCGCCGCATATAGGCGATCAATTGCTGGAAGATGGTCCAGCCCTTCGGGTGCCAGAACACCACGCCCGGGCCTTCCTCCTGGAAGTGGAACAGGTCGAGCTCGCGGCCAAGCTTGCGGTGGTCGCGCTTTTCGGCTTCCTCGATTTGCTTAAGGTAAGCGTCGAGTTCTTCCTGTTTGGCGAACGCCGTGCCGTAGATGCGCGTCAGCATCGGATTGTTGGAATCGCCGCGCCAATAGGCGCCCGCCACCTTCATCAGCTTGAAGGCGTTGCCGACCTTGCCGGTCGAGGTCATGTGCGGGCCGCGGCAGAGATCGAACCAGTCGCCCTGGAAGTAGATCTTGATCGGCTCGTTGCCGGGGATGGTATCGACCAGCTCGACCTTGAAATTCTCGCCCTTGTCGCGGAACACCTGTTTGGTTTTTTCGCGGTCCCACACTTCCTTGGTGAAGGGTTTGTCGCGCGCGACGATCTCGCGCATCTTCTTTTCGATCGCGGCAAAATCTTCCGGCGTGAACGGCTCGTTGCGGAAGAAGTCGTAATAGAAGCCGTTCTCGATCACAGGGCCGATGGTGACCTGCGTACCCGGCCACAGCGCCTGCACGGCCTCCGCCAGCACATGCGCGGCGTCATGCCGGATCAGTTCCAGCGCGCGGGCATCGTCACGGTTGATGAATTCGATTTTCGCATCGGCCTCGATCGGATCGGTGAGGTCGGCCACCGTACCGTCAAGCGCCATCGCCACCGTGCGCTTGGCCAGCGAAGGCGAAATGCCCTTGGCGATATCGAGCCCGGTGATGTTTTTGGGGAATTCGCGGGTGGCGCCGTCGGGGAAGGTGATGTTGATTTTCTGACACCGGCTCGACGGGTTTGAGATTCGTAAGGGAGTATTTGAAGTCGCTCATGATCGTCTCCTGAGGCTCACTCCTGCGAACGGGCGCAGGTAAGCGGGAACGGCCGTGTATAGCAGGCGATTCGGGCGTGGCAATCGGGGTTTATTGGCAAAACCGGCGTTTTCAGAGGGCCGGAACATACGGTCGTTTCCAGGCCAACGGGTGGCGATTTCTGCGGCTTCACAAAAGCCATCGCATCAGCGCCGCTGCCCGAAATTCCCGCATCCGCCGGTTGCGGCGGCATGGACTTGCCGCAATCGGCTTGTTAGCGTTTTGGCGGTCGTTCAACTGCTTCGGCTCCCATGAACTGGCGCGCGGTTTTTCTCGCAATCCTGGTCCTGACCGGCGGATCGGCGTCGGCGGCCGTCCCGGCGGCGCGGCCTGCGCTGCCCAAGGCGGCGACGCCGCCGATGGCGTTTTACGTCGTCAAGGGCGCGCCTGACGCTTGTGGCCGCGGCTGCGACAGCTGGATCGCGATCGAGGGACAGGTGGACGCCGGCGCCGCGCCGCGGTTCAAGAAATTTCTCGCGCGTCTCGGCAATCGCAACCTGCCGTTCTATCTGCATTCGCCGGGCGGCAATCTCGACCATGCGCTAGCGATGGGCGCGATGCTGCGGGAGCGGCGAGCGGTGGCGCGGGTGGCGCGCACGGTGGTGAAAGACTGCGGCTTCGAGGCCCAGAATGGCGAGGCCTGCCTCAAGCTCAAACTATCCGGGCGCGAATTGCGCGGCGATCTCTGGACCCGCGGCGCGACCTGCAACTCGGCGTGCCCATACCTCATGCTGGGCGCGACCACCCGCGAGGTTCCGGCCGACGCGCTGCTGGCGGTGCATTCGCCGAAGGTGGTGGTGCATTTCCGCGGCAACGGCGTGCCGACCGCCGAGATGCGGGCAGCCGCGACGCAACGCGGCGTCGAGCGCGCCGACCGGATGCTTTCCAGCTACATCGTCAGGATGGGCGCCGACATCGGCTTGCTCGAACTGGCGCGCACCATCAAGTTCGAAAGCATGCATGTGCTGACCCGCGACGAGATCGTCCGCTTCGGCATCGACCGCAGGGATTTTGTCGAGACGCCATGGATGTTCGAAAGCACCGTCCGCAGCATGGCGCGCAAGGCGGTCATTGAGCGCAATAAGTCCGACAAATCCTGGCGCACCACGCAGTGGCGGATCGTCTGCTTCAATGCCGATCAGTTCGAACTCGATGTCCAGCGCCCGGCACTATCGGGCCCGGTCTTTCCGACGCTGGCGATTTCCACCGGCGCATCGGTGGCGCAATATTTCAGATCGCCGCCGGCGAAGCTGCAGGGCTATGAGATCTGGGGCCTGCGCATGAACAAAGAGGGGGTTCAATCCCTGTTGCTGGAGCCGCAATTCAATTTCACCGAAACGTCGCAAGCCTCCGGCGGCACGCGGACGGCCCGTACCGCAAAACTCTCCAGCGACGGGCTCGGCCGCGCGCTGGCGAGCCTGGTCGAAACCTGTCCGCCGCCGAAAAACATCGCGCTCCGGCAAACCGTGGGCGCGGGCGAGGCGGCGGCGAAATAATCGAAAGGCCGGCTCTTTCACGGGCAATGGCGCGGGCCTACATGCACCTGCATGAAAACCCCGCCCGCCGCCGGCCGTTTCGCCCCCACCGCATTGATGCTCGGAAATGTCGTCACCGGATGCTCGGTGGTGGGACCGGCGGGAATGCTGAAGGAATTGTCCGAGGGGCTCGGCGTCAGCATCAGCACCGCGGGCCTGCTGATCACCTTCGGCGCGATCGTGCTGTGCGTGGGGTCGCCGGTCACGGCGTGGCTGACCAGCCGGATCGAGCGCCGCACGCTGCTGGCGGCCACGCTTGCGATCCTCGCACTCACCAATATCGCTTCGGCGTTTGCACCTGATTACAACAGCCTGCTCGCCATCCGCCTCGTCATGCTCGCGGTCGGCGCGCTCTACACACCGCAGGCCGCCGGCACCGGGGCGCTGATCGTGCCGGAGAAAAAGCGCGGCTCCACCATTGCCTATATCTTTCTCGGCTGGTCGCTGGCGGCCGCCGTCGGCCTGCCGCTGATCACCTTCATCGCCAGCCGCTATGGCTGGCGCGTGGCCTATGGCGGCATCGGCGCACTCGGCGCCGTCAGTTTCCTTATGCTGGCATGGCGGCTGCCGACCGGGCTGCGCGGCGCGCCGGTCGATCTCAAGACCTGGATCGACGTCGGCCGCAACCGGATGATCCTGCTGCTGCTTCTGATCACCACGTTGCAGATGTCCGGCCAGTTCGTCGTCTTCACCTTCATGGGGCCGCTGCTGGCAAAACTGACCGGCGCCGGTCCCGATGCCATCGCGCTGGTGTTTGCGGTCTATGGCGCCTTCGGTTTCCTGGGTGTCGCGATCGCCACCCAGATCGTCGATAGCTGGGGCCCTTACCGGACCTCGGTGCTGTTCACCGGCCTGCTGCTGACCGGCGTCGCCGGATGGGCGCTCAGCGCCGGCGTCTATCCGCTGATGGCGGTCTCGGTCGCGGTCTGGGGACTGGGTTTTGCCTCGACCAATTCGATGCAGCAGGTACGCCTGGTCGGCACCGCGCCACGGCTGGCGTCGGCGTCGGTGTCGCTCAATACCTCGGTGCTCTATATCGGCCAGGCGATCGGCTCGGCGATCGGCGGGGTATTGTACGCGCGCGGCCTGCTCCACGAAGCCGGCTATGTCGCCACCGCCTTTGTCTTGCTGGCGGTTGTGACGGTTATCCTGACCCGGCCGCGCCCGGCGGCGGCCCGGGGATAAAGCATAGCGCGGCAAATTTCCGCGCCGCGTCGTGACAAGGCGAGCCTTGCGTGCATATGCTTCGGCAAATCTTCGCCAATAAGCCGTAATCCAGAGCATATTCGGCCAACGCGTTGCCAGTTTTCGACAGGCCCGACAGAACGAAAGCGAATTCGAGATGAGAAAGATCCTGGTGCTCGTCGCGGTGCTGTATTCGGCCGCAGCCATGGCGCAGACCGCTCCGCCGCCCCCAAGCTCCGGCGCCGCGCCGACGGTCGGCGGCAAGCCGCTGGTTCAGGTCAAGCCGAAGGCGACCGCCACGGCGGCCAAATCAAAAGGGGCGCCGGAAAAGCCGAAGTCGATGGCGCAGAAACTGCAGGCCTGTCTCGAGATCGATGACGCCACCAAGGAGCGTCTCAACTGCTACGACGCGGTGATTCCGCCGAAGCCCAAGGCCAAGCAAACCGCCAAGGGAGGGGGACAAAAGTCCGTCACCGAGTGCGGCGCGATCAAGGAAGAAGACGAGCGCCTGACCTGCTTCAACGGCTTTGTCGAAAAGCTGCCCAAGCTGCCGTCGTAGGACTTCAGCCGGGCGTCAATCGCTCATCCGCGTCAGAACCGCCCTGAACGCCACGCCCGGCAATTGCAGCGCGGTGCCTTCGAAGTCGACCATGTCGCCGTCTCCGGTTCCCCTGAGCGTCAGCGTGATCATGTCGGTTCCGAACAGCGGCCTGAACGCCGGATCGGGATTATGGCGCTGCGTCGATACCTTGACGTGGGTGCCGTCGGCCTTGTCGGTGTAGCTGCCGATGAAGGCGAAGGCGGAGTTGCCGCCGCGTAGCTTGCCGGCGGTTGCGTAAATCACGCCGGTGCCGGTGCCATGAACGGTATGAAATTCAACTTTGTATAAGCCTTCTCGCAATGTCGTCCCCGGAAATTGCAAGCAATATGCGTTGCACCCTATGGCCCATGCAGGGCCTGGACAATGCGGCGCACGGGCGATTGCCGTTGTCATCAACATCACATTTCAAGCGACGGTATGATGAGAAGGCGATGCGGCCTGGCTTACCGGAGTTCCACGGTTAGCGGCTGCTGGAATAGGGAGCGCTTGCCATCCGCGTCGAAGTCGGCGCCGCCGCCATCTTGACCAGCACGTCCTTGACCGGATGTTCCGTCCAGGCCTGCGTGACGTAGCTGCGATGGGTCACCCCATCACGTGTCTGGACGAACACGACGCTGCCGGGCCGCAGCGGGCCGTCCATGTCCTCGCGATAGGAAATGCCCTTTTCTCGCAGCATCGCCATCAGCTCCTGGTCGCGGCGCTTGGTGTAGCGCGTGTAGGAACTGACGAAGAAGCCGGTGCGGTTGTTCTCGATCCAGCTGGCGAATTTGTCGAGTTCGCCATAGACCGCATCGAGCAGGATCACACCGGTGACGCGCTTGGTGGCGCCTCCGACTTCGAAACTCCAGGCTGTCGGCACGAAGCCGCCGCTATAGCCGACAATCACGATCGGCATGTTGGCGAACGCCTTTGCCGAATTCGGATCGCCATAGAGACGGGCGAGGTGGGATGCCGAACTCGTCCATGAAGCGCTTGAAGGCATTCGGTTGCCAGAATTTGCCGGCGCTGGAATCGGCGGCATCGACGGCCAGTTGGGGCGCAAGCAGCACGGCGTTGACGCCGGAGTCCGAAATCTGCTGCGGCACCATCTGCCGGTCGCGCACGTCGCGTTCCAGCGTGGCGCCATTGCCGTGGAAGAACACCACGATCACGCCGGGCTTCTTCGCGTCGAAATGCTCGGGCACATGCACCAGCACGCGGCTGTCGTTATAGGTCTCGTCCTGCCAGTACACCTTGCCGGAATAGCTGCGGTGGCCGCGGCGCTCGCCCTTGCTGATGTTGAGGAACGGCGCTTCCGAACGCGGGTTCTCGCCGAAATAGGGGAAGGCGGAGGACTTCATGCTGACCAGCGTGGTCAGGTCTTCGCGCTGCTTCTCGAGCGGAAGCGTCGGCGCATAGGACGCGACGCGATAGCGAGCGGGCGCTGCGTCGGGCGTGATCTTCTCGGTGCGTACCGTGCGCTGGCGCTGCGCCTCGCGCGACGGCCATTTGAGGCTCTCGCCCTCGGTCGGAAAACGATCCTTGAATTGCGGTGCGGGGAAACGGTCCTCAAAACTGTCGCCGCCGGTGGCATGGGCGTTGGCAGCCAGCGTCGCCGCGGGCGGCGCCTTGCCGCATTGAACCAGCAGGGAAGAAAGCGGCGTCAGGACAGCGAGCAGGGCGATCACGCGCCAACGCGGTGACATGCCGAACGGCATCGCCACCTCGGCGCGATCATGCGTCGTTGATTTCGGATCCGCTCCGACCATCCACCCCCCATAAACCACCGGCGGCAAGCTGGAGCTGCCGGCGTTTAGGCGACGTTACGATTCCGGACAAACTCCCCACGTCCGGATAGCCAAAGCGGAACACGAAATCGTGTCCTGATTGTGGGAGGGCCTTTTTCTTTTCGCAAAGCTCCGGGACCTTACGGGATGGGTTGGGGATGCGAACGGTGCCTAAATACCAAAAATGTGTCCCGATTTAAACCATTGTTAACACTGCTTGAAATGCCGGGCTTCGGCCTGCACGATAGCGCAACCCTCGGGCGTGGTGCCCCAAAGCGTGGACCGACATGGCGGCATCTGAAACGGGAGGTCCAGGCTGGTCCAGCCGGCTCACAGGCGGCGGGTCCTCGGTATCGCTGCTGGTCGCAACCGCGATCGTGGTGGCCGACATGGTCGGCGTCGGCGTCTTCACCAGCCTCGGCTTCCAGGTCAAGGACATCCCGTCCGGCTTCTCGATCGTGCTGCTGTGGACCGTCGGCGGCATCGTCGCGCTGTGCGGGGTGTTCTCCTACAGCGAGCTCGGCGCGATGTTTCCGCGCTCGAGCGGCGAATACAATTTCCTGAGCCGGGCGTACCATCCGGCCTTCGGCTTCGTGGCGGGCTGGGTGTCGGCCACCGTCGGCTTCGCCGCGCCAGTGGCGCTGGCGGCGATGGCGTTCGGCGAATACGGCAAGTCGGTGCTGCCGGACGCGCCGCCGCTTGCGCTGGCGATCGGCGTGGTCTGGCTGGTGTCGCTGGTGCAACTGACCGGCGTGAAGCACTCCGGCATGTTCCAGTTGATCGCGACGATCCTGAAGGTGGTGCTGATTGTCGCGTTTCTCGCCTGCGGCTTCGTGATCGGCACGCCGCAGCCGGTGTCGTTTGCGCCGCAGGCCTCCGATTTCTCCCATATCATCAGCGCACCCTTCGCCATCAGCCTGGTGTTCGTGATGTATTCGTTTTCGGGGTGGAATGCCGCGACCTACATCATCGGCGAGATGAAGATGCCGGAGCGCAATCTGCCGCGCGCCATGCTGTTCGGCACGCTGATCGTGCTGGTGCTCTATGTCGCGCTCAACGCGGTGTTCCTGCACACCGCGCCGGTCGACAAGCTCGCCGGCCAGCTCGACGTCGCCCGCATCTCCGGCAGCTATATCTTCGGCGAGTTCGGCGGCCGCATCGTCGGCGCCATGATCTGCTTCGGACTGATCTCCTCGATCTCCGCGATGATGTGGATCGGCCCGCGGGTGATGATGACCATGGGCGAGGACATCCCGGCGCTGCGGATGTTCGCGCGGCGCTCGGCCAATGGCGCGCCGGCCTATGCCATCCTGTTCCAGCTCGCGGTGGCGAGCCTGTTGCTGTTCACCCGCAGTTTCGAGGCCGTGCTCGAATTCATCCAGTTCGCGCTGTTGTTCTGCTCGTTCTCCGCCGTCCTCGGTGTGATCAAGCTGCGGATCACCCATCCCGACCTGCCGCGGCCCTATCGTGCCTGGGGATACCCGTTCTCGCCGCTGGTTTTCCTGCTCGTGACCGGTTTCATGATGTACTATCTTTTGACCCAACGGCCGCTGCAATCGGTCCTCAGTATTGTCATCATGGTTTCAGGTCTTCTGATTTTCGCCGTTTTCCGCAAACAATCTGGCAGTGGCCCCGCGGCCGCATCTACGGTTCGCGAATGAAACTGGTTCGATCCTTCTTATCCGTCACGTTCGCCGCAATCCTGATGCTGGCGGCCACCGGCTTTGTCCGCGCCGCAGACGTGACCGCCGACGACACGGCAAAATTCCTCGCGGGCATGCAGCCATCAGCGGACTCGCCGCTGATCCCCCTGACCAAGGAGCCCGGCTGGCAGCGGCATGCGCAGATTCTTCGACAACGCGTTCGGCCAGCTCGAGCAGCGCCAGCTCGCGAAAATCCGCGCCTGGTCGGAAAGCCATCTCGCCGCGCCCAAGCCGACCATGTTCTACATGTTCTCCGGGCCGGACTTCCTCTACGCCAACGCCTTCTATCCCAAGGCGACCACCTATGTGCTGAGCGCGCTGGAGCCGACCGGGCAGGTGCCGGACCTGACCAGACTGCCGCGCGGCGGGGTCGGTGCGGCGCTCTATAACGTCGAACGCTCGTTGGGCTCGATCCTCAGCTTCAGCTTCTTCATCACCAAGCAGATGAAGAGCGATCTGAGCGCCGGCCAGATCAGCGGCACGCTGCCGATCCTCTACGTGTTCCTGGCGCGCTCCGGCAAGACCATCCGCAGCGTCACCCCGGTCTCGCTCGACGACCAGGGCAAGGCCTACTACGCCAACGAGAATCCCGGGCCGAATGCGGTGCGCGGCGCGCGCATCATGTTCGCCGGCAGCGATGGCGTCGAGAAGACGCTGTATTATTTCTCGACCGATCTCTCCAACAGCGGCGTCAAGACGAGCGGATTCCTGAAGTTCGCCTCGACGCTCGCGCCGGGCAACAGCCTGATCAAGAGCGCGTCATATCTGCTGCACTCCGGCAATTTCACCACCGTGCGCGACTACATCCTCGCCAACAGCGCCACCATCATCCAGGACGATTCCGGCGTTCCGCTGACCTACTACAATGCGAAGCAGTGGCGCTTCTTCCCGTTCGGCCGCTATCTCGGCCCGATCGGCGAATTCCCCGGACGCTTCCAGCAATCCTATGCCGATCTGTTCCGCCGCGCCGAGCCGATCAATTTCGGCATCGGCTATCGCTGGCGTACCCATGAATCCAATCTGCTGCTGTCGGTGAAGACGGCGGATGGCGCAGCGCCCGTCGAGACGACGTCGTCGGCGGACCCGCCGGCCGCGCCGCCGCCGCGCGCCAAGAAGCCAAAACCGCCGCCGCCTCCGCAGCGCGGTTTCCTCTGGTTCGGACGCTGATTTTTCCTGACGCGTTTCTTCCGGCGCGCCCTTGCAAATTGTCTAGGGCCCGTTGACGCCGCGCCAGCGTCCGTATCGCCACGGCAGATACCATCGCGCGCCCGGCGGTGTTTCGTTCGGCACGTTGTCGATACCGGACGTGCCGAAAGGATGGCAGCGCAACAGCCGCGCCAGCGTCATCCAGCCGCCGCCCCACAGCCCGAACCGCTCGATCGCCTCGTCGCCATAGACCGAGCAGGTCGGCAGGTGCCGGCAGTTGTATCCGACCAGCAATGACAGCGAGTGCCGGTAGATCCAGATCAGCCCGCGGCCGGCATTGCGCGGCAGGCGTGTGACGACGCCGGCGCAGTGGGAGCAGGTCGATGAGTGCTTTATGAGCGACATGCTGCAATCATAGCCGTAGATTTGCGGGGTTCCGCAGCAGGGAACCCGTTTATTTCAGATATTTACGCCACACTTTGCAAATATCGCGTGATTTGATTGGCGCTGCAGCAAAGGTCCTATAGACGAACGCGGGTCAGCAAAGTTACCGTTTTGATAACGCCCGCATGAAAGAATCATGTCGCGTTGAATTGGGGCCGTTGCCACTGCTTGAGGCTAGTCCTTGGGGCTTTGGGGGAAGGAACCGAATTGAGGTTAGTGAGGTCGCTTGATATTCGCGGCTGGGCGCTCCTCGGCGCCGCCGCCCTCTGTATCGCATTGCCCGGCGCGGTCACCACGCTCGGCACGGCGCAGGCCGGCGTCACCCTCGAAGAACGCAAACTGCCGATGCGGTTTAACTGGATCGCCTGCGAGCCGAATTGCAGGGGCTGGGTCAGTGCGGTCGGCATCGTCACCGCGGACAGCCCGCGCGACTTCGACGAATTCGCGCGTGGACGCGATCTTGCCGGCGCCACCATCGTGCTCGATTCCAGCGGCGGCTCGGTCAACGATTCCATCACGCTCGGGCGGCGGTTCCGCAGCCTCGGCGCGCTGACGACGGTCGGCACCAGCATTCGCAACGACACCGCGCAGGGCAGGCGCCCGAGCGTCGCGCCGGAAGCCTATTGCGAGTCGATGTGCGTGTTCCTGCTGCTGTCGGGCAAGACACGCTACGTGCCCGATGCGGCGCATGTCCGCGTCCACCAGATCTGGATGGGCGACCGCGCCGAAGACGCCCGGGCGGCAAGCTATACCGCGCAGGACATGATGATCGTCGAGCGCGACATCGGCCGTCTCGCCAAATTCACCTTCGACATGGGCGGCACCGGCGATCTGCTGTCGCTCGCGCTCAGCGTGCCTCCCTGGGAGGATTTGTATCGGCTGTCGCGCGCCGAATTGCGGCTGACCAATCTGGTCACCACCGATGCGGTCGCCGACGTGCTGCCGCGCGACATTCCTTCGATACCGGTCGCCGACGCGAAGAAGCCGACGCAGGATCGCTTCGTCAGCAGCCATGTTGAGGACGAAGGCCAGCCGCAGCCGGCGAAGTCGACCAAGACGGCAGAGGCGCATGTCCCGACCGGCGGCGCCAACGTGGCACCGGCCCAGCCGCAGAAGTAAGGTTCATTTAGATCTGTCATTCCGGGATGCGCCTCTTGGCGCAGGCCCGGAATCCATACTCTCGATCGTGGTTATGGATTCCGGGCTCGCGCGTTGCGCGCCCCGGAATGACGAGGTTCTACGCCGTCGCCGGCTGTTTCGCCTTGGCCTCGATCTGGCCGATCGCATCGACCACGGCGTCAAATGTCAGCATGGTCGAGGCATGCCGCGCCTTGTAGTCGCGCACCGGCTCGAGCAGCGCGATGTCGGCCCATTTTCCTTCCGGAGGCTTGCCGTTTTCCTTCAGCATCTTGCGAACGGTCTCGCGTAACTCGCGGAGTTCGCTCGCGCTCGAGCCGATCACATGGCTTGCCATGATGGATGAGGAGGCCTGCCCAAGCGCGCACGCCTTCACGTCATGGGCAAAGTCGGTGACCACGGGGCCTTCCATCCTGAGGTCGACCTTGACCGTCGAACCGCACAGCTTCGAATGTGCGGTGGCGCTGGCCTGGGGGTCGGGGAGGCGGCCAAGCCGGGGGATATTGCCGGCCAATTCGATGATCTTCTTGTTGTAAATGTCGTTCAGCATAGATCGGGGTCCCGGACTTCCTGCCCGCCAGCGCCCTTGGCGGCCACGTTCCATGGTCCTATATATGGACTGGAGCGCCGGAAATACAGTCTGGCCAGCTCACGCGCTGACACCCGTTCTGGAGCCAATTCCGCCGCGGGGTGTTAGAACTGTAAGAACAAGGGACTCAGGCGCCCGGCGGTAAACCGCCCCGTCTGCCCGGTGACACTCCGGTCCCAGGACCGGTCGAACGGAGACGACATGGACGCGCTGATCAAATCCCTCAATCCCCGCAAACCCGACCTGAAGGCTTCCGAGACCAAGGCGCCGGAAATGCGCCCGGCCGAGCTCGACCCCTCCGAGTTCCTGGCGGCCGCCGTCCGCGCCGACCAGCCGCGCCCGTCGCGCGCCGAGGCCGAGCACGCGGTGCAGACGCTGCTTGGCTATATCGGCGAGAACCCGCAGCGCGAGGGCCTGGTGGATACGCCACGCCGGGTGGTCGAAGCCTTTGACGAGCTTTACCAGGGCTATCACCAGTGCCCGGCCGAGGTGCTCGACCGCACCTTTGGCGAGACCGCCGGCTATGACGATTTCGTCCTGGTCCGCGACATCGAATTCACCTCGCAATGCGAGCACCACATGATGCCGTTCTACGGCAAGGCGCATATCGCCTATACGCCGGTCGAGCGGGTGGTGGGCCTGTCGAAGCTGGCGCGGCTGACCGACATCTTTGCGCGGCGCCTGCAGACCCAGGAGCATCTCACCGCGCAGATTGCGGCCGCGATCGACGAGGTCCTGAAACCCCGCGGCGTTGCCGTGATGATCGAGGCCGAGCATACCTGCATGTCGGTGCGCGGCGTCGCCAAGCATGGCGCGTCGACCTTTACCAGCCGCTATACCGGCATGTTCCGCGACAATCCGGCAGAGCAGGCGCGCTTCATGTCCATGGTGCGAGCACCGCAGCGGTGACCTCGCAAAAAATGCGAGGTTTTCCGTGTCCAATCCAGCAGATCAGAACGAGCGCGAAGAGGGGCTGAAATTCCAGCCCAAATTCGACGCGTCGGGCCTCGTGACCTGTGTCGCGACCGATGCTGCGACCGGCGACGTGCTGATGGTCGCGCATATGAACGAAGAGGCCCTGCGCAAGACCATCGAAAGCGGCGAAGCCTGGTACTTCAGCCGCTCGCGCAACGTGCTGTGGCGCAAGGGCGAGACCTCGGGCCACACCCAGCGGGTGGTCGAGCTGCGGCTGGATTGCGATCAGGACGCGATCTGGATCCGTGTCGAACAGGTGGGCGCGGCCTGCCACACCGGCCGTCACTCCTGCTTCTATCGCGCGGTGAAGTCCGGGGGCGGTGGCACGAGCCTGTCGTTCGTCGATGCCGACAGGATGTTCGATCCGAACGCGGTCTACCGGAAATGACCGGCCGGAACATTTAACCGCCCATTAACCATAACTGCCCCAGTGTTATCAGGTATGGGCGCTGATTGCCGGCGCCCGGCAAGGGCCGCGGTTCGCGAGGAGCGGGGCACCATCACATGGCGGTAGATACAGTGGGCGCCACGGCAGCGGCAGGTGTCGACCCGTCGCGCCTGCGCATCGCCGGCGCCATCAAGCAGGCCGCCAGCAACATCGGCGCCAGCTTCGAATATTTGCTCGCCACCGCAAAAATGGAATCCAATTTCAACCCGAAGGCGGCCGCCACGACCTCGTCGGCGCGCGGGCTGTTTCAGTTCATCGACCAGACCTGGCTCGGTACTGTGAAGGAAGCGGGCAGCCAGCTCGGCTACGGCAAATATGCCGACGCCATCTCGAAATCGTCTTCCGGCGGCTATTACGTCAACGATCCCTCGATGCGCGGCGCCATCATGAAGCTGCGCGACGACCCCAATGCGGCGTCCTCGATGGCGGCGGTGCTGACCCAGTCCAACAGTTTCAAGCTCACCGGCAAGATCGGCCGCCGCCCGAGCGACAGCGAACTCTATATGGCGCATTTCATGGGGGTCGGCGGCGCCGCCAAGCTGATCTCGAATGCGGAAAACAGTCCGAACGCCTCGGCCGCGCGGCTGTTTCCCAACGCCGCGGCGGCCAACCGTTCGATCTTCTATGACCGCGCGGGACAGGCGCGCAGCGTTTCCCAGGTCTATTCGGTCCTGACCACGCGCTATGCCAGCGCGGCCAATTCAAAGGACACCCGCACCGCCTTCGCGGCGGTCGGCGACGCCGCTCCGGCGCGCATGGCGTTCGCCAGCGCGAGCGCGCCGCAACCGGCGATGACGATCGACAACGCCGCCTATCTCTCGAGCGTTCCGGATTCGCGCAGCGTCACGCCGGTCAAGGCTTCCGCGCAGGCCGACCTCAAGACCGCCTCGCTGCCGCAGCAGGCGCCGATCTTCCGCTCGCTGTTCCAGGCCGGCGAACGGTCGCAGCCGATCTCGCCGGCGGTACAGGAATTGTGGGGCAATTCATCGTCGCTGACTTCGTCGGTCACGATCGCAAGCCCGATCGCCTCGCTCCCGACCCGCGCGCCCGAAGTGCGTGCACCCGGCCGGCTCGATCTCTTCAGCGATCGCTTCGGCACGTTCAGCAGCTAGTTCCGCTACCTTTCAGGAACAGCGCGGATAGACCTGCTGAGCGCCGGCCAGCCGCTTTCCAGCCACTACTGATGTTTCGGCGTTGTATCTGCCTGGTTGGCGCAGTAGACCGGAAATGGACGATGCGCCGTCAGAATGGCCGGGTCTGGGAGTGACCGCAAATGAAGCATTGGACCCACTGGCTGCCGGGAATCGACACCCTCCGTCGATATGAGGCGGCGTGGCTTCCGCACGATATCTTCGCTGGGCTCGTCCTGGCGACGATGCTGGTCCCGGTTGGAATTGCCTACGCGGTAGCATCGGGCTTGCCCGGCATCTACGGTCTGTACGCAACGATCATACCGCTGTTGGCCTACGCGTTGTTCGGCCCCAGCCGCATCCTCGTGCTGGGACCGGACTCGGCTCTGGCAGCTGTCATCCTCGGCGTTGTGCTTCCGTTGTCCGGTGGCGATCCTCTTCGCGCCGTAACGCTCGCCGCCATGATGGCCATCGTTTCGGGGACGGTATGCATTCTGGCCGGCATCGCGCGCCTGGGTTTTGTGACCGAGCTTCTCTCCAAGCCGATACGGTACGGCTATATGAACGGCATTGCATTGACCGTATTGATCAGCCAACTGCCAAAGCTCTTCGGCTTCTCGATCGAGGGCGAAGGACCATTGCGGAGCCTATGGGCGATCGCCGGTGCAATCCTTGAAGGAAAGACAAACTGGGTCGCCTTTGGGATTGGGCTCGGCACGTTGATGGTCATCCTGCTGCTCCAGGGCAACAAGCGGCTGCCAGGCATTCTGATTGCGGTCGTTGGGGCGACGGCCGTCGTCGGTGCGCTCGATCTTGGGACCCGTTACGGCGTGACGGTTTTAGGTCCTCTTCCTCAAGGCCTGCCGGGCTTCGCCATTCCCTGGATCGGCTACAGCGATCTTGTCCCGGTGCTGCTCGGCGGTTGCGCAATCGCGCTGGTATCGTTTGCCGACACCAGCGTGCTTTCGCGTGCCTATGCCGCACGGTTGGGCGACGCGCGTCGATCCCAACCAGGAGATGGTGGGGCTTGGCGCCGCCAATCTGGCAACCGGCTTTTTTCAAGGTTTCCCGATCAGCAGCAGCGCTTCGCGTACTCCCGTTGCCGAAGCCGCCGGCGCCCGTACCCAACTGACCAGCGTCGTCGGCGCGCTTGCCATCGCCATCCTTCTGCTGGCGGCACCAAACCTGCTTCAGCATTTGCCCACCGCTGCACTGGCCGCCGTCGTCATCGCCGCCGCGATCGGCTTGATTGAAGTCACCGACCTCAAACGAATTTATCGGATTCAGCAGTGGGAGTTCTGGCTGTCGATGGTCTGCTTTGTCGGCGTGGCCGTGCTCGGAGTGATTCCGGGAATAGGTCTGGCAATCGCAATCGCCATCGCCGAGTTCCTGTGGGACGGCTGGCGCCCGCACTCCGCCGTGTTGGGTCGCGCCCATGGCGTCAAAGGTTATCACGACATCACAAGATATCCGGATGCGCGCCAGATCCCCGGGCTGGTTCTGTTTCGGTGGGATGCGCCTCTATTCTTCGCCAATGCTGAATTCTTCAAGGAACGTGTTCTGGACGCCGTGGCGAAATCGCCGACGCCCGTACGCTGGCTGGTCGTTGCGGCGGAGCCGGTGACCAGCGTGGACGTCACCTCCGGCGATACAGTCGCCGAATTGGACGAGACGTTGCACGCGCAGGGCATCGAGTTCTGCTTTGCCGAACTCAAGGATCCGGTAAAGGACAAGCTGAAGAGATTTGGGCTGTTCTCGCAGCTTGGCGAGAAAAATTTTTTCCCAACGATTGGCGCAGCCGTTTCCAGCTACCTGGAAAGCCATGATGTCGAGTGGGAGGACTGGGAGGACCGAGGCCAAGCGTTAGGGATGGGTTCACGCCTAATCTTCGTCCGCAGCCCAGGGACGGTACCGCTCTTCCATTTGCCTTCGATCTTGGCGGTCTCGTCGATCAGTTTGTCGATCAGACTGATCGGTTTCTTGCCCGGGTTCTTCTTGCAGAAATCGAAAATCAGCGGCAGCAGCTTCTTTTCGTCCATCAGGGAAAGATCGACATACTCTTCGTCGCTCTCCAGCAGGGTGATGTTGGCGGCGCTCATGTAGCCCTGCACCCAGTAGAAGATCAGGGCGTTGGTGGCATTCTTGAAGCCTTCTTCCGGATTGATGTCCTTGGCCAGCTTTTCACAGAAGGCGACGCCGATGCCGGCCGTCGCCAATGGCTCGGCGCAAGCGGGGGTGATGAAATAAAACAGGCAGGCGGCAATGGCTGGCAGTTCAAGGCGACGGCGATCTGCAGCGCTCATGAAATCTCCTTTTATCGTAATGCCGGAACTCTATACCCGGAATGAAGCTGTCACCATGGCGATGCGCGGCACGGCATCGGGCAGGGACCAGATGCTCGCCCGCGAGCGCGCTGGGAGACCGCCTGCGCTCGCGTGCTCAGCGACAGACTGAAGGTCGAAGCAGCTTGCCTTGAGGATTTTGCCGCCGGCAGCGAGCGGGTCAGTCCGAAGGCGCCGGCCGGAAGCCCCACGTGCCGGGGGCCGGCGGACATTAACGAAACGTCAATAATCCCAAACGTTTATGGTGAACCCTCTATTAACCGTCATGGTTTATTTTGTCTTGCAGTGGCATCGCGTCACGGTGTCGTCTCAGGTTGCGTAAGCCGGCAGGACCATGATCGTTCGGCAGTTTATCAGTTGGATCAGAACCGCTCCGGCGGGCGAACGGGCGGAAGCGACACGTTCGCTGGCGCGGGCCTGGTTGATTTCAGACCTTTCCGACGACGATCGCGCGGCCGCCGAAGGCGCGCTGTTGATGCTGCTGGATGACCCGTCGCCGCTGGTGCGCCAGGCCATGGCGGAAGTATTTTCGCGCAGCAACGACGCGCCGGCCGCGATCGTGCAGGCGCTCTCGCTCGACCAGCCCTCGGTCGCGCTGCCCATCCTCGAACATTCGCCGCTTCTGATCGATGCCGATCTCGTCGACATCGTCGCGACCGGCAACAACGAGATGCAATGCGCCATCGCGCGCCGCATCAATTTGCCGGCGTCGGTATGCGCCGCGATCGCCGAAGTCGGCTCGCCCTCGGCCGCGCTCGAATTGATCGAGAACGCCTATGCCGAGCTCGCGCCGTTCTCGTGGGACCGCATCGTCGAGCGCCACGGTCATCTTGCCGCGATCCGGGAATCGATGCTGGTGCTGGAAGGCCTGCCGGCGGCGACCCGCGCGGCGCTGGTCGCAAAACTCTCGGATACGCTGGCGCAGTTCGTGGTTGCCCGCAACTGGCTCTCCGCCGACCGGGCAGGGCGCGTCACCAGCGAGGCGCGCGACCGCTCCACCGTGAACATCGCAGCGCGCTCGCGCGGCGAGGAAATGGCGGGGCTGGTGCGGCATCTGCGTGCCACCGGCCAGCTCACCGCGGGATTGATCTTGCGCGCGCTGCTGTCAGGCAATCTCGACCTATTCGATTGTGCGCTGGCCGAATTGTCCGGCCTGCCGCGGGCCCGCGTCAGCGCGCTGCTGCATGACCGCGGCGGCGCCAGCGTGCAGGCGCTCTTGATCCGCGCGGGTCTGCCGGAATCGACTTTCGCCGCGTTCCGCGTCGCGCTCGAGGTCAGCCACGAGATGGGCTACATCGACAGCGTCTCCGTCGCGGCGCGGCTGCGCCGGCGCATGGTCGAGCGCGTGCTGACCCATTGCGAGACCGACGGCCGCTCTGCCGAGCCGCTGCTGATCCTGCTGCGGCGCTTTGCGACGGAATCGGCGCGGGAAGAAGCGCGCCTGTTCTGTGATGAGCTGGTGGCGGAAGGAAGCCTTGCGTCGATCCAGCAGACGATGATCTGATCGCGGCGTAGCTGAGACTCCATCAAACAACGACTGTCGTCCTGCCGTGCGCAACGCACGGCGGGACCCATATTTCGCGGCTTATCCGTGGAGCGATGGAGCCAGATGCCTTCGTAACAATTGACGATCGTGGTTATGGGTCCTTGCGTTCGCAGGGACGACGAGAGCGCGCGTCCCTCACTCCGCCGGAACGATGCTCGGCGCCAGAATCGCCTCGAGATGTTCGGGACGGTCGCGATTGGCGTGGGTCAGGAAGACATCGGCGACGCCGCGCAACTGCCGGCTCAGTTCGCCGGCCATCGCAATGGTGTCGAGCTTGGTCCGCTCGCGCACGATCGCCTGGATGGCGTTGATGTGGTGGGCGATCAGATCCGCCGGTACTTTTTCGAGATCGGGCGCGTGTTCGATGATCCGGCACAGGCTTTCGGCGGCGGCGCCGGCGGAAGGAAAGCCAAACGTTACGGCGTCGCCCTTGATGTCGTGGGCGGCGCGAAACAGTTCTTCGCGCGTGTCGCTGGTAAAACCCTGCATCAGCATCGCGGCGTGCGCGGCCGAGAGGCGGTCGGCCTCGATCGCCATCCAGTTCTTGAATTCGCCGGAGAGGCCGGCCAGCGCCTTTTCGGCGCGCCCGACCGGATCGTCGAGATCGCTTTCCGGGACACGCCGCAGTACCCGGCGGAGCGGATTGGGCTGCGTGATCACGTGATGGTCGCCGAAGGATTTGACCTCGATCGCGCCGGGCTTCTCATTCGCCATGATGGTATCCTTGAAGAGTTTCTTCTCTGCGCATGCTTCGGGTCATGGGCTAGATTCCCGAACGCGCCTTGTCGAGCAGCGAGGGCTGCTGCATCACTTCCATCTCGCCGCTGCCGCGGCGTTCGGGGCCGATATAGGCATTGCTGGTATTGCGGCGGCGGTCGGGCCCGAAATAGGTTTTGGTCTTGATGAAGGGGCGGGGATTGGCGACCACGTTCATGATGCGCTGGTAGAGCCCCTTGGCCGAGATCGGCTTGGCCAGGAATTCGGTGACGCCGGCATCGCGCGCCACGGTCACGCGGCGCTTTTCGGAATGGCCGGTCAGCATGATGATCGGCGCGTAAGGGTTGCCCTTGGATTCCGGCTGCCGGATCATCTGCGCCAGTTCCAGCCCGTCGAAGATCGGCATCGCCCAGTCGGTGATGACGATGTCGGGGACATAGTGGGTGTACATTTCAAGCGCGGTCGCGCCGTCCTCGGCCTCATAGGCCTCGCGTGCGCCGAACGAATGCAACAGCGTCCGCAGGATGCGGCGCATATGCGGGTTGTCGTCGCAAATCAGGAACCGCAGCTTGTTGAAATCGATGCGATACATGGACCGGCCTCAGCGGCATACCGGGCCAAACGGTATACCCGGCGTTAACCATATCGCGGCGCGGGTTAACGAATAGTTGCCGCCTAAGGGTTCTTCACCACGAGGAACTACCGACCTGTTCCTGAGCCCGGCCTACTTTGCATGGGGTTGTTTTGGTGATTTTGCGTCCGGCCCATCGCGCTAGTGCCCAAACTGCTCGCGAAGGATGCGCTCTTCCAGGCTGTGGCCGGGGTCGAACAGCATCCGCATCGAGATCGTCTTGTCGGAGAGCACCTCGACCCGGCGGACGTCGCGCGCCTCGTCATGGTCGGCCACCGCGGCGACCGGACGTTTGTCGCCCTCCAGCACCTCGATCACCACGAAGGCGGTGTTAGGGAGCAGCGCGCCGCGCCAGCGCCGCGGTCGGAACGCGCTGATCGGCGTCAGCGCCAGCAGCGCGGCGTTGATGGGCAGGATCGGGCCCTGCGCCGAGAGGTTATAGGCGGTGGATCCGGCGGGCGTTGCCACCAGGATGCCGTCGGCGATCAATTCCGCCATGCGCTCATGCTCGTCGATCAGGATGCGCAGCCGCGCCGCCTGATGGGTCTGGCGAAACAGCGCGACTTCGTTGATGGCGTGATGGATGTGCACGGCGCCATGCACGTCGGTGGCGCGCATCAAGAGCGGATTGATCAGGGATTCCCGCGCCGCTGCCAGCCTCGCATGGAGTTCGTGCGCACTGAATTCGTTCATCAGGAAGCCGACCGTGCCGCGATGCATGCCGTAGATCGGCTTGCCGGTGCGCATGTGCCGGTGCAGGGTCTGCAGCATGAGGCCGTCGCCGCCAAGCGCCACCACGACGTCGGCGCCGTCGGCATCGTGATTGCCGTAGAGACCGACGAGCTGCGCCAGCGCCGCCTGCGCCTCTGCGCCAGCGCTCGCAACGAAGGCGATCTTTTCGTATCGCTTGGGGCCGGTCATGGCGGTACTCAAACTCGGGCGGCTGATCGTGCCGGTTCGTCTATACAGCTTGCCTGTCCCTGTCGAGATGACCAGCCGGTGCTTTCAGGCAAGGTAAACGAAATCGGGCGGTCGCCGTAGGCGACCGCCCGTGAAATCGTCGGCTTTCGCCGCGGCTTAGTACTTGGCGACCACCGCGGTCGGACCGGAGAACCGGTAGTTGACGCCGATCTTGACCTGGTTGATTGCGCCGTAGTTGCGCATCGTGGTGACACCGTCGGTCGCCAGCGCGGTACGGGTACCCAGGTCGATGTAGTCGTATTCCGCCTTGGCCGACCAGTTCTTTCCGAGGTCGAATTCTGTGCCGTAGCCAACCAGCCAGCCGCTGCGATGACCGCTGGTGCTGAAGCCATTGGTCGGCGCGCCGAACTGATTGAAGCAGAAACCAATCGGACCAAAGATACAGCTGACGTTCACCCTGTCATCAGACCAGGCGCCGCCCGCCTTCACGTAGACAAGCGTGCGGTTCCAAGAATAGCCGGCGCGGCCGGCGACCGTCGCCATCCAATTCGCCGAGTTCTGGCAATTCAGGCTCGCAGCGAAATCGATGCCGGTGGTGCATGTCCGGGAGCCGCGGAGATTGACCGCCCCCACATCGCCTTCAACGCCGATTACGAAGTTGTTGGCGAACTGATAGTTGTATCCGGCCTGCACGCCGCCCATGCCGCCAAGTACGCGCGGGTTGTTGCCGATGCCGCCAGCACCGACAAAACGGATGTCGGTGTTGCCATACTCCACACCGAGGAAGCCACCGACGTAGAAGCCGGTCCAGTTGGTCGGCGGAATAAAGGTGCCCAGTGCCTTGACCGGAGCCTTCCTCGGCATGACAGCGGCTGCGATCGTCTCAGGCGTGAACTGGTAGCGAAGGCCGGCATTGCCGGTCCAGCCATCGATGTTGTTGCCGTTGCGGTAGTCGACGCGAACGAAACCGAGCCAGCCGGTATTTTGAACTTGCCCCGCCACACCGAGCGAGTACTGGCCGTAGGTGCCGACGCGCGTGGTGCTGCTGGATCCGGTCAGGCTGACCGGAATGACTGCGAATGCAAACGCATTGAGGCTGGTCTGGGTTGTTTCGACGTTGCTGGCGAACTCGTGGAAGACACTGACCGATGCGAACGGCTGCCAGATCATGTTCTGCGAAACGATGGTTGTTCCACCGCGCAGGCTCAGGCGCCCGATCTGGCTCTCGATCGGTGCGGTCCGGTAGGTCGAAACGATGCCGTTGCCGACAATGCCGCCGGCTGAATACGTTAACCAAAAACGCTCTCCTATTGATAACTCCGCACCATCCTCTGAAAACCCATGTCCACATACCCAAATGCACCTCAATCTCATCCATCTCTAACCCCACACATCAAGGCTTCTCGTCTCCCTCACGCTTCCCCCCCCCCCCCTCCCCCCCCTCCAAACCCCCTCCCTCTCCCCTCCCTCTAAAACCCCCCTCCTCCCCTCCTCCCCCCCCCCCTCCTCCCTCCCCCCCCCCCCCTCCCTCCCCCCCCCCTCCCCCCCCCCCCCCCTCCCCCTCCCCCCCCCCCCCCCTCCCCTCCCCCCCCCTCCTCTCCCCTTCTCCTCTCTCTCCTCCCCTCTTCCCCCCCCCCCCCCCCCTCATCCACTTCCCTCCCACTCCTCTCCTTTCCCCCTCCTCCCTCTCTTCGGCGGTGGTCGCCGATCTGTCGAAGCATGCCACCAGGGTTTGCCCGATCGAGTGCAAGGACGGCGAAACGCTGAAGGGCGAAACCTGCGTCGCCGATGAGAAGGCCAAGGCGCCTGCGGTCGCTGCGCGACCGAAGAAGCAGGACGAAGACGAAGCCCCGCGCCGGAAGCAGGTGAAGCGCGAGGCGGAACGTGAAGAACCGCGTCGCGCAAGACCGGCCTTGGAAGTGCCGCGCGCCCGTCAGCAGGCCGTTGCCCGGCCAAGCATCGTGAGTGGTGGCGGCGGTGGCGGCGGTCGCAGTCACACCATGATCGGCGTTGGCTTCTGAGCATTTGACCGGTAGGCTACTTCCGTGTGCGCCGTGATCGCTTGATTGCGCCAATCGAGGAGGTTCGCGTGATGACTGCAAATCGAGGCTTGATCCTGAAGGTCGTGGCCGTTGCCGGCATCGCCGCCATGCTCGATCTTTCAGCGCCTGCTTCGGCCACTGAAGCCGTCCGCGGCAGCGAACAGCGTATGTCCCGAACGGGCATTCCCAAGAGCCCGGGCTGGCGTGTCGTCGCGCGACGAGATTATCGGCCGGACTGTGCCGGCGTCTGGTGTGGTCGGCAGTTCGTCCTGATCCTCGGTGTCAGCTATTGAGGCCATCCGTGCCGTCGTGAGGCGCTTTCCCGATTGGACGCTCCTTCCCTCAAGCCGTTGTGAGATGAGCCCTGCCGCGTTTCCGGGCTAGAAGTCAGGCTGGGGAGCAAACACGTTCGGCCGGAGATAATGCACATGGCTATCGGTTATGCCGGGACGCGCCGCCTGCGCGTGCTGGCCGCGCTCTTCGCTGTCACTTTCGCCTGCCATGCCCGCGCTGAAGATGCCAAACCGCCGGCGCAACAGCAGCCCGCTGCAGCGTCGGCGCCGTCCGGCCAGAAAGGCGAGGGCGGGCGCGGCGGCCAGAGCGCCGCCGAACAGCACCGTCTGCCGCCGGATTCGACCACCAAGCAGACCCTGGCGCTGCCGGGCCGGACGCTTTCCTTTAGCGCGACGGCGGGCTCGATCCGCCTGTTCGACGAGAAGGGCGAGCCGCAGGCCGACATCGCCTACACCTCCTATCAACTCGATGGAACAGAGGCCCGCAACCGGCCGGTAACGTTCCTGTTTAACGGCGGGCCGGGGGCTTCCTCGGCCTGGCTGCAACTCGGCGACGCCGGGCCCTGGCGGCTATCGATCACGGGCGAGGGCGCGGTCGCCTCCGCCTCACCCGACCTGTTGCCGAATGCCGAAACCTGGCTCGACTTCACCGACCTCGTCTTCATCGATCCCGTCGGCACCGGCTATAGCCGCTTCGTCGCCACCGGGGATGACGCGCGCAAGCGGTTCTGGTCGATCGGCGGCGACGTCAGTTCGATCGCGCTGGTGATCCGCCGCTGGCTGGAAAAATACGACCGCCTGCTGTCGCCGAAGTTCGTCGCGGGCGAGAGCTATGGCGGAATCCGCGGGCCCAAGATCGTCCGCAATTTGCAGACCGAGCAGGGCGTCGGCGTCAGGGGGCTGATCATGGTCTCGCCGGTGTTCGATTTTCGCGAGCGCTCCGGCTCCAGCCTCCTGCAATATGTCGCCAGCCTTCCCACCATGGCCGCCGTCGCGCGTGAGGCCAAGGGGCCGGTGACGCACAAGGATCTGGCCGAGGTCGAACGCTATGCGCGCGGCGAGTTTCTGGTCGATCTGCTCAAGGGCCAGGCCGACGTCGAGGCCACCACCCGTCTCGCCGACAAGGTCGCGGCGCTGACCGGGATCGATCCCGCAGTGAGTCGAAGGCTCGCCGGCCGCTTTGAAATCGGCGAGTTCCGGCGGGAGTTCGACCGCAAGAACGGCAGGGTGACCGGGCGTTACGATGCCTCGGTGACCGGCTTCGATCCCTATCCGGATTCGAGCTCTTATCACTTCGGCGATCCCTCCGGCAATTCGCTGACGGCGCCGCTGACCAGTGCGGCCGTCGAACTCACCCGCAACAAGCTCAACTGGCGGCCCGACGGCTCCTATTACCTGCTCAACAATTCCGTGGGCAGGTCGTGGGATTTCGGTCGCGGGCCGGCCGAGTCGATTTCCGAGCTCCGGCAAGTGCTGGCGCTCGATCCGAAACTGAAACTGCTGGTCGGCCACGGGCTGTTCGATCTCGCCACGCCCTATTTCGCGACCCGGATGGTGCTGGACCAGTTGCCGGCCTATGCGAGCCCAAGCCGCGTCAAGCTCGTGGTCTATCCGGGCGGCCACATGTTCTACTCGCGCGAAGGCGCGCGGCAGGCATTTCGGTCAGAGGTGCAGGCGGTGATGAAGTGAGGCGGCTGGCCTGTTCCGTCAGCGCCGCCTGCGCGCGGCATACCGGCGCTCCATTTCCGCGGCGACATTTTTTTCCGGCTTCAGTTCGGCGCCGGCAAGCCAGACATCGGTGACAGTACCGGCCTTGTTGCGCGTTCGGCGGACCGCTTCGCCATGGCTCGCATAACCTGATGCCAATGATATCCGGCCGACATCGCGGCCGATGACCTCGATTTCCGTCGCAGCCATGAACGGATTGATGAAGTTTGGATTGGCGACGACCACGCGGTCGCCAAGCGGCACGAGATCCAGCGCCGCCCACAAGGTCCACCAGCGGCCGGTCCAGTCGCGAATGCGACGGCTGGGCGCGCCACGGTCTGCGAAGACGCGCAGGATGTTCATGGCGCCATCGAGCCAAACCTCGGCCCAGCCATCGATTGAATTGGTCAGGATGCTGACGGTCAGATCGCAGGCGGGGATGACCGCGGTTCGCGAAATATAACCCTGGAATCCTCCGGAGTGTCCAAACCAGTCCCAGTCGGCGGTATTGCCGCTGATAATCCCAAGACCGTAATATGCTTCCACCGGTCCATGCGGGTTGCGCCAGTGTTTTCTGGTTATCTCCCGGCGGCTGCCGGCCGAAAGCACGCTGCGCTTCGCATCCGGTGCCAATTGCGCGAAATAGCGCGCGACGTCGGCGGCCGTGCTGACGAACCCTGCGGCCGCGGCCATGGCATGGGTCGGATTGTCGCCGGGAATGACAAGACGCCGGTCCAGCGAAATTTTGGAGGTATGACCGCGCGCAAAGCGAACGCCTTTGGCCAGCGGCATGTCAGCCGTGGTTTCGCGCAAGCCCGCGGCCTTGACGATCTCGCGTTCGATCCAGACGCGATAGGGCTCCCCGGTGATCGCTTCGATCACCAGGCCGAGCAACCCAAATCCATGGTTGGAATATTTGAAACGCGTGTTGGGCGTGATGGCGGGCGGCCGTTGCAGTTCAGCCATCAGCTGCTTCGCGCCAAGGTAGGGCCGCCGGTCGAGGAACTGGCCGGAATCGACGCCGTCGCGGGTAAGGCCGGCGCTGTGCGACAGAAGCTGCGCGACGGTGGCTTCGGCGACCTTCGGATGCAGGCCCTTCACATACTGCCCGACCGGATCGTCCAGCCGCAACCGACGCTGCTCTCGCAGCTTCATAATTCCGGCCGCGGTGAAACTCTTCGAATGCGAAGCGATCCGGAAGCGGTGGCGTGGGGTGAGCTTTTCGCCAGTGGCGAGATTGGCGTGACCGAACGCAAATTCCGCAATGATCTTGCCGCGATGCGCGATGGCGACACTGCAGCCAGGCCGCTGCGAGGCCCGCAACTGGAATTCAATCCAGCTACCGATGTATCCGATCGCGGGTTGCAGCCATGGTTCCAAGGGGGCGCTCTCCAGGAATGTCAGATGATTGCAGCGGTCGCGGGTAGGCCGGACAGTTGGCGGGAAGATTGCCCGATGCTGCCGGACAAAGCAAAGCCGGCACACCCTTTCAAGGTTGCGCCGGCTTAAGGAGTGTCAGCGAATTCAGTAAACCAGGCCGGTGCCCGGCGGCTTCTCCAGCGCCGATGCCAGCGAGCGATATTCTTCGCTCGAAGTGCCCGCGATCGATGCGATGCGGTTGAGGTGATACTGCGCCTGTTCGCGGTTACCCTGTTCGACCTGCCACAGGCCGTAATACTGCCAGGTCTTGACGTGGTTGGGGTCGGACTTCAGCGCGCGCTCGTACCAGATCTGCGAGACCTTGTAGTCGCCGAGCTTGCGGTAGGAGTAGCCGATCAGATTGGCGACCGCCGCGCTGTCGTCGCGGTGCAGCGCCTTCAACTGCTCGATGGCGGAAGCGTATTCGCCGCGGTCGTAGATCGCGGAATAAGCGCCGCGATAGCCGGCCGCGAATGCGGTCTGCTCGGAGCCGGGGCGCACTTCTTCGCTTTTCTTCTTCTTTTTCTTGCTGTCGGCGGCGGGCGGAGGATCGTTATCGGGCGCGGCGTAGACCTTGCTGACGACGGGCGCTGCGGCCAGCGCCACAGAGAATAATCCGAGCGTCAAAAACCTCGTGAACCTGTTCATGCAATTCTCCTGTTCGCGTCGTAATGGTCAGCGCCGGGCGGCGTGTCACAAACCTGATCGCGCATCGCGCCGCGTTCCGGTTGTGCCAATCCTATACCGAAGCCTGCCGAGTTGAACACCCGACGCCTCCGGGCATTCCCGTTGCCCCGTCATACTTTCGCGTGAATGGCCCACACTCGACGAATTCGGCGTCCCGGATGACGAAGATGTCATCCAGATGAATGAAGCCCGAATGTGTGCTTCAGGGCCGGTTCAGCGCGGCTCGCCCAAGGTTGCTCCCGTGATCGGCGAGTCCCGGCCATCTGGCGCTACGGGCCTCGCGCGTTCCGAAAAAGGAGGACACAACCATGCTCAAGACCATTTCCGCCGCATTGCTCGGCGTTGCCGTTCTTGCCGCACCGGTGCTCGCCGCCACTCCCGCCAAGAAGGCACAGGCCCCCGTGGCCGCGACCACACAGGCCCCGGCCGCCAAGACGACCCAGGCACCTGTCATCAAGGCCGACCGCACCAAGTCGAAGGCGATGAATGCGAATGCCAAGATGAAGAAACACCAAACATCGAAGGCCGCGGTCAAGCCCGCCGCGCCCAAGAAACCCGCCACGAGCGGCTGAAGTTGATCCGAGGGGCGCGGCCCGATCCACACATTGCCCCCACCGCGCCCTTTTCGGACATCCGGCCTGCCGCCATTGCTTCCCCACTGGCGGCGGGCCGGCGTTTTTTGGTGACGGAGATGCGAATTCCAATTTGCCGGTAGAGCGGCTAGTTTCGGCGCGGGACAACTTTCGGGTCTGGCGTGTTGGGGAAATTTTTCAGCCGTGCGGCAATCCTGCTGCTGCCGATCGCGCTTTTGGCCTGCGCGAGCAGCGACGACAGCAAGAGCATTACGTTCACCGACGACCGTGGCGTCTCCGACCAGCCCTTTCCCGCCAACTACCGCGCCGAAATTCTGGCGTTCATGAAGACCTACCTGAACAATCCGGTAGGCGTGCGGGACGCCGCCATCGCCGAGCCGGTGCAGCGCACGATCGGGGGGCGGCTGCGCTATGTCAGTTGCCTGCGCTACACCACCCGCGAATCCGACGGCTCCTACCGCGAGCCGCGGGAGCGGGCGGTGCTCTTTGTCGACCGGCGGCTCGACCGCATCATCGAAAACGCCGGCGAGCCCTGCGCGGGCCTCGCCTATGCGCCGTTTCCCGAGCTGGAAAAATTGAGCCGCTAGGACGCCAGGGGCGGCGCCGGCCGTGACGGCAGGCTGGCTGCCTCGATCACGTTTCGGCGAGCCGTTGAACCCCCCGTTTACCTCGATTGACCAATTGACGGGCGCAAACCGTGACGTGACTTGCAAAAACCGCCGGTTCCCATTGGAACAAAAGGGCTTTGTTGCCCGGCTGTCGAAGATGTGAACGGTCGATGCCGCGAAGCAACCTAATTGAGGCCACGTTGTTTGATGAGGGTCGTGAACGAAATAACGGGGATTCAACGATGAAGAAGATTCTGATCGGCGCTGCCGCACTGGCCGCTTTGGCGGGCCCGGCGCTCGCGGCTGACATGCCGGCCCGAACCTATTCCAAGGCGCCGGCCTACACCGCGCCGGCCGTCGTCTATAACTGGACCGGCTTCTATATCGGCGGTCATGTCGGTGGCGCCTTTGCTGGCGACAACGCCTTGGTCAGCAACGACGCCCGCTTCCTGGGCGGCGTACAGGCCGGGTTCGACTATCAATTCGCGCCCAACTGGGTGCTCGGCGCCGAGGCGCAATATTCCTGGCTCGGCGGCGGCAACAACAATAACAATGGCGTGCTGTTCCCGGGCGGGACGCTGGTGACGGCCACCAATACCGACCAGATCGGGTCGGTGACCGGCCGGCTCGGCTACACCTGGGGACCGGCGCTGCTCTACGCCAAGGGCGGTTATGCCTGGCGTGACGGCAACAATATCGGCGTCACCGTGGCCGGCGTACCGCAGGGCTTCACCACCAACGGCAACCACAAGGACGGCTATACCGTCGGCGCCGGCCTTGAATACATGTTCGCCCCCAACTGGTCGGCCAAGGCCGAGTACCAGTACTACAATTTCGGCAACACCAGCTTCACCGCCGGGCCGGCCGACATCGTCGGCACCCGTTTCCGCAACGACGAACACACCGTCAAGGTCGGCGTGAACTACCGGTTCGGCTGGGGTGGCCCGGTCGCGGCAAGGTACTAGGCCGAATACCAGGGCGGATTTCGCAAACGATCATCGAAGGCCGGCGCAAGCCGGCCTTTTTCGTTTGGGGGCAGGCGGGTGCAAGCCGCCCTTTGAACGCCGCGCGGCGTTTGCGGCCGGCCCAAAAATAATTTTCGGCGTGCCACGGAACTTTCGCCGTCTTTGCGCTATTATGCGTCAACGGGCTGGCGGACAAACAAACATGCGTGCTTTTGCGTTAGGGCTGATCTTCTCCGCAATCGCGGTACCGTGCCTCGCCCAAACCGTCCTGAAATCCGAACCCCTCGTTCTTGCCCCCTATGAGATCGCCTTCGTGCAGGATGCGTCCTGCCCGTCAGGCCAGGTGCGCAAGGTGACCGGTGCGATCCGTGGGCTGAACCGTAAGAGGGCCTGCGTCACGCTGGCTTCGGAGCAGGCGTCTTTGGTGAGCGCGACGCCGTAAATGCCGCTCCCGGCGCGAGCGCCGGGCTAACCACGGCGTCTCGTCGTGGTGAGAGGCGTTTGCGTGCTTGATCGATCGATCGGCCGGATGGCGCGCCCCAAGGTTTGGCGGGACGGCCGCGCTTCAGGAATTTAGCTCCAACTTCCAGCCGGGCCTCGCGCTCGGCATCCGCCTTGTTCTGCACGGGATCCTCGTGCGGATCGGGCCGGCAGGGCTTGATCTCGTAATCCTGGTCCAGCACCGGCCGCGGCGCCGCCACTTCCTCTTCCGACACCACGTCCACGACAAGGCCCGACCGCCTGGCGATCTTCCAGACGTCGGCTTCGGTCGGATAGGTCTTGCTCAGCTTGGCGTCGCTGGAAAACAGGGCGTAAGGCATCGCGCGGCTCCGTCAAAAACATCTAACGTTCGGAAAGGGCTCGGGTTTCGCGTTGGCCAGTTCACCGCTGCATCACGGACGGGTGAGGGCCGAAAATGGCCCGTTTCGGGCCGTTCCTCGGGAGTCCCTGAGTCCTTAACAAGGGGTGAATCGGGCGAAAAAGAAAGCCCGGGACTCTCCGGGTAGAATCGCCGGATGTTCGCGCCACGAGAACGATGGTCGCGGCCATGAGAATGACGCTTCATACCGAGCGGGTGCAGATCACCCTCACTTTGGCACTGCTGGTGGCCTGCGTGGCCAACGTGGTGCTGGTATGCGCGTGGCTTTAGTCCGTCGCGATTGACGCCGGGTCCTTTCCACTCATCATGCGCGACGAAGCTGCCTGAAACGAGCAGCGGCAGAGGGCAGGGATGATCGAAGCGCTCAAGCAACGCGTCAATGACGACGAAGGCCTGGTCCGGCGCGGCAGGTTTCTCACCACGACGTTCCTGCTCGAAGTCGGCAGCACCCCGTGGCTGATTTCGATATCGGAAGGAAAGATCGTCTCGGTGACGAAGGGCCCGTTCGTGATGCCTTCGTCGTCCTTTGCGCTGCGTGCGCCGGACGAGGAATGGCAGAAATTCTGGAGCGCGCGGCCGCCGCCCGGCTCGAACGATCTCTTGGCGCTGGTGCGGCGGCGGGTGCTGAAGACCGAGGGCAATCTGCAAATCTTCATGGCGAACCTGCGCTACTTCAAGGAAGCGCTGGCCAAACTGCGCGCGGGGGCTTCCGTATGAGTGCGGCATTCGAGCCGATCACCGGCCGCTACCTCAATCTCGATCTGTTGGGCCGGCCGCACCGCCTCTATGTCGAGGAAGCGGGCGAGGGCACGCCGCTGTTGTGCCTGCACACCGCGGGAAGCGACGGCCGGCAATACCGGGGCTTGATGAACGATACGCGGGTGACGTCAAAACATCGCGTCATTGCCTTTGACATGCCCTGGCACGGAAAATCCTCGCCGCCGGCCGGCTGGCACGACGAGGAATACCAGCTCACATCAGTGCAATACACGACGATGATCCTGGAGATCATGACCGCGCTGAAGCTGGAAAAACCGGTCCTGATCGGCTGCTCGATCGGCGGGCGCATCTGCCTGCATCTGGCGCTCGAACATCCCGAACGTTTTCGCGCCATCATCGGCCTGCAGGCCGGCGCGCATATCGATCCCTATTACGATCTGAATTTCCTGCACCGGCCGGATGTCCATGGCGGCGAAGTCTGCGGCGCCATCGTCTCCGGCCTCGTCGGCCCCGACGCGCCGGAGAAAGAGCGCTGGGAAACGCTGTGGCATTACATGCAGGGCGGCCCCGGCATCTTCAAGGGCGATCTCTATTTCTACAAGATCGACGGCGACATCCGCGATCGCGTCGCGCAGATCGATACGAAACGTTGCCCGCTATTCCTGCTCACCGGTGAGTACGATTATTCCTGCACGCCGGAGGAAACGCTGGCGGTTGCCAAGAGCATTGCCGGCAGCGAGGCCACCATCATGAAGGGCCTCGGGCATTTTCCGATGAGCGAGGATCCGCAGGCGTTTCTAAGACACCTGCTGCCGGTGCTTGAAAAGATCGCAAACAAATAGCGAAGAAGCGGCGGCGATTATTTGTCCAGCCGCGGCGGCGGCAGGTTGTTCAGCGCCTTCTGCACCTTGGCCATGGTGGTGCTGCAATAGTCTTCGCGCTCTTTCAGGAAGCGCTGCTGGTGCGCGCGGAAATTCGCCACGCGGGCCTGGATTTCGTTCTGGTATTCGCTGCGCAGCGCCGGGCGCGAAACCTGCGCGGGCTTTGGCGGCTGCGGCGTGGCGATCGCCTCCGCAAGCATCGCCTCGATGTCGGGCATGGTCGGAGAGGCGGGAAGATCTGTGGCTGCGGAAAACGCGGCCGGCTTTTCGGCGGCTGGCTTGTTGCCGGTGACCGATTGTACAAATGCCATTGTCTGGGCGATCAGGAGATCGCGTTCACGCATCCACTTCATGACGCCACCCAACGCATAAATAAAAAAGCATTGCAGCAGGGCGACCCTGCGGGCGCAAGGGGCGTGGCTGCCCAATGGCATTTTCATGGTTAAATTTTGTCGGAGGTGACAAAAGGGAGACAGGCTTGCCGTTCGCAGCGGTGTCCTGTCACCGTAGGGGGCGATTTAGCGTTCGCGCGGATTGGTATTGGGCACGAACGGCGCGCCGACGACGCGCACCGGCGTCTGGTCGGCGATGTAGACCGGCTTGCTGGCCTGCACCTTCGGCTCAGGCGTCGGCTCCAGTACGGAAGCAACGCCGGCGACGGCCAGACTGAAAGCCGTGACCGCTGCCAGCAGCACCATGTTGCGGTTTTCTTCCCGAACTCTCATGGGAAGAAAACGCCTGATAATGGAGGTTGGTTCCGGCGGCTCGCTCCCGGGCCGGGTGCTACGACAGGCTGGCGGCCAGTTCTTCCGCCTGCTTCCGGAAATCCCGGGCCGCCTGTTTCAGCCGCTCCGTCGTCACCGGATCGAACCCGCTCTGCGCCAGCCGTTCGGCTCTCGCCGCCTGCTCGCGGAGATACTGAATCCTGCTCATTGCCGCATCCTCGTGCTCGGACAATTTGAGGCAAACCCGTTCGTTCCCGGTCCTGCGAGGGTGTGGCTAATGCGTCGTAAATTCCGTGCGGGAGATCACGAACGGCGGGAGAGGGAACCGATGAAGGAGCGCGTCGACCGTCACAAGGACGGGAGCGTGCAGTAAGCGCCACGCGCAGGGGCAAACCGCGGAAGATGCGCGCTAGATGAAAAGACCTATCAGCATCGCGAGGCCCAGCAGCAATCCCGCGGCGATCAGAAAAATCAGCTGTCGCCGCTCCTGACGCTCGTTGGCGGGATACCTCGTCATGAGTTCGCGGAAGACGTGGCGCTTGTTCATAGCCGCAAAACGCTGTCGATCGGTGGTGCCGGTTGAGAGGATTGAACTCCCGACCTTCGGTTTACAAAACCGCTGCTCTACCGCTGAGCTAAACCGGCGAAATTGAAGGGATCGGCGGGCGGCGGAAGTGCTGCACCGGATGCCGCTGATCTGGCCGGTCGAATACCAGACTTGGCCGCCAACGGCTAGGACCTACCACTCACGAAAAAGGCGGCCGTTCCCGGCCGCCCTTTCCTCACCGCCTCTTGCTTCCTCAGCACGGATACCAGCGGCCGTCCGGGCCCATATAGGTCGCGCCGGACTGCAGGCCGCAGGTGGAGCGGCGGCTTACCGGGCGGTCGCCATAGTAGGCGTAGGTGTCGTCGGAGCTGTCGCCGTAATAGGCGTAGGAATCGCGGTACGGCGCCGTGGCGATCGCAGCCCCCGTGCCGACGACGACGCCCGCTGCAACGTCAGCCGGCCAGAAGCCGGAAGGCCGGTAACCGTAATAGTAGCCGTAGTTGGTTGCCCACGGATGGTCCTGCAGATACGCGCCGGGCTCCTGCATCGCTTGCTGCGCCATTGCCGGCGTCGCGATCGCCGCGGCCAGCAGCGCTGCCGCACTCAGTATCCTCAACCCTGTCATTTGATGTCTCCAGAATGATTGTTGGAGACCAACGGATGGACGACACCCGCCGTTCCCCAGACGGGGTTGTGCCGGCATCAAACCGGTGTGAAGTTCCGCTTTGCCGACAATTTGAGGGGCAGGGGCGAAATCAATCATGCAGACGCGCGACCTCGAATACCGCTGCGACGAGGTTTTGCTGCGCGGCCATCTCGTCTGGGACGATGCGGAGACGGTGCGGCGGCCGGGCGTCGCGGTGTTTCACGAGGGGCTGGGCCTCGGCGATTTCGCGATGGCGAGGGCGCGCATGGTGGCCGGGCTCGGCTATGTCGTGCTCGCCGCCGACATGTTCGGCGAGAGGCGACAGGCGCGCAACCTGCAGGAGGTCGCAACCGTCGTCGGCGGTCTGCGCGCCGAGCCGGAAAAACTTCGCGCCCGCGGCCGGGCGGCGCTGACGGCGCTCGCCGGCCTGCCGCAGGTCGATGCGAACCGGCTGGCTGCGATCGGTTTTTGCTTCGGCGGCTCGGTCGCACTCGAACTCGCGCGCGAGGGCGCGGAGCTGAAGGCCGCCGTCAGCTTTCACGGCGTACTGTCGACCAAAATTCCGGCGGCGCCCGGGCAGGTCAAGGCCAGCGTGCTGGTCTGCACTGGCGCCGACGATCCGCTGGCGCCGCCCGACCAAGTCGCGGCCTTCGAGAACGAGATGCGGGCCGCCAATGTCAGGGATTGGCAGGTGATCAGCTACGGCAACACGCTGCACGGTTTCACCAACCCGGCCGCCGACGGTTCGATGATGCGCACCGCGCTCTATCACGAACAGTCCGACCGCCGTTCCTGGGCCGCGATGAAAAGCCTGTTTGATGAAGTGCTGGCCTGACAGGCGCGGTCGGTCGTGTCATAAGACGAAGTCAGCCGTGCAGGAGTTGTATGTTCGGAATTCTGGGTCTCGGGTTTCTTCTGGGCATGCAGCATGCGCTCGAAGCCGATCATATCGCCGCGGTGTCGAGCATCGCCGCGCGGCGCTCGCGCGTCGGCGACATCGTCAGGCACGGGCTGACCTGGGGCTTTGGCCACACGCTGACGCTGTTCGTGTTCGCGGGCGCTGCGATCCTGCTCGGCCGCGCCATTCCCGACACCGTCGCAAAGCCGATCGAGGCCGCCGTCGGCCTGATGCTGATCGGCTTGGGCAGCCACGTGCTGTGGCGGCTGTGGCGCGACCGCGTGCATTTCCACCGTCACGGCCATGGCGACGGTTCCGTGCATTTTCACGCCCACAGCCATGCCGGCGAGACCGCGCCGCACGCCCGCACGGCGCATGTCCATGAGCACGGCTTTCGCTGGCGCACGCTGCTGGTCGGGCTGATGCACGGCATGGCCGGTTCGGCGGCGCTGCTGGTGTTGACGGTATCGCAGGCGCAAAACCCCGTCGCCGGGCTTGGTTACGTCGCGCTGTTCGGTATCGGCTCGATGATCGGCATGGGCGCGCTCTCCACGGTCATCGCGGTGCCGCTTGCGGTTTCCGCGCGCTGGCTCACCTGGGCCAATCGCGGCCTGCAGGGCGCCGTCGGCGCTGTCACCATCGCCATCGGCATTGTGACATTCGTCGAAACGGTGTTGGCGTAGGGCATGATCCGGAAAAGTGGGTACCGGTTTTCCGAAAAAGATCATGCTCCAACAAAAAGGGCTCTCGCGCGAGGCCGGTTCCAACGGTGAATTAACACTTCCTGATCGCGGTCAATCGCATTTGACCGAGCGTGCATGCTTACGCGTTAGGCTTACCCGCAGTTTGGCCCGCGGCCTTAACCCTTGGGCCCGCGCATTCGATTAGGTTGCAGTCCAGCAAAAAACGGGACCTTCAACCCATGCGGACAGGCGTAGCGCTGGCAGTTTTGATCGCGATGACGTCCACGGCTTTCGCCGGCGGCGCCGGCGGTTTTGACATCGTGATTCCAGGCCGCCCCGGCGTGCCCATCATCATCAACGGCGTCGATGCATCCTATGCGGTGGTCGAAGGCGAATGGGGTCTCGGCAAGGGCGAGCAGGTGCAGCCGACCGTCTATGGTGGCCGCTATGTCGATCCGACCCCGAATGTCGGTCACTATTATCCGAGCCTCGGACACGCGCCGGGCTACGGCCGGCTTGAGATCCAGCCGCCGGCCAATCGCCGGTTGCCGCAGCCGGCAGAGAGCTATCAGCAGTCATGGTCGGCGCAGTCGACGCCGCAGCTCGAGATCCCCGCCAATCCGCCGCCGGTGATCGTCGCGCCGCAAATCAATGAAGACTGGAATCATCGCCGCTATCCCAGGCCGCATCGCAGGTAATCCAAGAGACCCACAAGAAAGCCCACGCCAACAAGAAGACATCTACAGGAGAGAGTAATGCGTCAATTGATTTCAGGAATGGTTGCGGCAGTTGCCGTGATGGCCGCCTCGCCCGCAATGGCGTGGTGCGGTGGTTATTCTTCGTGCTCGCCGTGCGCGAGCTACAGCCCCTGCGCGACGGCCTATGTCGCGCCGGTTGCGTCCTACAGCTACGGCTACGGTTATGGCTGCGGCACCGGTTGCGGTTTTGCCCCCGTGCGCCTCGCCGATCCCCAGCAGCAGTACTACTACGTCAACCAGGGCCCGACCTACACCGGTCCCGGCAGCTACGCTCCGGTGCCGACCTATTCTGAAGGCGGTTCCTACAGCAACTATGGCTATGGCTATGGTGGGTATCGCTCCTACCGCCCGCGCGCCTACGGCTATGGTTACGGCTACGGCGTCCGTCCGGGCATCCGTTATGGCTATGGCGCGCGCTACGGCTACGGTGCTCGTTATGGCTATGGTGCCCGCTACGTCGGTGGTTATCGCGGCGGCGCGCGTTTCGGTCGCTACTGATACAGAGTTTGATTCCAGGTGTCGGCGCCCGTTCGCATCATGCGAGCGGGCGCTACGCTTTTGGGGATTACCCCATCAGCCCCAGCCGGCTCGCGCCGATATAGAGCGCCAGCACGGCGGCATTCGACACGTTGAGGCTTTTGATCTCGCCGGGCATGTCGAGCCGCGCCACGATCGAGCAGGTTTCGCGTGTCAATTGCCGCAGGCCCTTGCCTTCGGCGCCGAGCACCAGCGCCAAGGGCTCGCGCAGTTCGACCTTGCCGAGATCTTCAGCCCCCTCGCTGTCGAGGCCGACGGTGAGGAAGCCGCGCTCGTTCAGCGCAGTCAGCGCGCGCGCGAGATTTTGCACCAGCACCAGCGGCACCAGCTCAAGCGCGCCGGAAGCGGACTTTGCCAGCACGCCGGTCGCTTCGGGGCTGTGGCGCGCGGTGGTGACGATGGCTTTCACCGCAAACGCCGCCGCCGAGCGCAGGATCGCGCCGACATTATGCGGATCGGTGATCTGGTCGAGCACCAGCACGATGCCTTGCTGCGCCAGCGTGTCGATGTCCGGCGAGAGCAGGGGATCGGCTTCGGCGAGCAGGCCCTGATGCACGGCATCCGGCCCGAGCCGCTGGTCGATCAGATTGGGGCGGACGATTTCCGGTGTCACGCGGGTGTCGATGTTTTCGTCCGCCAGCCGCCGCGCCGCGTTTTCGGTGACGAGCAGCTTTCTGATATGGCGCTCGGGATTGGCGAGGGCTGCCGAGACCGTGTGCCAGCCGTAGAGGATCGCCGGCCCGTCCGGGCTTGCCTCGCGGTCGCGCCAGGCCGGCCGTCCCGGCGATTTCCGCCCTTTTTCGAAGGGTTTACCGCCGGGGCGCCAGAACGGTGGTTTTCGGTCACGATCGCTCATCAGAGGCTTGTGTCACGGGTTCCGGATTCTGGCAATTTGGGCATTGCATAGCGTTTTCGAGCGAAGTGGGCCCCGGTTCGCGTAAAGAAAACGCGTCAAAACAAAAGATTAGCCCCGGTTCTGGGGCAACCAGAACCGGGCAGGTTTTGAGGGCCCTCGTTGGTTGACTTTGCCATGCCGCTTCGCCCATAAACGCGCCCGACCGGGAGCCCGCCATCGGCTCACGGTATTAATGTCATCCATGGCCCGTCCGCCGCCGTTTAGCGGGTGGGTTCCGATGCTGTTAGGACGGGGGAGTGTCCCGAGTGGCAAAGGGAGCTGACTGTAAATCAGCCGTCTTATGACTTCGAAGGTTCGAGTCCTTCTTCCCCCACCATCCTGCCTTACCGAGGCAAAGCGCTAGTCCTGTCCAAATTCTGCTGAGCCTGTTTCAAACTTCCGGTCCCAAAGGATCGACAGGCCGACCAGGAAAACCCACAGCGGAAACACCAGTATACCCCAATCAAAATAGTGGCTGCCTACCAGCAGGACGCATGCGATGAAGTAACCGCCGATGGCGAGCCAGCGCGGCGTCAAATGCGTATAGATGGCAATGGTCGATGTCGTAATGATGAAGATTGCTGCCGCCTTTACCAGGTAGATGTTGATCATTCCGTAAGCCAACCCGCGCCCAAAATGAAAGGCGGCTGAGTGTGCGACCGCTTCCGGAGCGGCATGAAATGCAATGATGATGGCGCCGACCGCGGCGGCGGCGGCGAACAGCATGGCCAGCAAGAGAAAGCCGCTACCCAAAAACACCGTCGCGAAGAACCGGTCTTCTCTTTCGCCAAGTCGGTCGCGAAGGGCTCCTACAAACCAGAGAAAGGCTACCCCGGCGAACGGCACGAGGTTCATTGCGAGCGCCACATATGTTGTATCGCCTGCAAGCCAGGCGCCTCGTTCAAGCGGATCGGACGGCACCGAAAGCCGCATCAGCGCGAACACGGCGCACAACAGCACTGAAAAGATGATGCCGGCGTAGGCGGCGGCCCTCGGGGTCTTGAGATACGCACTCGTCAGCGCAGCCTCGCTCGAAATCATCGCGGTCTCCTCCACTCGGCATAACCGAGACCGAAGCCACCCAACGGCCGGCGGTTTGATCTAAATCAAGCGCGGGACTCCGCCATGGCGTTGGTCATCGCGACTTCGGCTGAGGAGGCCGATCATGGCCCTTGTCCTGTTGGGGATGCTCCGTCTTATCGCGTGGCGTAAGGTGCAGGCCGTCATTACCGTCGCATCACAAGTGGAGCATATCGATGTGGATCTTGATGTATGTCTTCTCCTACTCGGTCAGTCCGGCCGCCACCAACGACAAGGCGGAGTGGAGGCTCCTTCCAACCGTGGTGTTTCAGGAGTTCTCCAATGAGAAGCGGTGCAGGGCGGCCAAGTCGTCACTCGAGGGCAGCCTAAAAACGGCGGGAGACAAACTGAAAAGCGGTTTGGAAGACTTGAAGAGCGCAGGTAAGGGCGACCCGGCGCAGATCATCATTGCCTTTAATGTGGAATGCCTTCCGAAATGATGGTCACGTCCACGCAACCATGCGCCCAAGGCGCGCCTGTGTTCGCGGTGGACTGCCCATCAGTGTACGGCGAACAAGAACGGCAACAGTACTAACCCGGTCAACAACGTGGAGAGCAGAACTGATAGCGAGGCCAGCTTGAGCATGTCGAGCATGGCAGCCTCCCTTACGCAAACAGACGTAGACAGGGTTGATCCAGCAGCCGCAAGGGGAGGCCTTTTTGATCCAGATCAAGCATGCGCTGTTCGCACCCGCGCACAAATTTTGGACGGCCCGGGCATCCCGAGCCCCTGATGCTTGTGGCTGACCAGGGCCCGGCCGCCGAGCGCTTGCGGCTCCTCCCCGGGGCGGCCGGGTCTTGTGTCGTCTGGTAGACCGACACCTTTGGAGAAGCTGGCTATTGTGGATCCCCGACAGAAACCTTTCTTGTCGAGCCAGCGCTTGCCAAATCGGAACCGAGTTTTTGTCGTCGATGACGACGCCTCCATGTTGAGGAGCGTGGCGCGGCTGCTGCGGCAGCTTGGCTACGCGGCCGTGTCGTTTGCCTCGGCGGAAGCCTTCGCAAAAAACGACAACTTCGACAACGCGGCTTGCGTCCTGCTCGACATCGACCTCGGCGATGTTTCAGGCATCGAACTGGGACATCGTCTCAAAGCGGCAAACATTTCCGTGCCGGTCATCTACATGACCGGGAAAGACGATCCCGCCACACGCGCAGCTGCGCTTGAATCTGGATGTCTCGCGTATCTGACCAAGCCGTTCTCGACCGCGTCTCTGGCCGAGAACCTGGAGCGGGCTCGGCGGGGCTCGTAGATCTTGCCGATCAGCATGTCGAGGTCGGCTCAGCTACTGCTTCTCGTGGCCTGTTGAGCGCTGGTCTCACCAGCCGCCGTAGTAGCGTGGGAGCGTTGGCCTTCCGGTGACATAGCCGCGGTTCACGTAGCGGCCGTAGTAGCCGTCGGAGTAGCCGCCGTACTCACCGTAAAAGCTGGCAGGGAAGCCGGGAATGGCAAAGGAGCGGTAGTAGTCTGCGAGGGAGCCATAGCCGCAGCCGACACCATAGCGGCAGTAGTAGTAGTCGCCGGCGCCATAGCCGCCATAGTAGCGCGGGGTCAGCGTGGGCCTTCCGGCAACGTAGCTGCGGTTAGCATAGCCGCGACCATTCGCTTGGGCGGTCTCAACTGCCAGCGAAACGCCGTACTGTTCAGACCAGTTGAACGAGAACAGCGCCGCACACGCGAGTGTCGAGGCTGCGATTGCAGTCCTCTTCAAGGCCGTTTTCATGGATTTCCTCATCGCTGGCTGCCACCTTCTGAAATAATGATCCTGTTCACCGCGCCGGGCAAGGTGGTCCTGGTTCGCCCGTCGGTGCAAGCGGCGCAGGGCGCAAGCAGCCTGAACGTCAACGGCCCCGGTCTGAGAGTCCGGGGCCAGCCCCAACCAATGTTAGCTTGGGTTAGGTTGTGTTGACTCAAGTTACCCACTTTATCACCTTGAAAATATGTGACTTTTGGCTCCGAAGGGCCTTAAGTTAGTCCCGGTTGCCACCCAGCGTAATCGGGCCTAACAACAGAATTTGTGCGCCCTAAATGTCCCCCGGAGAACCAGCATGCCCAAGCTGACCCAACCCACCCTTGCCAGCTACAAGCCGCCTGCCACCGGCAAGCGCAGCATAAAGGACAGCAGCACACCCGGCCTCTACATGGTGCTTGGAGCCAGCGGCGCGCGTAGCTGGATGATGCGCCTGCGCATGCCGGGTGGGCGGCCCGCCAAGCTGACGCTGGGCTCTGTGCATCTCTCCAAGGGCGAGATTGCGGGCACCCCGGTCATGGGCATGCCGCTAACCTTGCGGGCTGCCCGGGAGCTAGCGGCCAACGTGCTGCGCCAGCGCGCCATGGGTGTGGACGTGGCGGCCGACGCCAAGGCCCGCAAGGCGGTGCGGCAGCAGTTGGTCGCGACCAGCTTTGGCGCTACTGCGCGGCAGTTCATTGTCGAGCACAAGGTAAAGCGCACCCGCACCCGTCCGCGCCGCTGGTATGAAACCGCCGCCCTGCTGGGGCTGTACTGGCCAAACGAATGTGACCCCGCAAAGACAGAGCCGAAGGTAATTCCAAACGGGTTGGCGCAGCGCTGGGCCAAAAAGCCACTGGACGACATAGACGAAGCCACCGTGCTGCTGGTGCTGGACGAGGCCAAGCGCCGTGCAGTGCCGGGCATAAAGCCGCGCACCCCCGGCCTTAGCCACAGCCGCGCCCGTGCGCTGCATGCGGCCTTGAACATCTTCTTCACATGGGCCAAGGCCGAGCGGTTGGTAAAGGCAACCCCCATGCGTGAACTCACGCGGCCGGAAGGTGCCGCAGCACGCGAGCGGGCGCTGACCCCAGACGAGATACGCCTCTTCTGGCAAGCCACCGACAAGGTGGGCGAGCCGTTTGGCACCATCTACAAGCTGCTGTTGCTGACGGGTGCGCGCCTGCGCGAGATTACCGGAATACGCCGCAGCGAGCTGAAGCTGAGTGATGACGGCACCGCCGCTGTCGACCTGCCCAGCAACAGAACCAAGAACAAGCTGCCCTTTCTGCTCCCACTGTCGCCCGCTGCACTGGCGCTGATTCCAGCTAACGAGCACGAAATTGTTTTTACCACTACAGGCACAACACCACCCAGCAGCTTCAGCCGCGCCAAGGAAAGACTAGACAGCCTGATGCCGGATGTTGGCCCATGGCGCGTGCACGACCTGCGCCGCACCGCCGTCACCGGTATGCACAGGATTGGCGTACTGCCACACCATGTGGAGGCTTGTGTAAATCACATCAGCGGGTACCGGGCCGGTGTTGCGGGCACCTATAACCGTCACGACTATTTGCCGGAGAAGCGGGAGGCCTTAGAACGCTGGAGCGCGCATGTGCTTGGGCTGGTGGCGAACCAGAAGAACGTCGTGCCAGCTGAAGGGCAAGCTGAAGGGCAAGCGCAATGCCTAAACTGACCGGCGACGAGGCGCTGCGCCAATGGCTAAACGCCGAACTAGACAATATCCGGGCCATGCAAGCTCAAGAGCCAGCGGACTTGCCGCGCTTTCTACTAAGGCCAGACAAGCAGCACGCAATAAAGCTTGCCGAAAGCGGCGACACCAAGCTGCTGCGCATGTACTACCCCGAACTCGCAGGAGTGTTGACCGCGTCCGCAAGCCCAGAGGTGGCAAC
>CAVSXQ010000038.1:0-37109 GCA_963731915.1 uncultured Alphaproteobacteria bacterium
GCCACCAACGCGGAATCGGTGATGCGAACGCCGTGATGCTGCTCGTACTTGTCCTTCAGCCCGCGCAGGATCGAGATGGTGTCCTCGACTGTCGGCTCGGAAACGAAGATCGGCTGGAACCGCCGCGCCAGCGCCGCGTCCTTTTCGACATGCTTGCGATATTCATCGAGCGTGGTGGCGCCAATGCAATGCAGTTCACCGCGCGCCAGCGCGGGCTTCAACAGGTTGGACGCGTCCATCGCGCCGTCGGCCTTGCCGGCGCCGATCAGCGTGTGCATCTCGTCGATGAACAGGATGATGCTGCCTTCGGCGGAAGTAACTTCCTGCAACACGGCTTTCAGCCGCTCCTCGAACTCGCCGCGATATTTTGCGCCCGCAATCAGCGCGCCGAGATCGAGCGACAGCAGCTTCTTGTCCTTCAGGCTCTCCGGCACGTCGCCATTGAGGATGCGCAGCGCGAGGCCTTCGACGATGGCGGTCTTGCCGACGCCGGGCTCGCCGATCAGCACCGGATTGTTCTTGGTGCGGCGGGACAGCACTTGAATCGTACGCCGGATTTCCTCGTCGCGGCCGATCACGGGGTCGAGCTTGCCGTCGCGCGCGGCCTGGGTGAGGTCGCGGGAATACTTTTTCAGCGCGTCATAGGCGTTCTCGGCGGTGGCGGAATCCGCGGTACGGCCCTTGCGCAGCAACTCGATCGCCGCGTTCAGATTCTGCGGCGTCACGCCGCCCTTGTTGAGAATGCGGCCGGCTTCGCTGTTCTTCTCGAGCGTCAGCCCGAGCAGCAATCGCTCCACGGTGACAAAGCTGTCGCCGGCTTTTTCGGCGGCCTTTTCGGCGGCATCGAACGCGCGCGCCAGTTCCGGCGCGAGATAGACCTGTCCGGCGCCACTGCCCGAAACTTTTGGCAGCTTGTTGAGCGCGTCTTCGGTCGCTTTCAGGATGGCGCGTGAATTACCCCCGGCGCGGTCGATCAGACCGCCGGCCAGCCCCTCGCTGTCGTCCAGCAGCACTTTCAAGAGATGCAGCGGCGAGAACTGCTGGTGCCCGTCGCGCACGGCGAGCGACTGCGCTGACTGGATAAAGCCGCGCGCCCGCTCGGTGTATTTTTCAATATTCATATCTGTTCTTCCCTCGGCCTGCCGCAGCCACCCCTAAGGCATGATTGCGGCATCTTCATTGGGTATCCGCTGGCCGCGTTGACATTCCTCAACCGGCAGCGGTCGTCGCCTTGATTTCAGGCTTGGCGCGAATGTGGGCACGAAATTCCGAAAACGGAAGAGCTTGCCCGCGCCATTTCGTAATTAACCTTGCCCTCGCCTCACCGCCGCACGATGGCGACGACATAGCGGCAGGGCTGCGCGCCCTCATTGCGGAAGACGATGTCGGACGGCGCATCGAATTCGACACGGTCGCCCGCGGCAAGCTCGTGGCGCGCGGCGCCTTCCATGATGGTCAGGCGGTTGCTGAGCACCCAGACCACCTGATGGATCAACTGGTAGGCGCTGGCGGGAAAGCCGACTTCCTGCCGGGGCGGCAATTCGACCTCGACCAGTTCAAGCGGATTGGACGGGCTCAGGAAAACCTGGCGCCGCAGATAGGAGGTTTTTGGATCGCGCCACAGCGGCTGATCCTGCGCCCGCAGCAGACGGGAACCGCCACCTTTGGGGCGCTCGAACAGCGCCGCCATGGTGAGGCCATAGGCCGTCGCGATCCGCGACAGCGTCGCGGCGGTGGGGCTGGCCTCTGCCCGCTCGATCTTGCTCAGCATCGCCTTGGAGACGCCAGCCCGCCCGGCAAGCCCTGCCAGCGACCAGCCGCGGGTCTCGCGCTCGCCGCGAATCCGTCGGGCCAGCGCCGCGTCCGCCCTATCCTCTATAGTTGACATATTGTCTTATATAATGGACGGTCGGCATACTTCAAGGTGCGTGTTTCCAGGAGTTTGCCGATGACAATCCGGCCGGCCACGGAGCGGGATATCCCTGCGATCACGGCGATCTATAACGAGGTCGTCGCCAACTCGAATGCCGTGTGGACCGAGAAGCCCGACAGCGAGGCCGAACGGCTGGCCTGGATGAACGCCCGCCGCGCGCTGGGCTATCCGGTTCTGGTGGCGACCGACGGTCCGGCCGTGATCGGCTACGGCACGTTTGGCGATTTTCGGGCCTGGCCGGGCTACCGTTATAGCGTCGAGCACAGCGTCTATATCCATGCCGGGCACCGCGGGCGCGGGCTTGGCCGTGTCATCATCGATGAACTCGTCTCAGTGGCCACCGCACTCGGCAAACATGTGCTGATCGCCGGCATCGACGGCGGCAACGCCGCCTCGATCCGGCTGCATGAACGCGCCGGCTTTGTCGAGGTTGCCCGCATGCCGGAGGTCGGCCGCAAATTCGGCCGCTGGCTCGATCTCGTCTTCATGCAACGCATTCTGGACACGCCGGGCGCGGTTCGGCCAAACTAGCGCTGACATGACCGGTCAGCCGCCGTCGCATCTCGATCAACTCACCCCTGGCGCCGCGCTGCTCGGCCGCGAATTCCTCGGCTTTGACGCGGACGGCAAGACGGCCCTGATCCGCTTTCACGCGCGTCCTGATTTTGCCAATCGTCACGGCACGGTGTTGGGCGGGTTTCTGGCGGCAATGCTGGATTCGGCGACCGGGCTGACGCTGCTCGCCGGGCTTCCGCCTGAACTCACCGCGGTCACCACGCATCTAAATACCGAGTTCGTCAAACCTGCTCCGGCCGGCACGCTGCTGGCCAGGGCAAGCGTAACCTCGCGCGAGGACCGCGACGCCGTGGTCGAAGCGGAAATCCTCGATGCCGAAGGCAATGTGGTGGCTCGCGCGGTGGCGAAGCTGCGCATCGTCCGCCGCCGGTGACGAAACGGTTTCCGTCCGGCCCCGATTGCGTTAAAGCGTTCGCCCGGAATGAAGCCAATGTCATCTCCCGCAATAATCAATTCGATCTACCGCTATCCCGTCAAGGGCCTGACGCCGGAGCCGCTCGCGCATACCGCGCTCGCACCCGGCCAGACGCTTTTGGCCGACCGCCGCTACGCCATCGAAAACGGCCCGAGCGGCTTCGATCCGGCCGAGCCGAAATGGCTGCCAAAGCCGCATTTCCTGATGCTGATGCGCGATGAATGGCTAGCGGGCTTGCGCACGCATTTCGACGATGCGAGCCATGTGCTGACCATCCGCCACAACGGCAGGATCGCCGTGCAGGGCGACCTCGAAACCCCCGAAGGGCGCGCGGCGATCGAAAACTTCTTCGCGAGCGCCTGGGCGGGCCAGATCAAGGGCCCGCCGAAAGTGCTTTCGAGCCAGGGCCACAGCTTTTCCGACGTCGCCAGAAAAGTCGTTTCGATCATCAACCTCGCCAGCATCCGCGCCATCGAGAACATGGTGGGCGCGCCGGTTCATCCGCTGCGCTTCCGCGCCAATCTCTATGTCGAGGGCTGGCCGGCCTGGCATGAAGTTCGACCTGCTCGACCGGGTCATCGCCATCGGTGAGGTCAGGCTGAAAGTGGTGAAGCGCATTGTCCGCTGCGCCGCCATCAATGTCGACCCTGATACGGCCGAGCGCGATCTTGCCATCCCGCAGGCGCTGCAGCGCCGGCTTGGCCATGGCGATTGCGGCATCTATGCCGAGGTGATCGCCGGCGGCAGCATTGCCGTCGGCGACACCATCGCGGCCGAAGCGCCGGAGCTGATCTAAACGGTAACTATCTTCGCCGCTCGAAGCCTACGGGATGCAGTCAGGCCAAAAGCCGCCTCCGCCGTCGACTGCCAGCCCAATCCCCCGAGGGGACTTACTATTTCCGGTTGCAGCCGCTAGACTGCACCAATTGTCAGGGAAGGAATAATTGCTCACGGGGGCCTTTCTTGCCCAAGATCATGGTTTCATATCGACGAATGGACGCCCCGGACATGGCCGGGCGGATCAGCGATCATCTCAGCAACAAATATGGCGAAAAATCCGTCTTCTTCGATTTCAACAGCATTCCCACCGGTGCGAATTACCGCAAGCGTATCGTCAAGGCGATCGTCGACAGTGAAGTGATCATCGCTGTCATCGGCCAGCATTGGCTCGGCAAGAATGCCGATGGCAAGTCATCGCGCATGAATGAAGCGAACGACAATGTGCGCTTCGAGCTCGAAACCGCAATGAAGCACACGAAGCCAATCCTCCCGCTCCTGGTAAACGGAGCGAACATGCCGGAGGAATCCGAATTGCCGGAAGCGCTGCGGGAAATGTCTTCCTACAATGCAGCTAAAGTGGATTCCGGCCAGGATTTCCGCATGCATATGGCTCGCCTCGTCGAGGCCATCGAAGAGACCTTGAACGAGTTCGAGCCAGTCGCTTTCGACGTCAGCGGCTTCTGCACCTCGATCCCGCCGTTTCTGGTATGCTGCAGCTATTTCGGGCGTAGCGGCGGCCTTCGCCGTCCTGGTGTGGTCGGGAGTCGTGCCTTTCGCGGCGCGGTACACAACGGCGTCGATTGCCGACGACGGCGCAGATACGACGGGTTCGACGCCTGTGGCGATTCCAGCCGTGATCACGAGGCGCGCCAAGGCTAACGGTGGCTTCATCTTCCCCGACTCCGACAAGCGCCTGCTCGATGACGCCGACGTCAAGGACCTATCAAAGGAGGAGTTGCGTATCGCGCGAAACGAAATTTTCGCCCGGCGCGGTCGATTCTTCGTTGATGTGAAACTCGCAAGTTATTTCGCGCAATTTTCTTGGTATCGCCCGCGCCAGGTTGATGTAGAATTGAGTTCGCTTGAGAGCACCAACGTCAATACGATTCAACTCGCGGAACGTCGCAAATGAGATTTGCCTGCCTGCTAGCCTTGCTGCTGACAGGCCTCCCGTTCACTGCCTCAGCCGACCCTAAACTCGACGCCTTGCTCGCAGCCTATCCCGACAGGCTGGCGTCCTATACCGCCAGCGAGTTGGTCTGGAAAGACGGCTCGCGCATGCCCCTTGGAAGCGGACGCGCCGACAAGCCCTTTGCCGAACTGCTCGACCAGGCTGACATCCGCGACCAATTCAGAATTCCCTACCCATTGGCGAGCGCGCCTTTGCAGTCTCCGGAGACGGATCAAGACCCCGGACGCATCCGTAATGAGGCATTTTTCCTGAGAATGTACGGCGATTGCCGCAAGGGCGAGGTTGCGCCAAAATTGAAGGCGATTTCCTGGTTGCCAAACCATGGTGGAGGAACCGTTCGCGCCACCACAGCGAACGGCGTCGCCGACCAGCTGGAAAAAGTTTCCCGTGAACTGGACGCACTGCCCGCCTCGATGATTCAATTCCTGATCCCGACCTCCGGAACCTACAATTGCCGGCCGATCGCCGAAACCAACCGCCTTTCGGTACACGCCTTCGGCGCTGCCATCGACATCAACGCGAAGTTCGGTGACTACTGGCTGTGGTCGAAGCGCCCCGACGGCGCAATCATCTGGCGCAACCGGATTCCGAAAGAGATCGTAGAGATTTTCGAACGCCATGGCTTCATCTGGGGCGGCCGATGGTATCATTTCGACAGCCTGCATTTTGAATATCGGCCCGAACTGATTGCGCTTGCCAAGCGGGGATGGCCGCGCGAATAGTTGGCTCACAACAGCTGGGCGCAGAAAAGCGATGAAGACCTTTTGGACAATCGCAATCGTGATGTCGGTTGCACTGGCCGCCGATCCTGCCGGCGCGGAAAACCGTCTGGCTTTTGTGGTCGGCAACGACGCCTATCGCAACGTGGATCAGCTGCACAAGGCGGTCAACGATGCTCGCTCCGTGGGCCGGGGTCTGCAGCAACTCGGGTTCCGGGTTACGCTTGGTGAAAACCTCGCATGGCGTGACTACGTCGAGAAGTTCAGCACCTTCGAAAACTCGATCCAGCCCGGCGACACGGCGTTCTTGTTCTATTCGGGACATGGCGTTGAAATCGACGGCGCCAACTACCTAATTCCTGTCGACGCTCCGAAAATCGCGCCGGAGCAGCAGAGCCTGCTTAGAGACGTGTCCATTTCGACCGACAATTTGATCCAGCGGCTGAAGGCGCGCGGTACCCGCACCCAGATCGTCGTGCTCGACGCCTGCCGCGAGAATCCGTTTCGGCAATCCAACGGCCGCGCGGTCGGCGGTGCGCGCGGCCTTGCTGGCGCGAGGCTGCCCGGCGGCGTCTTCATGATCTATTCCGCAGGGGTCGGCGAGGTGGCGCTCGACCGCCTCTCCGATAGCGACAGCAATCCGAATTCGGTATTCACGCGCAGCTTCCTGCCATTGCTGGAAGACCCCGGAAACTCACTCATAAGCGTCGCCAAGCAAACCCGTGCGAAGGTGAAGGCGCTGGCGTCCAGCATCGGCCAGATGCAGTCGCCCGCTTACTATGACGAGATCGACGGCGAGATTTTCCTCGCTAGGGAGGCGTCGTCATCGCCGCTTCCCACCACACAACCGCGGCTGCCGCAAGTAGCGGCGATGACGCCGGCTCTGCCTCAGACCGCGCCTCCCTCGAGGCCGGTCGAGCCCGCGCCAATTGCCATCCCATCGCAGGATTTCATCTTTCCAGATTCCGACCGCGTCCGGCTGACGCGCGACATGGTGGCCAGACTCGCCCCCTCCCAACTTCGCATTGCGCGGAATGAGATCTTCGCCCGGCGTGGCCGCTACTTCCGGGATCCGGCGCTTGCCGGCCATTTCAGGCGTTTCAGCTGGTATCGCCCCCACGCCTGGGAGGTCCCGCTCAACGCCGTCGAGCAAGCCAATATCAGCCTGATCGCTTCATTCGAACGCTAAATAATTAGAAAACAGGGAAAAACGTTCAATGCCCTATGCCGTCACCAAGGATAACGTCCGGCTTCACTACGAAGAGGCGGGAAGCGGAACCCCGATCATCTTCCTGCATGAATTCGCGGCCGACCACACCAATTGGGAACCGCAGATGCGCTACTTCTCGCGCGGCCACCGCTGCATCGCCTATTCCGCGCGCGGTTATACGCCTTCCGATGTACCGCCCAGCGCCGACGTCTATACGTACGAGCACTTCTATACCGATGCGATCGCGGTGCTGGATCATCTCGGGATCCTCAAGGCGCATTTCGTCGGGCTGTCGATGGGCTCCTATTCCTCGCTGCAGATCGGCCTCAACGCGCCGGAGCGCGCATTGTCGATGACGCTCGCCGCCGTCGGCGCCGGATCGAGCGTGGAAAATCTCGAGGCCTTTCGCAAACAGTGCCGCGCCAATGCCGAGCAGTATGAGACGATCGGCTCAATCGAGGTCGCAAAAGTCACGCGCGAGGCGCCGAGCCGGATCCCGTTCCTGCTGAAGGACCCGCGCGGGCACGCGGATTTCTACGCCGCGCTGGCCCGCCACGACGCCAAGGGTTCTGCCAACACGATGCGCAGTTTCCAGGGTGGCCGGCCCTCGATCTACACCCTGACGGATGCGATCCGGAAGGTGCCGACGCCTGCGTTGATCATCTGCGGCGACGAGGACGACAATTGCATCGAGCCGAGCATGTTTCTGAAGAAGCATCTGCCGGCGGCGGGGCTGGCGTTCTTCCCGAAAGCCGGCCACGTGCTCAATCTCGAGGAGCCGGCGCTGTTCAACGACATGGTCGAGCGCTTCGTCACGCTGGTCGAAGCCGGCCGATGGCCGGTGCGCGATCCCCGGTCGATGGTGCACGCACCGGTCTAACCGTCATTGCGAGCGCAAGCGAAGCAGTCCATGTCTCACCAAGAATGTGGATTGCTTCGTCGCTGGCGCTCCTCGCAATGACGGCCTATTTCTCTTTCCCCGCCCGGCTCAGCAGGAACACGCCCTGCTCGCCGAACATGTTCCAGAACCACCAGGGCATGTTCACCCGCAGCGGGCGGCCGTAGAGGTCGAGCGCCTCCGCGCGTTCCATCTTGACGTTGATCTCGTCGCAGAGCTGCACGAAATCCTTGATGGTGCAGAAATGGATGTTCGGCGTGTCGTACCAGGTGGCCGGCAGATTTTCGGTGCGCGGCATGTGGCCGCCGACCAGCAGTTGCAGCCGCATCTTCCAGTACCCGAAATTCGGAAACGAGACGATGGCGCGTTGCCCGATCCGCAGCAGATTCTCCAGCACCACACGCGGCTGCCGTGTCGCCTGCAGCGTCTGCGACAGGATCACATAGTCGAAGGCGTCGTCGGGATAGTTGACAAGGTCGGTGTCGGCGTCGCCCTGCACCACGGCGAGCCCCTTGGCGACGCAGCGGTTGACGCCCTCGCGCGACAGCTCGATGCCACGGCCATCGATGCCGCGGTCCTCCAGCAGTTGCAGCAGATCGCCGTCGCCACAGCCGACGTCGAGCACGCGCGAGCCGCGCTCGACCATCTCGGCGACCAGCAGGTGATCGCTGCGATACTTTCCGGTGTGGTCCCGCGTCACGCCGGGCAGCGGCAAGGCCTGTTCCTGAAGCGCCATATCAGCCACCCACTTCGTCGAGCCCGCGCGCCGCGCCTGCGGATTGCAGGAAGGCGCGGGCGATATCGAAGAATTCGGGCACGTCGAGCAGGAAGGCATCGTGGCCGCGATCGGTCTCGATTTCGGCAAACGACACCCGCGCGCTCGAAGCGTTGAGCGCATGCACCAGCGCCCGCGATTCCGAGGTCGGGAACAGCCAGTCAGAGGTGAACGATATCACGCAGAACCGCGTCTTGATCCCGCGGAACGCCTGCGCCAGTACGCCCTCATGGTCGGCGGCGATATCGAAATAATCCATCGCCCGCGTCAGATAGAGATAGCTGTTGGCATCGAAACGCTCGACGAATGACGAACCCTGGTAGCGCAGATAGCTCTCGACCTGGAAATCGGCGTCGAAGGAGAACGTCGGCAGCTCGCGGTCCTGCATCCGCCGCCCGAACTTGCGGTGTAGTGCTGCGTCCGAGAGATAGGTGATGTGTCCGGCCATCCGCGCCACGGCAAGCCCGCGATGCGGATGGGTGTTGCGTTCGAAATAGCGCCCGTGGTGCCAGTCCGGATCGGCCATCACCGCCTGGCGGCCCAGTTCGTGAAACGCGATGTTCTGCGCCGAATGGCGCGTGCTGCAGGCGACCGGCAGCGCCGAGAAAACGCGCTCGGGATAGGCGGCGGTCCATTGCAGCACCTGCATGCCGCCCATCGATCCGCCGATCACGCACAACAGCGTCTCGATGCCCAGCCGATCGAGCAGCATGGTCTGCGCGCGCACCATGTCCGGAATGGTGATGAGCGGAAAATCCAGCCCCCAGGCCTTGCCGGTCGCCGGGTTGTTCGAGGCCGGGCCGGTCGACCCCATGCAGCCGCCGATCACATTCGAGCAGATGATGAAATACCGGTCGGTATCGAGCGGGCGGCCGGGACCTATCATGATTTCCCACCAGCCGGCCTTGCCGGTCAGCGGATGCGGATTGGCGACATGCTGGTCGCCGGTCAGCGCGTGACAGACGAGAATGGCGTTGGAACGATCGGCGTTGAGCTCGCCATAGGTCTGGTAAGCGATCTGGAACGGCGCGAGGTCGATGCCGCAATCGAGCTTGAGCGGCTGGTCCATGCCGAACTTCGCGACGTCGGACGTCGGATGGTCGGCCTCATGGGCGCGATCGTCGGTAAGGATCGCGGGACTGGCAATCGACTGCAAATCTGTCATCTCAACACCGCCTCCCCGAAGGGAAGTCTCTCGAACAGAAATCAGGCCATAAAAAAACCCGGCCTGAACAAAGGTTCGGCCGGGATCACTTCTGTCCCCGGCCTGTTTAGCGAGTTGTTTAACGTGGCTGCAAGCCGGCCGGCTCAAATGACCACGGAATGGGCTAAAGCTAGTCCCGGAAGACCTTTCCGTCAAGGCGGATGGATGGTTAACCTGGATCGAGGGCGCTAGGCATGCGGGCCTGCATTGCGCTTTCTCTTTGCTTTCAGCGCCCGTCTTTTCTAATCAATGGCTCGTTCGCTGGCGGCTGGGAGCCGGCCCGGCAGTCAAGGTTCGCCATGTCAAAACCACCCCCCGCTCCGCCCTCGCTGCAAGAGTTGCGCAAGGAGATCGACACGATCGACGGCGAGGTTCACCGCCTGCTGATGGCGCGCGGCGACATCATCGACCGCCTGATCCAGGTCAAGCAGACCCAGGAAGTCGGCTCCGCGTTCCGCCCCGCCCGCGAGGCCAGCATGATGCGGCAGCTCGTGGAACGCCATCGCGGCATCCTGCCGCTCGACACCATCGAGAGCATCTGGCGCGTCATCATCTCGACCTTCACCTATGTGCAGGCGCCGTTCTCGGTGCATGCCGATGTGTCGGTCGGCGAACCCGCGATGCGCGATTCAGCGCGGTTTCATTTCGGCTTTGTCGTGCCCTATGTCGCGCACTTCAGCGGGACGGCAGCGGTCGAGGCGGTTGCGAAATCCAAGGGCGATCTGGCGCTGGTCTCGGCGGTATCGAGCCGTACGCCATGGTGGAACGAACTCGAAGCCGACGGCGCGCCGAAGATCATCGCACGCTTCCCCTTCCTGGAGCGCGCCGACCATCCGGCGGCGCTCCCCGTGTTCGTGATCTCACGCGTCGCTGACGATGCGATGGTGACGGAAGTCCAGATGTGGAGCGTCCGCGTCTCCGGCTGGAACGCCGATACGGCCCGTGCGCTCGCGCCGTTGGCCGAAATCGTCGCGGTGCCCGATACCGCCTTCGACGGCGCGGCGCTGTTGGTGTCGGTCGCAGGCGGCGGGTTCGAGAAGATCAAGACGGCCCTGATCGAGGCCGGAGCCTCGGTGCGCTCTTCGGCCCTCGTCGGCAGCCACGCAACGCGCTATACGGTGCCCCCGAATGGGGCCGCCAAGTCCTATAAGCCCCAGAATATCCGGAGCCAAAGATGTCCCGCCCCGTGCCGAATCCCGGCATCCTCGATATTGCGCCCTACACGCCGGGCAAGACCCCGGTGCCGGAGCCGGGCCGCAAGGTCTTCAAGCTCTCGGCCAACGAGACGCCGTTCGGGCCGTCGCCGAAGGCTATCGCCGTTTACAAGGAAGCCGCGGCGCATCTGGAGGACTATCCGGAAGGCACTTCGCGGGTACTGCGCGAGGCGATCGGCCGCGCCTTCGGGCTCGACCCCAACCGCATCATCTGCGGCGCCGGCTCGGATGAAATCCTCAACCTGCTCGCCCACACCTATCTTAGCCACGGCGACGAGGCGATCTCCACCGCGCACGGTTTTCTGGTCTATCCGATCGCGACCATGGCGAACGGCGCCAAAAACGTCGTCGCGCCGGAGACCGAGTTCACCGCCAACGTCGATGCGATCCTCAAGCTGGTGTCGCCGCGCACCAGGATGGTGTGGCTCGCCAACCCGAACAACCCGACCGGAACCTATCTGCCGTTCGACGAGGTCAAGCGCTTGCGCGCCGGACTGCCGCCGCATGTGCTGCTGGTGCTCGACGCGGCGTATTCCGATTACGTCTCGCGCAACGACTACGAGCTCGGCATCGAACTGGTGGCGACCACGGAAAACACCGTGATGACGCACACCTTCTCGAAGATCCACGGCCTTGCGAGCTTGCGGATCGGCTGGATGTTCGGTCCGGCCCACATCGTCGACGCGGTGAATCGTATCCGCGGTCCCTTCAACGTGTCGACGCCGGCGATGCTGGCGGCGGTCGCGGCCATCGAAGACACCGCGCATGTCCAGATGTCGAAGGCGCATACTGAAAAATGGCGCAACTGGCTGACGGAAGAAATCGGCAAGCTTGGACTCAAGGTGACGCCGAGCGTCGCGAACTTCGTGCTGATCCATTTTCCGCTCGAGAAGGGCAAGACCTCGGTGGAAGCCGATGCCTACCTCACCAAACGCGGGCTGGTGCTGCGTGCGCTGAACAATTACGGCCTGCCGCATTCGCTGCGCATGACCATCGGCACCGAGGAGGCCAACCGCCTCGTCGTCGACGGCCTGCGCGACTTCATGGCGGGCAAGTGAGACCTATCAAGTGAGCGCCCAACCCATGTTCAAACGCATCGCGCTGATCGGCTTTGGCCTGATCGGCGGCTCGATCGCGCGTGCCGCGCGCGAACAGGGACTGGCCGGCGAGATCGTCACCACCGCGCGTTCGGAAAAGACCCGCGCGCGCGTCACCGAACTCGGCATCGTCGACCGCGTGGTCGCCACCAACGCTGAAGCGGTTGATGGCGCCGACCTTGTCATCCTCTGCATACCCGTCGGCGCTTGCGGGCCGGTGGCAGAGGAAATATCGAGCCACTTGGCGCCGGGCGCGATCGTTTCCGACGTCGGTTCGGTCAAGGGCGCGATCGCGCGCGAGATGGCGCCGCATATTCCGCAAGGTGTGCACTTCGTGCCGGCGCATCCGGTGGCCGGCACCGAGCATTCCGGTCCCGATTCCGGTTTCGCCGAGCTGTTCATCAACCGCTGGTGCATCTTGACGCCGCCGGAGGGCACCGATCCCGAAGCGACCGAAAAACTGCGCGCGTTCTGGGTCGGCTTAGGCGCCAGGGTCGAGGTGATGACGCCCGACCATCACGACCTCGTGCTCGCGATCACCAGCCATCTGCCCCATCTGATCGCCTACACCATCGTCGGCACCGCCGATGAACTGGCGCAGGTCACTTCGTCAGAAGTAATAAAGTTCTCCGCCGGCGGCTTTCGCGATTTCACCCGCATCGCGGCGTCCGATCCGACGATGTGGCGCGACGTGTTCTTGACCAACAAGGACGCCGTGCTGGAGATGCTCGGCACCTTCAACGAGGATCTCTCAAAACTGACCCGCGCCATCCGCCGCAACGACGGCGAAGCGCTGTTCGAGCATTTTACCCGCACCCGCGCCATCCGCCGCGGCATCGTCGAGATCGGCCAGGATTCCGCGGCCCCCGACTTCGGCCGCCCGCACGAGCATCTGAAGAAGCCGGAATAGTCTCCACGTCATTGCGAGGAGCGAAGCGACGAAGCAATCCATTCTTTCTTCTCGGCTATGGATTGCTTCGCTTCGCTCGCAATGACGGGCAGGGTTAGAACAGCGGCGGCACCTGCCCGACCTTCACCGGCCCGAACATCACCGCGCCATCGGCAAAGCGCAGCGGGAACGAGCGCGCCTTCTTGCCTTCCAGCGCGGCTTCGCTGCCGATCGAATTCAGGGTGGCGGCGACGCCGACATTGGCGTTCTGCTTGACCATCTTGCCGAGCCCCGGAATCGCCTTGTCGAGCGCGCCAAAGAGATTGTTGAGGTCCTGCGTCTTCACGCCGGGCGCGACGCGATCGAGCGTCGCCTGCGGCACGCCCTCTTGCAGTATCTTGTCGATGCCGAGCGCCGGCACGATCCGCTCCAGGCCGGTAACCGTCATCTGCAGCTCACCGTTCAGATTGCCGTTGGCGTTGAGCGCCAGCGTGCCGGCGGCCACCGAGATCATCTCGCCCTGTTGAATGCGCGACTGCACGATCTCGACCTTGCCGCCGGCGGCCGCGATCTCGCGAAACCGCTCCGGCCAGGGCTTTGGCGCAAAATCCTTCAGGCCTGTCAGTTTTGCACGGACATCGGCATTGAAGGGTTCGGCGAGCACCGGATGCACGCCCTGCACGCTGCCGTCGTTCATCTGAAACACCGTCTCGATCACGGGACGGTCGGTCGGCGAGCCTTCGGCAAGACGGCCGTGCAGCTCGACATGCTTCGCGCGCGCGACCGGTATCTGCAGCGAACTGCTGTTGATGCGGTCGATGCCGACGTCGTCGAACACGATCGAGCCGCGCTGTGGCACCGCGGGTAACCCCACCACGCTGGCGCTGGCCTTGCTCCAGTCCACGCGCAGCGGCGACTGCTCGGGTATGGCGATGCTGGCAGGCGAGGTGAATTGCGCAATTACGCGCGTCGGGTCGTAAATCTGCGCGATCACCAGGATTTCGCCGAGTTTTGCCGTGAACGGCGTGTTCGAGGCGGTCTGCGAGAATAGCGCCACGCTGGCGCCATCGCAGCGCACTTCGAAGCGGAACGGGAAACCGGCGACCGTACGCTTCGCGCAATCATAGACCCGGCCGGACTTCGCTTCCTGCGCACGCCAGGCATCCGCGCGAACGCCGACTTCCGAGGCCGCATAGAACCAGAACGCGCTCCACGCGATGGCCGCGATCAGGACCAGGGCGGGAACGATGAAGAGGCCCCAAAGCGGACGCCGCCGCGGCACGATTGTGTTGGCTGTCATGGGGCCCCTTTGGCTAACGATTTTGTCAAATGTAAGCGGCCTGATACCCGGGTTAAAGGCGTGGCATTCATTCTTCGGTTCTGCTAGCCGTTCCCCATAATGTCGGCGATGACCCTGTCAGATCACGAATTCAAGGGCGACCTCTGGGTGTTCGGCTATGGCTCGCTGATGTGGCGGCCGGGTTTTGAATTCATCGAAAAGGTCCCGGCCCGGCTGATTGGTGAACACCGCGCGCTTTGCGTCTATTCATTCGACCATCGCGGAACGCCGGAAAAGCCGGGCCTCGTGCTCGGGCTCGACCGTGGCGGCGCTTGCCGCGGCATCGCTTTCCGGGTTGCGGCGAAGCAGGGCCGTGACACCATCGAGTATCTGCGCAGCCGCGAGCAGACCACCAATGTCTATCGCGAAGTGACGCGTTCAGTCTGGCTCGAGAACGAGGCGAGAGCGCGGGTCAGCGCGCTGGCTTACGTGGTCGATCGCGGCCATGTGCAATATGCGGGGCGGCTCTCATTGGCCGAACAGCTGCGCTATGTGCAACAGGGCCACGGCCGTTCCGGAAACAATCGCGACTACGTGCTGGCCACCGTCAAGTCGATCGAGGTGCAGGGATTTCGCGATCCGCAACTGCATCAGCTGGCGATGATGCTGCATGACAGCCATCCGCTCGCACCGCCTATCGAGGGAGAGGCGAAAGAAGCCTGATATCAGTCCTGCGCCGGGGCCGACGGCACACGGCCGAATAATTGCGCCTGCTCTTCTCTCCCCGCCTCGACCAGCCGGTTGGATGCGTCTTCGATGTCCGTGCGGATCCGCGCAATGAACTCCTTGCGCGAAAGCCCGGGCGGCAGCGGATCGAGAAATTCGACCACCAGTGTCCCGGGGTAGCGCATGAAAGTGCGGCGTGGCCAGAACAGGCCGGAATTGAGCGCCACCGGCAAACAGGTCACGCCGCAATCGACATAGACCTGGCCGACGCCGCCCTTGTAAAGCGGCGGCGCATCGACCGGCCTTCTGGTGCCCTCCGGAAAGATGATCAACTGGCGGCCCCTGCGAACCTGAGCACCGGCGCGGCGCGTCATGTCCCGCAGCGACCGGGCGCCGGCGCTGCGCTCCACGTCGATCATGTCGGCCTTGAGCAGATACCAGCCGAAGAACGGGATCCATTTCAGTTCGCGCTTGAGGATGAACAGCGGCTGCTCGAAGAATTGCAGCAGCGCAAAGGTCTCCCACATCGACTGATGTTTTGAGGCGACGATCAGCGGCCCCTGCGGAATCTTCTCGAGCCCGCGATACTCCACCCTGGTGTTGCAGATCACGCGCTGCAGAGCGATGCTGCTGACCGCCCACCATCGCGCGATCGTCAGGATAGCCCAGCGCGGCATCAGGAAAGTCGGGATCGCGACGATGAGCCAGAACACCAGCAACATGTAGAACAGCACGTTGTAGACGAGCGAACGCAGAAAAATCAAAACCATCGGAAATCCGATCAGTTGGCCTGGGCCGTCGCGGGCGGGCGCGGCGGCGCGCCGGACGGCGGGTCGGAAAGTTCGGGTTTCAGGTCCAGCCCGACATCGGCCAGCCGCACCCGCACCTCGGCGGCGACATACTTTGCGTACTCCGATAGCAAGAGCCGCAGCGTCGCGCCACTCGTCCACCACGGCTCGTCGCGCCATCTGTCGCCGACCACCGCGAAGGGAATCAGCGCGATATCGGGCATCGCATGCGACAGTTCCACGATCGCCCGCGGCATGTGATAGTTCGATGTCACCACGATCAGCGATTTGAACCCACGCTCCTTGGCCCAGCGCCGGGTCTCGGCGGCATTGCCGCGCGTATCGACGGCCGAACGGTCGAGGTCGACGCAGCAAGTCAGGAGCTTGTGGTTGTCGGGCAGCGTGCGGGAGATGTCGCTGACATTGTTGGTCGGGTGCACGCCCGAGATCAGCAGCCGCTTGCCGTAACCGGCGGCGAGCAACTCCATCGCATCCGACACTCGCGACGAACCGCCGGTCAGCACCACGATGCCGTCGGCATTGCGGGCGGGCTTTTCCTCGGCACCGCGCAGTTGCGAGAGAAAGCCGACAAAGCCGAAGCCGGCGGCGACGAAGGCAAGCGCCAGCGTGGCGACCACAGCCGCGCGTACCGTCCCCCGCGGTCGCCGGGCCGCGGCGTCGGGCGATCTATCGTCGGGCTGCTGGCTCATGCGCTGCTGGCGTTCCCTTCCCCTTGGTCAATTTTAGAGGGTTTTCAGGCGAAGTGGAGTCCGCTTTACCCCTTCAGTCGATGTCATCCAGCGTGGCGAACAGTGTGCGCCGCGAAGCCCAGGCGGTGATCGCCGCGATCGCCACGGCCTGCACCGCCAGCACCAGATAGCCGGAGGGGCGCAGCGAAAACGTGCCCAGCAAGGCCGCGAATTGATCGCCCACGGGGGTGCCGGAAAACCAGCCCGCGATCGATTCGGAGAACCCAAAACCCAGCATCGCGATGCCGCCGCCGATCACGCCACCCTCCAGGCCGAGCCGGAGGAAATGCCGCAGGAAACGGTTGGCGATGTAGGTGTCGCCGGCGCCGACAAAATGCAGCACCTCGACGATCGGCCGGTTTGCCGCCATCGCGCCGCGGGTCGCGAACGAGACCGAGATGATGGTCGCGATGATGACCAGCACGAGGATGCCGATGCCGGCAAACACCGTGGCGCCGGTCATCGAGCGCATCCGCTCGATCCAGGCCCGGTGATCGTCGACGCTGGCGCTGGGCGCGACCTGCATCACGCGCGCACGTAGCGCGGCGAGATCGAGCACGGTGCCGGGCTGCACCCGCGCGACGATCACGCGCGGCACCGGCAGATCGTCCAGCGACAATCCGGTGCCGAGCCAGGGCTCCAGCAATTTTCCCGACTCGTCCTTGCTGAACAGCCTGACTTCGATGATCCCCGGCTGCGCGCGCATCGCCTCCGTCACCGCAGCCGCGTCGCGCGCGATGTCGCGGCCGGAGACGGGGCGCACCTGGATGGTGATTTCGCTTGCGACTTCGGACTGCCATTCCGCGGCGGAGGCGCTCACCAACAGCACCGTGCCCGTGGTGATCGAGGCCAGGAAGGTCATGATGGCGACGACCGCAACCAGCGCCCGGCCGGAGATCGAGGCACGCGGCACGATCGGCGACATGATGCGCGCATTCGCCGGCAGTTGCGGCCGCTCGTTGCCGAGGTCCACCAGCGGGGCATGTTCGTCGCCGGTCCTACTCATAGATGTGCAACCGTCCCTGATGCAGCACCAGCCGGCGCGCCTCGTATTGGTCCATCAGCGTGATGTCGTGGGTGGCGATGACGACGGCGGTGCCTGACTTGTTGAGTTCGATGAACAGCCGCAGCAGGCGCCGGCCCAGCGTCGGATCGACGCTGCCGGTCGGCTCGTCGGCGAGCAGCAATTGCGGCCGCGAGATCACGGCGCGCGCGATCGCGGCGCGTTGTTTTTCGCCACCCGAAAGGATCGGCGGCAGCGCATCCATCCGTTCGCCGAGACCGACCCATCGCAGCAGATCGATCACCTCGCGGCGGTAGCTCGATTCCTCGCGGCCCATGACGCGGAACGGCAGCGAGACGTTTTCGTAAGTGGTCATGTGGTCGAGCAGGCGGAAATCCTGCAGCACGATCCCGATCCGCTTGCGCAAATCGGCGACCTGTTCCTTGCCGAGCAGCGAGACGTCGTGACCGAACAGATTGACCAGCCCGCGGGTCGGCCGCAGCGACAGGAACAGCAGGCGCAACAGCGAGGTCTTGCCGGCGCCGGAGGGGCCGGTCAGGAACTGGAAGGAATGGGCGGGGATCAGGAAGGAGAGGTCGCGCAAAATCTCCGGGCCGAGCCCGTAGCGCAGACCTACATTTTCGAACCGAACCAAGCTCAGCTCCGTTCGATGGGGGACACGACCGTAAACCTCTGGTCCGAAGCCTGCGGCCCGCCCCGGCCGCGAACCGGACGGAACGGTTGTGCGGCGGTTATGGTTTCCGATTCGTTAACGGTCGCCTTGTAGCATCCCGGCAAGATCATTGGAGAAGGGGTCCATGCGCATCGTTTGCCCCCATTGTACAACGTCTTTCGCCATCAATCTGGCCACCCTGGGCGCGGCCGGCCGCACCGTGCGCTGTTCCCGCTGCAAGGAGGTCTGGCTGGCGCGGCCGGAGGATGCGGTCGAGGCGGAGGCCCCTGTACCTGCCATGGCAGCGGCCGGTCAGGCCGCCGGCGAAGCGGACGCCGCCGCCCAATGGGAGGCGATGGCCCGCGAGGAGGCCGCCGAACAGCATGCGCCGCATGTCGACAGCCCCTCGATTTCGGCCGACTGGCCGGCCGAGGACGCTTCACGGTCCATGGATGCGGACTGGACATCGGCAGCCCGCGACGACGGGCTCGACCATGACGAGGAGCGCCCAAAACGTTCCTCGCTTTTCTCGAAGTTTTTCAGGCTGCCGTCGGTTCTTCCCGGCAAGCCGGCAATCGGCCTGCCGACGGCATGCGTGGCCATGGGCGCGCTGGTGCTGGCGCTGCTGATCTGGCGCAACGACGTGGTGCGGCTGCTGCCGCAGACGGCGGCGTTCTACAAAATGGTCGGGCTCGACGTGAACCTGCGCGGGCTGGCGTTCAAGGATTTGAAGATCACCAACGAGACCATCGAGGGCAAACCGGTGCTGGTGATCGAGGGAATGATCGTGGGCGCGACCAGCAAGGCGGTCGAATTGCCGCGGCTGCGCTTTTCCGTCCGCGACGCGCAAGGCGCAGAAATCTACGCCTGGAACGCGGTGCTGGAACAGACCACGTTGAAGGCAGGCGAACGCGCCTGGTTCAAGTCGCGCCTCGCCTCGCCGCCGCCGGAAGGTCGCAATATCGACGTACGCTTCTTCAGCAAGCGTGACCTGACCGGCGGTCATGCATGAGCCGGACGCGATAGACCGGTCGCCAGGGATGTAAGACCCGATGCCGCGCGTGCTGATTGCCGATGATGAAGATTCCATGCGCCAGTTGGTGGCGCGCGCCATCGCCATGGACGGTCACGTCATTGTAACAGCGGAAGACGGCGCCGAGGCGCTGGAGATCCTGACCCGCGAACGCGGCGCCTTCGACGTGCTGCTGACCGACATCCAGATGCCGGTGATGGACGGCATCGCGCTGGCGCTGGCGGCGGCGCGCGACTTTCCGGATTTGAAGATTTTCCTGATGACCGGTTTTGCCGATCAGCGCGAACGCGCCTCGGGCCTCAATGCCATCGTCCATGACGTGGTGACAAAGCCGTTTTCGGTCGCCGATATCCGCACCGCGGTGGCGGATGCGCTGGCGGCACGCAAAGCCTGAGGCTCAATAATCCTTCAGCAGCCGCTCGATGTAATCGAGCTCGATCTGCGGACGCGACGGATCGGCGAGCCGGCGGCGCAGTTCTTCGAGGATGCGGCGCACCCGCTGCACGTCGATCTCGCCGGGAATCTTCACCGTGTAGTCGTCGCCGAACTCGCGGCCCTGCAGCGGACGCCCAAGGGGATCCGTGCCGCGCTGCGCGCCCTGCTGGCGGCCGGCACGGTTGCCGGGGCCGTCGTTCTGTCCCTCGCCGTCGCCCTGCTGCATGGCCTCAGCCAAGCTCTGGGCGCCCTTGCGCAGCGCATCCAGTGCGCGGCCCTGCGAATCCACAGCACCATCGGCGTTGCCCTCGCCCAACCTGCCGCTGGCGTCGCCCATCGCGCTGTCGGCCTCGCCGAGGCCGTCCTCGCCGTCGCCCTGATCGCCGCCTTGGCCCTGCTGGCCCTGCTGACCCTGTTCGCCACGCTGACCCTTTTCACCACGCTGGCCTTTTTCGCCGCGTTGACCCGGTCCCATGCCGCGCTTGGCCAATTCGTCCTGCAGCTTCTTCAGGCGGTCGCGCAGCCCCTGCTGGTCCTGCTGCAGGTCGCCCATGTTCTGGTCGCCCTGCTTGCCGCGCATGCGGTCGCGCCGTGAATCCTGGCCCTGCTTGAAGGTCTTGTCGCGCAATTGCTGCTGCTTGCGGATCATGTCGCCGAGCTCGTTGAGCGCCTGCTCCATCTCGCTGTCGCCGCCCTGCCCGGGCTGCGCCATCTGCAGGTTTTCCAGCATCTGCTGCAGCTGCTCCAGCAGCTGCTTCGCGGCATCCTTGTCGCCGGAGCGCGACAGCCGCTCCAGACGGTCGAGCATGCTCTTGAGATCCTGCTGGCTCATGACGCGCGCATTGGGATCGAGCGGGCGCGCCAGTTGCTGCGGATTCTTGCTGAGCTGCTCGGCGAGCTGGCGCAGGAAATTATCCAGCGCGGCGCGCAGATTGTCGGTGAGCTTTTTGATCTCCTCGTCGCTGGCGCCGCGTTCCAGCGCCTGCTTCAGCGCTTCCTGCGCCGCGCGCAACGCCTTGTCGACATCCGTGATATTGCCATCCTCGATGGTGACGGCGAGCGCCCAGAGGCTGGCGACGACGTCGCGCAACGCCACATCGGTGCGGGCGGCCTCAAGCTGCCGCGCCACGCTGTAGAGCCCGAGATAGTGTCCGGCTTCCGGCGTGAACATTTCCGGCGCGATCATCAGCGCATCGAGCGCTGCATAGACCTGGTTATTCTGGTTGGCGTCGAGCGCGAGGATGCGGCGCTGTTCGATCAGCGCGCGCGCCAGCGGTTTTGCGAACAAGCCGCTCCGGCAGGCGCATGTTGAACGGCTCGCTCTTGCCGGTGTTGCCGGCTTCGTCCTTGGCGGTCAGCGTCAGCGTGACTTCGGCGCCGGCATAGGGGTCTTCGCTGAGATCCTTCACGGTCTGGCCGACGCCGTTGCGCGTCCGCGCATTCGGCAGCACCAGCGGAAATTGCGGCGGCTCGAACAGCGGCCGCGGCTCGACGGCGCCTTTCGGCAGGTCGCGCGCGGCGAATTGCGCGCGGGCTTCGGTGACGCCGTAATCGTCCTCGAGCTTGTAGGATGTCTGCAGCGAGCCGCGGGCCTGACGCTCCGGATCCTTGGCCAGCGCAATGGTCGGCGCGCGATCGGGTATGGCGGAGAATTTCCACTGCGGCTGGCCGGAGGGTGCGCGGACATGCACGGTGCCGTCACCCTTGACGGTAAAATGCCGCTCGTTGGTGCCCTTCGGCGCCTGCTCCGTGGCAGCCGTTTCGCTGACGCCGCCGCCCGCCACCACGTCGAGCGTGCCGCCGCTGGAGCGCACGATCACCGTCGAGCCCGCCGGCACCGGCAATGGCCCGGCGTCGGGCGCAGCACTTTCCTTGTTCGCGGAAGACAGGATGATCGGCGGCTTGCCGGTATAGACCGGCGGCGTCACCCAGGCATCGACCCTGATATTGGCGGGCGCCAGCACACCGTTCCAGTCGAACGCGGACGCAACCCGCATCGCACGCTCGTCGCCGGCCGCGACATAGGTCGCCACCAGCATGACGACGACCAGTCCGCGCAGCGCCCAGGGATCGTGGATCGCCAGCCGCGGTGACGGCAGGCCGGCGCGGATGCGCTTGATCGAGGCGAGCGTACGTTCGCGCTGCTCGCGCCACAGCGCCTGCGCCACGGGATCCTGCGTTGCCAGCGTATCGGTGAGCGCGGTCGCGGGACGATGGCGGATGCCGGTGCCGCGATCGAGGCGGCCAAGCGCCTCTTCGCGGGTGGGAAGACGAAAACGAATCAGGGGAACCAGCGCGCCGCACGTCAGCAGCACAAACAGGCCGAGGCCGATCGCACGCATCAGGAATGGCAGCGTCAGCCACAATCCGGCCCAGGACACCACGAGGAACAGGCCGACGACCGTCATCAGCCGCGCCAGATGCGGCCAGACGCGCTCCCACGCGATCGCATACTTTGCCCGTTGCAGGGCCTGCGTCAGCTTGAGCCGAGCAATCGCATCGGCGTCATTGGTCGGGCCTGACGGGTCAGCTTTCGAGCTGCTCAATCATCTCTCCGGGTTGCCGGCATGTGAGCCTAGCACGGCGGCGGCAATGAGGCACCTGATTCGCGGGTAACCCACACCCGGAAATACGCATAACACGAAGGCGTGACTACGCCACGGCAACCCCGTAGTTTCCCCGCCCGAACCACCACAAACACCAAGGGAAACGTCATGGACCAGAAGCTGTACGACAAGGGACTGGGAGTTCGCAAAGCCGTGCTGGGCGAAGCCTATGTCAACAACGCCCTGAAGAACGTCGACAGCTTCAACCAGCCGTTCCAGGACCTGCTCAACGAATATTGCTGGGGCGCGGTGTGGGGCCGCGAGGAACTGCCGCGCAAGACCCGCAGCATGCTCAACATCGCGATGATCTCGATCCTCAACCGCCCGCACGAATTGCGCGCGCATCTCAAGGGCGCCCTGACCAACGGCGTGTCGCGGGACGAGATCCGCGAAATCCTGATGCAGGTCGCGATCTATGGCGGCATGCCCGCCGCCGTGGACAGTTTCCGCATCGCCCGCGAAGTTTTCGCTGAGATCGACAAGGCCTGAGGACACATCATGGAAATCGGATTCATCGGCCTTGGGAAGATGGGCTTCCCGATGGCGCGCCGGCTGATCGAGGCCGGCCACAAGCTCACCGTGTTCGACACCCAGAAGGCCGCGATAGACAGGCTGGTCGCGCTCGGCGCCACGGCCGGCACGTCGGTCAAGGACATCGCCGACGAGGTCGAGACCGTGATGGCGAGCCTGCCCTCGCTGCAGGCCTCGCTCGATGTCGCCACCGGCAAGGGCGGCGTCATCGAGGGCAAGCGCGTCAAGCGCTTCATCGACCTCTCCACCATCGGCTCGCAGATGGCGGTCAAGATTCACGATCTGCTCGCAGCAAGGAACATCGTGCAGCTCGACAGCCCCGTCAGCGGCGGCGTCGGCGGCGCGGAGAAGGGCACGCTGGCGGTGATGGTGTCGGGCCCGCGCGCCGACTTCGAGGCGGTGAAGGCGGCGCTTGGCGTGATCGGAAAGGTGTTCTTCATCGGCGAGAAGCCGGGCTCCGGGCAGACCATGAAGCTCGCCAATAATTTTTTGTCGGCGACCGCGATGGTGGCGACGTCGGAAGCTGTGGTGATGGGCGTCAAGTCCGGGCTCGATCCGGCCGTGATGATCGACGTCATCAATGCGGGCTCCGGCATGAATACCGCGAGCCGTGACAAGTTTCCGCGCGCGGTGCTGCCGCGCAGCTTCGATTTCGGTTTTGCGACCGGGCTGATGGTGAAGGACGTGCGGCTGGCGCTGGAGGAGATGAAGCAGCTCGGGCTGTCGATGGAAGTCGCTGAAGCGGTCGGCCGGCTCTGGGAAGTCGTGATCCGCGACATGGGCCCGGAGTCGGATTTCACCGAGGCGATCAAGCCGATCGAGAAGGCGGCGGGTGTGATCGTGGGCGGCGGCAAGGGCGGTCACGCGGCGAAGTAACGCCGCCTCACAGCCACGGCGCCGTTCTGATCCATCGCGATCAACTCATCGACCTCGATGCGCGGGCGCACCACCGCGTATTGATCGTCCTTGACCAGCACTTCCGGGATCAGCGGCCGCGTGTTGTAGAAGCCGGACTGCACCGCGCCGTAGGCGCCGGCGGTCATGATCGCCAAGAGATCGCCCGGCCTGGGCGCCGCCAGCGTGCGGTCGAGCGCGAGATAGTCGCCGCTTTCGCAAACCGGCCCGACCACGTCGGCGACGATCAGTTGCTGCGCGCGGCGCGGCCTGACGCACCGGAAGGATGTCGTGATGCGCTTCATACAGCGTGGGGCGGATCAGATCGTTCATCGCGGCATCGATGACGACGAAGTTCTTGGCATCGCCCGGCTTCACATAGAGCACGCGGGCAACGAGGATGCCGGCATTGCCGACGATCAGGCGCCCCGGCTCGAACATCAGCGTGCAGCCGAGATTATGCACGACGCGCTTGACCATCGCGGCGTAGACGTCGGGCGCGGGAGGCGCCTCGCGGTCCATGTAATAGGGAATGCCGAGCCCGCCGCCGAAATCGATGTGCGAGATATTGTGGCCGTCGGCCCGGAGCGTCTGCACGAAATCCGAGAGAATCCGGTACGCGGTCTCCAGGCGGCTGAGATCGGTGATCTGGCTGCCGATATGCATATCGACCCCGGTCACCGCGAGGCCCGGCAGTCTTGCGGCGCGGGCATAGACCTCGCTGGCGCGCGCGATCGGCACGCCAAATTTGTTCTCGGACTTGCCGGTGGCGATCTTGGCATGCGTGCCGGCATCGACGTCGGGATTGACGCGCACGGAGATGCGCGCGGTCTTGCCGGCTTCCACCGCGAGCCGCGACAGCAGTTCCAGCTCCGCCTCGGACTCGACATTGATGCAGAGGATGTCGGAGGCGAGCGCGGCGCGCAGCTCAGCCTCGGTCTTGCCGACGCCGGAGAACAGGATCTTGTTTGCGGGAATGCCGGCCGCCAGCGCGCGCTTCAACTCGCCGCCCGACACCACGTCGGCGCCGGCGCCGAGCTTTGCCAGCGTGCGCAGCACGGATTGATTGGAGTTCGCCTTCATGGCGTAGCACACCAGGACCTTCTCGCCGGCAAAGGCTTCGGTGAAGACGCGGTAGTGCCGCTCCAGGGTTGCGGTCGAATAGCAGTAGAACGGCGTGCCGACGGCATCCGCCAGTTCGGACAGATTGACCGCCTCGGCGTGAAGCACGCCGTTGCGATAGTCGAAATGATTCATGGCGTTGAACTTAGTTGCCGAGCAGCGGGTCGAGGATAAACGGTTTCTTGCGGCCTTTGGCGGCGACAGGCCCCTGCTCCGAGCCGTAGGTCCCATTATAGACGCTGGGCTGGTTGGCGCGCTCGCCATCGGAATCGGGGTCCGCCACGGCGCTCGACGAGTTCATGGCGTTCGGCGGCAAATCGAGGCCGCCCTTGCGGCCGCAGCCGCCGAGCGCGAGCGCAGCCGCGCTCAAGACAAGGATGGCCAAACCCGACGGGGTCAGGCGGTAATTGCGAGTCACGACGAAATCCCCAATAGCGGGCCGCACCATACAAAGATTGGTTCGGTCTGGCGAGACCCGGATAATCATGGAATTGCAGCGAAATTTGTGACCTCAGCCCAATTTTCGCTCTTTTTCCAACCGCTTCAGCCAGGCTTTCGCCTGGGCCAGCACGTTCTTCGGCGCGGTGCCGCCAAAACTGGTGCGGCTTTTCACAGAAGATTCCACCGAAAGCACCTTTAGCGCCTCCGCCGTGATCTTCGGCTCGACCTCCTGCATCGCCTTCAGCGGCAGCTCGTGCAGCGCCACGCCCTGTTTGGAGGCAAGGCCGACGATGCGGCCGGTGACGTGGTGGGCGTCGCGGAACGGCATCTTCAGCGTCCGCACCAGCCAGTCGGCCAGATCGGTCGCGGTGGCATAGCCCTCGCCGGCGGCGGCTTTCATTTTGGCTTCGTCCGGCACGAGGTCGATCACCATGCCGGTCATGGCGCGGACCGCGAGCGACAGCGCGGCAAACGCTTCCATCGCGCCCTGCTTGTCCTCCTGCATGTCCTTTTGATAGGCGAGCGGCAGCCCCTTCATCACGATCAGCAGCGCCGTCAGCGCGCCGATCACCCTGCCCGTCTTGGCGCGCACCAGTTCGGCGGCGTCCGGGTTGCGCTTCTGCGGCATGATCGAGGAGCCGGTGGTGTATTTGTCGGAGAGCCGCAGCATCCCCACCAGCGGCGAGGTCCAGAGCACGATTTCTTCGGCGAAGCGCGACAGATGCACCGCCGCGATCGCGGCCGCCGACAGCGTCTCCAGCACGAAATCGCGGTCGGACACCGCATCGAGCGAATTGGCCATCGGCCGGTCGAAGCCCAAGCGCTTTGGCGGTCGCCGTCCGGTCGATCGGAAACGAGGTGCCGGCCAGCGCTGCGGCGCCCAGTGGCGATTCGTTCAACCGCTTGCGCGCATCGGCAAAACGGCCGCGGTCGCGCGCCGCCATCTCGACATAGGCCAGCAGGTGATGGCCGAACGTCACGGGTTGCGCGGTCTGCAGATGGGTGAAGCCGGGCATGACGGTGCCGGCATGCTCCAGTGCCCGCTCCACCAGCGCGTATTGGAACGCGGCGAGTGCGGTATCCAGCTCGTCGATGACGTCGCGGACATAGAGGCGGAAATCGGTCGCGACCTGGTCGTTGCGCGAGCGCGCGGTGTGCAGGCGCCCGGCGGCAGGCCCGATCAGTTCGCCAAGCCGGCTCTCGACGTTCATATGGATGTCTTCGAGCGCGCGCTTGAAATCGAACGATCCCTTGCCGATCTCTGACAAGATCGTGTCCAGGCCCTTTGCGATGTTTTTCGCATCACTCGCGGTGATAATCCCGTTGTCCGCCAGCATCGCGGCGTGGGCTTTCGACGCGGCGATGTCCTGGGCATACATGTGGCGATCGACGTCGATGGAGACGTTGATTTCCTCCATGATCGCGTCGGGGCGCTCGCTGAACCGCCCGCCCCACATCTTGTTGCTCATGACTTCGTGCCTTATCGCTTGCCTTTTATCGCCGGGGGCGCGAAACGCCGGGCCACCGCCGGCCGTAATATGCTCTGCATAGCCGTATCTGCTACAGGATGACAAACGATATGCCCGAAACGTCCCCGTCCCCTCCCGCCGCCACGCGCCGGATTCCGATCGCGATCGGCGCCGTGCTGGCCGTGGCCGTGATCGGCGCTGCCGGGGTCTACGGCATCGGCGGCTTGAAGCGCGGGGCAAGTGGCGATGCGGCCTGCGCCGGGGCGGTCGATCTGGCGAAGAAAATCGCCCCTCTGGCCCATGGCGAGGTGGCCGCGTTGACCATGGCGACCGCGCCGCTGCGGCTGCCCGACCTCAGCTTTGAGGACGCCGACGGCAAGCCGAAAAAGCTCTCCGACTGGCGCGGCAAGACCGTTTTGCTGAACCTGTGGGCGACCTGGTGCGTGCCCTGCCGGAAAGAGATGCCGGCGCTGGACACGCTGCAGGGCAAGCTCGGCGGCAAGGATTTTGAGGTGGTGGCGGTCAACATCGACACCCGCGACCCGGAAAAACCGAAGAATTTCCTGAAAGAGGCCAATTTGACCAGGCTCGGCTATTTTTCGGATCAGAAAGCCAAGGTTTTTCAGGATCTTAAGGCTATCGGACGGGCGCTCGGCATGCCCACTTCGGTGCTGATCGATGCCCAAGGCTGCGAGATCGGTACCATTGCCGGGCCGGCGGAATGGGCCAGCGACGACGCGGTCAAGCTGCTCAAGGCGGCGATGCCGCCGAAGATGGCAGGCGATTAGGCCGAAATATCGAGGCTGCCGCCGACACCGGCGCCGAGGTTGGCCTGCGAGGGCTGGCCGAGCAGGGTCTGGACCGCGAATTTTTCCGCGTCCGCATTCTTCTTGATCATCGAGGTCGCGATCTGCTGCTGCAGGTTCCCGGCCTGCAGCATCATCATGCTCGAAACCATAGCCATCATGTCCATACGCGCTACTCCCCGTCCGCGGGCAAGCTAGCGGGAGTTGGTTAATCAATGGTGGCCGAAGCGGGGATTTGGCGTCGTCCGGCGAAGGTGCGAATTGCGCACAGGTGACCGGGACCCATAGCCACCGTCGGTCGTTGTTGAAACAAAGCCGTCGACCAGCTCGTCATAATAATTTCCGCCGCGGCGTATGGGTCTTGCCCGTGTCAATCCAGCCCGCGCTCGCGATTTCGCCCGCGCCACCGGCCAGCTCGCAAAGACTGATGCGATCGACGCCCGCATGCTGGCGTAAATCGCGCAGAGCATGCGTGTTGCGCGCGAGCACGAAAGCGACAGCGAACGCGAAGCGCTCGCGCGCGCCCACAAGCGGCGCGATCAACTGGTGCATATGCGCAAACAGGAACGGACACGCTTCAGCTGAATGCGACGATGCCGAGCTGCGCGACCGACATCAAGACGCATCATCCAATGGCTTAGCTGCGCAGATCGATCGCTGGGATGTCGAAATCGAGCCGTCTGCGTGAAGCATTCTGCAGCTCTGGAACAGAGACCTCGCGTCGGCTCCGGTCGATCCCCGGCATTGGTCCTGTTGCCACTGCGACGTTGCTCGCGTTGATGCCGCGAAGGCGGTGACTCTGTCATCAAGAGCGGTCGCCGGGCTTGCCGGCCTTGCGCCTTCTATACATCGGCAGTTCGCTCTGGGATACAGGGTCGCCCGCCTTCGCGGGCGATGACGAGTGAATGTACGTCCGCGATCTCGCGGCTTGATTTTCGCCCGAGCTTTTCCAAATTCGTTGTCCCTCTTTCAGTAGAGGGCGCAGGGAATGCCGGGTGCACGCTGCACCCGCGGTCTCGTGTGCCAAGAATTGCGCATTTGGCGCACACGAGCATACAGGTGAGCGGAAACACTCCGACATCCCCTGCGCAATGGCTTTACGGCTTACTTCGTGCTCTCCCCGGTGAGCGGGCTTGTTGTCACCGTCACCTGCAAGATTACTCCACAGGCTTGACGCCAGCATCGCGGCGCCAGGACCACACGACTTCGCCGTACGCGGGCAGCGCTTCGTCCGGCGAAAAACGACGCCCGACGCCACCCGCGTCCACCGCATCCCATCCCAACGCTTGGTGACGATGGCCAACGCCCCTCCTCGGGGATGAGACGGAGAGGTTTATAATTCTGTTTTTCAGAAATGACAAGCGGAATATTTTTGTTTTCAGGGCTTGACACGATTTCTGATAATCAGAAGTGATTTGCCCGACGGACAAAACAGCTTGATCCGCTTCAGGAAATCCGGCCGATTGCCTCGAGCGCCCGAAAGAACCGGCGGTCCGAGTGCAGCAATGCAATCGGAGCCCCAGTCGATGCGCCCGAACCAGTTGACGAACGTCAGCGATGCGTTCCACAACACGGTCGATCGAAAAGCCGACCGCCAGAGGACTCGCCGTGACCAGCTCGAAACCCGTCATCATCGACCACCATCCAGGCCGCAACTCCCAAACCATCGGGATGGCGCGAGAGCTTGGCACCGACCCGGACCTGATCCACGAGCCGTCGGTTGGCGTGGTCGGCACCAAGGGCGACAGCCAGTGCTACATGGGCGTGATGGCGAAGGTCGATGCGATCCATGCCAGCCTCAAGAGCCGCATCGGCAAGGGCGCGGGCCAGTTGAAGCTGCGCCTGGTCCAGCCGGAATACACCATCGCGACGTCGGACGGCATCCGCAACGGCACGCGCGAAATGCGCTATTCGCTGATCGGGCGCGAAATCACCCACGATGCGCTGTGCGAACATCTGGAAGCCACCGGGCTCGCCGGCACCATCGCGGTCGTTGCCTGCGACAAGCCGCCGGTCGGCACGCTGGCTGCGCTGCTCGAACACAATCAGCCCGCGATCATCATGTCGGACGGAGCGATCCATCCCGGCACCGACCCGAAGACCGGCGAGAAACTCGACATCGTCAGTGCCTATCAGGTTGCCGGCAATCCGGACGCCGAATACCGCCATCACATCGCCTGCCATGCCTGCCCCGGCTACGGCAGCTGCGGCGGCATGTTCACCTACAACACCATGCAGACCTTTATCGGCGTCGTCGGCATGCAGCCGCTGCACATGGTGGCCCCGCCGTCGGACGATCCCCGCCGCCTCAAGGAATTCCCGGACCAGCTGGTCGAGTACCTCGCGCAGATGATCGCCAAGGGCCTGAAGCCGCGCGACATCGTGGTGCGCGATTCGATCCGCAACGCCGTCATCGTCGCGATGGCGGTCGGCGGTTCGACCAATGTCACGCTGCATGCGCCGGAGATCGCACGCGCGGCCGGCTACGGCGACTTCTGGAAAGAGGTGATGACACCGGCCGAGTTCAACCATCTGTCGCAGTATGTCGTTCCGGTCCTCACTGACGCGCGGCCTTACGGAAAATATTCGATGGTCGACATCGACAAGGTTGGCGGCGTGCAGGTGATCGTCCGCGAACTGCTGGAGGCCGGGCTTCTCAATGGCGACGTGATGACCTGCACCGGCGAAACGCTGGCGCAGCAGGTCAAGCGCCTCGGCACCAAGGCCGTCGATGGCACCGTGGTCTACCCGGTCGCAAAACCGTACAAGCCGACGGGGGGCTTGCGCGTTCTCGGCGGCAATCTGTCGCCGGAATTTTCCGCGATCCTGAAACTTGCCGGCGTCGAAGGCGGGCTGGAAAACAATCTGTTCCGCGGCAAGGCGCGCGTGTTCGAAGGCGAGCAGGGCCTGCTCGATGCGCTCGACAAGGCACCCGAGCGATTTCAGAACAACGACATGATCATCGTGCGGTACGACGGCCCGAGCGGCGCGCCGGGTATGCCTGAAATGCTCGACCCGACCTCGCGCATCACCACGCTGTGCCGCGAGCGCGGCATCGTGGTGGCGCTGATGACGGATGCGCGGTTCTCCGGCGGATCGGTCGGCCTCGTCATCGGCCATGTCGGCCCCGAGGCCGCCCTTGGCGGCCCCATCGCCTTCGTTCAGGACGGTGACGAGATCATCGCGGATCTGAACAAGAACGAGCTCAACTGCACCGCGCTGGCCGATCCCGCTGTCCTCAAGCAGCGCAAGGCGGCCTGGGACAAGGAGGTCGCAGCCAACGGCGGCATCCACCCCAACTGCGGCGTCGCCGACACCCGCCTGTTGCACCGTGCGCGGCTCACCGCCGTTCCCGCCACACGCGGTGGCGGTATGCACCCCAATCGCGAGGTCTGGGTGCGCGAGCCTCGCGAAGCCAAGCGGTCAGGCTTCGTGCCTGACGAACAAGCACCGGCCGGAGGCGAAAAAGGCCTTCTAGAGCCTTTTCCGTTCCGATTGAATCGGAACGGGGCTCTATCTTTTGTTTTGACGCGTTTTCTTCACGCGAACCGGTATCCACTTCGCTTGAAAACGCTTTAGAGCGCGACGAGGTTTCTTCGAAACGTCGTCACGTTTTAGTTTTGCTCTCGCAAGCGGCCACTTCGCCGCAGGCGGAACAACGGCTAAAAATCAAGATTTTCTGGAGGGTATCTGGACGCCGGCTCCAAGCCGGAAGGGCCGGTCCGCGCCATATTGGCCGGCATGGAACGAAAGAATTTCATTGCACTCGCCGGGACCGGCATGGCGTGGCCGATCGCCGCGCCGGCAGACCCGCGACCTCGGGAGCGCCGCGCCATCACGGGCGCCTCGACGACATGGCGATCGGAAATGTCGTCAATCTGGCATCACGGCTTTGCCGTTTGGCGGATGACGCGCCGATACTGGTCCTGCTTCGCAGATGGGATTGAATTCGAACTTCAGTCCCGCAACGAGGACGTGCCAACGACGTCCGCTTGTGGCACAAGACAGGCCTGCCACGACAGTTGCTGAAGTGAACGGACCTGGGTCACGCACGTCCTTTGGAGCACGACATGGCAATATTCACGCGATCGCAAAATCTGCTGGTTTCCGTCAGCGCCGCAGCGCTCGGCGGCGTCGCACTGGCGGCGCTGCTGGCCGGGAGCGGCTTCATCCTCGCGGACGCGCGCGCCACCGCGGTGGACGCATCGCTTCCGCTGGTCGGCCCGGACGTTCCGATCTGCCGCGCGCCGGCCGCGACCGGCTCGCCAAACATGATGTTCCGCCTGGTACAGACGGAAGTGCCGCGCGCCGAGATGAGCGCGGCCAATCCCGCGCCGGCCTTTGCGGAAAGCGAGCCGCCGCTGTGGGACGGCCTCGGCTCCATCACTTACAAGATCACCACCGCGAACGAGCGCGCGCAGGCCTATTTCAATCAGGGCCTGCGCCTTGCCTACGCGTTCAATCACGACGAGGCGCGGCGCGCGTTCCGGATGGCGCAAAAACTCGATCCCGATTGCGCCATGTGTTTCTGGGGCGAAGCCGTCGTGCTCGGTCCCAACATCAACCTGCCGATGCCGGAGGATGCGGTCGCGCCGGCCTATGCCGCCGCGCAGAAGGCAAAGGCGCTTGCGGCCAAGGCGAGCCCGCGCGAGCAGGCGCTGATCGCCGCCATCGCGGTACGCTACAGCAGCGATCCGAAGGCCGCGCGTCCGCCGCTCGATGCCGCCTATGCAGCCGAGATGGCGAAGGCTGCAAAGCAGTTTGCCGACGATAATGAAATCGCCACGCTCTATGCCGAGGCGGTGATGGATCTCAGCCCCTGGGACTACTGGAAGCCGGGCGGCCGCGAAGCCAAGCCCTCGAGCGTGCCGATCGTGCCGACGCTGGAGCGCGTGCTGGCGCGCGATCCCGATCACGCCGGCGCCATTCACCTCTACATCCATGCCGTCGAGGCGTCGGACCGGCCGAAGCGCGCCGAGCCCTATGCCGACCGGTTGCGCGGCAAGATCCCCAATGCCGGCCATCTCGTCCACATGCCGAGCCACATCTATTACCGGGTCGGCCGCTATCTCGACGCGCTGGAAGACAACAAGATCGCGGTCAAGGTCGACGAAAAATATCTGACCGACAGCAACGCGCCGATGGGCGTCTACCGGCTCGGCTATTATCCGCATAACGTGCACTTCGTGATGGCGTCGGCGCAGTTGGCCGGCGACGGGCCGACCGTGATTGCGGCTGCGGAGAAACTGGGCCAGCTCATTCCGAGCGAAGCGGCCAAGGGCATTGCGATGGTGCAGCCGGTCAAGGCCGCGCCCTATTTCGCGCACGCGCAGTTCTCAACGCCCGAGACCATCTTGGCGCTGCCCGATCCCGGCGACACCATCCCCTATGTCAAGGCGATGTGGCTCTATGTGCGCGGCACGGCGCTGGCGGCCAACCGTGATTTTGCCGGCGCGACCGCGGCGGCAAGCGCCATCGAGACGCTGGAGCGCACCGCGGACTTCAAGCTGCTGACGGATTCAGGCGTCCCGGCGCAGGAGGTGCTTCGCATCGCGCGCACGGTCATCCTCGCCCGCGTCGCCCAGACCAAGGGCGACTATCGCACCGCCATCATCCAGTTCGAACGGGCGGCGGCATTGCAGGATGCGCTGGCCTACACCGAGCCGCCCTATTGGTACTATCCGATCCGGCAATCGCTTGCCGCGGCCCTGCTGCAGGCCGGCCGTTACGCCGAGGCCGAGCGCCAGTTTGAGCGCGCGCTCAAGCGGGCACCAGCCAACGGCTGGTCGTATTACGGGCTGGCCGAACTGCACAAGGCGCGCGGCAACGTCACGGCGGCGCGCAAGGCCGAGGCCGACCTTGCCAAAACCTGGATCGGCGACCGCAAACTGCTGCAGATCTCGAATCTCTAGAGTTCTACGCACCGGCCGGGTTCAACGAGGCGGCTCGATCGCGATAGGCGGTCGAGCCCCGCTTCACGCTGAACAGATGGATCGGCTCCGTCCGGCCGCGCAGCTCGTGCATGCCTTCGTCCGCGAAAATCCCGGCAAGCTCGGCGCTGCCTTCCGTCCGCAGCGCCTGCACCAAGTCGCCGGTGACCAGCACCGCCGCATCAAGAATCCGGCAACTGGCTTCAACCCGGCTTGCGATGTTGACGGTATCGCCGACGACCGTGAATTCGAGTTGCTGGTCGGTGCCGACGTCGCCCTGCACGACCTCGCCATAGTGGATCCCGACGGCGACCTGGATCGGCTCGGCGGAACGGGCATGAAGCTTGTTCCAGCGGTTGACCCGTTCGATGATCTCCAGCGCACACGCCGCCGCATTGGTTGCATGCCGATCGCTCGCCAAAGGCGGTCCGAAAACCGCCATCAGTCCGTCGCCCAGAAATTTGTCGATGGAGCCGCTGTTGGAAAAAACCGCCTCGCCCAAAATGCCCAGCAGTTCACGCAACAGACCAATGACCGCGTCCGGAGGTTTGCCGGAGGAATATGCGGTAAAGCCGACCATATCGGCGAACAGAACGGCCGCCGGGTGGCGATGGGCGATGGAGAACGGCGTATCGACGCGGACCAGCTGGTCGACAACCGACGGCGAGAAAAAGCGGGCCAGATTTGTGCGTTGCCGCTCCGCGTCTTTCAGTCGTGCATTTGCCGCCAGACTCCTCAGCACAAGGATCGTCGTGATCAGGATGGCAACAAGGCTGACCGCGGAGCGCAACGGGGCGGACTCGTCCGCCTTCAATCCATGGACAAGGGCGTAGCTCAGGACGGTCAGCAGGCTGCAGCCGGCCGCGGTGACGATCACTCCCCGGCGGTCCAGATCGCGCGCGGCCACCAGCACGACCACGACATACAGGGAAGCCACGCCGAACTCGAGCGACGAGAGCGTATCGATGAGAAAGATGCAGGCCGCAAGCAGGGCGGCCCAAGGAAGGGAGTTGGTGTGGCCAAGGTGGAACAACAATTTGAGATATCCTCGTGCAGCGGCTGCGAGCACCTCTCAGCGCACGGGAATTATGCCCCGCCGCGCTTGCCGGAGGTATCTCCGAAAAGCGTGCCAGCCCCGTGCCGGTGGGGATTGAAGCAAATGCTGCCAGAAACGGGCAGGCGGATGCCTCAAATGCGCCAATCTGTCCCGCCTTTGGCACGTGGCAGAAGCCGGACGATGCGATACCCTCGTGGAAATTCAGGGAGAGAACATTGTCGAAAATCAATCGCCGTCATTTCATCGCCGCCGGCACCGCCGCCGCAGCGATGCCTTTCATCTCGCGCAACGCCTCGGCGCAAGCCGCGTGGCCGTCGCGCAATATCCGCATGATCTGCAGCTATCCGGCGGGCGGGCAGACCGATTTGCTGGCGCGCGCCTTCGGCGAATACATCGGCAAACAGGTGGGGCAGACCGTCGTCATCGAAAACAAGGCGGGCGCCTCCGGCTCGATTGGCGCTGCGGAAGTCGCGCGCGCCGAGCCCGATGGGCACACCATCCTGTGCTCGATCTCGACCACCTATGTGATGAACAGGGTGATGATGAAGAACCCCGGCTATGACATGGACAAGGATTTGACGCTCGTCAGCGTCATTCCGGGCGCCGGGCTGCTGATGATCGCGAGTACGGCATCCGGCGTCAAAACGCTTGACGATTTCGTGGCTTTCGCGCGCAAGAGCGGCAAGGTGAATTTCGGCACCTACAGCGCGGGCTCATCCCCGCACATCACGATCAATGAGCTCAACAAGCAATATGGTCTCAACATCGAACCGGTGCACTACCGGGGCGAAGCGCCGATGTGGACGGGGCTGATGGAAGGCACGCTCGATGTCGCGATGGGCAGCTACACGGCCGCGCAGCCCGTGCTGCAAAGCAATCGCGGCATCCTGTTCGCGGTGCATTCAAAGAAGGTCGACGCCATCCCTGACGTCAAGACCCTGCCTGAACAGGGCGCGACATCGAAGTTCTTCACCATCAGCGGCTTCTCGGGCTGGGCGCTGCCGAAGGCGACGCCGCAGCCGATCGTCGATCGGCTGGCTGCACTCTGCGTGGCGGCCAATAACGATCCGAAAGTGAAGGAAGTGCTCCGCACTTTCGCGCTGGAGCCGACAATCGGTTTCAAGGAGAGCAACGCCTTGTATCAGCGCGAATTGCCGGTCTGGATTGAGATGGGACAGGCGCTCGGCTTGCCGCCGGCTTGAATTGGAATGCAGTCACGGCCGACAGGCCGTGCACCGCAACGCGGACCGGAATTCGGTCGCGGGCTCGATTGGTTTGACCAACTCCGCTATCATTCGGGCGCACGACGGTCTTGGTCAACGAGGCCGCGCAAAGCGCGGTCCCTGACAGATTTCTCGAGATCGGAGTATGGATTCCCCCTTTCCTGCTCACCTGCACATCGCAACGTGCTAGCTTGGCCGCGACGGGATTTCCTCCGGGGACCCAATGAGGCGACGGCAGTTCATCACGGGTCTTGGCGGGGTAGCGGCATCTCTCTTGCCGCTGCCGCTGCATGCGCAGCGGCCAGCGAAGCTCCCCCGGCTGGGCGTAATGCTTTACAGCACTCCCCAAGGTGATCCCAACACTGAAGCTTTTGTCCGCGGCATGAGCGATCTCGGCTACGTCGATGGAAAGAATGTCCTCCTTGAGTATCGCTTCGCCGAAGGCAAGCCCGAGCGGCTGCCGGAGTTGGCGATGGACCTCGTTCGGCTCAATCCGGACCTGATCTTCGCGCTCGGTGGTGACGTGGCGCCGGAGGTCCGCAAGGCGACCCAGACAATCCCAATTGTTTTTTCGGTTAGCACTGATCCAGTACAAAGTGGTCTCGTGGCAAGCCTGGCGCGGCCTGGTGGCAACGCCACCGGGGTTACCTTCCTGTCTGATGAACTGGCCGCGAAGCGCCTGGTGCTGCTCAAGGAGGCAGCCCCGCAACTCTCCCGCGTGGCGGTGCTGTTCAATCCCGACCACGTCGACAATGAACTACGCGAGGTCGAGCGCGCCGCAGCCGTTCTCCAGGTGAAACTTCACCTCGCCGAAGTGCGGCGCTCGAGCGATATTGAGGCTGCTTTCGCAGCCTTCTCGCAGGCAGGCGTTGAGGGTCTCTACGTGGTCTCGTCGCGGCAAACGATTGCGAATTTGGCACGCATCATCGAATTCGCGGCCAAAAACCGTCTGCCCCTCGCTGGCGGCTGGGGTGCCTGGGCACAGGCAGGCGGGCTCATCTCCTATGGTCCGAAAAAGCTCGCGGCCAGAGACGGTCAAACCAGCGTGCCTCTAATTCCCACTTGGACGCCCTCTGCTCTTAACGAATTGATCTCTCGCAAAATCCACTGTCTTCGAAATCTGGTATATCCAAGGAATAACGACGTAACCGTAGAACTAACAGCAACAAAGGCAGATAAACTGAATCGAAATCGGTGGAACCAGGATTGGGTCGCATCCATACCGCAGCATCCTGTACCAACACTATCATTGATGGTCTAAAATGTTGATCTTATAGAAGGTGGACTATTCAGCCCAGAGACTTGCCCCATTCTTTTGGGGGCACGGCAAGGATTTACTCCAGTAACAAACGCCGCGGAAAAACAGAAGAACAAACGTATGTTGCACTTGTTACTCGGGTTTTTGGCGTTGATTGCGATTGGCGGCGCCGAGGTTCTGGCCC
>CAVSXQ010000039.1:0-97005 GCA_963731915.1 uncultured Alphaproteobacteria bacterium
GAGCGTACGATTTCGCATTCGCGCCCTGAAGGCACGGCTGCGCGCGATAGCGAAAGTCGAACTCGACGTCATCAAGCAACATCTGCGGCCGGGCGACGTCACCTGCGACGTTGGCGCCAACAAGGGCCGCTTCATCTATTGGCTGTCCAGCTGGTCGCGAGATGGCCGGGTGATCGCATTCGAACCGCAGCCGGAGTTGGCAACCGGCCTGGCTGACGTCTGCAGGGCGATAGGTCTCGCCAATGTGACGGTCGAAGCAAAGGCCGTCTATTCGCATTCCGGCGCACAGGAATTGTACGTTCCAAAGGCCATCAACCCGGGGCGTCGCTCAAGAGCACGGCTCTGGAGGCAGAGGATTTCACGAGCCTGACCGTGCCGATGGTGTCGCTCGATGAATATTTCGATGCGGGCGACAGGATCGGTTTCCTCAAGTTCGATAAGGAAGGCGTCGAGCTCGAGGTTCTCAAGGGCGCCGACCGGATCCTGCGGCAGCACGCACCGTGCTCATCTTCGAGTGCGAAAACCGGCACCTCGCGCCGGGCAGCGTTCATGACGTATTTGCCCATCTTGAACGCCTTGGCTACCAGGGCAGTTTCATTTGCGGCCGGAAACTGCTTCCGCTTTCCGAGTTCGACGCGGGCAATTCACCAGCGCCAGAGCGGCGCGTGGTTCTGGAAGAGCAAGGGCTATCTTAACAATTTCATCCTTTCGCAAGCCGGCCGGATCGTGATCCGGCCGGCTGCGCTTTGCTATTTCTTCACCAGCGGGCAGTCGCTAGCCTCTAACGGCTTGGCGGCGTCTTCCGGTGCGATCGTGGCGACCAGCTTGTAATAATCCCACGGTCCTTTGGACTCTTCGGGCTTCTTCACCTCGAACAGGTAGGCCGGGATCAGGCGACGGCCATCGGCGCGGAGCGGGCCCTTGCCGAACAGCGGATCGTCGGTCGGCAGTTCCTTCATCTTGGCGACGACCTTGGCGCCGTCGCGCGGATTGCTGCCGAGCGCTTCCATCGCCTTCAGGTAATGCAGGATTTCCGCATAAAGTCCCGCAACCGTCATCGAGGGCATCGAGCCCTTCGGTGAGACTTTCTGGAAGCGCTTCGACCACTCGCGCGTTTTGTCGTTGAGGTCCCAATGGAAGGACTCCGTAAAGGTCAGGCCCTGCGCCGTCTTCAGCCCGAGCGCATGCACGTCGTTGATGAACAGCAGGAGCGCTGCGAGCTTCTGTCCTCCCGCGACGATACCGAATTCGGCCGCCTGCTTGATCGAGTTGGTGGTGTCGCCGCCGGCATTGGCGAGGCCAATGACCTTGGCCTTCGACGACTGCGCCTGCAGCAGGAAGGACGAGAAGTCCGACGTGTTGAGCGGATGCCTGACGCCGCCAAGCACCTTGCCGCCGGTATCGGTAACCACCGCCAGGTATCGCGCTCCAGCGCATGGCCGAAGGCGTAATCCGCGGTGAGGAAGAACCAGGTATCACCGCCGGCCTTGGTCAGCGCCTTGCCGGTGCCGTTGGCGAGCATGTAGGTGTCGTAGGTGAAGGAGATCGTATTCGGCGTGCAGGCCTTGCCGGTGAGGTCGGCGGTCGCGGCGCCCGAATTGAGCAGCACCGAGTTCTTTTCCTTCACCAGGTTGTTCACAGCGAGCGCAACGCCGGACTTGGCGTATCGGCGATGACGTCGACCTTGTCGGCGTCGATCCATTGCCGCGCGATGTTGACACCGATGTCCGGCTTGTTCTGGTGATCGCCGCTCACCACGTCGATGTTCCAGCCCTTGGCCTTGAGGCCGGAATCTTCGACCGCCATTTTGACCGCCGCCACCGAGTTCGGCCCGCCAATATCGGCATAGAGGCTCGACATGTCGTTGAGCACGCCGATCTTGATGTTCTTGTCCTGCGCAAGGCCGGGCCCGCAAGCGAGAGGCCTGCGAGCACGATCAGCGCGGCGGAGTTCCGCGCAAATTTAGTTTTCATGTTATTTCCTCCAAAGGTTGATGCCGGCGGATATTTCGCGAAATCCCCCGGCATTCCCGGCGATCTTGGGACCTAGGGCAGGTCTGGCAATGCGCCTATCGTAGCGCGTCCGTGGTCATTTTGAATTCTGGATCCGCTTTCCGGTGTCGACCTCAGCGGTATAGACGTTGCCTTGGCGTCGATCGCCATCGCGTGGATCCAGTGGAACTGGCCGGCATTGCGGCCGCTGCGCCCAAAACTGCCTACCAGGGTACCGTCATCACGCCTGAGCACGCGAATTTCGTTGTTCTCGCCGTCGGCGCTCAGGAGCAACTTGCTTGGGATCGGGCCAGATCCGATATCCCAGACGCGCCATTGCCGAGCGTGTTCTTCTCAGAACCATCCTTCACGAAGGTTCCGTCTTCCTGAAGACCTGGATACGGTTGTTGATGCGGTCGCAGACGTAGACCAGGCCGTCATTGGCTGAGTTTCACGCAGTGGACGGGATTGGCGAATTGCTGCGGCGGTGGCGCCTTGGGATCGTAGGGCGGCTGCTTGTCGTCGTTCGGCGGCTTGCCGTAGGCGCCCCAGTGCCGCTTGTAGGCTCCCGTGGTGGCATCGAACACGATGACGCGGCGGTTGCCGTAACCGTCGGCGACATAGATTTCGTTGGCTTCGTTGTCGACCGCGGTCTCGGCGGGCTTGCCGAGCTGGGTGGTGTCGTTGCTGCCCTTGCTCGGCGCGATCTTGCCGATCTGCATCACGAACTTGCCGTCGAGTGTGAATTTCAGGATAGCATTGTCATTGTCGGCATTGCCGCCGATCCAGACGAAGCCCTTGTCGTCGACCTCGATGCCGTGTTCGCGGCCGACCCATTCATAGCCTTCGCCGGGACCGCCCCATGAGCGCAACAGATTGCCGTCGGCGTCGAACTCCAGAACCGGCGGCGCGGAGGCGCAGCATTTCGAGCGCGGCGGATTAAGCGCCGCGCCCTTCTCGTCGTCGGTCAGCGAGCGCGGGCGATGGATCACCCAGATATGACCCTGCCGGTCGACCGTGATGCCGCCGACCTGGCCGAGGATCCAGTTGTTCGGCAGCGGCTTTGGCCAGGACGCATCGACCGCGAAGGCGGGAATTTCGCCGGCATGCGCGGGAGTGTCACCGTCGACGCGCCGATCAGCGTAAGGCCGGCCAGTGCAAGGAACGGCGGATCTGGAGAAGCGTGTTGCGGCAGTGATCGGATGTCGCGCGGTTCGGCGTCATGGCTTTCACTCCCTTGATCTGCTGCGGTTGGTCCGCAGTCGAGCGGTGAAGTCAATCTGGCCGGCAGAGGGATGGTGTCAATTCGCATGACCGCGCGCTCACGCCGGTGCGCGAAAACTCATCAGCGTGCGGGTCTTGTAGTCGTAGAGCTTGCCGGTCTCGGTCCATTCCGGCGTGCACATCGGCACGATCAATTCGGCCGCCTGTTCCGGCGTGTCCAGCGTCATCGGGTCTTCGCCCGGAAATACAGTGGCGCGCATGCGGGTGCGGATCGGGCCGGGGCTGAACAAATTGACCCGAAGGTGTCGTGCTGGCGGTCTCCTTCGCCCACGCTCGGACCAGCGTCTCCAGCGCGGCCTTCGACGCCGCGTAGGGGCCGAGATAGGCGCTGGCCTTGCTGGCGGCGCCTGAGGTCAGGAACACCGCGCGGCCGGCGTCGGACACTTTTCAGCAACGGCTCCATGCAGCGGATCAACTGGAAGTTGGCGGTGACGTTGACCGCGATCACGTCATTCCAGGGTTTGAGATCGATATGGCCGAGCGGCGAGGAAGGGCCGGCGACGCCGGCATTGCCGACGAGGATGTCGAGCTTGCCGTCGCGCTCGTGCAGCGCAGCTCCAAGGCGGGCGATGCCGTCATGATCGGTGAGGTTGAGCGGCACCAGCGTGGCGCTGCCGCCGTCCTTCCTGATCTCGTCGTCGAGTTCTTCCAGCCCGCCTTGCGTACGCGCCACCGCCACGATATGCGCGCCGGCTTTTGCGAGCGCGCGCGCGGTGGCATAGCCGATGCCGCGCGAGGCGCCGGTGACGAGAGCGATGCGGGAGGCGAGGGGTAGGGTCATTCAAATAATGCTCTATCGTCGTCGTCCCTGCGAAAGCAGGGACCCATACGCCGTGACGGTTATGATGGCGGAGGGTGTTCGTGTCTAATGGCGTCCGTAAAACGAAGGCCGGTGGCTATGGGTCCCTGCTTTCGCAGGGACGACAAATCACACCGCCTCTGCCAGCAGCGACAGCTGCCGCGGCTGCGGCTCGGCTTCGCTCTGGTCGGTGAGGTGGGTCGGATAGACGCCGGTAAAGCAGTGATCCGAGAATTTCGGATTGGCGGGATCGCGGCCGGGATAGCCCATGGCGCGGTACATGCCGTCGATCGACAGGAAGGCGAGCGAATCCGCGCCGATCGCCGCGCGCATTTCCTCCAGCGAATGGGTGGCTGCCAAGAGGCCGCCGCGGTCGGGCAGGTCGATGCCGTAATAATCGGGGTAGAGGATCGGCGGCGAGGCGAGGCGGAAGTGCACCTCGCGGGCGCCGGCGTCGCGCATCATGCGCACGATCTTCTTCGAGGTGGTGCCGCGCACCAGCGAATTGTCGATCAGGATGATGCGCTTGCCTTCGATGGCGGCGCGGTTGGCCGAATGCTTCATGCGCACGCCGAGCTCGCGCACGCTCTGGGTCGGCTGGATGAAGGTGCGACCGACATAGTGGTTGCGGATGATGCCGAGCTCGAACGGCACGCCGGAATGCTGGGCGTAGCCGATCGCGGCCGGCACGCCGGAATCCGGCACCGGCACCACGACGTCGACTTCCGCGTGGCTCTCACGCGCGAGCTGCGCGCCAAAGGCTTTGCGGACTTCATAGACCGAGCGGCCGCCGACGATGGAGTCGGGCCGCGAGAAATAGATGTATTCGAAGATGCAGGGCCGCGGCGGCTTTGGCGGGAACGGCTTGTGGCTGTGCGCGCCGGCCTCGTCGAACACGATGATCTCGCCGGGCTCGATGTCGCGGACATATTTGGCGCCGATCATGTCGAGCGCGCAGGTCTCGGAGGTGAGGATCGGGCGGCCGTCGAGATCGCCGAGCACCAGCGGGCGGATGCCGAGCGGATCGCGGGCGCCGATCAGTTTCTTGTTGGTGAGCGACACCAGCGAATAGGCGCCTTCGATGGCGCGCAGCGACTCGATGAAGCGGTCGATGAAGCGCGGGCGTTTTGACTGCGCGACCAGATGCAGGATCACCTCGGTATCGGTGGTCGACTGCATCATCGCGCCGTTCTTGACGAGTTCGCGGCGCAGCGTCAGCCCGTTGGTGAGGTTGCCGTTATGGCCGACCGCGAAACCGCCGGCATTGAGCTCGGCGAACAGCGGCTGCACGTTGCGCAAAATGGTGGCGCCTGTCGTGGAGTAGCGGACATGGCCGACCGCGGTATTGCCGGGCAGGCGCTCGATCACTTCGCGGCGGGAGAAGGTGTCGCCGACGAGGCCGAGGCGGCGTTCACTGTGAAAACGGCTGCCGTCGAAGGTGACGATCCCGGCGGCTTCCTGGCCGCGGTGCTGAAGCGCGTGCAGGCCAAGTGCGGTGATGGCGGCGGCCTCGGGGTGGCCAAAGATGCCGAACACGCCGCATTCCTCGCGGAGCGTGTCGCCTTCCAGATCGTCCTGCAGTTCGATGGGGCCAAGACCCATATCAAGGCCCGGATCAAGTTGGTCGGCGGGATCGGAAGGGTTTTGCATCTGGTCCATCGCCTCTCTGTATGGCCTCAAATTCACCTGACCGATTACTTTACCGATTACTTTGATCAATTACTTGGCCGCGGGTTTCTCAATCAGCTTTTTGAGACCGTCACGGGCAGGTTTACTGTAGCCATCGCCGGCACCCGGCTGGGCCGGTTCGGCGTCAGTTTGGTCATCTTCGGGTTTATTCTTCTTGAATCGCTTTAAGATGGTGTTCTCGGGGTCGTCCGGCAAGAGCGACATTAACCAATCGCCGGTTCCCTGCAGCACCACCTTGGACTTCGCGCCCGTGATCCAGTCCGGCCGCTGCTTGTCCGGGACCAGCCAGCTGAAGAACAGGAAGGCCACGACCACGATCAGGAGGCCGCGGGCGAGCCCGAACAGGAAGCCCAGCGTGCGGTCCAGCGCCCCGATCCGGGAATCCAGGATCATGTCCGAGATCCGCACCGTGATGACGGAAACCACGATCAGGGTGCCGATGAAGGTGCCGGCCACGACCACAATGGCCGCCACCGTATCGTTGTTGAAATAGGATTTTGCCGTCGGCAGCAGCTTTGAGAACGCATACAGCGTCACCAGCGCCGCCGCGCCCCAGGCCGCGATCGACAGGATTTCGCGCATGAAGCCGCGCACCATCGCAAGCAGGCCCGAGATCAGCATTACCGCGAGCAGGACGAGATCGAGGATCGTAATCGGCATCGGCTGGTCAGGTCCGCTCGTACATCAGGCTTTGCAAATCGGCGTTTCGGTGCACCCCTAAGTGGGGGTCATCCGGTGCGTCCGGCAAGGCCGGAAATCGCTCTATCCCGCGCGGGCGATGTATAGCGGCGAGGCCGCCCGAGGTCACGCCGCTTTAGCCATTTTCGCGACGGAATCGGGCCGGTGTGGCATTTTTCTCAGCCGTTCCATCGCGGTTTTCCTGGCGATTTCCGTCCCGATTTCCTCTGGGACTGCCGCGGGCGGCGATTTCGGCAACCAGCGTCGTCAGTCCTCCCACAGAATTGAGCGACAGGCCGGCGTCGCCGCCAGTTTCCCCGCGCGCCGATTCGGGCAGCACGGCGCGGCCAAAGCCGAGTTTGGCGGCTTCCTTCAGCCGGGCCGAGGTCTGCGCCACCGGGCGGACCGCGCCGGACAGCGAAATCTCGCCGAAATAGACCGCATCCGTCGGCAGCGGCGCATTCACCAGCGACGACACCAGCGCGGCGGCGGCGGCGAGGTCCGCGGCGGGCTCGTTGATCCGCAGGCCGCCTGCGACGTTGAGATAGACGTCATGGCCGGAAAGCTTGACCCCGCAATGGGCCTCCAGCACCGCCAGCACCATCGACAGCCGGCTCGGATCCCAGCCGACCACGGCGCGTCGTGGCGTGCCGAGCGAGGTCGGCGCCACCAGCGCCTGCAATTCCACCAGCACCGGGCGGGTGCCCTCGATGCCGGCGAACACGGCCGTGCCCGGGCTGCCGAGATCGCGTTCGGAGAGAAACAGCTCTGACGGGTTGGAGACCTCGCGCAGGCCGAGGCCCGTCATCTCGAACACGCCGATCTCGTCGGTCGGCCCAAAGCGGTTTTTCACCGCGCGCAGGATGCGGAATTGCTGCGAGCCTTCGCCCTCGAACGAGAGCACGGCATCGACCATGTGCTCGACCACGCGGGGGCCGGCGATCTGGCCGTCTTTGGTGACGTGGCCGACCAGGATGATCGCCGCGCCGGATTTCTTCGCGAAGCGTATCAGCGCCTGCGCCGAGGCGCGGACCTGGGTCACCGTGCCGGGCGCGGATTCGACCGTGTCGGTCCACATGGTCTGGATCGAATCGATCACGATCAGGCGAGGGACCGCGCCCTCCGACAGCGTCGAGACGATATCCTCGACGGAAGTCTCCGCGGCAAGCTGCACCGGCGCATCGGCTAGCCCAAGCCGCTCGGCGCGCAGCCGCACCTGCGCCACGGCTTCTTCGCCCGAGATGTAGACCGCGCGATGCCCGGCGCGGGCGAGCAGGCTGGTGGCCTGCGTCAACAGCGTCGATTTGCCGATGCCGGGATCGCCGCCGACCAGGAGCACCGAGCCGCGGACAAACCCGCCGCCGGTGACGCGATCGAGCTCGGTCATCCCCGATGGCAGGCGAGGGGCTTCCTGGCTCTTGCCGGTCAGCGTCTCCAGCGCAAACGTCCGTCCCTTGCGCCGCGAGCGGACGGACACGGGCATGGTTGTTGCGCCAGACGTGTCCTCCTCGGCCAGCGTATTCCACTCGCCGCAGGACTCGCACTTGCCCTGCCAGCGGTTATACGCCGCGCCGCAGTTCTGGCAGACAAAGGAGAGGGTGGATTTGGCCATGGGAGTGGTGCAGTCGCGGGTGATATCGAGCTAGGTGCTACTTGAACGGTTGGAATACTGTGTTAGAACATAATAGGAACATTGATATTCGATTAACCACGGTCTGCCAGCTTTATCAAGCCGAAAGGACCGCACATGGCCGCAGCTTCAAAGATCGAATGGACCGATTCAACGTTCAACCCATGGGTGGGTTGTACGAAGGTTGCGCGTGCTCGTAACAGGCCTTCCGCATGCGATTTTTGTTACGCGGAGAAGTGGGCCAAACGTAGCGGCCAAGTGTCGTGGGGCAATCATCCTCGACGGCGAACTACCGAATCCTATTGGAAAGCACCAGTTGCCTGGAATAGCCGCGCGGCGGAATTCCAATCGAAGTTCCGGCGAAGGCAACGGGTATTTTGTGCGTCTCTCGCTGATGTCTTTGACAATCAGGTCGATGCTGCTTGGCGCCGAGACCTCTTTGACCTCATTCGTGCTTGCGACCAACTAGACTGGCTTTTGCTTACCAAGCGCCCGCAAAATATCCGGAAGATGCTGCCAGCGGACTGGGCTCAAGGGTTACGCGAATATTTGGTTGGGGACGACTGCAGAGGACGCGAACGCTTATCAGCAACGTGTGCCAAATCTGCTTGCGCTACCTGCGGCCGTTCGATTCGAAAGTTACGAACCGGCGCTTGGTCCATTGGGGCCAATCTCGATTTCAGGTCGGGTGCAAGACTGGATCATTATCGGCGGCGAAAGCGGCGTTAAGTCAGACTCTTGCGCGAGGCACACACCCTCAGTGGGCCGCGATGCTATCGGCCAATGCCGCCGGAGAACGTGGCGACGTTTCTAAAACAGTGGGGCATCTACGAACAATCCATGGGGGTCGAGGAGGGGCGTACAATTCAGGATGCGATGAAAAGTGATCCGCCCGAGAATGGTAAGGGTGGAGGAAAATTGGACGGGACGTTGTGGCGGGAATTTCCGTTACCTCAGAATGCTTCGGTTTTGATGAAGGGACGGGTTGTCAAAAATGCCTGTGGAGGGAGAGCACTACTGGCGCGATAAGGATGGATTGTGGGTCGAGAACGTCGGCCCTTGGGCCAAAGAAAAACTCAAGATTTTGACCGACTACGTTCAAATTTCGAGCGCCGCACGGAAAAAATTTTCGCACTGTGCCTTTGTAGATGTTTTTAGTGGACCACCTGGAAAATCAAAGGTCAGAGGCACGTCCGAATTGATTGACGGTAGGCCTGTCGCTGCATACAGCAGGCGCAAAACAGAAGTCGTTTTCGAAGATTTGCATCTCGGATGCAGATCAGGAATTATTTGAATTCGGCCACGACTAGGTTGCGTGGTTTAGGCGCTAGTAAGTCCGATCGAAGGACCGGCGGCTAAATCTCTTCCGAAGATTGTGCGCAGCCTCAGCCGTCAGGGCTGCATCATGCTTTTTTGGATCCGCATAATCTGGGCACACTGTCTTTTGATCTGTTTGAATGTCTGGCGCAACTGCAGCGTATCGACGTGATTGTGCACGTAAGCCTTGGTGACCTTCAAAGGAACGAAGATCGATAACGTCTGAGGATCACGCGCAATTCGATCGCTTCGCGCCCGGATGGCGCGACCATGTTCGGACAGATACAAACCAATCGTCACTGCGCGCGGCAATCTTGGAATACTGGACGGATAAGGTCGTTTCTCTAGGGTTGCCTCGGGCAAAGCATTGCGAATTGATCCGCGGCACAAAAATCAGCGTCTCTACTGGACTCGATGTTCGGCCAAGTGCTTCCAGGATGCTATCTCGCGGAAGATCACGCCATGCGAAATCGTGGGGCCTCCTCTCAAGGTGGATTGAAGGGCAGCCGCCGTGCGCCGCCCGAAACCAGATACGCGATCAGACCACGTTGTGGACGCGGGTCCAGATACCGAGCGGTTGCTCGAGGCCGCGGATGGCCTGCGGCGGATGCGCGACGAGATGCGCGAAGTCGGCGTCCGAACTGCCTGTTTCTGCACGCGCCTGCTGCACGAGGTCGTCGCTGGCGATCATGGCGCAGCCGAATTCGCGGGTTAGCGATTCCAGCCGGCTTGCCGCATTCACCGTGGTGCCGATGACAGCGAATTCGAGCCGGTTCAAACCGATATCGCCGAGCACGACCTCGCCGTAATGCAGTCCGAGGCTGATCCGGATCGGCGGCTCGCCGCGATGTTTGCGCTCGCGGTTTAGTTCGTCGATCGCACCGAGCATGGCTTGCGCGCAGCGCAGCGCATTGCCGGCGTCGGAAGCGCCGGGGAAGGGCGTGCCGAACGTCGCCATCAATCCGTCGCCGAGATATTTGTCGAGCGTTCCCTCGTGCCGAAAAATCTCGCGCTCCATGCGTTCGTGGAACTGCCGCAGCGTCCCGATCACTTCGGTTGGGCTGCGGCCATCGGCATAGGCGGTGAAGCCGACGATGTCGGCGAACAGCACCGCCACGTTCTCGGTGCGGACCTGCTTGAGCGGCTCGTCGTTCTTGGACAATTGCTCGACGACATTGGGCGAAAAGTAACGCGCCAGATTGGTGCGCTCGCGTTCGATCCCGGCATGGCTGACCAAGAGCGCGTTGGAGCGGCGCACCGCCACCGCAAGGATCATTGCGACGATCAGGAACACGGTGATTTCCTGAAACCGCGCCGCGATATTGACCGTCGAGGGGTCGATCAGCGCGAACATCCTGTGGTCGGCGCCGACGGCGGCACGCACCCGTTCGGACAGCGCGGCGTGGGTATTGGGTTGCATCCAGGACCAACCGACGCCGACCACCCACAGCCCTGTCACCCAGGTGCCCATCGCGACGATCGTTCGCCAGGAATAGGTGAGCGTCGCGGTGGCCAGCAGGACAAAGAAGTACATGAAGGTGTCGAACCGGAATTGAAATCCGACCGGCCAGTTCGCGGTGCTCCAGGGATTGGGCACCACGGCCAGGAAGGTCAGCAACGCCAGGTCGCAGAACATCAGGAAAAGTTCGGGCCGGGAGACGCCGGCCTTGCCGACCCTGAGCTGGGCCCAGCCGATCGCCGCGAACAGGCCAAGCGCCGCGATGTAATAAATGATCTCCCAATTGGGGTTGAGGATCGGCAGCGTCACGGCGATCACCGCCAGCGCGACCCAGCGCGCGCGAACCGCCAGCCGCAAGCTCTCGCGCTTGTTGTCCGCCAGCGCGGCTTCCGCGAATTTCAGGACGTCTTGCTGGGGATCGGTTCGCCCATTCGTCCGGCTGCCGGAATGGGGGACATCGGCAATGTCAGCCAATACGCTCAAGCGCCCACTCCTTCACTTGGAAAAACCGGCCCACGCAATGGGCCGTGAAGTGGGGGTATATTTCAAGTGGGGCGAGATCAGGCCGGTGAGAATATCCCGGCCTCAGTGCTGCGAACGGGGGCCCATCCTACTTTGCATGGGGTTGTTTTCGCGATTTTGTGTCCAACCTATCACGCCCCGGAACAAGCGGACGACAATGCCCGAGGCCGCAGCCCCGGGCATCATCATTTCAGATATCTTCGGCAGCCTACTTTACCGACACGAACGGCACGGCGGATCCCGGCACCATGGTGGTCGGCAGCACGCCGTTCCAGCGCTCGGCCTGCACCAACGTGACGAGGTTCGGGTTGGTGCCGAGCGCCCTGGCGCGGGCCTCGATGGCGGCGGCTTCGGCTTCGCCGGTGACACGGATGTTGGAGGCGCGGGCCTCGCCGTTGAGCCGGGTCGCCTCGGACTGGGCCAGCGCTTCGGCGCGGACGGCGTTGGCCTTGGCGGTGGCTTGCGTCACCGTGATCTGGGCCTGCACCTTTTCGCGCTCCGCGTTCTGCTGCAGCTTCTGCACCTCGACCTCGGCCAGCATGCGCTGCTCGATCGAGTGCAGGTAGTTCTGGCTGAACTCGATGTTCTCGAGCTGCACGCTCTCGATGATGATCATCGGATCGTCTTTCAGCGTTGCGGTGATGGCGTCCCTGATCGCGGAATTGAGCGGCCCGCGCTCCTGAATGGCCTTCACCGCGGTGTAGCGGCCGAACACGATCTTGACCTGCTGGTTGACGGCCGGGCTCACCACCTGATTGACCGCGGTCTCGAGCCTGCCGAATTTGGCGTAGAGGTCGGCGACCTTGTCAGGCGAGGCGCGCAGGGTAACGCTGATCTTGAGATCGGCCGGCTGCTGGTCGAAGGAATAGGAATTCATCTTGTCCCAGCTATAGGTGATGGTTTTGACGCTGACTTTCTCGACGGTGTCGATGAACGGCACCTTGAAGCCAAGTCCGGGTTGCGCGGTGCCGATCACGGCGCCGGTGCGCAGCAGGACGCCGCGCTCGGTCTGATCGATGGTGTACCAACTGCCGAATATGACGGCGAGTGCGACGAGGCCCGCGACTGCGGCGCCGATGATAGCCCGGTTCATCCCAAATCTCCTGATCTTCGGACGGTTGCGGATACGTCACGAAGCCAAGCGATCATGGTGACCGGTCCGGAACTGGCTGTGACCTCAGTCACTCCGTCGGCGATTCCGGTGATTTGGTTCAGATCGAAGACCTGAATTTGATGGATTTTACGACGTCATCGCCGTCCACAGCAGCGAAACGCCGGCGGCCAGCATGATGCCATCCATCACCAGCCGGAACACATCCGGCTCCAGCTTCAGCACAAAACGTTTGGCGATGAAGGCGCCGAACATCAGCGACGAGCCGGCGACAAGGCCCTTGATCGCGACATCCGATGTCAATGCGCCGAAACGTTCGAAGGTGACGGATTTGCTGAGGTAAAGCCCGAGCGAACTGGCCGCCTCGGTGGCGAGGAATGCGCCTTTGGCGAGGCCGTAGAACAAAAACAGCGGCACGCTCAGCGGTCCGGTGGAAACCACGATGCCGGTGAGATAGCCGATCAGCGCGCCGCCGATCGCAAGATGCCAGAGGTTGGCTTTCAATTCGTGGCGCGCCAGCCAGTGCCGCACCGGCACCATCGCGATCAGGAAAATGCCGATCGCGATATCGACGGCATGCGACGGCAGTGCCAGCAGCGTGCGCGCGCCGAGCGCGGCGGCCGGGATGCCGGTGACCGAATAGGCGGCACAGGCGCGCCAGTCGACCTCGCGCCACCAGGCGAGGATGCGCGACAAATTCGCCATTACGGCCGCGACCGCCATGATCGGCACGGCTTCCTTCGGGCCGTATTGATAGACCAAGACCGGCATCAGCATGATCGACGAGCCGGTGCCGACGATGCCGGAGATGGTGCCGGCGATCAGGCCGACGATGAGGACGAAGAGGAAGGACAAGCGATTCTCCGGTGCCGCGTCATTGCGAGCGTAGCGAAGCGATCCATGCCAGACCAAGGAAAAGGTGGATTGCTTCAGACGTCGCAAGTGCGCCTCCTCGCCATGACGGGAAACAGCGGCCGCTGCCCTGCTGCTGACACCATGCTGTCAGCAGGCTCGGGCTAGGACTTTGGCGAAGGCAAACCATTCAGAAAGGGGCGCACGTGACGATCAAGGGAAGCTGCCATTGCGGCAACACGAAGTTCGAGGTGAGCGAGGCGCCGGCGGATGTCACGCGCTGCACCTGTTCGCTGTGCTCGAAGCGCGGTGCGCTGTGGGCCTATTACAAGCCCGCGCAGTTCCGGCTGACGTCGCCGCCCGAAAATGTCGCGACGTACCAATGGCAGAGCCGCACCGTGAAGCATCACTTTTGCGCCAATTGCGGCTGCGGGACCTTTGGGGAATTGCCGGACTGGTCGACCGGAAAGCCGGATTTTGACAATCCCAAGATTGCAATTAACGCGCGGCTGCTCGATGATTTCGATCTCGACGCGGTGCCGGTGACTGTGATTGACGGCAAGAATCTGTGGTGATGCTCGTCACTTCAACACCACCCACGCCGGCGCATGGTCGCTGGCGCCTTCCTCGCCGCGGATCTTTTTGTCGACACCGGCCTTGAGCAGGCGCGGGGCAAGGGCAGGGCTGAGCAGGAGATGATCGAGCCGCAGGCCGGCATCGCGCGGCCAGCGGTTTCGCTTGTAATCCCAGAATGAATAGATGCGCTGTTCCGGATGGAGTTCACGGATCGCATCGGTCCAGCCCTGTGCCAGCAGCGATTTGAACGCCGCGCGGCTTTTCGGCTGGATCAGCGCGTCCTTGTCCCACGACTTGGTCGGATAAATATCGATCCCGGTCGGTGCGACGTTGTAGTCGCCGGCTAACACCACGGGAACGTCCTGCTTCAAAAATTTCGCGGCATGGCGTGCGCAGCCGCTTGAACCAGTCGAGCTTGTAGTCGAATTTCGGTCCGGGCTGCGGATTGCCGTTTGGCAAATAGATGCTGGTAATGATGACGCCGTTGACGGCGGCTTCGATATAGCGCGCCTCCTGGTCACCGGCATCACCGGGCAGGCGGTCGCGGATCAATATCGGCTCGGCCTTGCGCGCCAAAATGGCGACGCCGTTCCAGGTCTTTTGCCCGCGCCACACCGCGCCGTAGCCGGCCTTTTCGATCGCAGAAAGCGGAAACTCGGCGTCGCTCGCCTTCAACTCCTGCAAGGCGACGGCGTCCGGCTTTGCCGCCTTCAGCCATCGCAACAGGTTCGGCAGCCGCCGGTTGATGTTGTTGATGTTGAAGGTCGCGACCTTCAACATCAGGCCTGAGCGGCGGATGCTTCGGTCGGGACGGGCGGCGGCTCGGTCGCCACGGGCGCGGCCTCTGTGGGGAGAGCGGGCGGTTCCACCTTGGCTTCGCCGCCCTTGTAAACCCGCGCGTAGCGCGAGCCGAGGCTGGTCAGCACCTCATAGCCGATGGTGCCAAAATGATGCGCGAGCTCGTCGACGGTGATGCCTTCGCCGAGCAGCGTCACCAGATGGCCGCGGCGGGCGGCGTTCTTTTCGAGATCGGTGACGTCGACCGCGATCAGATCCATCGAGACGCGGCCTGCGATCGGGCAGCGTTTGCCGGCGACGACGACTTCGGCGCCGCGGGTGCCGTCATTGGCGCTCGCCGCGCGGAAATAACCGTCGGCATATCCGGCCGAGACGATCGCCAATCTGGTCGGCCGCCGCGCGGTCCAGGTGCCGCCGTAGCCTACGGTCTCGCCGCGCTCGATATTGCGGATCTGCACGATGCGCGCCTTCACTTCGGCCACCGGCTGCATCGGATTGTCGGCTTCCGGCGTCGGGTTGATGCCGTAGAGCGCAGCCCCCGGCCGCACCAGGTCGAACTGGAATTGCGGGCCGAGATACACGCCGGAGGAATTGGATAGCGACGCCGGCACGCCCGAGAACTGGCTGGCGATCTCGCGAAAAGCGCTGAGCTGTTTGGCGTTGAGGGGATTGTTGAGTTGTTCTGCGGAGACGAGGTGGCTCATCACAAGCGTAATGCCGTGGTCGCCGGCATTGATGCGGGGAATGATGCCCAGCGCTTCCGGGACCGTAAGGCCGAGCCGGTTCATGCCGGTATCGATATGGATGGCGGCGCCACCACTCCAGCCGGAGCGGCGGCAGAATACGTCCCATTCGGCGAGTTCGTTGAGATCGCCGATCACGGGCCTGCAGTCGATTTGGGCATAGGTCTCGCCCGAGTGCTGGAAAAAGCCATCAAGCACATAGAGCGCGGCCGAGGTTGGCACCGCCGCACGGACGGCTTTGGCCTCATCGAGCGTTGCGACGAAAAAAGTCTTGCAGCCGGCATTGGAAAGCGCGCGGGCGACCTCTGCGGCGCCGCAGCCATAGGCATTGGCCTTGATCACGCCGGCGCATTCGGCGGGAACCCCGGTCTTTTCGAGCTTGCGCCAGTTGGCGACGATGGCGTCGAGATCGACGGTCAGGACGCCGGTGGCGGTGGCAAGCGCCGCCGCCTGGTTGGCTTCAGGCGACAGGATCGAGGTTTTCGGTAGCGACTTTGGATCGGACGCGATGTTCATGCCGCATTTTAGGCGGCCAAGGGCGCCGGTTCAACCTGCTGAAGGCCCGCGATCATGGCACGCGGTAGGGCAAATTGTCCTCTTCGACGAAATCGCTGAATCTCGTGTACTGCCCTTCGAACTGCAATCTGACGGTGCCCGTCGGTCCGTGGCGCTGCTTGGCGATGATGACTTCGGCCTTGCCGAGCGCAAGCTCCATTTCGAGCTGCCATTTTTCGTGTTCGGGCGAGCCGGGCTTGGGCTCCTTGTTCTGCAGATAGTATTCCTCGCGGTAGACGAACAGCACGACGTCGGCGTCCTGTTCGATGGAACCGGATTCGCGCAAGTCCGACAATTGCGGATGCTTGTCGTCGCGGCTTTCGACCTGGCGTGACAACTGCGACAAGGCGATCACGGGAATATTGAGTTCCTTCGCCAGTGCCTTCAGGCTGGTGGTAATCTCGGTGACTTCCTGCACGCGGTTGTCGTTGCCGCGCTTGCCCGAGCCCTGCAGCAGCTGGATGTAGTCGACCACGATGACGTCGAGGCCCTTCTGCCGCTTCAGCCGCCGCGCGCGCGCCGTCAATTGCGAAATCGAAAGGCCGCCCGTCTCGTCAACGAACAGCGGCAGATGTTCAAGCTCGATCGTGTAGTCGCGAATCCGGTCAAATTCCTCCTGTCTGATGCCGCCGCGGCGGATCATGCTTGATGCGATGCGGGTTTGCTCGGCGAGAATACGGGTGGCGAGCTGCTCGGCCGACATTTCGCAGGAGAAAAATCCGACAACGCCGCCATTGACCGACTTCATGGTGCCGTCGGCCTGCACTTCGGCGCGGTGCGCCCTGGCGATATTGTAGGCGATATTGGTGGCGAGCGCGGTCTTGCCCATGCCGGGACGGCCGGCGACGATAACAAGGTCGGACCGCTGCAGGCCGCCCATCTTGGAGTCCAGATCGCGCAGTCCGGTCGCGATGCCGGACAACTTACCGTCGCGCTGGTAGGCATTGGCCGCCATATCGAGCGCGACTTTCATCGCCTGCGAAAACTTCTGGAAGCCGCCGTCATAGCGGCCGGATTCCGCAAGTTCATAGAGCTGGCGCTCGGCGTCCTCGATCTGGGCGCGCGGCGCGAAATCGACCGGGGCGTCGAAGGCGACATTGACCATGTCCTCGCCGATCCGGATCAGGTCGCGGCGCAGCGAAAGGTCGTAGACGGTCCGCCCGTAATCCTGGGCGTTGATGATGGTGGTCGCTTCCGCGGCGAGGCGGGCGAGGTATTGGCCGACCGTCATGCCGCCGATGTCGGCGTCCGCCGGCAGGAACGTTTTCAGCGTCACCGGGGTGGCGACCTTGCCCATCCGGATCAGGCTGCCGGCGGTCTCGTAAATGGTCTGATGCAGCGGTTCGAAGAAATGCTTCGGCTCCAGAAAGTCCGAAACCCGGTAGAAGGCGTCATTGTTGACCAGGACCGCGCCCAGCAGGCTTTGTTCCGCTTCGATATTGTGCGGTGCGCTCCGATAGGCCGGAGTTCCGGAGTCGGGCGCGAGCTTGAGGACGTTCGAATCAGTCAAGGCCATGGCTTCTCGATAGTGCGTTTGATTGCGGCGTACTTGGGTTTGGTACTGGGATTTTGGGAACGCGAACGCGGGGCGGCGATAAAGCGCCTGTCTGACGCAAAGCGGAAGCAAAAGCTGGCCGCTATCAACCGCTCATCACAATTGTGGATGAATCCGGCGCCTGCAACGCACGATGCTTGACGGCTTTTGACAAAAATCCGGCGGCGCGCGGGCGGCACGATGGATTTCCAGCATTTCGGGTTCAAGAGTTTTTTCGAGGGCGGGGCTGAACCTCGCCGCCCCCAAGCCATACCCATCCATGGGTGAGGGCGTCTGTCGTATCGATCTCAGCGCTTGATCAGGTCAGGATCAGATAGATCAGCGCCATCAGGGCTGCACCCACGCCAATCGCGATCAGGGCGTAGTCGGTGCCGAGGTCGCGCTGCGGATCGAACTGGGGTTTGTAGGTTTTCTGGGCCATGTCGAGGGGTTTACGCCCGCCTGCGGCATCGCTCTGTGAAGCAGGTCACATCGGCACAGTTTTCTTCGGGCGTAACGTCGCAGGAACGGTTTGGCGGCCTTTTGGTTGGTCATCGGGCGCGCTGGGCGAACAGGAAAAGCGGGAAATGGGTCAGCCACTTCAGGCTTGGAAGGCAGGAAGGTCCTGGAGAACGGGAAACGATGACCGGCTCTGGCTGTCGATGCTGATCGACGCCATGGAGCAGGTTTCCCGCCCGGAACTCTGCGCAAAACCCTGCGACGGAGCGGTGCTTGCCGGCCTTCGCGCGCAACTGGCGCTGCCGGCCTCGATCCGCTTCGCATCCCCCTTCAGCTTGCGGAACTAACATTCGACCAGCCAACCCTCGCTTATTCGCCGGCGATCCTGCAGCCGTGGCCGCGCGTTGCGCTCCCGCCCGCGCAACCTTGCTTCCTCATTGCCGATATAGTCGCGCGTGATCGGCACGATGCCCTGGCGCTTGGTGAGCTGGAGCTGGAAGTTCATCATGTTCTGCGTGCGGAACGATAGTTCCGAGCAGGCGAGGTAAAATTCCCACATTCGGGCAAAGCGCTCGTCATAGAGCCGCACCGCTTCCTCCCGCCGCGCCGCAAACCGCTCACGCCAGGCTTTTAGCGTTTCCGCATAATGCAGCCGCAGGATCTCGATGTCGCACACCAGAAGGCCAGCGCGCTCGATCGCGGGAATGACTTCGGAAACCGCCGGGATGTAGCCGCCGGGGAAGATGTACTTCGTGATCCAGGGGCTGGTCACATCGGGGCCGGTCGAGCGGGCGATCGAATGCAGCAGCATGACGCCGTCATCGTTCAGCAATTCAGCGCAGCGCCGGAAATAGGCGTCGTAGAAATCCACCCCGACATGCTCGAACATGCCGACCGACACGATACGGTCGAAGGAACCGGCGATGTCGCGGTAATCCTGCAGCAGGAATTTTGCCGACCGCGCCAGGTTCTTTTCGGCAGCGCGTGCGTTCGCCACCTGCAACTGTTCCAATGACAGCGTGATGCCGGTGACATCGGCGTCCGCCATCTCGGCGAGGTAGAGGCCAAGCCCGCCCCAACCGGAACCGATATCGAGCACGCGGCTGCCGGGCCGGATCAGCAGTTTGGCCGCGAGATGGCGCTTTTTGGCGAGCTGGGCGTCGTCGAGGGTCGCATTCGGCGTTTCGAAATAGGCGCAGCTATATTGCTTGTCGGCATCCAGGAACAATGAGTAGAGCCGGCCGTCGAGGTCGTAATGGTGGGCGACGTTGTTGCGTGCCTTGGCGCGGAAGTTGAACTGCATGAGGTGGCGGACAAGGTACCGCAGCCACCATTGCGGCCGGCCCCAGGCCGGCACCATTTCGGGCTGATCCATCAGGATCGCCAGCGCATCCGCGATCGAGCCATTCTCGACCACAAACGTGCCGTCCATATAGGCCTCGCCAAGCGCCAGCTCGGGGTTGAGGAGGATGCGCCGTTCGGTGGCCGATGTCAGGAAGCGGACCGCGACCGGCTTGCCGGTTCCATCGCCGCAGGTAAAAGTCGTCCCGCTCGCGGTCGTGAAGCTCATCGTACCGCGGCGAACGAACTGGCCTAGAAAATAACGCAACAAACGGTCCATCGAAGCACCAATGGAGCGACCGGCGCCACAGAGACGTCCATCCGCGAAGATGGTTCCTATCCCCTTGGCCAAATAATAATTACGATCCGGCCCCTCCGCTAGTGCGTTGTAGTCAAAGCGGATATTCGCAAATATCCACTTCACGCAGATGCGTGATAAGTGAGCTTCCATTCGCGCCATAATCGGCTAAAAGGTGACCCGCCGCCGCCCCAGTCCGTTTCAGGTCGAAATTGCGATGCCGGGCTGCGATTCCCGCTGACGGAGAAGGAAGCGAATGTTGAGCCGAGCGCTCAGTCTTGCGACGGTGACGCTTGTGGTCGGGTGTCTCACGGCGGTGGGGGTGCGTGCGCAAGAAAATCTCGATGCCGGAAAAACCCCCGCGCAGATTTTCTCCGGTACCTGCAACGCCTGCCACAAGAGCGCGCGGGGCCTGCTCAAGACCGTGCCGGCCTCATCGCTGTCGGGCTTTCTGCGCCAGCACTACACCACCAGCGGCAACATGGCGAACGTGCTGGCATCCTTCCTGATCTCCAACGGCGCCGCCGATCAGCGCTTCCAGGCGAAGGATCAGCCCAAGCAAAAGGACGGCGCCAGGGATGCCAAGCAGGAGGCCGCGACGCGGCCTGCGGCCCAGCAGCCCGACGACCGGCATCGCTTGCCGCGGCCCGGCGAAGCGCCCGACGTGATGCGGCCCGATCACGGCCCGGCACAGGCGGCGATCGACGCCAAGCAGGGCGCCAAGCAAAAGCAGGGCAAGAAGGGCCGGCCGGGCGACGAGCCGCCGAAGGCTGAAGAGCCCGCGAAAACCGAGCAGCCCTCGGATGCGCCGAAGACCGAAACGGCCAAGGGCGACGATAGCGCCAGGCCCGAGAGCAAGAGCGAACCGGCAACAGCGAAACCGCCAAGGTCGATGCGCCGAAGGAAGCCGTCGGCGTGCCGCCGTCAACCCGGCCGGATCCGGTTCCGGCGGTCACGCCAGCCCCGGCGGCCACCGCTGCAGCGCCGGGCGCCTCCACCGTTTCCATCGCACCGCTCGATTTTGGATCCTCGGCGCCGCCGGTACAGGCTGCGCAGCCCGCTGCACCCGCCGTTGCCGCGGCCCCGGCGTTGCCGCCTGTGCCTCCCGCCGGGCCACCCGTGCCGCCCATCTCGCAATAGAGAGACAGCCGCCGCTCTTTCCGGCCGGCAGCAGCGCTTGACCGCTTCTAGAGCATTGCTCTAGAGTAATAGTCCAATCGGTTCCGGAAGATTTTTCATGGCCACGACCGCCCGAGAGGATTTGCTCGCCGCAGGTCTTGCCGTGTTCGACCGCGACGGCTTTGAGGACGCTACCGTTGCGGCGATCCGCAGCCGGGCGCGGGCGTCCAATGGCAGCTTCTTCCATTTCTTCGGCTCGAAGAAGGAACTGGCGGGCACGCTGTTCCTCGAAATCCTGCAGCGTTATCACGCCAGCATGGTTGCGGCGCTCGATCCCGCCAGCAGCGCGCACGAAGGGATTGCGCATCTGGTTCGCGCCCATCTCGACTGGGTGGTGAACAACCGGCGCGAGGCGCGATTTCTGTTCGAGATATCGCGGGCCGAATGGACCGAAGAGGTGAGGAACGCGCAACGCGCGGAAAACTCGCGCCTCGCCCAAGGCGTCGAACGCTGGCGCGCACCGCTGGTTGCGCGCGGAAAATTGCTGCCGATGAGTTCGACGCTGTTCTTCAGCCAGATCATCGGCCCCGCGCAGGTATTTTGCCGCGCCTGGCTTTCCGGCCGCGATCGCTCCGATCCGCGAGAGCAGGCGGACATCCTGATCGCCTGCGCCATTCGCGCGCTTGCAAGCCCGCACTGAAAGGAAGTTCGCCATGATTGTCGATGCGTGGATGCAGCACCCAACCCCGCGATTTATGGAACAGCCCTGGCTTGCGAGTCTCAAGCGATGGACGCGCAATGATTTCGCCGGCGAATGGCCCTTGTCCGAAACGCTCGCTGCGATGGATGAGGGAGGCGTCGACGTCGGACTGGCCAGCGCGTGGGTCGGACCCATGGGTCAACTGGTCACAAACGATGAAGTCGCCGCATGGGTCCAGGCCGCCCCGAAACGTCTCGTCGGCATCGGGTCGGTCGATATCCGCGACCCGATGGGGGCGGTACGCGAGATTCGTCGATGCGTGAGAACGTTGGGGTTCAAAGGAATCCGGGTGCTGCCCTGGCTTTGGGAAACGCCGCCGACCGACCGGCGTTTCTATCCGATCTTTGCCGAGTGTTGCGAACTGGGCGTACCGTTCTGCACGCAGGTCGGTCATACAGGTCCGCTGAAACCATCCGAAGTCGGACGGCCAATCCCCTACATCGACCAGGTTGCGCTGGATTTTCCCGAACTTGTCGTCGTGGGTGGTCACATCGGATATCCCTGGACCGAGGAGACCATCGCAGTAGCGACCAAACACCCCAACTTCTACATCGATACTTCGGCTTATTCGTTCAACCGCTATCCAGAAAGCCTGGTGAAATACATGGCGGGTCATGGCCGAAAAAAAGTGTTGTTTGGCACCAATTGGCCGATGATTGCGCCGCGCAAGGCGTTGGATGGCTTTGATGCGGCTCCGCTGGAGCCGGAAGCAAAGGCGCTGTTTCTGGGCGGCAATGCAACGCGCGTATTCAAGCTCTCTGTGGGCGGTGCATGAAGTGAGGGATGTTGTGCCACATCATCGGCGGCGCAACTTGCCTTAAAACAAGAGAGCCCGGTCCAATCGACCGGGCTCAATTTTTGTTTTCGTGATGAGTTGAAGCTTACTTGGTCTCGGCGGAAGCTTCTGCCTTGGGCTCGACAACGTCGTCGTGCTGGGCTTCCGGATCGAAGAACTCGCCGGCGGCTGCGATCGCCTCGGCGGCCGCATCCTGGTCTTCCTGCCGGGTCGAGATGTCCTCGCCGCGGTTGATGCGCTCGGCCTCGTCGGCACTGCGCGCGACGGTGACGCTGACATTGGTCTCGACTTCCGGATGCACGGCGATCGAAACCTGATGCTTGCCGATGGTCTTGATCGGTGCGTCCAGCATGACCTGGCTGCGGCTGATGGTGACGCCATCGGCGGCGAACGAGGCGATGATGTCGCGCACGTTCACTGAACCGAACAACTGGCCGGTTTCCGACGCCTGACGCAGCACAACCACGTTACGGCCGTCGATCTTCTCGGCGACCTTGGCGGCTTCGCCCTTGGCCTTGAGGTTGCGGGCCTCGAGCTCGGCTTTCATGCCGTCGAACTTGGCGCGGTTATCGGAGGTGGCGCGCAGCGCCTTGCCGCGCTTGAGCAGGAAATTGCGGGCAAATCCGTCGCGCACTTTGACGACTTCTCCCATCTGGCCGAGCTTGGCCACGCGTTCCAGCAAAATGACTTCCATGTTCTTTCTCCTTTGGATGATCCGGATCGGGTTTGAGTTGAAGTGAAGGGGTTCAGGCCGCCGGCACCGGCGGTGGTCTCGTTCGCCAGTAGCGCTCGCGGAGTCCGAAAACGGCGTCGAGCAGGCCGAGCACGACCAGAGCAAGCACCGGCCAGACGAAGATGATGACGACGGCGTAGGTGCAGCTCAGCAAAAGCGAGCGGGTCCGCAGCGCCAGCGTCAGCGTATGCAGCACGGCAAAGCCGGTGAACGCATAGGCCATCAGGATCGCCGCCGCGGCGATCTGGGCAAAGATCGCCAGCAACCCGCCGACGAAGCAGAAGGCGATAGCGACGCACAGCCCAACCAGCGTCATCGGTGGCAACGCCGTGTTTCTCAGATCGGGCCAGGTGCGCTGCAGGCGGCCCGACGTCTTGGTGATCTTCGCGGCGAGCCACAAATTGAGGGTGAGGGTCGTCAGGGTGACGATGGCGGCAGCGCAAGGCGCGATCACCACCAGCGCGTCGATCCATCGTTCGAGTTCGACGGTCGGCGACGTTCCGCGCGGTCCGAGGATGCGCAGCAGGCCGCGTTTCATGGTCGCCACGATGGTGGTCGCGTCGCCACCGAGCGTGAGCATGGCGGCGGTCGTGGTCAGCACGGCAAAGCCCGCAATCCAGAGCAGGAGGCGGCCGGTCGGGTACCATTCCATGGCCGGTGCGACCGGGGCGGCGCCGTTGCCAGCGGCGGCATTGTCGATCGGCCGGCCCAGCATCGCGAGATGGCCGAGCCACCACGCCGGCAGCGCGACCGTGATCGCATAGGCGATGCAATAGGGCAGGCCGAACAATACGCCGAGCCCGATGGTGGCACTGATGCCGCCGATGGCAGCGCTGAGCGGTCCCCATCCGATTGCCGCCACCATCAGCGGCAGCGGCGCGAGATAGAACAGGACAAGCGAGATCAGCGCGCCCGAAATGATCGAGGCGAACATCAACGCCGACGCGGCGCCGGCGGCTATTGCAATGGCAACGATCGCGATCATCAGCTGTCCCGCCCCTTTCGAGCGGTTAGAGGTTTTCTGAACCCCAACCATCGGCGACCGGACGACCCGGAAGCCTTATGAAAATCGATCTGCGGCGCGTGCGCCGCAGATCGAAGAATTTAGCGAATCACGTAGGGCAAGAGGCCGAGGAAACGCGAGCGCTTGATGGCGCGCGCGAGTTCGCGCTGCTTCTTGGCGGAGACGGCCGTGATGCGGCTCGGCACGATCTTGCCGCGCTCGGAGACGTAACGCATCAACAGCTTGGAATCCTTGAAGTCGATCTTCGGCGCATTGGGACCCGTGAACGGGCAGGTCTTGCGGCGGCGGAAAAACGGACGGCGTGCTCCAGCATCAGCCATGATTCTTACTCCTCTTCCGTCGCTTCAACGTCTTCGCGGGGGCGGCGCGGACCGCGGTCGCCGCGGAAACCACCGCCGTCACGATCGCCACGGAAACCGCCTTCGCGGTCACCACGGAAGCCACCGCCGCGGTCGTCACGCTCACGGTCACGATCGGCCTTGCGCATCATCGCGGACGGGCCTTCCTCGTGTTCCTCGACGCGGACGCTGAGGTAGCGGATGACGTCTTCGCTGATCCGCTCCTGGCGCTCGATCTCCGAAATCGCCGCCGACGGGGCGTCGATGTTCAGCAGCACGAAGTGCGCCTTGCGGTTCTTGTTCATGCGGTAGGTGAGGGAACGTACGCCCCAGTTCTCGGTCTTGGTGACCTTGCCGCCCGCCTGTTCGACGATGCCGGTCATCTGGGTGGTCAGTTCTTCGACCTGTTGGGTGCTCGCATCCTGACGCGCGAGAAAAACATGCTCATAAAGAGGCATGGGTGTCCTTTCCTGTGTTGGCGCGGCGCCCGGCGGCAAGCCCTTCGAGACCTTCGGAAAGGACTCGGAGATAAGCTCAGAAGGCGGGAACACGGGACGACGGACCGACTGGCCCTGCCACATCAACATCGCCAAAAAGGTGAGATTGCTGAGACCGTCCGTTCAGCTCCCGGCCGGGATCCACGGATGGGCGCGTTATAAGGATTTTGGCCGGTATGGCAAGCAAAAGCGGGCCCCAAATCGCCTGTTTTGGCGCCGGGAACCTGCTCCGGCTTGACATATTGACCCCCCGCAGTGTCTTTCGGCCCAACTTTTGGGGATTGGGACGTTCAGGGAGCGCCGATGACGGCAGCATTCACTTTTCCGGGGCAGGGTTCACAGGCTGTCGGCATGGGCAAGGCGCTCGCCGAGGCCTTCCCGGTCGCCCGCGCCGTATTCGACGAGGTCGACGCGGCGCTGGGCGAGAAACTGACGGCGACCATCTGGGACGGCCCGGCCGAAACCCTGCAGCTCACCGAAAACGCCCAGCCGGCCCTGATGGCGGTCTCGATCGCCACCTTGCGGGTGCTGGAGAGCGAAGCCGGTTTCTCGGTGGGCAAGGATGCCGCCTTCGTGGCCGGGCATTCGCTCGGCGAATATTCGGCGCTGGCCGCGGCCGGCAGTCTCAGCCTCAGCGATACCGCCCGGTTGCTGCGCACGCGCGGGCTTGCGATGCAAAAGGCCGTGCCGGTCGGCGCCGGCGCGATGGCCGCGCTGCTCGGCCTCGACTATGAGGCGGCGATGGCGGTGGCAGCCGAGGCGGCCCAGGGCCAGGTGTGCCAGGCCGCCAACGACAATGGCGGCGGGCAGGTGGTCGTCTCCGGCGACAAGGCCGCGGTCGACCGCGCCGTCGAAATCGCAAAAACCAAAGGCGCCAAGCGCGCCATGCTGCTGCCGGTTTCCGCGCCCTTCCATTGCGCGCTGATGCAGCCCGCGGCCGATGCGATGGCGCAGGCGCTGGCCGGGGTCACGATCAGGCCGCCGGCTGTACCGCTTGTTGCCAACGTACTGGCTGCGCCGATCACCGACCCCGATGAAATCCGCCGCCGCCTGATCGAGCAGGTCACCGGCACCGTGCGCTGGCGCGAGTCGGTGGCTTATATGGCCGGTCACGGCGTGACGCGGTTCTTCGAGATCGGCGCCGGCAAGGTGTTGAGCGGGCTGGTCAAGCGCATCGCGGATGGCGCGGTGGGGGTGTCGGTCGGCGGGCCCAACGATATTGCCGCCGCGAAGGACGCATTGGCGGCCGCGCATTCGGCTTGAGGAGATTTCGATGTTCGATTTGACTGGCAGGACGGCGCTCGTCACGGGCGCGACCGGCGGTATTGGCGGGGCGATCGCGCAGGCGCTGCACGCGCAGGGCGCCACGGTTGCGATCTCGGGAACGCGCCGCGAGGTGCTGGATGCATTCGCCGCCAGGCTTGGCGAACGCGTGCATGTGCTGCCCTGCAATCTCACCGACAGCGCGGAAGTCGAGGCGCTGGTGCCGGCGGCCGAAGGCGCGATGGGGCAGGTCGACATCCTCGTCGCCAATGCCGGCATCACCCGCGACAATCTCTTCGTGCAACTGCGCGATGAGGACTGGGACGATGTCATCGCCGTCAATATGACCGCGACCTTTCGCCTGGCGCGCGCCGCCACCAAATTGATGATGCGCAAGCGTTTTGGCCGCATCATCGCGATCACCTCGATCGTCGGCGTCACCGGCAATCCGGGCCAGGCCAACTACACCGCGTCGAAAGCGGGCATCATCGGCCTGATCAAGACGCTGGGCGCGGAATATGCAAAGCGCAACGTGACGGCCAATTGCATCGCGCCGGGATTCATCAAAACGCCGATGACGGATGCGCTCAACGACAAGCAGCGCGAGACGATCCTGTCGAAGGTTCCTGCGGCGCGGCTGGGGACGCCGGAGGACATCGCCGCTGCGGCGGTTTATCTCAGCTCCAACGAAGCCGCCTACGTCACCGGCCAGACGTTGCACGTCAACGGCGGAATGGCCATGTTTTGAGCCTGTTACCGGCGCAACCAAAGGCGGCGGAAAGCGGCCTCCAGCCACGGCCTGGGGCTTATAGTCAAGGTCGGGGAAGTATGATAACCGAACCCCCAACGGATGGGCAAAGAACGCCTTGCAGGAATTTGAAACCCTGTATATTGGCGGGGCGGAGCCTGCCGACGTTCGCCGGGGCCCGGGCCTGATGGGGACATCAGACAGGACCCGAATCACTGCGATTGCGAAGGAAGCTAAACGACCACGATGGCTCGTAATCGTCTTGGGGTCGGGACAATGGAACAAGCACGAGGTTGAACGATGAGTGAGATTGGCGAGCGGGTTAAGAAGATCGTGGTCGAACACCTTGGTGTCGAACCCGAAAAAGTGGTCGACAACGCGAGCTTCATTGATGACCTCGGCGCCGACAGCCTCGACACCGTCGAGCTCGTGATGGCGTTTGAAGAAGAATTCGGTTGTGAAATTCCCGACGATGCCGCTGAGACGATTTTGACCGTCGGTGACGCGACGAAGTTTCTCGAAAAGAACGCGAAGAGCTGACGCCCTCGCGGACGCTGACGAAGCCGGACGGGCCGTGGTCGTACGGTCCCCCGGTTGTTTGTTATCGACCGCCAATTCAGGGCTGGAGTTGTGAATATGAGACGGGTGGTCGTCACGGGGCTTGGCATGGTCACGCCACTCGGCTGTGGCGTGGAGCCGACCTGGACCCGCATCCTCAACGGCCAGAGCGGCGCGCGGAAGATCGAGACGTTTGACGTCTCGGATCTGACCAGCCGGATCGCCTGCATCATTCCGCGCGGCGACGGTTCGGACGGCAGTTTCAATCCCGACCAGTGGATGGAGCCGAAGGACCAGCGCAAGGTCGATGATTTCATCATCTTTGCGATGTGCGCGGCGAAGCAGGCGCTTGACGACGCCAACTGGCATCCCGCGAACGAAGAAGAACGCTGTGCCACCGGCACCCTGATCGGATCCGGCATCGGCGGGCTGTCCGGCATTGCCGACACCGCGATCCTGCTCAAGGAGCGCGGTCCGCGAAAGGTGTCGCCGTTTTTCATTCCCGGCCGCCTGATCAATCTCGCCTCCGGCTATGTCTCGATCGAGCACGGGCTGAAGGGCCCCAACCATTCGGTGGTGACGGCGTGTTCGACCGGTGCGCATGCGATCGGCGATGCAAGCCGGCTGATCGCGCTCGGCGATGCCGAGGTGATGGTCGCGGGCGGAACCGAATCGCCGATCTCCCGGCTCGCGATGGCCGGATTCTGCGCGGCGCGCGCGCTCTCGACCGCTTTCAACGAAACGCCGGAAAAGGCCTCGCGCCCCTACGACAAGGATCGCGACGGCTTTGTCATGGGCGAGGGCGCCGGCGTCGTGGTGCTCGAGGAATACGAGCACGCGAAGAAGCGCGGCGCCAAGATCTATGCCGAGGTGATCGGTTATGGGCTGTCGGGCGACGCCTATCACATCACCTCGCCGACGCCGGACGGCGATGGCGCATTCCGCAGCATGAGCGCGGCCTTGAAGCGCGCCGGAATGAGCTCCGCCGATATCGACTACATCAACGCGCATGGAACCTCGACCCAGGTCGGCGACGAGATCGAGCTTGGCGCGGTCGAGCGGCTGCTCGGCAATGCGGCATCGAAGGTATCGATGTCGTCGACCAAATCGTCGACCGGGCATCTGCTTGGTGCCGCCGGCGCGATCGAGGCGATTTTCAGCATTCTTGCGATTCGCGACAATATCGCCCCGCCGACTATCAACCTCGACAATCCGTCGGTGGAAACGGCAATCGATCTGGTGCCCCTGGCGGCGCGCAAGCGCGAGATCAATGTTGCGCTGTCGAACTCGTTCGGTTTCGGGGGGACCAATGCCTCCGTCATCGTGCAGCGCGTGACCAATTAACGCGTGATTAGAACGACTCCACTGTTTTGCCGTATTCGACGATGACTTCAGAGCGCGGTCAGCAGAAGTGGACGCCGGTTTTGCGTCCGGTCGCGCTCTAATCTATAAGATGGCGCATGATCGCTTCGCCAAACCGCACGCGCCCACGGGTATAGGCCGAGGGTATGCTTGGCGGATCATGTGCAACGGACGTATGCTACTGGCAGGGCCTCTGATTTGTCAGGCCACGATTGAACCGGCAGGATTCAGGTTGCATGAGTGAGAGGCCGCCTATTTCGCCCCGCAGCCCGCGCGCCGCGCTCGAACCCGAGCAGGTGCCGCCGCCGCCGAGGCGCTCCGACCGCGCCCGCAATCCGCTGGTGGTGTTCGGCAATGCCGTCATCACCATCGTGCTGATTTTAATGATCGGCGCCGGCGGCTTCTATGTCTACGGCAAGAAGATGATGGAATCGCCGGGGCCGTTGGCGGAGGACAAGACCGTCAACATTCCGCCGCGCTCCAAGACCCGCGAAATCGCCGAGACCCTGCAGCGCGAGGGCGTGATCGATATCAATCCGTGGCTGTTCATGGGCGCGGCGTTCGCCTTGAAGGCAAGCTCCGAACTCAAGCCCGGCGAATACGCGTTCCAGAAGAACGCCAGCCTGCGCGATGTCATCGGCATCATCGTCGAAGGCAAGGTGGTGCAGCACACCATCACCATTCCCGAAGGCCTGACCTCCGAACAGATCGTGGCCCGGCTCACCGACAACGACGATTTTCGCCGGCAGCGTGCGCGAACTGCCGCGCGAAGGCACGCTGTTGCCGGAGACCTACAAATTCCCGCGCGGCACCCCGCGCGAGCAGGTGATCCAGCGCATGCAACAGACGCAGAAGCGCGTGCTGGCGGAAATCTGGGAGCGCCGCAATCCGGACATCCCGGTCAAGTCGCCGGAGCAACTGGTGACGCTGGCTTCCATCATCGAGAAGGAAACCGGCCGGGCCGACGAGCGCAGCCGCGTCGCCGCCGTCTTCACCAACCGGTTGCGGCAGAAGATCAAGCTGCAATCCGATCCGACCATCATCTATGGGCTGGTCGGCGGCAGGGGCACGCTGGGACGGCCGATCAAGCGTTCGGAGATAACCCAGCCGTCGCCCTACAACACCTATGTGATCGAAGCTTTGCCGCCGGGGCCGATCGCCAATCCGGGCCGCGCCTCGCTGGAAGCCGCCGCCAATCCGGCGCGCACGCGCGACCTGTTCTTCGTCGCCGACGGCACCGGTGGACACACCTTCACCGAAACCTACGACGCGCACCAGAAGGGTGTCGCAAAACTGCGGGCGATGGAAAAGCAGATCCAGAACGATACGGTCGAGCCGGCTGAGGAAGCGCAGCCGGCCGCCGCCGGTGCGGCGCCGCCGGCCGATGCCAATCCGACCGCGACCGCAACAAGGCCGGCCGCGCCGAAGAAGCCCGCCAGGCCACCGGCCGCGCCAGCCCAGGCTCCGGCCCGGCAGGGCGCCGCGCAATCGACCACCGCGCCTCCGGTGGTTCAGCGCTGAAACAACCGCGCTCTGGGCCCGGCGAATTCCACTTTGCGCGAAATCGTCTTATGGTCGCGCGCATTCCTTTGAGTCTCTCAACCCTGCGTTTGGAAAGTTGCAAGGCGATGGCGCTGTCGAGCATGACCGGTTTTGCCCGAAGCCAGGGCGCCAGCGGCCCCTACACGTTCGAGTGGGAATTGAAATCGGTCAACGCCAAGGGCTTTGACCTGCGGCTGCGGCTGCCGCCGGGATGGGACGATCTGGAGGCGGCGGCCAAGAAGCGTGCCGGCGAATTGCTGTCGCGCGGAACGGTCTATGCCAATCTCAACGTCAAGCGCGCCAATGCGGTGTCGGCGGTGCGTATCAACGAAGACGTGCTGGCCTCGATCGTGAAGGTCGCCCATACGCTTTCCGGGAAGATCGACGCCGTGGCGCCGAGCATCGACGGGCTTCTGGGCATCAAGGGCGTCATCGAAGTCGTTGAGCCCGAGAGCGATGAGGAAGAGGACAAGGCCGCAAAAACGGCCGCCGCCGTGGCCTTCGAACAGGCACTGACCAATCTGGTCGAGATGCGCCGGCGCGAAGGGGCTTCGCTCGGCCAGATCCTGACCCAGCGCATGGACGAGATCGAAAAACTCGCGAAGAAGGCCGAAGCCGCGCCGGGCCGCAAGCCTGAGGCGATCAAGGCAAGGCTCGCCGAACAGATCGCAGCGCTACTGGAGACATCCGATCGTTTCGATCCGGATCGCCTGACCCAGGAAGCGCTGCTGATTGCGGCCAAGGCCGACATCCGCGAAGAGCTTGATCGCATTGCCTCTCATATCGCGCAGACGCGCGAGATGCTCGGCAAGGGCGGACCGGTCGGCCGCCGGCTCGATTTCCTGGCGCAGGAATTCAACCGCGAGGTCAACACCTGCTGCTCCAAGTCGAACGACATCGAATTGACCAATACCGGGCTGGAGATGAAGAACGTCGTCGAGCAGTTCCGCGAACAGGTGCAGAATCTGGAGTGAGGCATGGCGGCTGGCGGCCAAGGGGCGCATGGACAGGGCTTTGACGGCGTTGAACGGCGCGGGCTGATGTTCGTGCTGTCGTCGCCCTCGGGCGCCGGCAAGACCACGCTGTCGCGGATGCTGATGCAGCGGATGAGCGGCCTGCAGATGTCGGTGTCGGCGACCACGCGGGCGATGCGGCCAGGCGAAGTCGAAGGCAAGGATTACTACTTCGTCGATCAGAAGCGCTTCGAACAAATGGTCGCAAACGGCGATCTTCTCGAATGGGCCCCGGTGTTCGGCAACCGCTACGGCACACCGCGGGTGCCGGTCGAGACGGCGCTGTCGGCGGGACGGGACGTGTTGTTCGACATCGACTGGCAGGGCACCCAGCAATTGCGCGAAAAAGCCGGCGCCGACGTCGTCAGCGTGTTCATCCTGCCGCCCTCGGCCGCCGACCTGGAAAGGCGGCTGCACACCCGCGCGCAGGATTCCGACGAAGTGATCCGCGGCCGCATGGATCGCGCCAGCCACGAGCTCAGTCATTGGGCGGAGTACGACTACATCGTCGTCAATCAGAACGTCGACGAGGCGTTTGCCGAAGTGCAGTCGATCCTGAAAGCCGAGCGGCTGAAGCGCGCGCGCCGCACAGGTCTGACGGAATTCGTCCGCAATCTGCAGCGGCAGCTCGAGAAATAACAGCCGATCTCTTGTCGCGTTCTCTTGGCGCGTTTTCTCAAGCCGCGGCGCGCTTCTGGATTTCCGCCAGCATCTGCTGCAGCCGCCGGCTCGGATCGTCCGGCGCGCGCGTATTTTTGGGAACCGGCTCTTTCTCGGGAAGCGGTTCTTCGGCAGTTGGCAACGGTGGCATCGGCGCACTCCGTGACAGGCGGCGCCTCGGCCGCGATTTGTCCCGTTTGTCCCGTCGCGATTTGCCGCGCGCGAACATTGCGCTGCCCATCACGCCGATCACCGAAAGCCCGCCGGCCAGCACGGTCAGCAGCATCGGCGTCGACAGCGGCGCGGAGGCAGCGTTTGCCTTGGTGGATCCGGCCGGCAAGGCGGCGGGCCGCGGCTGTGGCGGCACGGGAGCTGCCTGCGGCTGGGCCTGCGCCTGGAGTTGGGCTTGCGGCTGGTTCTGGAGACCGGAGGAGGTGATGCCGCCGGTGCGGGCGCTGGCGGGCTTGCCGCCGCAGGTTCGGGCCAGCGCGTGGTGACGACCTTGCGCGGATCGTCGGCGCGAGCCCCTTGTGTGGCGGCGGCCGGCTGGTTTACCGGCTCGGCGGATGCTTGCGGTAGCGGAAACTCCGCGCGCGCATCGCTGACCGGGCGTTGCGCGGCCGGTTTTTTCGGCGACGGCGCCACAGGCTTTTCCGCAGGCGCTGCGTCCTCTTCAGCCACCTGCTTGCGCGCAGATTTGCCCTTTGCATCGCCGAGGTACCAGCAGTTGCGCTTGTTGACGCTGTCGCGGCGATAATACCAGTGCCCGCCGGGAGGCACCGAGGCGCTCGGACCGAGCAGGCACGTATCGGCTTTTTCTGCGGGCTTTTCCGTTTCCTCGGCTTCGGGTGCGGCGAGGAGGCTGTTGCTTGCAACGACAGTGGCGAAGATTGCCGACACGAATTTGGTGGCGGTATTTTTCATGTCTATCTCCGGCGACGAAACGCAACGCTTACGATGACAGTTCTGTTCGAGAATCTGGGTCGTAATGAGCCGCAAATCCGGAGTGGTTAAGGCTTAATTTAGGCCTCGCCGAAGGACCGGCGCTGCCGCATTTTTGCCCGCAGCGGGATGACTTTCCTCGAAGGGTCGTCCCGCGCTATGTCCTTGTTTCAGCTAGTTCTTCAGCACGATGCGGCCGACGACCCTTCCGGCGCGCAACTCGTCGATCCACTTCTGCACATCGGCCATCGGCTCTTCCTTCATCGGCGTCGGCTTGATCTTGCCGGCGCGCGCGAGCGCCATCAGTTCCTTGCCCTCGGCCAGCGTGCCGACCATGAAACCCTCGATGGTCATGCGCTTGTAGACCCACTGCACCATCGGCAGGCTGAAATTGCCGCCCATCAGGCCGGAAACCACGATCTTGCCGCCGCGCGCGACAACCGAGACGGCAAATGCCATCGATTTCTCGTTACCCGCGAAATCCACGATCTCGTCAAAGCCGCCTTCGGTTTCCTTGATCATGCGCTTGACGATGTCGGGCTCGGCCGGATCGTAGGCGAATGCGGCGCCGTTCTTCAGCGCGGTTTCCCGCGCGGCGGGGCTGAGATCGGCGACCGAAATCTTTTGCTGGAACATCGCCTGCGCAAACGAGAGGCCCATCATGCCGACGCCGCCAAGGCCGATCAGCAACAGGTTGCGCTGCCGCGGGCGGCCGACCAGCCGCTTCAGCGCGCCATAGGCGGTGACGCCGGAGCACATCAGGGTCGCCGCCAGATTGACCGGCAGCGGATCGTATTCCAGCAGGTATTTTTCGTCGGGCACCAGCACGTGGCTGGCAAAGCCGCCGTCGATGGAGACGCCGAGGAAGCGCTGCTTGATGCAGAGATTCTCGTCGCCGTTCTGGCAGTCGCGGCACTGGCCGCAGCCGATCCACGGGAACACCGCGCGCCTGGTACCGATCAGCGCTTTCGAACCGTCGGGGCCGACTTCCTCGACGACACCGGCGATCTCATGGCCGAGCGTGAACGGCAGCGTCATGCCGCGCGTGGTATCGAGCTTCTTGCCGCCGCCGAGGTCGGCATAGCCGTCCTGGATGTGCAGGTCGGAATGACATAGCCCGCAGCGTTCGATGCGGACCAGCACTTCACGGCCTTGCGGCTTCGGCGTGTCGACGATGGTTTCACACAACGGCGCATCGAATTTGACCAGAGATTGGCGACGCATCAGCGCCATGGTGTTTGCTCCCTCAAGCTAGGCTACTCATGTTTGAGCACGATCTTTTCGGAAATCAGGCTCAGGGTTTTGCGGACCGTATATCCGTCAATTCGCGCGCCATGGCAACAAACCCGGAGACCGGGATGGTCTCGGCGCGGCGGGTCGGATCGACCTGCGCGGCGGCGGCGAGCCGCGCCGGATCGATGGCGAGCGATTTGAGGCTCTGCCGCAGCATCTTGCGGCGCTGGCCGAACGCGGCGGCGGCGACCTGCTCGAGCGCGCGGCGGTCGCACGGCTCCGGCTTTGCGCGCGGCACCAGTCGCACCACCGAGGAGGTGACCTTGGGTTGCGGCACGAAAGCGGCCGGCGAGATATCGAACAGGATCTTTGTCTCCGCCCGCCAGTTCGCGAGCACGGCAAGCCGGCCATAGGCCTCGTCATTCTCCTGCGCGACGATCCGTTCGGCCACCTCGCGCTGGAACATCAGCACCATCATGTCGTACCAGGGCGGCCAGGGCTCGATGGTGAGCCAGTCGATCAGAAGCTGGGTCGCGATATTATAGGGCAGGTTGGCGACGATTTTGGCGCGCTCGCCACCGAGTAAATCGCAGGGATCGAATGCTTGCGCGTCGGCGCACACGACCTGCAGGCGGCCGGGATATCGCTGCGCAATGGCCTCCAGCGGCGCCAGCGCGCGCTCGTCGCGCTCCACCGCGATCACGCGCTTTGCACCAAGGGCCAAAAGCGCGCGTGTCAATCCGCCCGGGCCGGGCCCGACCTCGATCACGGTCGAATCTTCCAGCGGTCCGGCCGCACGCGCGATCCGCGCCGTGAGGTTGAGGTCCAGCAGAAAGTTCTGACCGAGCGATTTGCGTGCCGACAGAGCGTGTTCGCGGATGACGTCGCGCAGTGGCGGCAAGTCGTCGATCGCACTCATTTCAAGTTTTCGCCGCCGCCATGCGGGCGGCGAGCTTGAGCGCGGCAATCAGGCTCGCCGGATTGGCCTTGCCGGAGCCCGCGATATCGAAGGCGGTGCCATGATCGGGCGAGGTGCGGATGAACGGCAATCCCAGCGTGACGTTGACGGCATCGTCGAAGGCGATGGTCTTGATCGGGATCAGCGCCTGATCGTGATACATGCAGATCGCGCAGTCATAGGTCTTGCGTGCCGCCTCGTGGAACATGGTATCGGCCGGCAGCGGGCCGCGCGCATCGATGCCGGCGTTGCGCAGGACGGCGATCGCGGGTGAAACGATCTCTTCGTCCTCGCTGCCGAGCGTGCCGAATTCGCCGGCATGGGGATTGAGGCCCGAGATCGCCAGGCGCGGGCGGGCGATGCCGAAGCGAGCCTTGAGATCGGCGACCGCGATGCGGGCGGTGGAGACGATCAGGCCGCTGCTAAGCTGCTCGATCGCCTCGCGCAGCGCGAGATGGATCGTCACCGGCACGACGGCAAGCGCCGGCGACCACAGCATCATCACCGGTTGCGGCGTATGGCCATTCTGACCGGCGAGTTCGGCAAGGAATTCGGTATGGCCGGGATGATTGAATCCGGCCCGATAGAGCACGCTCTTGGCAATCGGATTGGTGACAACGGCCGAAGCGCGTCCGGCCGCGACATCGCCGACGGCCTGACGGATCGAGGCGATCGCCGCGTCCGCGCTGCTGCCGTCCGGTTTGCCTGGCTGCGCCGTGGCCTTCACGCCGGTCGATACAACGGGCAACGCATCGGCGAATGCCGAGCATGCATCCTCGGGGCCGACGTCGGCGAATTCGACCCTCGAGTCCAGCGCCTCGGCGCGGCCGGCGAAATGGTTGCGGTCGCCGAGCAGATAGAACGGCGGAAGCTTCGCCTCCTTGCGGCGTAGCCACGCCTCAATCGCGATGTCGGGACCGATGCCGGCGGGCTCTCCGGATGTCAGGGCAAGCGGCTTTGCCATGCATCAACGATATTCGATCATCGCGGCTTTGCGGACTTCCTGCAGATAGGATTTGGACTTCGCCTCGTATTTTTCGACAAACATCTTTTCCCGGATCTCTTTCTTCTTCGGCGTGTCGATCTTGGTCGGCTTGCGTCCGCACAGCGCAACCATCTCGACGCCCTGTTTGGTCACCTCGGGCGGGGTCAGATGACCGATCGGGGTCTTGTCGAGCAGGCCGCGAAGCACCTCCGGGATATCGGCGGTGGTCTTGGTCACGACGTCGCGGACCGCGGCGTTTTGCATGGTCTTGAAGTAGGTGTTGGCTTCCTCGCAGGACTGCACCCGCTCGCGCAGCGCCTCGGCTTCCTTCTTCCGCGCCTCGATCGCTGCCGATGGAGAGCCGCGCGGCACGATCAGCACGACCGGCTGTAATCTGTATTCGAACGCCTCGATCTCGAGTTGGTCGTCGCCTTTCTCCCGGACCGCGGCGGCGACGTCTCTCTCGCCGACCTGAAGGCTTTCCTTGTAGCGGCCGCGAACCAGGCTGGTCCAAACCATTTCGGCCTTCATGCGCGCCTTCAGCGTCTCCGGCCGGACGCCGGCGGCCTCAAGCGTTTTGGTGAGCTGATCCGGCGTGAGGCGCATTCGCTGGCTCATCGCGGCGAAGGATTGGTCGACATCGCCGGACGTGGGATCGACGCCGAATTTCTTGGCTTCCCTGATCTTCACCTTTTCGTCGATCAGCTCATTGATGACGTCCTGCCGGGCGGGCTGCTTATGCGTGGTCAGGGCGGTCAGCTTGCTGCGCTGCTCGATGTCGTAGTGGGTGATGGGTTCGCCGTTGACCATCACGGCCACGCTTTGCGCGAGCACGGGCGAACTGTAACCGATCAGGAGCAGGGTCCCGATCAGGATGGCCGAAAAGCGATGCGAAAATGCCGTCATGTTCCTATTCGCGATATCAACCGGTTCGAATTGAAGCCGCGTCTTGCGGCAAACTATCCCTTGGGTTCAAGCGACACAGGTCCTACTGGATAGTGCCGGCCCCAGTGGCGGCCGTCGATGAGGTTGCGATGGTTCGCAAACCGATCTGCAGCATGAACGCGTGACTGAGCGAAGGCGGCGCGGTGCCTGCCGAATAGGTGTACGACGTCACGTAGTTCGCGGCGAGCACAAAACAGTCGTCCACATAGCCGGCGCCGATGATGTATTGGTTGAGCTTGTTGGCTTCAAGGTCCCAGCGCGCCGCACCCGACACCACCCAGTTGGCGGCGACCTTGACCGATGCGCTGCCGAGCAGGCCTTCGCGGCGGGTGAGATAGCCGAGTGCCGGCTGCTCGGCGTAGTTGCCGTAAGTCACCGCCACCGACCAGCGATCGAAGCTGGCGCGGCCTTCGGCCTCGAAACGATTGACGTTAAGCGTGGTCTCGTCGATCCGCGCCCGCGTGGTGAACGTATAGGTTCGGTTCGGCGAATAGCTCGCGCGGGCGACATAGTCGGATTGTGTGGTCTGCAGACCCAAATCCAGACCGGTGTTGGTTGCGTCTTTGACTGCAAACGAATTCAAGCCGAACAACTGATAGGACTGCCCGAACATCACGTTGATCGAGCCGCCGCGATCGAATTGCGTCGTCGCCTGGACGCCGACATTGGCGCGGCCGCCGCCTTCGACGCGGTCGTAGCCGGAGAACTTGTCGACCGCGAACAGGTTGCTGGCGTCGAACACCAGGCTCTGGGCGTCTTCATTGGGCAGCTTGCCCGCGTAGGTCTCGTTCGGACGCAGGATGATCTGTGCGATCGGCTCGACCGTGGTCGTACCCCACGGCTGCACGTTGATGAAGGGATAGCGGTATTCGAGGCCGACGGCGGGCATCACCCGCAGCGCCTGGGTGTCGCCGACCGGCAGGAAGTTGGACACACCCGGCTGGTTCGAGATCGAGGCGTCGATCGCATCGACGCGGGCGATGGCGAACGGCGTCCAGATCTGGCCGATCGGGTCGGTGAAGGAGCGCCGCCATTGCGCTTCCGCGGTCAGGCGGGTGTAGGTGCCCGGCATGCCGCGCAGCAAGCATTGCGATGGTGTCCGCGCCAACGGATCGGCGGAGACGTTGGTGCACAGGCTGAGGGTATTCGCCACCGTCGTGATCGGGTCGAACGCGGCGGTGTTGCGCGAGAGGCTGGTGAAGTTCGTCTTGTAGCTGAACTCGCCGCCCAGGATCGGGTGGTTGATCACGTTGTTGTAGTCGATGACCGGATAAATCACCGGCACCTTGTCCTGGTTGCCGGAGAAGCTGAGGTAGTAGATCGCGCGCGCGTCGAAGAAGCTGCGATTGCCGACGCCGGTCAGATAGAGCTGCGAGATCGCTTCCGTCGGCAGGCTCAGGAACGAGTTCAGCGGATCCTTGTATTGCGCGAGGCGGTAGTCGGACATGAAGTAGTAGTCCGACAGCAACACGCCATCCCAGCCCCACACCCATTTGTCGTTGATCGCGAACTGGCCCTTGGTCTCGACGCCGCCGCGGAACTCGCGGTCGCCGGGGTAGCCGGCGTAAGCGCCGGGGTCGAGCTGGTAGATGCCGTAGGCGCGGATCTGGTAGGAGCCGTTGATCAGGCGCTGGCGGAATTCGCCCTGCATCAACACGCCCTGCCGGGTCGTGATGCGCGGATTGACGGTGAGGTCGTAATCCGGCGCGAGCGCGAAGTAGTAGGGGATTTCGACCCCGAAGCCGTAGTTCGAAACCGAGCTGTAGCCCGGCATCAGGAAGCCGCTCTTGCGCTTCACGGTCGGATCGGGCGTCGAGAAGAACGGCAGATACGCCATCGGAACGCCGAAGAATTCGAGTTGGGCGTTCTCGAAATACAGCATCTTCTCGGTCTGGTTATGGATGATGCGCGCGCCCTTGACCTGCCACAGCGGCGGTTTCTTCGGATCGTCCTTGCAAGGCGCGCAGGCGGTATAAACGCCGTTCTCGAAAACGGTATAGTTGCCGCTTGAACGGTCCATGCGGGTGGCCGCCATCCGCGTCGCGTCCTCGGTGTCGACGCGCAGCGAATCGACGAAACCGTCACGGTAGTCGTCGCTCAGATCCATGATGTTGGCGTAGGTGATTTTGCCTTCGGCGTCGGTCAGGCGGATGTTGCCCTCGGCATGCAGGCGCTTGGTCTTCTGGTCGTAGATGACCCTGTCGGCCTCGACGCTGGTGCCGTTGTAGAACATCTGCACGTTGCCGACCGCCGACACGCGCTGATTGTTGTAGTCGTAATCGACCTCGACGGCCTGGACGAGCATCTGGCCGTCATTGGGGGCGGGCGGCGGCTTCGGCCGCGGCGGGCGCGGATTGTAGGTAAAGCCCTGCGCGGCAGCCGGCGAGGTCAGCGCGAGGCCAAACCCCTGCGCAAGAATGAATCCGGAAATCAGGAAGAGTGCAGACGCGATCCGAACGGCCAAGCGGCTTCGTTGACGGCGCACTCCACTGCGCCGCCTGAACGCGGGCGACCTAAACTGGCGGGCGGCGACTACGGCCACTACCCGTCCTCCTGGTACAGCAAGGCCAAGAAACCGGTGAGGCCACCCACGCAGACGGGCAACCACGCCGCAGCGATGGGATGCATCAACTCAGCCTTGCTCAAATCTTCAGTTACTTTCGACAAAACGTAGAGCAGAAAGCCTGCGCCCACGCCACTCAAAACCATCTTCTGAACACCGCCCATCCGGAAGAAGCGCAGGCTTACGGAAGCCGCCACCATCACCATTGCAGCCAGCAAAAATGGCTGTGCGATGAGCTTGTGGTACTGCAGCCGGTAACCAGCGGTGGCGAAGCCGGAACTCTCCGATGATCGGATGTAGCTCGGTAGTTGCCAAAAGGACACAGTTTCGGGGGTCGAGAAGCTGTTGCGGACCTGAGCCTGGGTGAGCGTGGTCGCGACGTAGAGGTTGTCCTGCTCAACCGGTGGTGAGTCCAGGAAGTAGCGGCGAACGCCTTTGAACACCCAGCGGCCGTCCTCAAGGGCGGCCTCGCGCGCTTCGATTCGCTCCTTGAATTGCAGCGCGGTGTCGAATCGGAACATCGTGAGACCGGTCAGGCGGGCGCCTTGTTGCTCGCTGCGCGCCGCGTTGATGATCCACTGGCCCTCATTGTTGACCTGATTGAGCCAGAAGCCTGCAGCATCCTGAACGCCGCTACCCGGCGCATTGCCGAACAGCTCGGCCTCCATCCGCTTGGACAGTTCGCGAAGCGTGGCCGACATCGGATTGTAGGCGACGGTCGCGAGCACCCCGAGCGCGATGGCGCTGCCGAGGGCAGGGGCGATGAACTGCCACGCCGAGACGCCGGCGGCGCGCGCCACCACCAGCTCCAGCCGCCGCGACAGCGCGAGATAGCAGGTCATCGCGCCAATCAGCACGCAGAACGGCATCATCTTTTCGAGCAATTGCGGTACGCGGTACAGCGACGTCTGCGCCACCTTGATCGCCGATACCGATACGAGGCCGGAAGTCTTGCGCACCATCTCGATGTAGTCGACCAGCACGAGCAGCAGGAAAATGCTGGCGAACACGCCCACCGCCGCGACCACGAAGCGGCCGGCGAAATAGCGCCCGAGCGTGTTGGTCATGATGTTCATGCTGTGGCGGGCCGTCCGAATAGCCGCACCATGCGGATGTTGAATTTGTGGATGGCTTCCATCAGTGCCGGCGGCGGTTCGACGACGATGCCGCCGAGGATGATCAGCATGCCGCCGGCGGTGGCCAGAATCAGCATCAGATACTGCACCAGAGCCGCTGCAGGCGTTTTCACGGTCATGACCGAACAGGCAAATCCGGCGATGCGCAGCCCGAATACCGCAAACACCGCGCAGCCGATGGCAAAACCGCGGCTCTGGCGCGTCGTGCGCGGGGTGCCGAGGAATGCGAAGGCCAGTACCGCGAACGCGAAGGGATAGAGCGGCGAGAGGAATCGATCGTGCAGTTCGGCGCGGAACTGTCCCGACAATTGCTGGTACACCGGATCGTCGGGCGAGGGCCTGAGCAATTCCCAGAGATAGCGTTCGCGAATCCCGAGCGAAACGTCGCGGCCGGAATTGGAGAACTTTGACATGTCGAACGCGTAGCGGCCGAACGCCACCAGCGCCGGGTCGCGCTTTCCGGCCTCGAAGCGCTCAAGATTGCCATCCTCGAGCACAAGGTAGGAGCCGGTCTCGTTCTTCAGGATGGTGCCATGGTCGGCGATGATGGTGACGCGTTCCTTGGGATCGCGGCGGTCGTCGACGAAGATGCCGCCGAGCACGCCGCCGGGCAGCCGGTCGCGAATCCGGATGGTGAGGTCGCGGTCGAGCTGGGCGAAACGGCCGGGCTGCAGGATGTTGGTGAGGATGTCGGCGGTGATCTCGGCGTCCCAGAGCTTGATCCGGCGCATGCCGTCGGGGGCGAGATAGGCGGCAATGAACGCGACCATCGCCGCCACGACGCAGGTGGCATAGAAGAACGGCAGGAACAGGCGGAACGGCGAGAAGCCGGCCGCATTCATCACGATGATTTCCGAATCGGTGGCGAGCTTGTTCAGCGTGTGGGAGATCGCGATCATCAGTGCGATCGGCGAGATGATCAGCACCAGCGCGGGAATCACGAGGCTGGTGATGCCGAGGAAGGTCATGATGGTCTGACCCTGGCTCGTCATGAGGTCGATGCCGCGCAACGCCTGCGTAATCCAGATCACGCCGGTGAGGCTGACCAGGACCATCGCAAACGACGCGAGCGTCGTGCGGAAAATATACTTGTCGATCGACCCCATCGTTACCGCACGGTCCCCACCTCGCAACCAAACGGGCGGCTCGGCGACCATCCCTGTCAGGGGATCCCCTTTGGTCGCGCCACCCTGTCCAGTCGGCTTACTCTCTCACTACCATCCCTTTGATCCGTCAACAAAATGGCTGAGCCAAGGCACCCTTGCCACATGGTTAATTATTCACGGGATGTGGCATGACGGCCACGGAGCGCTTGGCAGTGTTGCGGCCGGCAGGCCATAGTGTGCGACAACCCATGCGCTTGACGGTCGGACGCCGCCGTCGAACACAGGATTCGATGCTCTTTCCGGCGGGTTCGCCACGCGCCGCTTGCCCTGATTCTTGGAGGATTTTCCTATGACCGACGCCGTCAAGGTCGGCTTCGTCCCGTTTTCCACCGCGCCAAAAGGCATTCTGGTGGTGTTTTGCGACGATGCGTTGAAGTTCGGCACGGCCACCCGCAAGGCGTTGGGCACGACTGCCGAGACCGTCAAGCGCGCGGCAGCCGCCAACCAGTTCAAGGGCAAGAGCGGGTCGGCGCTGGACATTCTGGCGCCTGACGGAATCAAAATTCAGCGCTTGATTGTGATCGGTACCGGCAAATCCGGCAGCCCAAAGGAGGGCGATTTCCTGAAATTCGGCGGCGTCGTCGCCGGCAAGCTGAACGCCGCGAGCTCGGCGGTGATGGTGCTGGCCGAACTGCCCGATGGCGCCATGACGCCGAAGCAGGCGGCCGCGGTTGCCACGGGCTTGCGGCTGCGCGCCTATAAATTCGATCGCTACAAGACCAGGAAGAAAGACGGCGAGGAAACCGCCGTGCGCGCCGAGGTCTCGCTCGCGGTCGACGACGTCAACGCGGCGCGAAAAGCGTTCGTCCCCGATGCCCACATCGTCGACGGCGTCATCATCGCGCGCGAACTCGTCAACGAACCGCCGAACGTGCTTTATCCCCAGGAATTCGCCCGCCGCGCGGGCCAGCTCAAAAAGCTCGGCGTCGACGTCGAGGTGCTCGACGTCAAGGCCATGACCAAACTCGGCATGGGCGCGCTGCTCGGCGTCGGCCAGGGTTCGGCGCGTCCCAGCCGCACCGTGATCATGCGCTGGAACGGCGCCAAGCGCGGCGATCAACCGGTGGCCTTCGTCGGCAAGGGCGTCTGCTTCGATACCGGCGGCATCTCCATCAAGGGCGCTGCCAGCATGGAGGACATGAAGGGCGACATGGGGGGCGCGGCCTGCGTGGTCGGGCTTATGCATGCGCTCGCCGCGCGGAAGGCGAAGGTCAACGCCATCGGCGCCATCGGCCTCGTCGAAAACATGCCCGACGGCAATGCGCAGCGTCCGGGCGACATCGTCACGTCGATGTCGGGCCAGACCATCGAGATTATCAACACCGATGCCGAAGGCCGCCTCGTGCTGGCCGATGTGCTCTGGTACGTGGCCAAGAAGTTCAAGCCGAAATTCATGGTCGATCTCGCCACCCTGACCGGCGCGATCATGGTGGCGCTGGGCACTGAATATGCCGGGATGTTCTCCAACAATGACGAACTCTCCGAGCGCCTCACCAAGGTCGGCCAGGAGACGGGAGAAAAAGTCTGGCGTATGCCGCTCGGTCCGGAATACGACAAGCAGATCGACTCGCAATTTGCCGACATGAAGAACACCGGCCCGCGCAATGGCGGCTCGATCACGGCAGCGCAGTTCCTGCAACGCTTCGTCGACGACACGCCGTGGGCGCATCTCGACATCGCCGGCACGGCGATGGGCGCGCCGAAGACCGATATCAATCACAGCTGGGGTTCGGGCTACGGCGTCCGCCTGCTGGAGCGGCTGGTCGCGGAATATTACGAAACGCGGAAATAATGACGGAAGTCCTGTTCTACCATCTGCAGAACATGTCGCTCGAGAGCGTGTTGCCGCCGTTGCTTGAGAAATCGCTCGAGCGCGGCTGGCGGGTGGTGGTGCAGTCGACCTCGCAGGAACGCACTGACGCGCTCGACGCGCATCTGTGGACCTATAGCGACGACTCCTTCCTGCCGCATGCGACCTGGCGCGCCGGCGATGCGCCGGATCAGCCGATCATCCTTGCGGTCGAGCAGGATAATCCGAACCGCGCCAATGTCCGCTTCCTGATCGACAATGCGGCACTGCCGCCGGACGCAGATTCCTACGACCGGGTGGTGCTGGTCTTCAACGGCGATGATGGCGACGCACTTGCGGCGGCGCGGGAGGCCTGGAAGGATTGCAAGTCGCGGGGGTTTGAGGTCACCTATTGGCAGACCGACGAGCGCGGCCGCTGGCAACGGCGGGATTAGCGATAGTTTGCAATTAATGATAATCTGCGGTTTCCGCAGCCATACTTGCGTCCGGCCACGGTCGTGCCGCAAAGTGATGGTCGGACAATTGCTTAGGGTCCAAATGGGCCTTCCGGGTGGGAACTGAGTTCATCGTGCCAGACGGAATTTTTGATCGAAAACGACTGTTGGCGTTGTGTGCGCTTGCGCCGCTCATGGCGGGCTGCTCGGGCACCACCGAGATGTTGCAGTCCGATCTGTTGTCGAGAGATGCGCAGTGGTTTTCCCGCACCGGCCGTGTGTTCATCCGGAGTGTTTCGATTGAAACGCCGCCGCTTACCCCGGACAAGCCGGTAACGGCCGGAGATCTCGTCAGTGCGGACGGAGGCTGCCCGGGAATGGCGCCGGGGCCGGGTGATGCCAACGCGCTCGCCAACGGGGCGGCCGGCGCGCCGCCTTCAACGTCCGGAACGGTCGCGCTCGGACACACCGAATGCGACGTCGTGCGCGGCATCGGTGCTCCCGACAATGTCAGCCTTTCCAACAATCCGCGCGGCGATCGCGTCGCGGTCGTGACGTTTTCTCGCGGCGGGCGTGCCGGCATCTACACCTTTACCGGGGGCCGGCTGAGCTCGATCGAGCGCGGCCCCGAGCCGGTGGCGGGGCCGACGACGGCAAAGCCCAAGGCGAAGAAGAAACCGGCCGCCACGTAGCGGTTTTTGCCGCGGGCGTGGCTGGCCGGCCTAGCTCGCCGTCTCATCGGACTGCGTACTCGCTTCCAGCCACTCTTCCTCGGCCCGCTGCAGAGCAGCCGCAGCCGCAGCGCGGGCTTTTGCAAGCTGCGCCGCCTGCTTCGGATCGCGCGTGAAGATATCGGGCAGCGCCAGCGCGGTGTCGATCTTTTCGATGATGCCGCCGATGCGCGCGATTTCCGCTTCCGCATTCGATATCTGCTGTTTCAGCGGCGTCCGCTTTTCGCTTCGGTTGCGCGCAGGCTTTTCGCGCTCGCCGCCGTCACGTTCGCGCGACCCGGTTCGCACGCCGTTCGCCGACAGCACCATGCGCCGGTAGTCCTCGAGGTCGCCGTCATAGGCGGTGACCGTTCGATCGGCGACCACCCACAGGCGATCGGCGCAGGCCTCGATCAGATAGCGGTCGTGCGAGACCATGATGACGGCGCCGGGGAATTCATTGATCGCCTCCGCCAGGGCCGCGCGGCTGTCGATGTCGAGATGGTTGGTCGGCTCGTCCAGAATGATCATGTTGGGGCCGAAGAAGGTCGCAAGCCCCAGCAGCAGCCGTGCCTTTTCGCCGCCCGACAGGCTCGTGACCACGGTGTCGCCGGCCTTGCCGGAAAAACCGATCGCGCCGACACGCCCGCGCACCCTGGCTTCCGGGGCGTCCGGCATCAGCTTGCGGACGTGCGTGTAGGGCGAGCCTTCGATATCGAGTTCGTCGACCTGATGCTGGGCGAAATAGCCGACCGAAAGCTTTTCCGCGCGCGTGACATGACCGGAGAACGGCGGCAGCTTGCCGGCGAACAGCTTGACCAGCGTCGATTTGCCGTTGCCGTTGGCGCCGAGCAGCGCGATGCGATCGTCGGTATCGATGCGCAGCGTCACACGGTTGAGTACCGGATTTTTCGCATCATAGCCGACCGAGACGTTATCGACCGCGATGATCGGCGGTGACAGCATTCTTTCCGGCGTTGGAAACGTGATCTCGCGCACGTCCTGCGTCACCAGCGCGGTGACCGGTTTCATCCGTTCCAGCATCTTCACGCGTGACTGGGCCTGGCGCGCCTTCGAGGCCTTGGCCTTGAAGCGATCGACAAAGGCCTGCAGCCGCTTGCGCTCGTCGGCCTGCCGCTTGGCATGTTTGGCGTCGAGCATTTCCCTGGTGGCGCGCTGTTCCTCGAACGAGGAATAGGTGCCCTTGTAGAGGGTGAGCTTGCCGCGATCGAGATGCAGGATCTGGTCGACCGACGTATCAAGCAGATCGCGGTCATGGCTGATGACGATTACCGTGCGCGGGTAATTCGCAAGATGGTCCTCCAGCCACAGCGTGCCCTCGAGGTCGAGATAGTTGGTCGGCTCGTCCAGCAGCAGGAGATCGGGGGCGGCAAACAGCGTCGCTGCGAGCGCCACACGCATCCGCCAGCCGCCGGAAAATTCCGAGCACGGCCGCGCCTGATCGGCGGTGGAAAATCCGAGGCCGGAGAGGATCGCGGCCGCCCGGGCAGGGGCCGAATGCGCCTCGATATCGACCAGCCGGGTCTGGATTTCCGCGATCCGGTGCGGGTCATGCGCAATGTCGGCCTCGCGCAGCAACGCGTCGCGCTCGAGATCGGCCTTGAGCACGACGTTGATCAGGCTTTCCGGTCCGTCCGGGGCTTCCTGCGCGAGTGAGCCGATGCGCCATCGCGGCGGGATCGCGATGCTGCCGCTCTCGGTCGGCAGGTCACCGCGGATCGCGTGAAACAGCGTCGATTTGCCGACCCCGTTGCGGCCGACAAAGCCGACGCGCGCGCCGGGCACGATCTGCACGGAACTTTGATCGATCAGAAGCCGTCCGGCGATCCGGACCGAGATGTCGGTGATTGAAAGCATGCGGCGTTGTCACCGGAGCCGCCGGCAAAGGCAACCTGTTTATTCAATGAAGTGACGCATCGCCTTGCCAGAGTTGGTTTTTCCATCTATGGCGATGGCGTCATCAAGAGTTGGGCTGACGCTCAACGCCAACCTGCTCCCGGGCAAGGTGGTAATCCCCTCAGGGGGAGATGCGGCCGATCCGGCAACAAACGGGATAGCGCCGCGCCTTTGCGTCAGTTTTGCCCTCGATGGCGAAGACCTGATGAACCAGAGGCGGTGCCGCAAGATGAGCAATCCCCAGAGCGATCCCCAGCAATTCGCGAGCGACAATTATTCCGGAATTTGCCCCGAGGCCTGGGCGGCGATGTCCGCGGCCAATCTCGGGCATGCGCCGGCTTACGGTGAAGATGCGTGGACGGCGAAAGCGGCCGACGCATTCCGCACATTGTTTCAGACCGGTTGCGAGGTTTTCTTCGCCTTTAACGGGACCGCGGCAAACTCGCTCGCGCTGGCGTCACTTTGCCAGTCCTATCACAGCGTCATCTGCTCGGACACCGCGCATGTCGAGACCGACGAATGCGGCGCGCCGGAGTTCTTCTCCAATGGATCGAAATTGCTGGTGGCGCCTTGTGCCGGCGGCAAGCTGACGCCCGATGCCATCCGCGCGATTGCGACCAACCGCAGCGACATCCATTTTCCCAAGCCGCGGGTGGTGACGGTCACGCAGCCGACCGAGACCGGGCAGGTCTACAGCCTCGCTGAATTACGGGCGATTTCGGCGTGTTGCCGGGAGCTTGGCCTCAGCCTGCACATGGACGGCGCGCGTTTTGCCAATGCCTGCGCCAGCCTCGGATGCAGCCCGGCCGACATGACATGGCGTGCCGGGGTCGACGTGCTCTGCTTCGGCGGAACCAAGAACGGCATGGCGGTGGGTGAAGCCATCCTGTTCTTCGACGCCAGACTGGCGGAAGATTTCGACTACCGCTGCAAGCAGGCGGGGCAGCTGGCTTCGAAGATGCGTTTTCTGTCGGCGCCCTGGGTCGGCATGCTCGAAAGCGGGGCGTGGCTGCGCAATGCCGAGAAAGGCAATGACTGCGCACAGCGTCTGGCGAAACAGATCGGCGGATTGCCCGGCCTGGATGTGATGTTTCCGGTCGAGGCCAATGCGGTTTTCGTCCGGATGCCGGAGGCGCAGCTCGCGGCGCTGCGCGATCGGGGCTGGCAGTTCTATACCTTCATTGGCGGCGGCGCCCGCTTCATGTTCGCGTGGGATGCGCAGCCGCAACGCGTCGACGAGCTGGCCGCCGACATCAGTCGCGTCGCAGCGGCTGTTTAATGCGAGATCGCAATGTGCTCGCGCCGGCGCAACTCGTCCATCAGATCCGCCAGATGCGCCGGCAAATCGGATTTGATCGGGCGCAGATCCTGCTGCAGCCGTTCGCCGACAGCGTCGCAAATCGACCGACACGTCTTGTGGTCGATGAGCTCGTAGCTGCTGTCAATTCGGCTGTTCATGGCCAGTTCCGCGTCGCGTGATCCATATCGATGCAGGACCAAGTCGCAGGGATGGAATTGGTTTCGCGCGCCCAGAATGTAGTGTGACCTTGGCACGCAATCCCTGTATGCGCGTGCGGCAGAGTTCCATCTGCCTAAGGAAAAGGCCCCGGCACGAGCGCGCCGGGGCTTCCTGACCACAGGTTCAGATCAATAGCAGCGGTTGACCAGGCGCCAGCGCGGGCCCCACGGGGTCGGAACCAGCCGCCGAACGTAGCAGCCACCGCCGCCATAAGCGTAGGCCGGGCCACCGATCACGACGCGCGGGCCGCCCCAGCCATGGTGACCATGCCAGCCATGATACCCGCCGCCCCAGGCGGAAGCGGAAGTCGGAGCCAATGCGGCCGCACCCAGCGAAGCCGCAGCGATGGCAACAAGCGAGAGTTTGCGAAACATGGTGGTCTCCTCAGGTTTCGGCGCCATCAGGCGCCATCGGTAAATCGCGCCTGGAGACTACGGATACCAAGCTGAATGAAGCCGGGACGGGCGTGTCAGAGACGGTTCATCAGGGTGAAATTGCTGTAATTCGGAATCCAGATACCGTCATTGGCCGCGTCACCGGGTCGCTTGCCCCGGGCGGGAGGCGCCGATATAAGCCCCGCAACTCTGTTGTATACCAAGGACAAATCATGGCGACTGAACGCACTTTCTCGATCATCAAGCCGGACGCGACCGCGCGCAATCTGACCGGCGCGGTCAATGCGCTGATCGAAAAGGCAGGCCTGCGGATCGTCGCACAGAGGCGCATCCGCATGAGCCGCGAACAGGCCGAAACCTTCTATGCCGTGCACAAGGCGCGGCCGTTCTTCGGCGAACTCGTGGAATTCATGACCTCCGGGCCTGTCGTCGTTCAGGTGCTGGAGGGCGAGGGTGCCGTGCTGAAATACCGCGACGTCATGGGCGCGACCGATCCTTCCAAGGCAGCCGACGGCACCATCCGCAAGGTGCATGCAAAATCGATCGGCGAAAATTCGGTGCACGGTTCGGACGCTCCTGAAACCGCTGCGATCGAAATTGCCCAGTTCTTCTCGGGCAACGAGATCGTCGGCTGATCGAATACGCAAGCGGCAGCCATTAGCCGCACGGAAAGACTACGGGACGGAGGGGACAGACAGTGGATTGGCTACTGCAAATTTTTAGCCCGGCGACGATCTCGAATTTCTTCACGCAGTTTCAAGCCGAGATGCAGCAGCCGGCCTTTTGGGTCGCGCTCGGCAAGATCATGTGGATCAACATCCTGCTGTCGGGCGACAATGCGCTCGTCATCGCGATGGCGTGCCGCGGGCTGCCGCCGCGCCAGCGCTTCTGGGGCATGATCCTCGGCGCCGGCGTCGCCGTCCTGCTGCGCATCATCTTCACCCTCATCGTCGTGACGCTGATGGGATTGCCGTATCTCAAGCTGGTCGGCGGCCTGGCGTTGCTGTTTATCGCGGCCAAGTTGCTGGTTCCGGAACATGAGGAGGAGGGGGGCGTGGAATCCGCTTCTCATCTGTGGGCGGCCGTGCAGATCGTGGCGATCGCCGATATCGTCATGAGCCTCGACAACGTGATCGCGGTGGCCGCGGCCGCCGGTGGCAGCGTTCCCCTGCTGGTGATCGGGCTTGCCATCAGTGTTCCCCTGATCGTAGCCGGTGCGGCACTCATCATGGCGCTGCTGACGCGTCTTCCCGCCCTGGTATGGGCCGGTGCGGGCTTGCTGGGCTGGATCGCCGGCGAGGTGATGGCGACCGATCCCGTCGTTGAGCCGAAGCTGCACGCGTTCTTCAACGGCCCGGTCGGCGTCCAGCTCGACGCCATGCTCGGCACCATCGGCAAGTCGCCGATGTTTGCCAATGGCGGCCATGGCGGCGAGATCGTGCTCGGGATCCTGGGCATCGTCGTCGTGTTGGTCTGGGGATACATCTGGCGCACGCGCAAGCTGCGAAAGGCCATGCATCCGACGACGCGGCGTAGGTTTCACGCGATCCGGGGCGCGTGAAACAGCTTCACATCAGCGCCTGACGATCGATCCGGAGCGGCCGAGCAGCCGCGCCAGTTGCTTGAAACGGCTGCCGACGCGGTCGGCAACCAGATCGACCATCTGATGTTCGAACACCAGCATCAGCTTGCGGCCCTGGCTGCGGAAATGCGTCGCCGGCAGCACGCCGGGCCGCGCGGCCGAAACCAGATGCGCCACGCGGAACGCGGCCCCCAGCATGCGTGCGCGCTCGTCCATCGCCGGCGGGATCAGGTCGCGCGTCGAGGGAGGCGGCTCGTTTTCCTCGCTCAGGCCGGCGTAGCGGTAGTACACCGAGAGGGCAACGAAGGCGCGGCCCCGATGGTCGACCGAGCCGAAATTACCGTTGGTGATCAGGCTCAGCGTCTCCTCGCCGCGATGGTCGGGATGCACGCGCCATCCGATATCCGACAGCAGGCAGGCGGCGTGACGCAGACGGCGGTCTTCAGGGGTTTCGCGGAGTTTTACCACGCGGGCCAGCCGGTCGGTCCAGGCGATCAATTCCTCGGCGTGGCGCGCGGATCGCGACAGCAGGCCGTTCAGGGTTTGCGCAGCGCAGATCAATCCGTCCCTGGCGCGTTCGGTTTGCGGCAGCATTTCGTAGAGCAGGCCCTCGCGCACGCCGAACGTCGAGAACACGATGGTCTTCGGCCGGGCGACGCGGATGACATATTCAAGCACCAGGGCTGCGTAGGTGAGGAGCGGCCGCCGCGCGTCGGATACGGCTTCGATGTCGGCCAGCATGTTGGCGGCAGCCAGCCGCCGCAGCCGCTGAACGAAGTCGAGCGCGTCCGCTGCCGGGATGGAATAGCCGTGCATCACCTTGAGCGGATAGCCGCTCTGGATGATGTGGATGCGTGCCAGCGCGCGCCAAGTGCCGCCGACCGCATAGAACGTGCGGCCGCGGCCGGCCCTGAGTTGCGCAACGCCGGAAATCTCGCCCTTGACGATGCGCTCGGCGCGCTTCAGCGATTTGTGCGACGAATCCTGCAAGGCGAGGCTGCCGAGCGGCAGCGTCACGCCGCTGTGCACCCGGCTTTTCCGGACATCGATCAGTTCGAGCGAGCCGCCGCCGAGGTCGCCGACGATTCCGTCGGGATCATGGATGCCCGACACCACGCCGAGCGCCGACAATTTCGCCTCACGCGGACCGGAGAGGATTTCGATGCGGACGCCGCAGATGCGTTCGGCCCTGGCGATGAAGTCGGCGCCGTTGGTGGCGTCGCGGCAGGCGGCGGTGGCGATCGCATAGACGCGGCCGACCTTCTGAATCCGGATCAGCGCGCGAAAGCGGCGCAGCGAGGTCAGCGCTTTGGCAACGGCATCGGGGGCGAGCAGGCCGGTGCTCTGGACCTCGCGGCCAAGACCGCACAGCGCCTTCTCGTTGAAGATCGAGACAAGGCTGCGCGACATCGATTCATAGACGACGAGACGAACCGAGTTCGAACCGATGTCGATGACCGCGACGCTGGAGGGGCGCTTGCGCGGTCGCTTCACCGCCAAAACTCCCTATGATGGCTGCTGGCGCTCGTTGCGGCGCGTGAGGCGGCGCGGCGAAGATTCCTTGAGCGACTTTCCACGGCCTGACAGACTCGGATTCGTCATGAAATAGTTATGCAGATTGAAGGGCTCTTCGCCTTTCGCGGCCTTCATACGCGTTGACGAACCATCCGGCAACAACTGCCAGCTCTGCTCGGTATCCTTCAGGTTCGCGACCATGATCTGTTCGAGAACCTGCTGATGCACCGTGGGATTTTGCAGCGGACAGAGCACCTCGACACGCCGGTCGAGGTTGCGGGGCATCATGTCGGCGGACGAGATATACACAGCCGCCTTTGCGCTCGGCAGGCCCTGACCCATACCAAAGCAGTAGATTCGGCCGTGCTCCAGGAAGCGGCCGATGATGGATTTGACCCGGATGTTCTCCGAGAGCCCGGCGATGCCGGGCCGCAGGCAGCAAATGCCGCGCACCACGAGCTCGATCGAGACACCGGCTTGCGAGGCCTCATACAGCGCGTCGATGATGTCGGGGTCGACCAGCGAATTCATCTTCATCCAGATCGCCGCCGGCTTGCCGTGGCGGGCATGGCTGGTCTCGCCGCGGATGTGTTCGAGGATGCGCTTGCGCAAGGTCAGCGGCGACACCGCCATCTTCTCGATTTCGCTCGGTTCGGCATAGCCGGTGATGTAGTTGAACACCCGCGCGGCATCGCGCCCGATCGCAGGCTCCGAGGTGAAGTAGGACAGGTCGGTATAGATGCGCGCCGTGACGGGGTGGTAGTTGCCGGTGCCGGTGTGCACGTAGGTGGTGAGGTTGCCGCCCTCGCGGCGCACCACCATCGACAGTTTGGCGTGGGTCTTCAGTTCGATGAACCCGTAGACCACCTGGACGCCGGCACGTTCGAGGTCGCGCGCCCAGCGGATATTGGCCTCTTCGTCGAAGCGGGCTTTCAGTTCGATCAGCGCGGTGACGGATTTGCCGGCTTCGGCGGCCTCCGCCAGCGCGCGCACGATCGGCGAATTGTTCGAGGTGCGATAGAGCGTCTGCTTGATCGCGACCACGTCGGGGTCGCGGGTGGCCTGCTGCAGGAATTGCACGACGACGTCGAAGGATTCGTAGGGGTGATGGACGATCAGGTCCTTCTGCCGGATCGCTGCAAAGATATCGCCGCCATGGTCGCGCACCCGCTCCGGATGACGCGGGACGTAGGGCGTGAATTCGAGATCCGGCCGGTCGAGCCGGGTCAGTTGTGACAGCTCGTTCATGGCGAGCACGCCATCGACCAGGAAAACCTCGTCGTCGGTGGTCGACAGCGCCTGCTGCACGAAGCCGCACAGCTCTGCCGGCATCTTGCCGTCGATCTCCAGCCGGATCACCGATCCGCGGCGGCGCCGTTTCAGCGCGGTCTCGAACGTGCGGACCAGATCTTCCGCCTCTTCCTCGATTTCGATTTCGGAGTTGCGGATAATGCGGAAGGCGCCCTGGCCCTTGACGGTGTAGCCCGGGAACAGCCGGCCGATGAACAGGGAGGTAGCCTGCTCCAGCGTGATCAGGCGTACCGCGCCGTCCTTGGTTGCGGGCATGCGGATGAAGCGATCGATCTTGCCGGGCATGCGGATCAGCGCGTTCATCGGCTTGCCGTCGGCGGTGCGCATCAACTGCAAAGCGATGGTGAATCCGAGGCTCGGGATGAACGGGAAGGGATGCGCCGGGTCGATCGCCAGCGGTGTGAGCAGCGGAAAGATGTTGTGGAGGAAGTAATCCTCGACCCAGGTCCGCTCCGCCTTGGTGACGTCGCCGCCGCCAACCAGCACAATGCCGACATCGGCCAGGATGTGATGCAGATCGGCCCAGATCGCTTGCTGGTCCTTGGCGAGCCGCGACACCGTTTCGTTGATGACGTGCAACTGCTCCAGCGGCGTGCGGCCGTCGGGACTGCGTTCGGTGATGCCTTCACGGACCTGCGCCTTGATGCCGGCGACGCGGACCATGAAGAATTCATCAAGGTTATTGGCGGAAATCGACAGGAATTGCACCCGCTCCAGCGCGGGATGGCCGGGATTGACGGCTTCCTCCAGCACCCGGCGGTTGAAATGCAGCCAGGACAGTTCCCGATTGATGAACCGTTCGGGGCTGCCGGCGATCGTTGGCGCGCCTTCGCTTTCCGGTTCTTTCTCTTTAATTACAATGGCTTCTGCGGATTCCATAAGGATTTGGTCCATCGAGATGTGGCGGGCCGCTCATTGTCGGGCAAATGCACCGCGAACCATGTGATATTGCGATGACGTTTCGATGACATTGATGTTCCGGCCCGCGCCGCCGTCAAGCGCCGGCCCTGCGGCAAATTCAGGCGTTGCGCAGCAATTCTGCGGCCAGGGCCCGAGTCACCGGCCGGCCCAGCCGCAGGGCCTCGGTATCGAGCAGTTCGACCGCTTGCCGCGCCGCCGCGTAGGAACGCTCGATCCGATTGGCGAGATAGCTCACCACGGCCTCATCGACGGAGAGCTGCCGGTCGGCGCAGAATTTGACGATCAGCGCGCGGAACAAGTGATCGTCAGGCGGCGACAGCGACACCACCGGCACCGCGCGCAGCCGCGAACGCAGGTCGCGCAGTTCGATATCGAACGCTGAAGGTGCGGTGCGCGATGTGAAGAGAACGAAAGCGCCGTCTTCCCGCGCCAGGTTCATCAGATGGAACAGCGCGCGCTCGTCGAAGTCGGAAGGCTTCAGATCCTCGACCACGAGCGCGCCGGTTGCCAGCGCGGCCGGGACGGTTGCCGGCGTCAGGGTATGCGCCATGGTCGAGCGTGCGCCGGATCGTTCGGCCCATATCGCGGCAAGGTGGCTTTTGCCGGAGCCTTCTTCGCCGGCCAGCAGCATGGCGCGGTTGGGCCAGTCGGGCCAGCTCTCGATCAGCGCGAGGCCGGCTTCATTGGCGGGGCCTTCGAGAAAATTGTCGCGCGTCAGGCTTTCCGCGTGCGGCAACGCGAAGGCCAACTGACGGGGTTGAACGCTGCCTGCCACGGGGAACTCTTCAGTTGTGCGGTTTCAGCGCGCTTCGATCGTGCTCATGTGCCGCACCCACTCCACGAGATAGAGCGAGACGGAAACCAAAGTAAAGACCGTGACAAAGCCCATCAGGATCAGGTCGTAGGGTCTTGGCGGGAATTCGAATCCGAGGGAAGCCAGCACCAGCGCGGCAAACGCCACCTGCGCCACCGTGTTGAGCTTCGACACCATCAAGGGCTTCATAGGGATCGGCTTGTCGAACAGCCACGACACGATGACGGCCGAAACGATCATGATGTCGCGCGACACCACGAGGATCACGATCCAGCGCGGCACGTAGTCCGTGCCCCAGATTCCGAGCGCGACATAAACCGAAACCAGCAACGCCTTGTCGGCCAGCGGGTCGAGCAGGGCGCCGAGTTCGCTCGCCATGTTGAAGCGCTTGGCGAGGAAACCGTCCACGGCGTCGCTGACGCCTGCGACGACGAAGATCGCGAACGCGATTTTCATCTGGCTCGAGGCAATGGCCCAGACGATGACCGGCACCAGCATGATGCGGCCAAGGGTGATGATGTTCGGAATACTCAACGCGGCGCTTCCCGGCTACCGGCTGGTTTCGGCCCGTTGCGGGCCGATCCGGCTGTTATCTACATAGTATAGCGGGCCGCGCCTTGCGAGCCATTGCACGGCGGCGGAATTCGACGTAACCAGCCGCCATCACACGGAAATAGGCATGGCGGACCGCAAAAACGGGCTCACTTACGCGGATTCGGGCGTCGACATCGATGCCGGCAATCGTCTGGTCGATCTCATCAAGCCGATGGTCCGCGCCACCGCCCGGGCCGGCGCGGACGCCGAAATCGGCGGCTTTGGCGGCCTGTTCGATCTCAAGGCGGCCGGCTTCAAGGATCCCGTTCTGGTCGCCGCCACCGACGGCGTCGGCACCAAGGTGAAGATCGCGATCGACACCGGCCTGCACGGCGGCATCGGCATCGATCTGGTGGCGATGTCGGTCAACGACCTCGTGGTGCAGGGCGCCGAACCGCTGTTCTTCCTCGATTATTTCGCTTGCGGCCGGCTCGACCCCGAGGCCACCGCCGCAATCGTTGCCGGCGTCGCCGAGGGTTGCCGGGAATCCGGCTGCGCCCTGATCGGCGGCGAGACCGCGGAAATGCCCGGGCTCTACAAGGACGGCGATTACGATCTGGCGGGCTTTGCGGTGGGCGCTGCCGAGCGCGGCACGCTGCTACCGCGGGGCGACATCGCTGTGGGCGATGCTGTGATCGGGCTCGCATCTTCGGGCGTGCACTCCAACGGATTTTCGCTGGTGCGCAAGATCGTCGAAAATTCCGGCATGGCCTTCGACGCGCCGGCGCCGTTCTCGCCCGTCATGACGCTCGGCGGCGCGCTGCTGACGCCGACCAGACTCTACGTGAAATCGTGCCTGCGCGCGATCCGCGAGACCGGCGCGGTCAAGGGGCTTGCCCATATCACCGGCGGCGGCTTTACCGACAACATTCCGCGCGTGCTGCCAAAGCATCTTGGCGTCGGTATCGACCTGGCGCGGTTGCCGGTGTTGCCGGTGTTCAAATGGCTGGCGGAGCAGGGCGGCATCGCCGAGCTCGAATTGCTGCGCACCTTCAATTGCGGCATCGGCATGATCGCGATCGTGAAGGCCGATGCGGTCGAAAAAGTCACCGAGGTTCTCACGGAAAGCGGCGAGAGCGTCGCGCTGCTCGGCGAAGTGATCGCGGCCGCGGGCGAGCATCGCGTGGTCTATAACGGTCACCTCGATCTGGCGCGGTGAGACGATGAAACGCCGCGTCGCCATCCTGATCTCCGGACGTGGATCGAACATGGCCGCGCTGATCGAGGCGGCGCGGGCGAAGGATTTTCCGGCCGAGATCGCCGTTGTCATCTCCAACCGTGCCGATGCCGGCGGGCTGGACAAGGCCAAAGCGGCCGGCATCCCGACGGCGGTGATCGAAAGCAAGCCGTTCGGCAAGGATCGCGCTGCCTTCGAACAGCCACTGGAAGCGGTGCTTGGCGATTACAAGGTCGAACTGATCTGCCTCGCCGGCTTCATGCGGTTGTTTACGGCGGAATTCGTGCAGCGCTGGTACGGCAAGATGCTCAACATCCATCCCTCGCTGCTGCCGTCATTTCCAGGCCTCGATCCACACGGCCAGGCGATCAACGCCGGCGTGAAGATTTCCGGTGCGACCGTGCATTTCGTGATTCCGGAGACCGACGCGGGGCCGATCGTGATGCAGGGCGCGGTCGTGGTGCGCGATGACGATACAGCCGAGACGTTGTCGGCGCGCATCCTTGAGGTCGAGCATCGCATCTATCCCGAGGCGCTGCGGCTCCTCGCCGGTGGGCGGCTGAGGCTGGAGGGTGAGCTCTGCAAGACCGCCGGCGACAGCGGCCGCGGCGAGACGCTGATCTCGCCCGCGTCTGGCTAAAAAGGCCCCCTCGACCGACAGTCGAGGTCCAGCCACGACCTGTGGCCGTCGCACAACAATGGCCGCTATTCGCGCGCATTCGACGGCCTCGGGCGATTGACGCTTCCTGCGAACTGAGGGCAAATCGCGTGTTGATTGGATCCGGCATGCTTCGGGCCGGCGCCCCCTGGGAATGAGACACATGCGCTGCCCACCGCGGCCTTCGCGAGCACGTAAGACCGGGGCTGTCGCAGGCTGGCGCTCGCCATTGCGATGGGCTTTGCGCTTGCCGTTGCGGCATTGTCTCCCGCGCATGCTCAGCTGTTTCCTTCACCGCAGCCGACACCTACGCCCGGCCTCACGATCATCAGCTCTGAAATTTCAGCCAACAACGCCGCAAGCAATCTCGGCAGCAGTTTTCTGGAGCGGCTCGGCAATCAGGCGACCAACAGCGTCAACCGGATGGGCCGAACCAATCCGGGCGGCGGCGGCGCGTCGGAAGCGGCGGAGGCTCCGAAACTACGCATCTGGGGCGAAGCCTACGGCATTTCGGCGAGGACCGACCTGCAGGGCGATTTCGCCGGCGACCAGCGCACCACCAGGGGCGGGGTGGTCGGCGTTGGTGCAACCTTCGCGCCCGGCGTCAGCGTCGGCCTTTCCGTCGACCAGAGCCGCAGCAGGATCGACATCCCGCTGGCGTTCCAGACGGCCACGCTCAATCTCACCCAGCTCGGCGCCAACTTCTCGATCGACAAGGGGCCGTGGACGCTTGCCGGCGCCTTCGTTCACGGCTTTGGACAGATCAGTTCGTCGCGCGACACCGGCGTGGGCTTTGCGGCCGCCAACTACAACGCCGTGCTCGACGGCGGCCTGATCGAACTCAATTATTACTGGACGCAGAACCAGAGCCGCATCGTTCCGAAAGTCGCCTTCGAATATGTGCGCTCGTCGACGGACCCGTTCAGCGAAATCGGCGCCGCGTTCTTCCTGGTGACCGCGAGCGGCGCTTCAGCGGAACGCGCACGGATCCTGGCGGGCGCCGAGGTCGGGCATTACTGGATCATCGACCGCAAGATCCTCGATCTGTCGGTCTATGGAAAGTTCATCGACAACGTGCATGCAGGCCTTTGGCCCGGTGACGGTCAGCATCCCCGGCTTCCAGAGCGTCAGCGTGCAAGGCATCGGCGAGAGCCAGTATGGCGCCGATGCGGGCGCGGCGGCTTCGCTGAGCCTGTCCAACAATTTCCGCCTCTACGCCCATTATGACGGAAAGTTCCGCGCGCACTACCAGTCGCACCAGGGGACGGTCGGCCTCGAGGTGAAGTGGTAGTTTCGGGTCCGGCCTAAGCCGGCCCCGTCGCGGCGTAGCCGCCCAGCCCGAAACTCTGCCGCGGTCCGGCCATCAGCGGAATCAGATCGTTCGGGTGGATGAACTCGTCCCTGAAGCAGGGATAGATCTTTGGATCGAAAATCTTCTTCAGCCAGTCGATGACGATCTTGTGCCGGTCGGAGTTGCGAAACTCCTTGTGATAGGTCAGCCAGAGATCGGCGTGATGGCTGACGCCCATATCGACAGCGACCAGCGGCACGCCCATCGCGATCACGGCCGACGGCAGGAAGCCGACGCCGGCGGCGCGCTCCACCGCATACAGCACGCCGATCGAGGAATTGGTCTTGATGCCGACCACGCCTTCCAGTGAGGTCAGCCCGAGAATGCGCGCATAGGCGGTGTCGTCTACCTGCGGCGCACTCTGCTTGACGATGCGGTGGTTCTTGAGATCGGCGAGAGTTGTCGGAATGCCGTAGAGCTTTTGATAACCCTCCGACACGAAGGGGTATATGTGCATCCGGCCGAGCTTGGCTACGATGAGATCGGGATTGGTCGGCGGTTCGAGCTGGATCGCGATATCCGTTTCCAGCCGCGCCACGTCGGCCTGCGCCATCGCGCAGCGCAGATCGACCGTGATCTTGCGGTAGGTTTTCTGGAAGTCGATCAGCCGCGGCAGGATCCAGAAATTGCCGGGGCCTTCGGTGACCGCGACGCGCACCGTTCCAGACGCGCTGTTCGACGACTGCGATGCGCGGCGGAAGATGTTGAAGGCATGACGTTCCATCTCGATCACATCAGCGATCATCGCGAGACCTTCCTCGCTGATCGTGAGTCCGCTCTGATCGCGCAGGAACAGCTTGCAGCCGATCCGTCTCCTCGAGGCGGTCGATCCGCCGCATCAGGGTGGTGCTGGTGACGCCGAGCAGGTCGGCGGCGTGGCGGAAACTTTTGTGCCGTGCGCAGGCGAGGAACGATCTCAGCTCGTCCCAGGATGCATCCAGGGAGGTCGTCAGTCTGGTGCTGCGTGACCGCAGCACCCCGGTGCAATAGTTGCTGCATACCCCAAATCCCCGCCCGCTAAGGTACTTGGCACGGGCCAAGCAACGATAGATGCGCAATCCGGGGATGGAAAGGGTCAGTTTGGCCAATAAGCGGCACGATTTCGATTCCCTATCGACCGACACTGCAATCGATGTGCGCCCGGCGCAGAGCTCGGAAATAGCCGGTAATTGCCGACATGGCGACGCAGATGGTTCCCGGGGTTCAGATCGGGGAACAGGCGCTGCGCAGGCATTTCGACTTCGATCCGGAGTGCATCCTGGTCTTCGCCCAGCGCGGAAAATTGCTCGGCGGCATGGCCTTTCTCTTTCTCAACGGCCGCGGCCACGACGCGCTCATTTCCGGCGAGTTTCAACCCTCGCGCCCCGACTTCGGGTTCTTTGCCCGCTGCGATGAAGCGGTGTCGGCCAGCTACATCTGGGCGATAGGAGCGACCGGCCGCGGCATCGCCGGCCTCGGCAAGGCCGCCGCTCATCTGCGCAAGCCGCGCTATGTGAACGCTGATTGTTTCGCTCAGCCTTCAACGGTCGGCAGGCCGCGATCTCATGATTGCAACGGGTTTTATTCAAATCCCGAGTTTACAGCCCGATCTTTGGTGCTACCAGCGACCGTGGAAGCGCCTGCAGAAGCACTATGCCCTCATCAAGTTCCTCAGCGAGGAGTTTTGAAGATGCACGGTACTAGACCCCCGAAGCCGCCGGCACGCTCGGTCTCGATCCGCCTCGCGCGCGACGCCAACGATCTCATGCTGATCACCGCGATCCGCGCCGCGGTCTATCTCGCCGAACAGGATTGCCCGATCGAGGAAGAGTTCGACGGCAACGATCTCTGCGCGGCGCACTTCCTCGGTTACATCGGCAACGAGCCGGCGGGCTGTCTTCGCGTGCGCTTCTTCGGCGAGTTCGCCAAGATCGAACGCCTTGCGGTTCGCCACCAATACCGCCGCACGCGGGTTTCGTTCAAGCTGGTGCAGGCCGCCGTCGACTACATCAAGCGCAAGGGTTTTCGGAAGATCTACGGCCTGGCGCAGGATCGGCTGGTGAACTTCTGGGCGCATTTCGGCGGCCGGCCGCTGGAAGGCGGCCGCAAGGTCACGTTCTCCGATTTCTCCTACACCGAGATGGTGTTCGACATCGAACCGTCGCCGGACGCCATTACACTCCAGAGCGATCCTTATGTGATCATCCGCCCGGAGGGCGACTGGGACCGGCCTGGCGTGCTGGACTTTTCGGCGCAGCGCGAGGTGACCTCGCCCTTGCGCAATATGGAGATTGCCGAGACATGATCGCAGGTGGAGATGTTACGCCACCGCTGCACGAGGATCCGCCGATCCTCGTCTGCGCCGATCTGCAGATCGAGTATCTCGCCGAAGGCGCGGACACAGAGGCAATCGTGTCACGATGCGGCGCGTTGCTGTCGCTGTGGCGCGAGAACCTTTGGCCGGTGCTGCACCTGAAGCGGATCGCGCGCGCCGCGTGGTTCAATCCGGCGTCGAATCTGGCCGACTGGATCGAAGAGTTCCGGCCGCGGCCGGGCGAGATGGTGTTCGAGCATCCGCTGCCCTCGGCCTACAGCTCGACGCGGTTCGCCGAATACATGTCGAGCATGAAGAATATCCGCTGCGCAATGATGGGATTTTCGCTCGACGAAACCATCCTGTCGACCGCGGTCGAAGGATTCCACCGCGGCCACCGCTATCAGGTCGTTGCGGATGCCGTGGCCTGCGGCCGCGCCGGCATGGTCGATGCCACGTCCTACCGCCTGTCGGTGGTGAGAGCCGCCGGCAATTTTGCCGGCGTGGTGGAAAGCGGCGGCCTGATCGAAGCGGCCACCGCGATCACGGTGTAGACGGGGCTGCGCTCCGGTCGACCCTGACCACGCGGCCCTTTTCGATCGCGAGCGCCAGCCGGCCATGCTTGAGCGCCAGCGCGGCCTCGCCGAACAGCTCGCGGCGCCAGCCGTGAAGCGCGGCGACTTCAGCGGTGTCGTTGGCGGCGATCTGTTCGAGGTCGTCGACGGTCGCGATCACCTTGCTGGCGACGGCGTGACGTTCCGACGTCATCCGCAGCAGCACCTTCAAAAGCTCGACGATCGCCGCGCCATTGGAATTGCCGCGCGGCTTTTCGATCTTCGGCAGCTCATGCGGATCGCGCGCCAGCCCGCGTTGCACGGCCGCGACGATATCGGTGCCCCATTTCGAGCGGTCAAAACCCTTCGGCAGCGAGCGCAGATTGGCCAGCCGCTCCAGGCTGGTCGGCGCGTGGGTGGCGATATCGCCGACCGCGTCATCCTTCAACACGCGCGAGCGCGGCACGTCGCGGCTCTGGGCTTCCTGCTCGCGCCAGGCCGCGACCTCCATCAGCACCGCGAGTTCCTTCGGCTTGCGCACGCGCGTCTTCAGCCGCTCCCAGGCGCGCTCGGGATGGAAGTCGTAGGTCTTGGGCGAGGTCAGGACTTCCATCTCCTCGCTGACCCAGTCGTTGCGTCCGCGCTTCTTCAAGTCGGCATCGAGCGCTGCGAAAACGTCGCGCAAATGGGTGACGTCGGAGACCGCGTAATGCATCTGCTCGGCGGTCAGGGGCCGGCGCGACCAGTCGGTGAAGCGGTGGGTCTTGTCCGGGCCGGTGGCCGGTGACGCGCTCGACCAGCTGGTCATAGGCGATGCTGTCGCCATAGCCGAGCACCATGGCCGCCACCTGGGTATCGAAGATCGGATGCGGGATGGTGCCGGACTGGTGCCAGACGATCTCGATGTCCTGGCGGGCGGCGTGAAACACCTTCAGCACCGCCTCGTTGCCCATCAGGTCGAAGAACGGCTTGAGGTCGATGCCCTCGGCCAGCGTGTCGATGACGACCGCTTCCTCCGGGCTCGCCATCTGTACGACGCAGAGCAGGGGGTAGTAGGTCGTTTCCCGCAGGAACTCGGTATCGACCGTGATGACGGGGTGTTTTGCGAGCCGGGCGCAGGCCGCCGCCAGCTCGGAAGTGGTAGTGATCAGATCCATGAACAGTCCATGACGCTTCCGACAGGCGTTCTGCCGAAAGCGTTGATCTGTCAAGGGTCTTGCGGCTTATTTATGCCCTGTATTTTCGGTGCTGCGGCCGGCTTTCTGCCTGGTCCGCGCACCCCGGCCCGCCCGAAGGCGAGACCGAAACTGCTGTCTCCGTGGATGCTCAGTGGTGCCGCACGCGCCTGACGGCCGGCGTCCCGACGGAACGGCGAGCACGGCGAGGCACAGAGCAATCATCGCGAGCCCGATGAATTCAAACGCAAACGCGTCCATGACAACTTCTCCCCCAACCAGATCGCTAGATTTGTCGGGGTCGCGTTGATCGAATTCTTAATTTGGGAAATCGGGCGGGGAGCGCGCGATTCAATGGTGCATGCGCGCTTAACGGATGCGGTTAACGCCTAGAGCATGATCCGGACCCGAAGGGCCGCGTTAGCGCAAAGTGGGCACCGGTTTTCCCTCGCGACAAACGCGAAGCGTTTGCGCGGAGATCATGCTCAAACAAAAAGCTACGTGCCGCAGAACGTTTGATGCACGCGCTGATGCGGCTCCGGCGGCTCGGCATAGGCCGCAAACGCCGGCTGGTCTTCGTAGGGCTTCGACAGCACCGTCAAAAGCTCCTCGAACGGCGCAAAATCGTCGCTGACCGCCGCCTGGATCACGGCCTCGACGCGGTGATTGCGCGGAATGAAGGCCGGATTGACGCTCCGCATCGCCGATTGCCGTTCGGATGGCGATTGCGGCTCCTCCGCGATCCGCTGCCGCCAGCGCGCCGCCCAGGGATCGAACGCGGTGGGGTCGACGAACAACTCGCGGACGGGCTCGCTATTGGCCGGATCGGCGGCGATATCGCCGAGGCGGCGGAAGGTGAGGGTAAAGTCGGCCTGGTTCTTGGCCATGGCGTCGAGCAGGTCCTGCACCAGCGCCTCATCGCCGTCGCGCACCGTGAACAGGCCGATCTTTTGCCGCAGCCCGGCCTGATAGGCCTCGGTGAATTTTTCCGCGAAGGCGCTGAGCGCGAATTGGGCCTGTTCGATCGCCTTGTCCTTGTCGTCGGAAAACAGCGGCAACAGGCATTCGGCGAGCCGCGTCAAATTCCACAGCGCGATGCGCGGCTGGTTGCCATAGGCATAGCGGCCCATCTCGTCGATCGACGAGAACACGGTGGCCGGATTGTATTCGTCCATGAAGGCGCAGGGGCCGTAATCGATGGTCTCGCCCGAAATCGAGGTGTTGTCGGTGTTCATCACGCCGTGGATGAAACCGACCAGCAGCCAGCGCGCGACCAGATCGGCCTGCCGTGCGATGACGGCGTCCAGCAGCGCATGATAGGGACGGTCGGCTTGCGCCAGATCGGGATAGTGCCGGCCGATGACGTGATCGGCGAGCCGCCGCACGCCATCGGTATCGCCGCGCGCGGCAAAGAACTGGAAGGTGCCGACGCGGATATGGCTCGATGCCACCCGCGTCAGAACCGCGCCCGGGCAGCATGGTCTCGCGCATGCACGTTCTCGCCGGACATCACGGCGGCAAGCGAGCGCGTGGTCGGGATGCCGAGCTTGAACATCGCCTCGCTGACGATGTATTCGCGCAGCACCGGGCCCAGCGCCGCGCGGCCGTCGCCCCGGCGCGAAAACGGGGTGGGGCCGGAGCCCTTGAGCTGGATGTCGCGGCGGACGCCGTCCTTGTCGATGACCTCGCCGAGCAGGATGGCGCGGCCGTCGCCGAGCTGCGGGACGAAATGCCCGAATTGATGGCCGGCATAGGCCATCGCGATCGGATCGGCGCCCTCGGGGACGCGCTTTCCGGCCAGGATTTCGGCGCCTTCCGGGGTGGAAAGCAGGTCCGGATCAAGCCCCAGATCGACCGCCAGCGCCCGGTTCAGCTTGATCAGCCGGGGCGCGGCGACCGGGGTCGGGGCGACGCGGGCGAAAAAGTTCGCCGGCAGCGCCGCATAGGTGTGCTCGAAGGGGAAATGCACCGTCATGGCCTCAAGATAGGCGTGCCCAAGGGCTTTTTCGAGCCCAAAACAGGCTCCCGCACTCGGTTGCCGCGACTGATCGCCTCGGCTAAACCCTCCCGCAATTCGGGCTGGCTTTGGCCCCCGATTCTGCCCTCCGACATCTGTCTTTTGGAAATTCCATGCATCGTTACCGGTCACATAAATGCGGCGAGCTCCGCGAGAGCCACATTGGCGAAACGGTTCGGCTGTCGGGCTGGTGCCATCGTATCCGCGACCATGGCGGCGTGCTGTTTATCGACCTGCGCGACCATTACGGCCTGACCCAATGCGTGGCGGACCCGGATTCGCCGGCGTTCAAGGACGCAGAAAAGCTGCGTTCGGAATGGGTGGTGCGGATGGAGGGCAAGGTGCGCCGCCGCCCGGACGGCACCGACAATCCGGAACTGCCGACCGGCATGGTCGAGCTTTACGTCAGCGACATCGAGGTGCTGGGGCCTGCCGGCGAACTGCCGCTGCCGGTGTTCGGCGAGCAGGAATATCCTGAGGACATAAGGCTTAAGTACCGTTTCCTCGACCTGCGTCGCGAAAAACTGCACCAGAACATCATGACCCGCGGCGCGATCGTGGATTCCATGCGCAAGCGGATGAAGGAGCAGGGCTTCTTCGAGTTCCAGACCCCGATCCTGACCGCGTCGTCGCCGGAAGGCGCGCGCGATTTTCTGGTGCCCTCGCGCATCCATCCCGGAAAGTTCTACGCGCTGCCGCAGGCGCCGCAGCAGTACAAGCAGCTGCTGATGATGTCGGGCTTCGACCGCTACTTCCAGATCGCGCCCTGTTTCCGCGACGAGGATCCGCGCGCGGACCGTCTGCCGGGCGAGTTCTATCAGCTCGACGTCGAGATGAGCTTTGTCACGCAGGACGACGTCTTCGCGGCGATGGAGCCCGTCGTCACCGGCGTGTTCGAGGATTTTGCCAAGGGCAAGCCCGTCACCAGGAACTGGCCGCGGATTCCCTTTGCGGAGGCGTTGCGCAAATACGGCTCCGACAAGCCCGATCTGCGCAACCCGATCGTCATGCAGGACGTCTCCGAGCACTTTCGCGGCTCCGGCTTCAAGGTGTTTGCGCGGATGCTGGAAGACCCGAAGAACCAGGTCTGGGCCATCCCCGGCACCGGCGGCGGCTCGCGCGCGTTCTGCGACCGGATGAACTCCTGGGCGCAAGGCGAGGGCCAGCCCGGCCTCGGCTACATCATGTGGCGCGAGGGCGGCGAGGGCGCGGGTCCGCTTGCAAACAATATCGGCCCGGAACGGACGGCCGCGGTCCGCGCACAGCTCGGCTTGAAGGAGGGCGATGCCGCGTTCTTCGTGGCCGGCGACCCGGAAAAGTTCTGGAAGTTCTCGGGGCTCGCCCGCACAAAGCTCGGCGAGGAATTGAACCTGATCGACAAGGACCGGTTCGAACTTGCCTGGATCGTCGACTTCCCGATGTACGAGTACAGCGAGGAAGACAAGAAGGTCGACTTCTCGCACAACCCGTTCTCGATGCCGCAGGGCGGGCTTGAGGCGCTGCAGACGCAGGACCCGCTGACCATCAAGGCGTTCCAGTACGACATCGCCTGCAACGGCTATGAGATCGCCTCCGGCGGTATCCGCAACCACCGGCCCGAGGCGATGGTGAAGGCGTTCGAGATCGCCGGCTATGGCGAACAGGACGTCGTCGAGCGCTTTGGCGGCATGTACCGTGCCTTCCAGTACGGTGCGCCGCCGCATGGCGGCATGGCGGCCGGCGTCGACCGGATCGTGATGCTTTTGTGCGGCACCACGAACTTGCGCGAAATCTCGCTCTTCCCGATGAACCAGCAGGCGATGGACTTGCTGATGGGGGCGCCGTCGGAAGCCTCGCCGAAGCAGTTGCGCGAGCTTCACATCCGGACCAATCTGCCGCAGAAGTAAGTCCACCGAAGCGTCGAACTTCGGGGTCGAGGGAAGCCCGCGGGGAGCGTGTATGTCGTCCTATTCTGATGATCTCCGTGACGCGGCGCTGGCCTATCACCGGCTGCCGCGGCCGGGCAAACTCGAGATTCAGGCCACCAAGCCGCTCGCCAACCAGCGCGACCTCGCGCTGGCTTATTCGCCGGGCGTGGCGGCCGCCTGCACCGAAATCGCCAACGATCCGGCGGAAGCGGCGTCGCTCACCGCCCGCGCCAATCTGGTGGCGGTGGTCTCCAACGGCACCGCCGTGCTCGGGCTCGGCAATATCGGCCCGCTGGCGTCAAAGCCCGTCATGGAGGGCAAGGCGGTCCTGTTCAAGAAATTCGCAGGGATCGACGTGTTCGATATCGAGATCGCCGCCGACACCATCGAGCGCGTGGTCGAGACGGTGGCGGCGCTGGAGCCGACCTTCGGCGGCATCAACCTCGAGGACATCAAGGGACCGGAATGCTTTGAGATCGAGACGCAGCTCAAGGCGCGCATGAAGATCCCGGTGTTCCACGACGATCAGCATGGCACCGCCATCATCGTCGGCGCCGCGATCGTCAATGCGCTGATGCTCAACGGCAAGAAGCTGCCGGACGTGAAGATCGTCTGTTCCGGCGCCGGTGCGGCGGCGATCGCCTGTCTCAATCTGCTGGTGTCGCTGGGCGCGCAGCGCAAGAACATCTGGGTCTGCGACATCGACGGCGTCGTGCATGAGGGCCGCAACACGCTGATGGACCGCTGGAAGGCGGTTTATGCGCAGAAGACCAATGCGCGCGTTCTGGGTGACGTGATCGGCGGCGCGGATATTTTCCTCGGCGTCTCGGCGCCGAACGTGCTGAAGCCCGAAATGGTCAAGCAGATGGCCGACAAGCCGCTGGTGATGGCGCTCGCCAATCCCGGTGCCGGAGATCATGCCGGACGAAGCGCGCAAAGCCCGCCCCGATGCGATGATCTGCACCGGGCGAAGCGACTTCCCGAACCAGGTCAACAACGTCCTGTGCTTTCCCTTCATCTTCCGCGGCGCGCTCGATGTCGGCGCCACCGCGATCAACGAGGAAATGAAGCATGCCGCGGTCGATGCGATCGCGCAGCTTGCGCGCGATCCGCCGTCGGATGCGGTCGCGTCCGGCTTTGACACCGGCGAGACGCAAGGGTTCGGCCCGGGTTCGCTGATCCCGAGCCCGTTCGATCCGCGGCTGATCCTGCGTATCGCGCCGGCGGTGGCGAAGGCGGCGATGGATTCCGGCGTGGCGACGCGGCCGATCAAGAACTTTGACGAGTACCGCGCCATGCTGGAGCGCTTTGCGTTCCGCTCCGGCCTCGTCATGAAGCCGGTTTTCGCCAAGGCAAAGACCCAGCCGGTTCGCGTCATCTATGCCGAGGGCGAGGACGAGCGCGTGCTGCGCGCCACGCAGGTGGTGCTGGAAGAAAAGCTGGCGCGGCCGATCCTGGTCGGGCGGCCGTCAGTGGTGGAAGCGCGCATCAAGCGTTTTGGCCTCGCGATCAAGGCCGGGCAGGATTTCGACCTCGTCAATCCCGAGGACGATCCGCGCTACCGCTCCTATGTGCAATCCTATATCGACATTGCAGGCCGTCGCGGCGTCACGCCCGATGCGGCGCGCACGGTGGTGCGCACCACCAACACCGTGATTGCGGCGCTGGCGGTGGTGCGCGGCGAGGCCGACGCCATGATCTGCGGCGTCGAGGGCCGCTACATGAGCCATCTGCGCCATGTCCGCGAGATCGTCGGCTTCCTGCCGGGTGTCAGCGACTACGCGGCGCTGGCGCTGATGATCACCAGCAAGGGCGCCCATTTCATCGCCGACACCCAGGTGCGGCCGAACCCGAGCGCGGAAGAGCTCGCGGAAATGGCGTCGCTGGCGGCGGTCCATGTCCAGCGCTTCAACATCAAGCCCAAGATCGCCTTTGTGTCACATTCCGATTTTGGAAGTTATGATACGGACTCCTCGCGCAAGATGCGGCGTGCCACCGCGCTCCTGAAGGAAAAGCATCCGGAGATCGAGGCGGACGGAGAGATGCAGGGCGACACCGCGCTGTCGCAGACGGCGCGCAACCTGATCCTGCCCCATTCGAAGCTGGAGGGTGAGGCCAACATCCTGATCATGCCGAATCTCGATACCGCCAACGTTGCCTACCAGATGATCAAGTCGCTGGCGGATGCGTTGCCGGTGGGGCCGATCCTGATCGGTCCGGCGCGGCCGGCGCATATCCTCACCCCATCGGTGACCGCGCGCGGCGTGCTCAACATGACGGCGGTCGCCGCGGTCGAGGCGCAGGAGCGGGCAGGCCGCCAGCAGCCGAGTTTGTTCGGATAGGGCATGATCGGAAAACCGGTTTTCGGACAAGATCATGCCCCAATAAAGAGTCCGGTCGCGGGTTGAAAGAGGTTCCAGCCGCGGCGGGTATTTGACCGTTTGAAAAGCCAAAGCGGAACGCCCATAATCGATGGCGCGACTGCCGAATCTGCATTTGAGGGGACGATTATGCCAGCGTTGATTACTTTCGGGCGGGTTTTGTTTGCCGTGTTGTTCATCTACACCGGGGCAACAAAGCTGTTCGGCATCCAGCAGACGGCCGATTTCATCGCCGCGAAAGTGCCAATCCCGTCGCTGCTCGCGCCCTACACCGCGCAGCTCGAAACCATGACCGGCATGACGACGCCGCAGATGCTGGCGATCGGGGTAGGCGGTTTCGAGATCATCGCGGGGCTGATGATCGCGGTCAATTTCGGCGCACGGTTCTTCGCCATTCTCCTGATCATCTTCGTCGCCGTCGCGACCTTCTACTTCCACGATTTCTGGAATCAGGCCCCGCCCGACAATGCCAAGACGCTGATCGACGCGTTGAAGAACCTGTCGCTGATCGGCGCGCTGTTCATCATCGCCGGATACGGGCGTGGGCCGCGCTCGGTCGAGCCGGCCTACGGGGACGTTTAGGGCATAGCGTTTCGAACGAAGCCTGCCCCGCACCTGATGCGCGGTGGCTACCGGTTCGTGTGAGCGAGCGGGCCCCCATTCTACTTTGCATGGGGTTGTTTTCGCGATTTTGATCTAGGCGGCACGCCGCCATGGCGTGACGCTGACTTCGTCGGCGGGGTCGAGCATCCGGGCTTCGCCGGCCTTCAGGCCGTGTGACGCCAAAACCTGCCTGCGGCGTGCGCGCGGGCACATCAGGGAAACACGGCTCGCCGCCGGGCAGCCGCACGTTTGGCGCCAGCGAAAGCCAGAACGTATCGTAGCGGTCCATGAACATGCCGAACACGCCGGGGCCGCCGATGATGGCGACCGTGCCGGACCCCACGCCCGCGCGTTCGCAGGCGGCTTCAAATGAAGCGCCGGCAGGGTTCCATAACAGCGCTTTCGGATTGACCGGATCGGGCGCGATGGCTTCGACCGAGCGGGTCAGGATGATCCGCTTGCGCCTCGGCGAGTTCGGCTGGTCTTCGTGGGAATGGCGGCCGTGCACGATCAGGTCGGCACGGTCCAGCGCCGAGGTGAAGAAGCGCTTGTCGCCCTCGAACTTCAACTCGTCCGGCATGACGTTCTGCGCATCCGCCAGCATGCCGTCGGCGGAGACGATGACATAGCCGTCGATGCGCAGCGCCATGGGATGGCGGCGTTATTCCGAAACCGTCGTGACGACGCTGGAAACCGGGCGCGCGCTCACGGTCGGCAGCTTGAGGTCCTTCACGACCTCTTCCTCGTATTTCGCAATCACCTGCACCGGCGCCTTTGCCTTCATCGCGACCACCTTGTAGCCGCCGGCCTTCAGCCGCTTCAACAGTTCGGGCAGCGCTTCACCGGTGTGCTTGTGGAAATCATGCATCAGCACGATGCCCTTGCCGAGCTTGTCGACCTTTCGCATCACGTTGTCGATCACCGCTTGCGGCTTGCTCGCCTTGAAATCGAAGGAGTTGAGATCGCAGGAGAACATCGCGATGTTGCGTTCGCCGAGATAGGTGACCATTTCCGGCGGATGCTGCAGCGCCGGGAAGCGGAAGAACGGCGCCGGCGAAACACCGCCCAGCGCCCATTTCACCGCGGCGAAACCCTTCTCGATCTCTTCCTTGCGCTGATCTTCGTTGAGCTTCTTGTTGACCAGCGCGATATGCGACCAGGTGTGGGTGCCGATGGTGTGGCCGGCGGCATAAACCTGCTTGATGATTTCCGGGTAATAGGTCGCGTGCTTGCCGATGGTGAAGAAGATGCCGGTGGTGCACTCCTCCGCCAGCGCCTTCAATACGGCGGGTGTGTTGACCGGCCACGGGCCGTCGTCGAAGGTCAGCACCACTTCCTTGTCGCGCAGGAAGTCGAGCTGCTTGAAATGCTCGAAGCCGAAGCCCGGTCCGCCGGTCGTGTCGATCTCGACGGTGCGGCCGACGCCAAGCGCGTTGGGGTTGGTGCAAGCGGCTCTGGCCGGTTGCGGGGGCTGCTGCGCGGCGGCCGCAGCCGGGGCGGGCGCAGCCGGTGAAGTGGCGCTTTTGGCGGCAGGGGGCGTCTGCGACCATGCCATGCTCGACGCCAGCAGCGAAACCGTGCCGGCCAAAATGATACCTGCCGCAATACGCATCGTGTTTTCCTCAAAAGTTTCCCTGTGGCCGGTGCCGGCTTGCTGCCTGGACCGGGCCTCCGTCCCGAACGGATAATAGCCTAGTTGGAGCGGCACCGCCAACGCAACGGCGCGGAGGACACAGTGGTGGATTTGTCGTCGGACCGGTTAATTGCGGGGGCGTCAGCTATCCGCCAGGGCCCGCGCAATGGCGGTTTTCACGCGCGTATCCGCGGGTTCGACGCTTTCCGGGAACACTTCGGCGATGTAGCCGTCGCGGCCGATCAGATATTTGTGGAAGTTCCAGCGCGGGACCTCCTTCGGCCGCGCCTCGGCGGCCCATTTGTAGAACGGGTGCGCGTTAGAGCCCTTGACCACGGCCTTGGCCGCGATCGGAAACGTGACGCCATAGTGATGCTGCGCCGTCTGCGCGATTTCGGTGGCACCGCCGGGTTCCTGCCCGCCGAAATCGTTGGAGGGCACGCCGATGATGACAAGGCCGCGGCCGGAAAACTCCTTCCACAGTTCCTGCAAGCCGGCATATTGCGGGGTGAAGCCGCACAGCGACGCGGTATTGACCACCAGCAGCGGCCGTCCGGCATACCCGGCAAGCCTGATGTCGTCGCCAGTCAAGGCGGGGAATGAAAAGGCGTAAGCGGTCATCTTGCTGACGGCGCCTTTACGGTGTCTTTGCGGCGTCCAGGGCGCGCGCGGTGCGTGAGCATGACGGTTCGGCAACCGCAACCAGCGCTGCCGCAACGAATGTCCTGCGGTCGATCATGGTCATCCCCTTGGAGGTCGCGATGAGTTCCATCATAACCCAGCCGCTTGCGGAGTGCTTTCAACAAGCCGTTATGGGCGGGGCGGGCACCAGGGCAGCGGCAGCAGCGGCATGTAGTAGTTGTTCCATTGGCAGATCGAACTCGGGGCCGGTGCGCTTGAACGCGTATTTGACGGGTTCGGCTTGACCGACGGCGATATGCAGCGCGAACAGCGTCATGCCGGCCGTGTAGGCCCATTTGTGAAAGCGCAGATCGCTCAAGCAATCGAGCAGGACCGCGCCGGAAACGATGATCAGCGGGTCGGTGAAGATGAAATATTCCGACTTCAACCCGCGCCGCACGCCGAGCGCATCGATGCCGATGGCCGCAAGCAGCAGCATCAGTGCTTGCAGCGCAACGAGCCGCTCGCCGCGGCGCCACGCGACGACGATGCCGGGAATGATGAGCCAGACCAGGAACACGGCCGGGCGCGGCGAGGAGTGCAGCACAAAGGTATAGCGGGCGAGAACCGACCCGATGCCGTCGAGCAGAAGCAGGAGGATGCCCGAGATGCCCGGGGCGCTGGCCGCATTGCTGGTGCTGGTGTCGACAAAGACCAGCATCTTTTCGACGGGATTGGCAACCGCAATCACATTGCGGGCGTCGTACTGGACGTCGAGCAGCAGAAGCGTGATCGACGCCGCGGCTATCATGGCAAACATCGAGGCCAGCGTTTCCGCGGCGCTCACCCGCCAGATCGCGGCATAGGCGATCATGCAGCCGCCGATCAGGAGCGCGAGCAACGCCTGATAGACGCCGTAGCGGCCCATCAGCAGCGGACGGAATTGCGCGGCATCGAGCAGCGCCCGGTCAAAGCCCGCAGCGATCAGCGGCCACGCCATCCAGAGCGCCGCACCGGCCACGACGGCCGCGGCAATGGTTGCAAGCCATGCCGATGCCGTGTTGCGCCAGAACGCCACGCTTGGGCTTTCCGGAGCGCCGAACGGCAGCACCAGCAACGGCAGCGCGCCGATCAGAAGGATCGCCTGCACCTTGTTCTCAAGCCCGAACATGCACAGCGCCGCCGCCAGCGCGACCGCGAGCGGACGGGCGAGCGTGGCGCGGCGGCCGGCGACGATCAGGATCAGAAGCGCAAAAATCACGGGGCAGGCGGCCAAAAGCTCGCTGCGCAGGATGCGTGAATGCACGGCGATCCCGCCGGAGAAGGCGAACGCGAGCGTTGCTAGCAAAGCGATGCGCCAGTCGCGCACCACGGCGCGCATCAGCGCGGCAAAGATCAGGACGCAGCCGGTTGCGATCAGAAACACCAGCACGCGGCCGGCGCGCACCGCATGCGTCATCGCGGCGCCGAAGGCGGCGGCGTCGGATGCCGGCGGAATCGAGGAGAGCGACCATGCATCCAGCAGGCCGAGGCCATGCAGGAGCTGAAACCACAATTTCGTCGAGAGGATCGTCAGGTAGGCGGTGTGGTCGAAAAAATACTGCGGCTTGCCGTCATTCAGCGCCAGCGCGCTGTGGATCACCATGAAATCCATGTCGGCGTTGCGCCAGTAGATCACGGCGTAGCCGAACAGGACGAACGATACCGCAAGGCCCGCGATGATCGCCGCCAGCCCCCAGCGCCAGCCGAGAAAGGTCAGCCGGTCGAAACTGTCTTTGGGGGGCGTTGTCGGGGTTGGTACGGAAACGTCCTGCATGGCGGCCGGTGTTTAACCCAGCCGCCGGGCCGCTGCTACCGCAGCTTGACGATGAAATCCGTGCCTTCGCCGGTTTCGCCGCCCGCGTTGATGCTCTGGTCGGACACCACGATCGAACCACCGCTCGTCAGCGCCTCGCTGATGCGCGCCATTACTTCCGGCGGCACGGTAATACGGTCCAGCGCCTCGGCCGGGCTGTTCGGTACCGGCATCGGCTTTGTTTCGGCGGGAGCAGCAGCGGCCACCTTTCGGCGGCGCGAGCTGCGCTCGTCCTCATCGTTCTTCTGGGCGTTGCGCGCCGTGACCGGCATCGAGACCACCGACCAGCGCACCAGGTTCGGATCGTTCTTGTCGACTTCCGCGGTGAACACGTGCGTGCCCAGCAGGCGCTCGCTCGGCGCGATCGTCACCGGCACATCGAATACCGGCTTGAAATTCTGCCGCACGTAGAGCTTGCCGTCCTTGCGGCTGATGAGGACCGCGATCTGGCCTTCACGCTTCAGTTCGCCCTTTGCGACGCCTGGCAGGCGCGAGGGATCCTTTTTCGCGTCCGGCGTGTCGGCCGCCTTGGTGGCGGCGGGCCGCTCAGCCGCCTTCGGCTCGTCAGCCTTCGCAGGTTCAGCTTTGGCTGTTTCAGACTTTACGGTTTCAGGCTTGGCGGTTTCAGGTTTGGCGGCTTCGACCTTGGGCGCCTCGGGCTTTGCCACCTCTGCGGTAGCTTCGGCCTTCGCCTCAGCCTTGGCTTCAGTCTTCGCTTCAGCCTTAGCTTCAGTCTTGGCCTCGACCGTCTCTTCCGACCTTGCGGTTGCTTCGGCCTTCGCCGTTGAACTGTCGGTGGCAGTGGTCTCCGCCGGCTTGATCTCGCCGGTCACGAGTTCAGCCGGTCTGCTGTCTGCCGGCTTATCGTCGGATGCCGCGGTGTCCACCGTCTTGGCGGGCGCCTGTTCGGTTTCGGGCTTTGCGGTCTCCGGCTTTGCCTCGTCGGCCTTCGCGACTTCCGCCTTCGCTGCGGTGTCGACCTCGAGGGTTTTGACAGAAATGGCTTCGCCGGATGCGGCGGCGGGCGAGGCGTCGGACATCGTGACAACGGCGTTGGCCGGCATTGCGCTGCTGGCGTCCGCGGTCTGGGTCAACGGCGCATGACCGACGGTCGAGCGCAGTTCGAGGTTCGTCTCAGCCGTGTCCATCGGCTTGGCCGCGGGCTTGGCATCGGCGCCCTTGTCGGACTTGACGCCGAGCGGGGCATCTACCTGCGGCGTTTCGTTGGCGACAGGCACCGCCTTCTGCGTGACCAGCAAGGGATGCGAGAAACTGGCAGGCGTCATTTCGCCGGGCGTGACGAGCACGCGGGCGCCCATCTTGGTCCAGTTCCACATCTTCACGGCAAACGCCATCGGCATGCGGATGCAGCCGTGCGAGGCCGCATAGCCCGGCAGCACGCCCTGATGCATCGCGACACCCGACCAGGTGATCCGCTGCATGTAGGGCATCGGTGCGCCGCTATAGATGTTGGAATGGTGGATCTTGTGCTTCTGGATGATGCTGAAAACGCCCATTGGCGTCGGGTGCGTCTTGGTGCCGGTCGACACCGGGCTTTCGGCGAACAAACCGTTCGCGTCGTAAACTCTTACGCGCTGCTTCTCGACCGAGATCGCAATGATCAGCGGACCGACCGGCTTCGCGCCGGTTTCCTTCTCGGCCTTCTCGATTTTCTTGTCGACGGCCCGGCGTGCCCGCTTGCGCTGCGGCACGGGATGCATCGGCCGGTAATAGCCGGGGTCGTTGTCCTGCCAGTAATACAGCGCTGCGTCGGATGGCGAGGTGGCGCCGATAACACCGGCCGCCGTCAAAACCGCAACTTGCCAAAAACGCCAAGTCACACTGTCCTCAGCCGCACGCTCAACAATAGAAATCCGATGCCCGCTCACGCGCATAATCCTCGAATCCCGGCCCTCAGTAATTCTTTGGTTGTCGCAGACGCCAATTACGTTCACCAGCGCAAGGCCTCTAAACGCTGCGTTTTCCGCGCCAAGCGTAACAAAAAAGCCTCACATTCGGTTAAACGGCGCCGGTCATGGGCTACCGCGCCGCCTTCCTGCGAGGCTTTTCGGCACTACATAGGCCGCGAACCTCACCCACGGAGCCGTTTATGCCATCCAATGCCATCCATCCCTGTGACAGGAAGCCCAAAGCCCGGGCTTTGCTGGTGCCCGTGCTGGCCCTGTTCCTGGCGCTGTGGACCGGTTCCGCGGCCATTGCTGCGGACGAGCCGGACCTGATCTTCCGCCGTTCCACCGTGTTCAAATTCTTGAGCCCGAACGACAAGCTCGCGACCTATGGCGTCGACGATCCCGAGGTCGACGGCGTCGCCTGCCATTTCACGGTGCCGGAAAAAGGCGGCTTCAAGGGCTGGCTGGGGCTTGCCGAGGAAGTGTCTGATATCTCGCTGGCCTGCCGCCAGATCGGCCCGGTTCACTTCAAGAACAAGATGGGGCAGGGCGACGATATGTTCCGCCAGCGCCGCTCTCTGTTCTTCAAGAGAATGCAGATCGTCCGCGGCTGCGATCCCAAGCGGAACGTACTGGTCTACATGGTCTATTCGGACAAACTGATTGATGGCTCGCCGAAGAACTCCACCTCCTCGGTGCCGATCATGCCCTGGGGGGCAGCCGACGCCGCGGTGCAAAAATGCAGCGAGTTCATTCAGTAAGCGCTGTCTTTTGACGCCTTTTCGTCAAGCCGGCCGGTATCCGCCCACGATCCACGCGCCGGGCAGGATTTCGGTCGAAAAGTGATCTGGATCTGAGCGTCAGATTCCGGCTCAGCGCCTGGCAGGACGCGGCCGGGTCCACGGTTCAGCAACGACCTCGGAGGCGCGGCACCCGACGAGCTGCACCAGCTTCTGCGGTGCCGCCTCATTGCCGTGGAAGCTGAAGCTCCCTTGTTGGGACATCGCGCCGCAATTTTGCGGCTGCTCTGCCTGCATTTGCTGGTCGATCCGCTTTCCGGAAGAGCCGCTACCACTCATCTGCACAATCGGCTTGCCGGTGTTGCGGGTCGGGGTCTTGCTGCCAACATCGTTGTTGCCACTGCCCACGACTACGATCCTTTTGCTGATGTGAGGTCTTAACGCGCAACCGCCCACAAGGTTGCCCGTCACCGATGAGTAGGCCGCGCCGCGATTTAGGTTCATGGCCGCCGGCGCCTCTCTCACCAGAGAAAGGTTAAAAAGCTTCGCTCGGTTTCGAACCCGCCAACCTCTATGGCCGTCTCATCTTTCAGAATTTGGCGGAGATTTCGGATGCGGGCATTGAGCTACATCATTGCGCTGGTGGTTTTTTTGACTGGACCGTCGCTGGCTGGTTCCGACGATCTCAACATGCCGGGAGCCGGCGCATTCAGCTATTGCGGGACCCCGATTGCTACGCCCGTGCCCGCGATGATGGCGCAAGTCGGCCAGTGAACGAGCGATGCTGGGCCGATGGCCGATCGCCTTCGCGGCGTCAGCCAGTTGCCGGTATAGCGGTTGTGAAGCCTCGTATTTCCGGCGCTCTTGACTGAAATCGCAGGCTTTTTCCGCTCAATGTTTCGTCGAAACGCAGTGCGACGAAACAATTCTCCTGGGCAACGAAACCATTTTCCGCTTTTGGCGCAGATATCCGGAAACAGCCGTTGGCTATCAAACCGCCAACGAGACGGCCGATTGAGCCGGCAGCCGAACCCGGAGACAACAGATGCGGACCGTCAGCTTCATCCTCGCCTTCGCCTTCATCCTGGCTGGTCCCTCGATGGCGGGTTCGTCGGACGGTTTGCCCGGCATCGGCACCTTCTCCTATAACGGCGCGCCGGTGTCCGCTCCCCAAGCTCTCGTTGTTGCGGCGCGATAGCGCGCAAGAAGAGCCAGTCAGGTAATAGCCCGTAAGGCCATCATGTTTCTCCGTCTCAGTGCCGCCGTCATCGCAGCTTTCTTCGTTCTCGCGGGTTCGGCGCAAGCCCAGGTCCGTTCCCCGCCAAAACTTCCCGATCCGCGCGGAGAATTCGTGCGTCCGTGTGCTCCGCATATGGTGGGGCGTTGGGCGCGTCCGGAATCCGTATGCGGCTGCCTGCACGACTACGCCGCCGCCACCGTCGAGGATAGCGATCTGCGCGAGGCGCTGCTGCGCGGCATCAGCGAAACCGGCGTGCCGACCATCGAGACCGACTGGGTGCCGCCGGCAAAACAATCCCAGATCTCGGCTACCTTCACCAAGATCGCCAAGCCTACCCTGCAATGCATGTTCGAGCCGGCCAAGCCGTAAGCTTCGAACGCTCGACACTCCCATACCTCTGCTGTAACCGTTGAGCGCAAGGCCGGCCCGGAATGGCCGGCAAATTGCGTTGGGGGGAAACGAATGCGGCCTGCACTGGTGTTGCTGCCTTGTGTGTTGCTCGCGCTCGCGTGTCCGGCCGCTGCGGCGCCGGACGAGGAGTTGCTGGGCAAGTCGGAGGGTTATCCGATCGGCACGCGCGCCAACTGGTTCTTCGACGAGCGCGTGCGGGTCGGATCGTTCAGCAATCTCGACAACATACTGCCCCACTATACGCTTGCGAAAGCAGCGACGCCGTTGCCGCTTCCCAAGGCCGCCGGCGCGCCGAAGATCGAGTACAGCTTCGAAAATCAGACGCTCTCGCTCGACGATTTCCTCGCGCATCAGCGCGTCACCGGCTTCCTGCTGATCAAGGACGGCAAAGTCCTGGACGAGCGATACCAATATGATCGCAATCGCGGGACATCGATTCGTTTCGCACTCGATGGCGAAATCGATCGTCAGTATCGCGATCGGGATGGCACTGGCCGAGAGGAAGATCGATTCACTCGACGACACGATTTCCAAATACGTGCCGAAACTGGCCGGCAATCCCTATGGCGAGACCACGATACGCAACATGCTGCGGATGTCGTCCGGCGTGCCGTTCAGCGAGGACTATGACGGCAAGGACGATCTGCGCGAAATTCGTGATTGCTGCGCAACACCAGCGGACTCCATCAGGCCCTGCGCGCGTTCACGAACGCGAAACGGAGCAGGGCAGGCGCTTTCATTACGCCTCCAACCAGACGGTGGTCCTCACGGTACTGATGCATGCCGTTACCGGCATGACACTCACCGAATATCTGACGCCGCGGCTATGGCAGCCGATGGGCGCCGAGGAGGACGCAACCTGGGCCAGGAACAAGGACGGTACCGAAGCCGGATTGGGAAGTTTCAATGCGACCCTGCGCGATTACGGCCGGCTCGGAATGCTGCTGGCGGATGACGGCGCGGTTGGCGGCAAGCAGATCGTGCCGAAGGAATATCTGCTCGATGCCACCGACTGGCACCGGCAGCCCGAGGCGTTCGCGCCGAAAAAGGCGACACCCTTTTTCGGCTATGGCTATCAGTTCTGGCTGTTTCCGGGCGAGAAGCGGCGCTTCGCGCTGCTCGGTGTCTACGGCCAGTCGATCTTTGTCGATCCCGAGTTGAAGCTCGTGATGGTGATCACGGCGGCGGCGAAAAATGCCAGCGTCGGCAAAGAGTCGTTTGCCCGGGAACGCAACGCGCTGTGGCGTGGCGTCATCAGCCAGTACGGCAGCTGGTAGGCTATCGCCGCTTCGGCCCCAGCCGCGGCACGCATTTGCGGGTGCGCACGATACCGGCCGTCGTCATCTGCGAGCCCGAGACTTCCTTGATCTGGCCGGCCGGGCAGGAGCCGTCATCAACCAGCACGCGCTGGCCGAGCCGCAGATCGATGATATCGCCCTCACGCATCACGGACTGCTGGGCAAACGCGGGCGCAGCGAAAGCAAGCAGCGCGAACGCTGCGATGTAAGGGATAGCTCGCATCACTTGCTCTGTATCTTCAGCCCGTCGGGACCGACATTGATCTGAAAACCTTCCGGCTGCTTTTTGGCCTGGTAGAGATTGTAGCTGAGCACGCCTACCGCAATCGCGAGCACGCCGATGATCAGGTACAGCACATTGCGATTGACGGTCATCCGGCGTCTCCGAGCGAAAGCGTTGCGGCGAATTGTATTGATAGCCCTGTGATTCTGAAAGCGACGTCGGCCCTCTACAAGTCCGGCCGAAATGTGCTTTGATCGCTCGACGCGGAGAGATCAGGGGACAACAGTGACAATGAACGCCGATACAAAGCAAAAAATCCTGGATGCCGTCGATGCCGGCTTCGACGCGCAGCTTGCGGCGACGCGCGACTTCGTCGCGATCCCCTCGACGCGCGGCGCGGAGGGGCCGTGCCAGGACATGATCGGCGATCTCCTGCGCCAGCGCGGCTATGAGGTCGACGACTGGCATCTCGATCTCGACGATCTGAAGGATCTGCGCGGCTATGGCCCGATCGAGCACGATTTTTCCAGGGCGCGCAGCGTGGTCGGCACCTACCGGCCCTCAACGCAATGCCGGCAAATCGCTGATCCTGCAGGGCCACTGCGACGTCGTGCCGGCGGGTCCGCTCGACATGTGGGAGACGCCGCCGTTCTCGCCGGTCATCAAGGACGGCAAGATGTATGGCCGCGGCGCCTGCGACATGAAATCCGGCACCATCGGCGCGCTCTACGCGCTCGATGCGATCAAGGCCGCCGGCTTCAAACCGACCGCGCGGATTCATTTTCAAAGCGTGATCGAGGAGGAAGTCACCGGCGTCGGCGCGCTCTCGACCCTGCAGCGCGGCTATCGCGCCGATGCCTGCTTCATCCCGGAACCGACCGGCGGCAAGATGGTGCGCTCGCAGGTCGGCGTGATCTGGTTCCGCCTGCGCGTGCGCGGCATTCCCGTGCATGTCGCTCGACGCCGGCTCCGGCTCGAATGCGATCATGGCGGCCTATCACCTGATCCATGCGCTGCAAAAGCTGGAAGCCGAATGGAACGAGCGCGCCAAGGCCGACAAGCATTTCAAGGCGCTGAACGCACCCGATCAATTTCAATCCCGGCATCATCAAGGGCGGCGACTGGGCCTCCAGCGTACCGGCCTGGTGCGACGTCGATTGCCGGATTGCGGTGCTGCCGGGCTGGTCGGTCGCCGATTGCCAGAAGGAGATTCTGGCCTGCGTCTCCGCCGCCGCGCGCGATCACCGCTTTCCTCTCCAACAATCCGCCCGAGGTCGAGTGGTCGCGGCTTTCTGTCGGAAGGCTATGAGCTGACGGGTTCCGCCGCGCCGGAAGCCGCGTTCGGCAAGGCGTTTACGGCGGTCTATGGCGGCGCGGTGCAGGACCTCGCCTTCACCGCGCTGACCGACACCCGCTTCTACGGGCTGAACTACAACATCCCGAGCCTGTGCTTCGGCGCCAGCGGCGACGGCGATCCACGGCTTCAACGAATATGTCGATCTGGACGTCGCTGCGGAAGTCGACGAAGGCGACCGCGCTGTTCATCGCGGAGTGGTGCGGGGTGGAGAAGGCGTAGGCTACGGCCACAACGCTTTCACGATCGCATCCAGCCCGTCGGTCAGCGCCGCCGGTCCCGGCTGCAGGATCAGCGGCGACTTGATCTCGACGATGCGGTTGTCGACGCACCGCCGGAATCGTCGCTCCAGCCCGGCCGCTGCCTGATGCGGTCGGGCACGACCTTCTTGCCGCACCAGGAGGCGAGGATCACATCCGGCGCCGCCTCGCGCACCACATCCGGCAAGATGATCCGGTCCTTCGCCGCCTGTTGAAAGCCGCAGCTTTGGCAGCACATCCTCGCCGCCGGCGATCTCGATCAGTTCGGAGACCCAGCCGATGCCGCTGATCAGGGGATCGTCCCATTCCTCGAAATAGACTTTTGGTTTTGGCGAGGGACGCGGCGTCGACGGCGATGGCCGCAAGCCGCGCTTCAAAATCCGCCGCCAGCCGATCGGCGCGTTCCGCGGCGCCGACCATCGCACCCAAGCGTGCGGATCATCGCCATGATGCCGGCAATGTCGCGCTGGTTGAAGACATGGATCGCGACGCCGGCGCGCACGAGATCGGCGACGATGCCGGCCTGCAGATCGGAGAAGGCGAGCACCAGATCGGGCTCGAGCGCCAGAATTTTCGGAATGTCCGCCGAGATGAACGCCGACACCCGCGGCTTCTCGCGCCGCACCTGCGGCGGCCGCACCGCATAGCCGGAGACGCCGACGATGCGGTCCTGCTCGCCGAGCAGATACAGCGTCTCCACCGTCTCTTCGGTGAGGCAAACGATCCGGCGGGGAGGGAAGTTTCGCATGGCGGACGGTATGCAGAATTAGCCGGGCCTTGTCACTGTTGCCATTACCTCGGACGTCATTGCCTCGATTACGCGGGCCGTCCATTCTCCCTCGCAATCGTTCGAAGAAACCGGAGGACCGATGACGCTGCTTGAAAAGATCAACGCGATGAAAATGCCGTTCGCGGAACTGAAGGGCATCAAATTCACGGAGGCGGACAAGGACCGCGTGGTGGCAAAGATGGTGGTGCGCCCGGATCTCTGCACCCTGCATCACACGATTCATGGCGGCGCCATGATGGCGTTCGCCGAACTCGGTCGGCGCCGCCGCCACCGTGATCAACCTGCCGGAGGACGCCAAGGGCACCACGACGATCGAGAGCAAGACCAACTTCATCGGCGGCGCCAAGGAAGGCGCGACCGTCATCGCGACCGCCACGCCGGTGCATCGGGGGCGGCGTACCCAGGTATGGCAGACGCGCCTGGAAACCGAGGATGGCAAGCTGGTTGCCGTCGTCACCCAGACGCAAATGGTGCTCTGATATGGGGTTCCACACCGTCACAAAAATAAATGAATCGTTAATCCAAGTTTGCCGAAAATTCAGGCAAGACAGGGACTTGAATTAAATGGTGCGACGCACAATATCAGGTTTCTAGGGATTCGAACGCCTCCTCGAGGGCTACCACGAGGAGTATGACTATGAGACACGAAGCTATCGCCGGTTCGACGCCTGCCAAGGGCAGCGTCCGGACCCTCAGCCAGCAGGAGGAACTGCCTCTGCTGCGCGATCATCTGTTGAGGCTGGATCGAACCAGCCGCCATGACCGTTTCCACGGTTTCATGGATGACAGCTTTATCGAGCGTTACGCCGAAAAATGCGCCAACGACGGCACCGTCATCATCGCCTATATCGAGGATGGCGTGGTCCGCGGTGCGGCCGAACTGCATCCGCCGCAGCAGTCGCCGGATGCAATTCCGGAGATCGCCTTCAGCGTGGAAGCATCCGTGCGCCGGCAGGGCGTCGGCATCATCCTGTTCCGCAAGCTGATCGCGGTGGCGCGTGCCAAGGGCTACAAGAGCCTGCGCATCACCACCGGCGCCGGCAATGAAGCGATGAAGGCGCTCGCCAACAAGTTTGGCGCGCATATCACCTTCAGCCATGGTGAATCCACCGGCATCATCGATCTGACCCAGCAGAATCAGCCGGAACTCGCAACGGCGTCCGCGCTGAGCCCGATCGATGCCGCCCGCGCGATTGCGAAATTCAACCGCGCCTATTGGGGGATGCTGTTCCGGATGTACGGCTGGGGCCGCGCTGCCTGAAGGCTCGGCATCAAACGCAAAAGGCCATTCGCCGATCAGGCGAATGGCCGAATAGAGTCTTCAGGGAGAGGCTTCAGGTACCGGTGCGCTTGTCGTTGCCGAAGCGCCTGACAACGCGGCGTTCCACCACCACCGAGCGCTGCGCGCCCTGTTCGCCCGTGATAACGCGGGTTGCCGACCGCGCGGCAAGGCGGTTGGCCTTTCTCACTTCCGCAAGAACCGGCTCAAGAGGCATCCCCATCAACGCGGCAGCGATCTCTGCCTGCTGTTCCTGGTCATCGGTGATGCCGATGGCGGCGAAAATCGCCTCTTCCAGGGTCGGCGGGTCGCGCCGCACGCGCCGTGTGCCGTATTTTGTCTGCCAGTCTTCGCTCATCGGGGCCTCGCATATCGATCTGCGATATCTAGGAAGCCTCATGTTGCATTGCAATATGAAACTAGCATGGCAAAGCAGCCATGCATTAGAGCTTCTCTACTTTCGTCGCGTCGTAAATTTCGATCGTGGTCGCAGCTGACGCCAGCGAGTGCAGCGCCTTGACGAATTCGCGCGACGCCGGAACCGCGAAATGGGTGAGCAGCGCGGCGCGATCGGCCCATTGCTCGATGAAAACCAGTCTTAGCGGGTTCTCGCAGTCGACATGCACGGCATGCGAGATGCAGCCGGGTTCGGTGCGCGAGCGGTGCACATGTTCGAGGCTGAGTTTTTTGACGGCGTCAAAGCTGTCCTGTCGCGCCGTCACGCTTCCGGTCACCACGATCATGTCGCCCTCCCGTTTATCGTTGTTCGCTTACGGTGCGGGATTGTCGGCGCCCGCAAAATCCACTTTCTGCTGCGGCCATCGCTTGAGCGCGGCGCGGCCGGCATCGGTCAGGACATAAATGCCGCGCTCGGCACGGTCGAACCAGCCATAGACATTGTGCAGCAATATCTTGCCGGCATCGGGAATTTTTTCGCGCAGATCGCGCACCCGCCGCGGCCCGTCCGACAGCGCCGAGGCGCAGGCCAGCGCCTGCTGGCGGTAGGCGGTCATGATCGGCGCGCGGGTACTGCCGCCGAGTGCGGGATCGCCGATCCGCCGCCGGTGCTCGGCCACCAGCCGCGAGCGTTTTTTGGGATTGCGCCGCGGCGCTGTGGTCGGCGGCTTGACGATGACCTCGACGTCGCCGCGATCGGTCACCGCGAGCATGCCGAAACCGAGCCGGCGGCACAGATTGCGATAGCGCGCATCGCTCTCGCGGCCCTTGCCGCGCGCCGACAGTTTTGCCGCCAGCCAGACTTCGTCGGCGGCACCGGCACGATCGACCGCCTGCAGGATCAGTTCCAGATTGAAGGACAGCTTCAGTTCGCCGATCACCACGACCGGCGGGTCGTCGCCGCTGAGCGCCACCAGATCGCAGCCGCCGACCTCGCCCTTGACGGTAAAGCCGAGCTTTTCGAGGAAGCGTTTGACGGGCAGGTAAAGCGCGGTTTCCAAGCGGGGCTCCGGTGGCGGGCATGACCGCGAACTCAATGTCCGGAAGTCTCAGCCGAATTTTCGCAGGAGCGTTGTGCTGCGGAGGCGGAGACGGAGGTCTAAACCCGCCCGCTTACCGGCAGCAGCGCGCCGGTGACGGCGCTGGCGGCGTCGCTGGCGAGGAACAGGATCACGTCGGCGAGTTCCTGCGGGGTGACCCATTTCGTGAAATCGGATTTCGGCATGCTGGCGCGGTTGGCCGCGGTGTCGATGATCGACGGCAGCACGGCGTTCACCGTGATCTTGCCCTTGTGTTCGGCGGCGAGCGCTTCGGTCAGGCGATGCACGCCGGCCTTCGAGGCGGCATAGGCGCCCATGCCGGCGCCTGCCTGGATCGCGCCCATCGCGCCGACATTGACGATGCGTGCCGCGCTGGACGCCGTGAGGTGAGGGATCGCGGCGCGTGAAGCGTTCAGCGCCGTCGTGACGTTGAGCGCGTACATCCGCTGCCAGGTTTTCGGATCGCCATCGGCCACCGTCTCGAACGCAAAACCGCCGGCGATGTTGATCAGCGCATCGAGCCTGCCGAAATGCGACACCACCTGATCGATCGCCGTCTTTGCCTGCGCCGCGTCGGTGAGATCGATCCCGCCAAGTTCGAGCCGGGTCGGTGTCGCCGGAATCTGCGCCGGCTCAAAATCGATGCCGGCGACCCGTGCCCCCTGCGCCAGCGCGGTTTTCGCGACCACCTTGCCGAGTGCGCCGGAAGCGCCGGTCACGACAACGACTTTTCCGTTCATGGCTGTTCTCCGGCTCCACGCTGGCGGGTGAAAATCAATTGCATTGCTCGCGAAAATTGCATCCACTGGTCGGTACGAACAACACGGGCAGGATGGACGGTCACATGGCGAAAACTCCCGCGCAATGCCACACGCATCCCGATCTGACCGGTTTCAAATATCCGTTTCCGCATTTGATGCGAAGTCTGAAACTTCAACGCCGAACCGGGATCGTGGCGATCGGCTCATCGTCGACGGCCGGCGAGGGCGATCTGGTGCCGTTCCCGGCGCGGCTGGAGTTGCTGCTGCGAAAGAAGTATCGCGACAGCATGATCGACGTGCTCAACCGCGGGCTCAGCGGACAGGAGGCTCCTTCCGAACTTTCGCGCTTTGAATCCGACGTGATCGGCGAGGCCCCGGCGCTGGTGATCTGGCAAGTCGGCACCAATGCGGTCTACCGCAAGGAATCGTTCGATCTGGGACAGGTCGCGGAGTCCATCTCGACAGGTCTCGACTGGCTCGCAGGCCTGCCGATGGACGTGGTGCTGATGGACCTGCAATACACCACGGCCGTCATCAAACCGGAGAAGAGGGTATTTGCGGACCAGATGGAAAAGCTCATCGCCGAGGCGGCGCAAAAGGCCGGGGTCAACCTGTTCCGCCGCTTCGCCCTGATGGAGAGCTGGGTGCTCCAGGACGGCATCGACATCGAGGATCTGATCCGGGACGGCGACGGCGAGAAGCTGCACATGAGCGAATGGGCGACCGCTTGCGTGACGCGGGCGCTGTGCGACGCGATCCTCGGTGCGCCCGCGGCTACTACGTAGAATTGCGGGGTCCGCTGCGAATAGCGCAGATCGATAAAATTTGCCGGAGTTTTGTAAGCGAACGGCAGAACGATCCGGCTATACCTCCACGTCCATCGAGACAGGGGACATGGAATACCATGATGAGAATATTGCCAGACCACGGTTTGCCGTTGGTTCAGCTCAAGGAGCAGCGGCGGGATCTGGTCGTCGCTTTGCAAAACCGCAACGGCCCGGTCAGCGGCTGGGAGCTGATGCAGATCGCGGCCGTTCAACAGGCGATCTCGGCCTTCGAGGACGTCATTGCCGACCTCGATGCTGAAATGGAAGCGGAAGCGGCTGCGTAAGCCCCGCGTCCAGGCCGGGGATCGGTCAGGCTTCCAGATAGCGCTTCAGCAGCGCCTCGCGTTCGGAGGGGCCGAGAGCGAGCCCTTCGGTGAGATAGTTTTCCAGATCGCCATAATCGGAATTGATGGCCTTGAAAGCCGCGGCCAGGAATGGCGGCTGCACCGACCCCAGTACCTGCCGGACCTCGTCGGGCAGGTCGGTGCTGGCGGAGGGATCGCGCCGATAGAAGCGGTTGGTTAACAAATAGTCTTCCGAAATCACATCGTCGGCGACGCCGAGCACATGCAGGATCAGCGCGCAGGCAAATCCGGTGCGGTCCTTGCCGGCGGTGCAGTGGATCACCAGCGGCGCGCGGTCTTCCAGCAAATGCCCGAACAACGCGCGGAAGCGCGGCGTATTCTGCTTGCACATAGCTGCGATAGGAATCCTGCATCACCTCGAGCGCATGCTGCGGCGACAACGGCGTGCCGGATTCCCTGATCGCGCGCAGCGCCGCCACCACGGTCGGCTCGACCGGCAGCGAATGAACCTCGATGCCCTCGATGCCGCACAGCGCCTCGGTGCGCTCGTCCTTGCCACGGAAATCGAACGCGCTTTTGACGCCGAGCGAGCGCAGCACCGCCGCATCTTCTTCGGTGAGGTGGCCGAGATGGTTGGAACGAAAGATCTGACGCCAGCGCACGATGCGGCCGTCCTTGCCGGGATAGCCGCCAAGGTCGCGGAAATTGCTGGCACCGGCGAGATTGAGATGGCGGGCAGGGGATGACTGACATCGGGCGAATTTACGTGATCTTCTGCTGCGGAGGAATGACGGCGATTGTAGCGCGCGGTGCGGGACTGGTCTATACTCGCTATACCGGGGGAAAAACATGAATCGCAAAGAGATCGCAAATTTCACAGCCGCCATGCTGATTGCGACCGTCGCGGGCGCATCGACGGCGCGGGCCCAGACCACGTGGCAGACCTATCGTTGCGCCGACGGCACCGAGTTCATTGTGGGATTTTTCCAGTACGACAAGCGCGCCCATATGCAGGTCGACGGCAAGGCGGTGACGCTGCATGAAGCGGCTGGCGTTGTCGGGCGCGCGCTATTCGGGCGGCGGTGTGACGCTGCGGACGGCGAAATCCGGGGCCACGCTGAAGGTCGGAAAGCGCAAGGTAACCGCCTGCCAATTGACATGAAAAAGGGCCGAAACCTCGTTGTTTCGACCCTTTTCTACTTTGCGTATCGCGCCTGAATTTTCCATGCGCGGCGTTAGCCAATGTGCTGCCGGCATCAGTGGTCACGTTCGTTCTTGGCTTCCTCGATCGCCGCCTCGTGGTACCAGCTGCCGCTGCAAATGGCCTCGTTGACCCGCGGGGCGGTGGCGAGGTTGGCCGAGGTTTCGCCATAGCGGCGTCCGGCAAGTGCCGAGCCGGCCGCCGGCCGGGAATTGGTAGATCTTGGCAGATCCCTGACTTCAACTTGTATTCAACATCTCCGGTCTCTCCATTGCACCGAGAACGCTGCCTCCATGGTGCGCCCGAACTCGTTCCGTTGTGGTTACCAATCGGGATATCGTTCGTGCTCCCGGCGAATGCAACCTGATGAAAACTCGACCAGTTTCTGTCTAAATCGTGAGCATGTCTGGTTTTGCTTCGTGTGAGGCAGCAGGCAGTTGGCTAACGCTTGAGCCGTGGCCGGAGTTGCCGACCGGGCTGCGCCGTTCGTCCCAGCTCGCGAGAAAGGTGCTGCGGCTTTAATCGAAGGGCGACTTCGCGGCGCGGACTGCCGCAGAAATCGAGCGTCATTCACGCCCAATCAGGGTGCTTCGACCGCCTTCGGCGCATGGCTGGCGCGCTTCTATGTCGCAGAAGAAAATCGCACAGCGCACTCGACCGCCTGTGAATTGGTCCGTCCCGCACTGCAGCGATTGGCATTTTAATTGCTTGGTAAGAAGTGGCCGATGGTGGCCGGGTACGCATGTGGCGACCAATAAGCTTCGGTTTCCACCTTTCGCATCATCAACAGAGAGGCTCAATGACCAAGTACAAGCTCGAGTATATCTGGCTCGACGGATATACGCCGACACCGAACCTGCGCGGCAAGACGCAGATCAAGGAATTCGCATCGTTCCCGACGCTGGAACAGCTCCCGCTCTGGGGCTTTGACGGCAGTTCGACGATGCAGGCCGAAGGCCGGAACTCGGATTGCGTGCTCAAGCCGGTCGCGGTTTATCCGGACGGCGCGCGCACCAACGGCGTTCTGGTGATGTGCGAAGTCATGATGCCGGATGGCGTCACGCCGCACGAGACGAACAAGCGCGCCACCATTCTTGACAATTCCGGCGCCTGGTTCGGCTTCGAGCAGGAATACTTCATGTACAAGGATGGCCGGCCGCTCGGCTTCCCGACGGCGGGTTATCCTGCGCCGCAGGGTCCGTACTACACCGGCGTCGGCTATTCGAACGTCGGTTCGGTCGCCCGCGAGATCGTCGAGAAGCATCTCGACCTCTGCCTCGCCGCCGGCATCAACCACGAAGGCATCAACGCCGAAGTGGCGAAGGGCCAGTGGGAATTCCAGATTTTCGGCAAGGGCTCCAAAAAGGCCGCCGACGAAATGTGGATGGCCCGCTACCTGCTGCAGCGGCTGACCGAAAGCTACGGCATCGACATCGAGTATCACTGCAAGCCGCTCGGCGACACCGACTGGAACGGCTCGGGCATGCACGCCAACTTCTCGACGACCTATATGCGCGAGACCGGCGGCAAGGCCTACTTCGAGTCGCTGATGGCGGCCTTTGAGAAAAATCTCATGGAGCATATTGCCGTCTACGGGCCGGACAACGACAAGCGCCTGACCGGCAAGCACGAGACCGCTCCCTGGAACAAGTTCAGCTATGGCCTGGCCGACCGCGGCGCGTCGATCCGCGTGCCGCACTCGTTCATGAAGAACGACTACAAGGGCTATCTCGAAGACCGTCGCCCGAACTCGCAAGGCGACCCCTACGCCATCGCTTCGCAGATATTGAAAACCATCTCCGAAGTTTCGACCGCAGCCAAGTCGGTGGCGGCCTAAGAGTTCCATTACGGCCCGGGACGGGGGCGTTCGGGCCGCCAAAATGATCCGCCAAGGCGAAAGCCTTGGCGGATCATTGCTTTTGTGACAGCGCTGATCCATTTCCCCGCCTTGCTAGCCGGGCTATGTAAGGTTGTATCAGCGATGCCGGGGACACGGCTGTTGTTCGGTGGATTCTACAAGGTCAGGTTTTCGCTCAACGAGGCGGTCGGCCGCAGCGTGATGTACGCGCGCGGCGGCAAGATGCTGGGCGGCAACTCCGCCTTTGCCCACATCGGCACCTATGAAGAGCTCGGCGACGAGATCGCCATCGAGATCAAGACCGTCCGTCATAATCCCGATCCGAATTACCGCGCGATGGCCGGAACCGACGATGCCACGCTGCTGGCGCGTGGAACCGCCGACGGCGAGCTGTACCGTTTCAAAGGCGCGCTGAAGGAAGTGCCGGGTGCGGTGTTCCGGTCCGTGATGACGCCGATCGAGGAGGAAAGCGTGCCGATCGCCGGCGGTGTCGGCGAGGGCGGTATCGTCAACGGGCTCTATTCGATCCACATCCGGATGCTCGACGGCGTCGAGGGCGGCCTGACCGGCGTGATGCTGCTCAACGATGGCCGCATCCTGGGCGGCGACGCGTCGTTCTACTATGTCGGCACCTATACCTCGGAGAACGGCCGCTGGAAGGGTCAGATCCTCAACCAGGAACACACGCCGGCCGTGGGCGAGAACCCGATTTTCGGCGGCCATGAAGTCGGCATCGGCTTTTCCGGCACCTGCGACGACGATGGCGCGCTGCTGGACGCGACCGCGCTCGCCGGCAAGCGCAGCCTTCGCCTGACGGCGGTGCTGAAGCTGATGCGGCGGGCATAGGATCTTTTGATGGACGCCGTTCGCGTGCTTTCGACGCTGGCCCTTAAGGGGGCGGTTCGCGGTCTTGCGGCGCGTTATGAAGCGGAAGGCGGCGCGCGGATCGACGCCGATTTCGCGCCCACGCTCGCGCTGCTCGACCGGTTGCGCCGCGGCGAGGGCGCCGATGTTGTCATCCTCACCCAAGAGGGCCTCCACGAACTCGCGAACGAGGGGAGGGTGGCGAGAGAGACATGCGTGGACCTCGCGCGATCCTTTGTCGGCATTGCGGTGAAGGCAGGTCACGCGCATCCGGATATCGCGACGGAGCCCACGCTGCGTGCAGCGCTGCTTGCCGCGCGCTCGGTGGCCTATTCGCGGATCGGCGCCAGCGGCATCCTGTTTGCGCAATTGATCGAACGGATGGGGATTTCAGCCGAAATCAATGCCCGCGCCACCGTCATTCCATCGGGTTTTACGGCCGAACGGCTGCTCTCGGGCGAGGCCGATCTCGCCATCCAGCAGATCAGCGAATTGAAGCAGGTCGCCGGTATCGAAGTTGTCGGCCCGATCCCGCATGGACTGCAAACGCCGGCGGTGTTTTCCGCCGGGCGGATGGCGGCGTCGGCGCGGCCGGCGCAAGCCGACCGGCTACTGAGATTCCTTGCCTCGCCTGAAGTCGCCCCCGTGCTGCGCGAGTCCGGGCTGGAGCCTTGAATTTGCCCGCGCGTCGAAGCAACCTGCCGTCATGATGAAGCGCTTTCTCAGGCTTGCTCTGGTTGCGATTGGGGCGATCGCGGCGCCGGCGCTGGCGCATGCGCAATCGGCCGACCTCGTGCTGTGCGACCGGCTGGCCGCCGATCCCTCCGATCCCGACAAGCCCGCGGACGTGAAGGGTGTTCCCGATGTCGCGCCATCCGATATCGCGACCGCGATCAAGTATTGCGCCGTCGCTGCAAAATCGTCGCGCCGCGCGATGTATCAGCTCGGTCGCGCCTACGCTGCCAACCGACAATTGCCCGAGGCGGTCGCCGCCTGGCGCAAGGCCGCCGACAAGGGCTCGACCTCGGCCATGGTCGAACTCGGCGTGCTCTACGGCACCGGCAATGGCGTGGCGCGCGACGAAGCGCAGGCGCGAAAGCTGTTCGAGCGCGCCGCCGAAGCCGGCAATCCGCGCGGCGTCAGCAATCTTGCCGCGCTGGGGGGCGGTGGTGCGCCGGCCGATACCGCGCGGTCGCGGGAACTGCTCGGCCGCGCTGCCGAGACCAATGCGGAGGCGCAGTACCAGCTCGGCATGATGCTGGCCGAAGGCAGTGGCGGCCAGAAGGACGACGCCGGTGCGCGCGCGATGTTCGAAAAGGCGGCGGCGCAAAATCATCCCGGTGCGCTGGAGCGCATGGGCGCCTTCGCCACCGAGGGGCGTGGCGGGGCCAAGGATTCATCCGCCGCAAAAGCCTATTACGAGCGCGCCGCCGCGCTTGGCGACGAAGATGCCAAGAAGGCGCTGGAGCGGATCCGCTGTCCCTATTCGATCAAGGACAAGCGCGGCAACGTGGTGACGAATTTGTGCTTCTAGAGCATGATCCGGAAACGCGGGTACCATGGCGATGGCATGATTGGCTCGCCGCCGGAATTCGCTACGAACGGGTTGTGCCGGATTTCTCATCCAGACTGGCCAGCACCTTAGCAATCAGCTGTTCGGAGATATTGGTGGACCACTGGGCACCCTTGCTTTGGGCGCGGGCAAGATATTCCGGAGTGCTCGCAGACGAAAAGATGAAATACGGCGTTTGGTCCTGACTTTCGCGAACCGCTTCGAGCAGCGTATATCCGGCGCGGGAATCACCCACCCGCCCCATATCGCTGATGATGGCATCGAACCTGGAGTTTCTCAGCTTGGCGAGCGCCTCGCCGGTAGACTTCGCTAGCTCGAACTTGACGTTGTAGGCTTCCATAGCGTGCCGCTCGTAGATGTTGTTATCGGGATTGTCGTCGACCCAGAGAATGGTTCGGCGCTTTTCAGCGCTTCGGGAAGCAGGTTCATTTTTCTCCGCCATGATCGTGTTCAACCCGTTCGTAAAGGCTGAATCCATTACTTGCTTGTCAGAGCGAGAGAGGGCTGAGGGAGAACGACGAGGAGAAAGGGATTCGAGGTTTCGGGGAGGATCGATCGACTGCCTCGTAGAAGGCGGGGCATTCCTGGTGCGCTCGATCGCATCGGCGATCTTTTCTGCCAAATCTTGTACCGGCGGCAGCAGGCCCGGATCGTCGATCGGCAGCTTCCTGTGTGTCCGCCAGTCGTAGCGTTGACGCTTCTGGATATCGATGGCGAGTGGATCCTTTTCCAGCAGTTCCTTTTTTTCGAGGACCGGCGCCGTCACATAGTAGATCGGCAACCGACTTCTCAACGGTGTCGGTCGTGCCGGTGAGTTCATCGACCTTGTCCGAACCGACGCGGAACAGTTTGACATCGCTCATTCCGCCGCCTCCAGTTCGCGATCTTCAGCTGGCGCAAGCGCCTCGGCGAGCAGCGCATCGAGCAGGCGGCGGCGGGTAGCGGCGGCGGTGGTGAGGCTCGCCTCTAGCCGGTCGCAGAGCGCCATGAGCGCATCGACCTTGGCGACAATGCGGTGTTGTTCGGCGAGGGGTGGGAGGGGAAACGTCAACGCGCCAAACTCGGTTAGATTGACATTCTTCAAGCCAACCGCCGACCGAATTGGCTTTTCGATCTGGTCGCGGATGTCGGTCGAGTTCAGTGCCAGCCAACGTATTCCGGCTTGATATTCGCCAAGCTCAACCGAAGGCGCACAAGATAGCCAGCAAAAGCATCCCATTTGCCTCAGGGGTTACAATGGCACTGCGCCCTACAATGTCGAGACTGCCATTCGAACGGATCATCAACAGGTCGCCAGCGTTCAGTGCTAGGTCGCGAATTTCGCCTTCGGTAAGCGGCCCGAACTTGATGTCGTCGAGCGGACAAACCCACCGGACACGTTCGGAATGCGTAGAACAGGGACGCCAGGCGCCGCATATTCGCACTTGGTCGAAGTGCCGATCTTCATCGACAGCGCAATTCCGTCGATGTTCGTCCAACGCCAGCCCATCGGCAGAGGCGTGTCTGCCCGTAGGCTTGAAATCTCGGGTTCGCCATTTCGGCGAACCTTCTTGATCGCTTGAGGCCCGGTCCTCTCCTTGTCGATCCGCTTCAGCAATTCCGACGCGGGTTCGTCGTTCGGGTCTTGCGACACTAGCCTGCCGCGTACGGCGAGGTTGAGAATGGTCTGGCGCAGTTGCTTAATCTGATCAGGGCGAGTTGTGAGGGCGGGCAGCGCCTCAAGCGCGAAGCGGGCGTCGGTCTGGAAGGTTTCGAGATCGGGCGCGTTGAGGCGAGCGAGGCTTGCCGCCGACAACCAGTCGCGAACCGCCTCGCGGACTCCCCGCGCTGCCTCCAGCCGGTCGCACAACCCCATCAACTCATCGACCTTGGCGACGATGCGGTGTTGCTCGGCGAGCGGTGGGAGGGAACTACGAGTTTCTCCATCTTCTCCTTCGTCATATGGATCATTGAAATGCCGTGCCCAGCTTCTTTGATCTCCCGGGTCTTCTGGAGAAGAAAATTGTAGAGATACAGCTTGTTGAGGTCGGATTCGCTGTGAAGCGGAAGCTTCCAAATGTGATAGTGATAGATCACCTTCTCGCCGTCCCAAATGAAAGGACCAAACGAAGCTGACCAAGCGAAAATCAGATCGCCCTTTTCGCAATACTTGTCTTCGTCGAGTTGCAACGTCGAATAATACCATTTGTCAGACGTAAAGAGATTGCCTACCCGCAGAACTGGCGTTCCTGCGCTCAAAAGTTCGTTCTGTTTGTAAGCACGTCCATTTAGAACCGTGACCAGATCGGCCAGCGGGGCTAACGCCCAACCTTTCGGCACCTGGATGGGCTCGGCATCGCCATTGAGGTTTTTCGGCTCTCGCTTGGTGCGCTCCTTCCGATCGAGCCGCGTCTTCTCCTCCGCGATCCGCTTCAGCAGTTCCGATGCCGGTTCGTCAGTCGCGTCCTGCGCCACCAACTTCCCGCGCACGGCCAAATCGAGAATGAAACGGCGCAGCCTCGCTATCGCGTCAGGCGCGTCGGCGATCTCGTGATAGTGCGCGTCCGGGTTTGGAGACCAAGCCTTTCTCTATGGCGGTCAGAATACCCACGCGGTAGCCAACAGCGTAACTTGGTATGAGGACCTCGTTAATGGAAACACCATCGTTCAGGCTGACGTAAACGGCAACACAACAGCCGACTTTCAGATCGTGTTGCATGGAATAAATCTGAATTTGCAGGCGACTGACTTCATTCTGTAGCGCTTCCAAGTGACATTGCGCGTCGCAAGGTCCCGATGAAGCCAATGCCTGCGTGGCCCACAGCCATCATCACCCCATATGGCAGGATCGATGTCCTCGAGCACATTGTGGGTAACTAAAGGTCCCCCCAAGGCGGCGTGCCTCGAGCCTGTGCGTTCGACTTCATCAGGATGCCCGGCACGTTGCCGCCGCCTGAAAACCCGGACGGCAGAATGAAGGCCGGTCCAGCAGGATCTCGTGGAGCGTTACTGGCACCAGAATGGTGAGCGCCGCGAGCGGTCTCCCGTCGAGAAGATGCGCAGCAACGTATTTCTGCTTCACGACGTGTTCGAGGCGGAGTGATTCAGGCTCGGCAAGCCGCGGGTAGAGGGCCTGGTCGTCCTTACCCATCCGCGCTGCGATCCCTCGCTTCTGGGGAAGAATCTCAGCGAACTACGCGTCGATGAAGCAACGGCTGCTCTGCGTGGAAGTAGCGACTTTCCGCCTGCTCAGGGCTGCTTTTCAACCAGGGCGATCGCTAGTTCTACGCGTCCGAGCTTGTTCTCCTCACCGCCACCCATCCCTTCAGACTCGGCAACCGATAGGCTGCGTGCAGTCTGTTCCCACTGCCGCAGCAGTGCAAGCTTCATCTCCCGCGACAGCTGGGGATGTGCGACAATATCATTAGGTTCCGAAAAAAATGCTGTGGGATCGCGAAGAGCTGTTGCGAAATCGATTGTAGATGATGCTTGGCCCATACGTCAGTCCTCCCTTGAAGGGTCCCAGCGGATGCGGCTGTTGCCAATCGAAGACTATGCCATGGGTCGTTTGACGTCCAGGGGCTGCACTGTTACGGGCAAGACGTTTAGCGTCAGCAGCATCGAGGTGTGTTGAACTGATGGGTGATCCAGACAAAGAACACGCCGTCAACTTGCGTCATCCTCAAACCAAAGGAGGATCGACTGGCCAAGGGCCAACAGAAGATCAAAGTCATTGCCGCAGCACCAAGCCAAAAGAGTGCGGGCGTGGTCCGACAAACTTCCGCCAGCTGCCGTTTAGTAGCGCGTAGGGCGGATTAGCCGCCGCACATCGCCAAGTGAACTTGCCGACAACATCAGTCAGTTTGCCTGGACGTCCTCTAAAAAAGAGACGGTTGCCGAGCGCTTGCCCGCACTCCATATAAGAAACATGTCCGAACACAAAGTAACTTTGAAATGGGAGCGCGGCGGAACTGAGTTTTCCTATCAGAGGTATCCGCGCGATCATACCTGGAGCTTCGATGGCGGCCATACGATGACGGCGACGGCGGCCCCCGCTTATCTGGGGAACCCGGCGAATGTCGATCCCGAGGAGGCTTTCGTAGCTTCACTCGCGAGCTGTCACATGCTCACGTTCCTGTCGATTGCCTGTAAGAAAAAGTTCGTGCTCGATTCGTACGAGGACGAGGCAGTCGGGCATATGGAGAAAAACGCTGACGGCAAGCTGGCGATCACTCGAGTTGAGCTTCGCCCGAAGATCACATGGAGCGGCAACCGAAGACCCAGTGTAGAAGAACTCGATAAGATGCATCACGCTGCACATGAGAATTGCTTCATTGCAAACTCGGTCAAAACGAACGTGACGGTGGCAGAACGGTAGCAGCCATCCCAACCGTCTTCGCACGAGTCAATTCTCAACGCTGAGCTCAACGATTTCGGCGTGCAACTTGCCATGCTCGACGGTCATGCGGCCGACGGTGATGGGCAGGCGGAAGCGGCGTGGCCCGGCACTGCCCGGATTGAAAAAGAGTGTGCCGTTCGTTGTCTCGATCTTGGGCTGGTGCGAATGACCGTAGATTACCGCGTCGACGTTGTCGGCGGCCTGGGGGTTAAGCTCGGCCAGAATGTGTAGCACATAAATGCGGAAGCCATCGATCTCGATGCGCTGCGTCACAGGTAAATTCGCGCTCCAGGCACCGTGATCGACGTTTCCGCGAACGGCGTGGACTGGCGCCAGCGCGCCGAGCCTCGCAAGTACCGCAGGGCTGCCAATATCCCCGGCATGGATGATGGGATCGCAGCCGGCAAGTGCCGCGAGCGCCTGCGGCCGCAGCAGGCCATGAGTATCCGAAATCACACCAATGGTTCGCATCATGCCCGATCAGACTAGAGAAATTTACCCCTGCCGCCAAGC
>CAVSXQ010000040.1:0-102294 GCA_963731915.1 uncultured Alphaproteobacteria bacterium
CCAGACGCAATGGACTTGGTCTTCCAGGGCAGGGCTTGGCTCAACAAGGGGATAACCCCGGACTACATAGCCCGAGCACGCGCCTTTTTCGAGCAAGCCATCGCACTCGATCCCGGAAGCATTGAGGCTATGTACGGTTTGGCGCTGGTGGACCAGTGGACTGGGGGCGCCCTCATGACCGACGATCCGCTAGCGCGGTTTGCGGCAGCCGAGGCAACCTGCACCAAAGTATTGTCCCTTGCACCGAACCATGTAGGGGCGCACTTGATTTTGGGTGCCGCACAGATGTTCACGAAACGCGTTGTTCAAAGCATCGCCGAATTTGAGCATGTGTTGGCGCTGGACCGCAATGCGGCCTGGCTCATGGTCTCATCGGGTTTGGCAAGTCTCTGATTGATCGCGGCGAAGAAACCGAAGGCCACATCAACGAAGCATTTCGCATCTCTCCTCGAGACACGCTGGCCCCTCGGTGGTTCGCATGGGTCGGCGTCGCCAAGGTAGCGCTCAACGCCGATACAGAAGCAGTCGCGTGGCTGCGCCGGGGGCTTGATGCAAACCGAAATTACGCTCCGCACATTTTCATCTCGCGGCGGTGCTCGCGCGGCTCGGAGACGTGGACGAGGCGGGGACGACGGCCCAAGCCGGACTTGCACTCGATCCGCATTTACCATCCGTCGGTTTCGTGCCAGCAATGCTTGGAGCGATAACCCGGCTTACCTCGCTGGACGAGAACGACAGTGTGAGGGCATGCGATTGGCCGGGGTTTCCGAGGGCTGACGCCCTGATACTACCCCTTGCCTCCGGGTTTCACCTTCGTCCAGAATGTCTGGCAAGGGGACGTGCTGCTCATGGAGCAAGACCAACCAACTCGGATCGGACGCAGGCTCGCCGCCATAATCGCGGCTGATGTCGCGGGCTACTCGCGGCTCATGGGCCTCGACGAGGTCGGACCGCCCGCACCCCGATAGGCTGTAGGGCTCATGAGGAATCCAGGACTCGTTTGCGCTCCTCCCCGCTGTCAGGGTAGCGGGCGATCCAGGGCCACTCAGCGGCTCTCCAGAGTCCAGCAAACGGCATCGTTTCCCCCGGACTTTCGGCGCGCTAGATGTCCGACAGACCCGACGTGATCCGTTGCTCACAAGAGGTCCTGAGAGCCCTCGGGATCGACTGGCCCAGTTCAAGAACAAGACGGACATGCCGGGGTGGCCTGACGATGTCTGCTCGTGACCTCGTTTTTGTGTGAAACGACGTGGTCCCTCATATCGCCGCGCGCGAAGCGCAACAGCGGCTTTAGGAATTTTCGATCGCCATCCCAAAAAGACATTTGCAACACAATCGACCCCAAAGCGGACATGCGATGAGACGCGTTTCGGTCAGCCATACCGCTTGCTTGGCTGGACGGAGGGGCCAACGCGTCGATTTGGCCCTATGTGAGCAAGGTCATAGTGCCTTGACCTGATCCTATGCTAGAATTATCGGGGAACCACAACCGATGACCGGCAACATTTTCATCAATTACCGCCGCGAGGAGTCTGGCCATGTAGCCGGTCGTCTGCACGATTCACTCACCCCGACGTTCGGCCGCGATAAGCTCTTCATGGATGTCGACAACATCCCAGTCGGGAGAGACTTCCATGAGTACCTGAAGAGCCAAGTGGCTGCATGTGATGCTATGCTGGCCATCATCGGTCCGGATTGGCTTGCCGCGAAGGACGAAACCGGGAAACGACGGCTGGACAATCCTGACGATTTCATCGTGATCGAAATCGGGACGGCGCTTACCCGCAACATTCCAGTTGTTCCGGTGCTAGTCGACGGGGCGCGCATGCCAAAGGCGAGCGAGCTTCCGGATTCGCTGAAGCCGCTTGCCCGCCGTCAAGCTATTCAAGTTCGCCACACCAATTTCAGCAGCGATGCTGAGGCGCTGGTTAAAAGACTGCGCGAGGCACTCGGTTATCATTCGCCCGAGCGCTGGTGGCGTAAGCGGCTGGCAATCGGCGTTGCGGTAGTAGCGACGCTGCTCCTAATAGTTGGAGGCGGCTATGCACTGTTTGGGACAACCGGACAACGAGGAATGCAACAGGCATCGAATAAATTGGAGCAAGAGCGAAAGGCAGCCGAGACCGAGGCTAAACGCAAGGCGGACGAAGCCGAGGCAGAAGGCCAGCGTAAAGTAGATGCCGACCGAAAACGAAAAGAAGGTGTAGAGGCCGGCAAGGCCGGCGATTTCGGTAAAGCTCTCGCGAACCTTAACGAGGCGATCCGACTTAATCCCAACAGCGCCGTGGCCTATTATGACCGAGGCCTCACTTACTCGAAAATAGGCGACATCGACCAAGGCATAGCCAACTACGATGACGCCATTCAACTCGATCCGAACTACGTTGTGGCCTTTACGAACCGCGGCATCCTTTATCGGCGTAAAGGCGACATGGACCGAGCCATCGCCGATTTCAGCGAAGCCATTCGATTAAATCCTGTACACACTTTGTCCCTTAATGCCCGTGGTTTCGCTTACGCAAATAAAGGCGACTATAACCACGCCATGACCGATTACGACGAGGCCATTCAACTCGATCCGAAGTTCGCTTGGGCTCTTTGTAATCGGGGAATACTGAAGCGGAAAATCAATGACAGCAGTGGCGACGCGGATATAGCGGAAGCTAAGCAGTTAGATGCTGCAGTTTGTCGATGAGGTCCGCTATTGGCAGATAGTGTTGCAAAAGTCGAAAATCGAACAACCCTAAAAATCCCGCGAAAGGTGATTTTTGGACTTCTCTGCTGTTGCCTCGCTTTCAGCGCCACTACGGAGGCCCGTGATCGATTTTGGATGAGCCGATATCGTCCGTCACATCGCGGCGCATAAAGCGCACCAGCGGCTCCAAGAGTTTTCGATCAGCACCCCCAAAAGACTTTTGCAACACTATCGGCACTCTCGGACCTCGCGCGATGTCTGACTTTAGTCCGTAATGCGCTCAAGGGCGGACTTGCATTCAACGCTAACGGCCGGACCAGAACATCGCAGCGTTCAGCCGAGCAGCAGCGGGCGTAAAGCCCCTCAGTTCTTGAAACGCTTCTCTGAGAAACTTGCGGAAATGGGACCCGTGAATTATGGGACCCTATCGGCGCTACGCGTGCCCGATCAGAAGTCCTGCGATACCAAAGATCACCAAGGCCGCTCCCAAGCATTCGAACGTGAGCGCAATGATCCCGGTGGCGAGAGCCACAAGCCGAGGCTGATCATGAGCGCGCTCCTACATGAGTGGCTGATAGCCTCGTGAGCAGCCTCGATACCGCCGTGGGGTGCCAGGTCCCGCCACGCGGCGCGCCGATCCCTTGTTCGTTGAGTGCCTCTGCAATGCTGCGGACGCTTGTGAGGCCTGATGCGCGAAGGGTGTTCACGATGCCCGCGAGGTCCAAGGCGCGCTGAGTGGCGTTAGCCTTGATCTTGGCGACCGCGTCTGCGTTCCCAGTCTGCTTGCCCCGGAGCGCCCGAGCACCGTTAGGATTGCCCAGCTTAACCCCACGGGCCTTTGTGGCGGCAAGAGCAGTTCTGGTGTTCTCAGAAATCGTTCGTCCCACGCTCTCCGCGACGGCGGCGATGATATGGATCGTCAGGCGGTTCGCGTCCGGCATGTCAGCCGCCACGAAGTCAACGCCACGTTCCTGGAGACTGGAGACGAAGTGAAGGTTTCTTGCCAGCCGATCAAGACGCGCGATCACCAGCTTGGCTCCAGTGGCCTTGGCGTGGCTGATGGCCGCTTGTAGCTGAGGGCGTGAATTGCGCTTGCCGCTCCTCGAATGCTCCTGCGGCGAACTTCGCGCTGCGACCAAGGCGGAGTCATCAACGCCAGTCAAAAGCAGTTTAAACGTCGCCGTATTCGGTGTGTCAGCGACGAGGTTGCCGTCAGACAGCGGCGAGCGCTTCTGGATGATTTCCTCTTCATCCACGATTGCTAGACGAGCAAGGTTCCGAAAACTTAGGCTGTTGGTCTCGTTGGCCTTGTTGCGCCAAATCCGTTTGTCCGCGAGCCCAATTTTCTTGAGCAGGAAACGCGAGAGATTATCGTCCTTCCGCTCATCATGTTGCTCGCGCAGCTCGGTCGCGCCTTCGTGCGGGAAAGCGGCCTCATGTAAGCCCTCAGCCATCAGGAAACCGCCGCCGGAGATGCTCCGCTGCAGCGTGAACTTCTCACCGGACGTCGTCAGCATGCCGAGAAGGATGCGGTCGTAGCCTTCACGTTCAGGGAAATCTCGTAGCGGACCTTTGCCACCGAGCATGTAATCGATCGAATTGAGAATAAAGGACTTGCCAGTGTCGGACGCGCCGTAGAACACGTTGAAGCCGGCCTCGAAGCGCACCGTTGCTGGCGGTCGGTTCGGGCCAAGGAAACCAAGATGATGAAATTGCAGGCGGGCAAAGTCGCTCATGATGCGCCGATGCTCCGCTCGAATTCCTGGAATTCGATGATCCAGTCCTCGAAGTATCGACGAATGATTGCGTTGAACTCGGCATCGGTGTAGCCGCTGAAATGCCCAATGAGCCAGGTCGCGCGGTTCTTAAGTTTCAGCAGGTAGGGCGACTGCAAAGCGTCAAGAAACGCCGCCGCATTTTCGCCGGCTACATACATCAGGCCGGCTTCCCGCGCTTCCTGTTCGACTAGGTCGCGCGACATCATCAACACCAAGCCCTGATGCACTATACGGCGTCTGACCTCAGCCTCCGGTGAGCGCAGCGGTGTCGGCGGATGCAGGCTCTCCGGCCCGCCAACGAGGTCTCGGGTTCTAACCAGCAGATAGTCGAGCGCAGTCAGGCGCTGCAGATCGAACGCCTTCGGATAGGCCGCGCCGAGGAGGGCCACGGCGCGGATGCCCGCTTCGAGTGGGCCGTTGAACGTGGCCGGCGGCCGAGAAGGCTCTATTGCGTCCATTTCAGTTTGTCGTCATTCGCGAGTTGATGGCATATGCCCCGTCGATCTTGCGTTTGCGCGATGGGTGCGATGGGATTGGCCGTCATGGTCATGTCTTGCGCCGCTTTTGTGACAGCCACGACGCGTTTGTAGCCGTCGTCATAGTCTTCATCGTGCGTATCGATCACACCAGCGTAGATTTCATCCTGAAGCCGTTCGAAGGTGCCGGGCTCGACCTTGTCGCGGACGAACACCCTGAGCGCTTCCGCCTGGTAGAATGCCTCGCGTTGCCGCGAGAAATGCTCGCGCAGCATGGGTTTGCCGAGATCGGCAGTCGAGTTAACCGGCTTCTTCAGGTGATCCGCATAGGCAAGATAAAGCTGCTCGACGTATTTGGTTTCATGCGCTCCAATGTGTGCCGGCGGGCACGGCGTTACCGGACGCGCCGGAAAGCCGCCGCCAAATCGCGACAGGTGATACGGCGACGTTCTGTGTTCGTCGATCAGCGCGAGAGGCTGCTTGCCTTGGAAAATCGCAAAGTCAAAGCCGTTGACGTAGACCAGGAAGTCGCCTTCTAGCAAGATTTCTTGGGTGCTGGTGATCTCTTTGCGGCAATGCTTTTCCCAGTTGGCGATCAGCTCTTGCCTGAGCTTGTCCGGACTCTTCAGGAGGCTATTGAGCTTCGTCCCGATGCCGCAGGGGGCAATGAAAGTGTAGCTGCGCGGCGCCTTGTAGTCGCCGCTGAAAGAGAACCACAGCACTTTGCCCAGTTCGACATAGATGTCGGACGGCCGCAGCGGGTTGTCGTAGTGCTTGCACTGGTAGCCGTCCCAGATGCCATCGAAAGTTTGTCCGGGGTCGAACACGGCAATGTCGACGCCCTTGTCGCCGGCACCTGAAAACCTGACGACGTCTTTGCCCTGGAAAAAAGAATGCGCCCACTCGTTAGTGAAGGCTTCCCATTCCTTAGCCGAGTATAGCCGTATCCGCGCGATCGGTGGGGCCGCTGGCCATCTGTTGGGCCGCCACAACCATCGTCGCAGTCGGGACAACGATAGGTTTATAGCCGTGCACGAAACGCACACGTGTTACGCGGTCGGCTGCAGCTGGCGGGAGCGCAAAATCGCAAGGTTGAATGATCCTTTTATTGCAAGCTGGAGTATGACGTAGCCGGCTGGGATCGCAACATCAATCGATATGGGGGCTTTATTCAAGGTCATCAACGGCTTATCGCCAGCTAGATGCCGCTGAATAACGCCTGCAGACGGTCAATCGGTCGGGATGATTTGGCTGTTCGCGGGCGCTGTTTGCGAAAGCCAATCACTTCATCCCTTCCAGCAACTCCGCGCTTCACCCAACACCGCCTGAACCCCCCTTCGCTCGGCGACCGCATCCCTGGTGAACAGGCCGTGCTTGCGCGCGTTCTGGTTTGCCTTTGGCGCGCCGGATCCCTGTGCGCCGCCGTGCATGCGGCAGCGCGCTTTGTCGTGCATCGCTGTCATACGAATCGAATGAACCGCATCTGTTGCCATTCTACTCCCTGTCAGTGAGGAGCGGGATGTAGAGCTCTGCGGCTACGCGCCACCCGATGTCGCTGTGCTGCCATCTTGCCATGTACCTGCCTCGAACGACGCTGTCTTGCCACCGCCCGTCCCATCGTCCGATCTCGGCGGCCGTCGCCCCGCCGACTTCAATCGATTCCGGCTCTCTGACGTAAGTCACAAATTTTGCATCGGCAAATATCTCGCCGAACGCCTGCGCCATCGCGGGCAAGCCTTCAACAAAGCTCCCATGGCTCGAAATAACTCTAACGTCGTTCCGCATGATAGCTATAGCTGCCGCAACATCGTGCCGGGCAATTGCAGCGTTCGATTGATGGCGTAGCGCTCTTATTTCGATTTCAGCCGCGGTCGAATTGTCCTGCTTTGGCATCTCCGCTCCTCTTCCGGGTCTTGTATCAGCCTTGCTGGACTGACTTTCGGTTCAACACCGCACTTGATGGCATCACAAGCGCCGCCGCGCGTACAGCGGATCGAGAGAAACAGAGGAATTCTACGGCTTGCAGGTCGGCGCGCGGCTGGGGGCCGGGTCCGGCTCCTTGCGGAATTGAGCGAGGAGCGGTTCGAGGGATTCTCTCGACCAGAATTTCGGGGCGCCGATTTGCTTCAGGCAGACGGCGTTCCAATAATGGCTGTCTGACAAATGCGGTCGGCGAGCCGAGACGGCTTGCGCAACCGCCTTGACGTCCCGGGATTCCGGATAGATGTAGACCGTCGTCGGATCCTTGAGCAATGGAATGATCTGTTCTGCGTCCGAGCGCGACCAGCTTGTGCATCCGTTGCTGCGTCCGCCGGCGTAGTCCTCGAGCGTGCCGACCGGAACGCACCCGTTTTCATTCGCGTAGGGACTGCGCGGCATCCATCGATAACGTATCTGTCTCAGCAAGACGGCCGGATGTCCGCCGATGTCACGCTCCCTGGCATTGGCGGTCTCGCCCTCGCCGTCAAACTGAACGAACGAGCGCATCAGGACGGCATCCTGTTTCGCGGAGCTGCGATAATAGCCCTTGAACAAGGTTCTCGTCTCGGCCGTCACATAGGCGCCGCCGGTCGTCAGATACGAATCCAGCGCATTGCCGAAATTCTTCGCGCATTCCTTCCCGTTCCCGAAGTTCGCGACACCCTTGACGTTGCGACCGCTGCCATGGCCCGTGGCGACTGCGCGAAACGACCGGTCAGCTTCGCAGATCGTGTAAAACCGCTTCCCCAATCTGCCACCGTTGGGACGCGTCGCGTCCATGGCAAAGTAGCAGGGATTTTTCACGACGCCTGCCGCCACCTTTTTCAGATAAAGCGCGCGCGCCCTCTGCAGGACCACCTGGGCGATCTGACCCTCGCCTTCGCCAATATGGCTCCGCAGCCAGGCCGGAATGTCGGACGGTTGCTCCGTTGCAAGGGATGCGGCCGTCCCCCAAACGGCAATTGCGCCGGCGAGACAAAGGCTCCTGATAAGGTGCATTCCTGACCGCAGCAACGGAACATCCCCACCTTCTTTGACACTTTCCCGGTTCAATTGCTGCTCCGGTAATGATCTGGCAATCGCGGATTCGATGGCCGCGTTCGTCCGGTCCACGCAGACGATAGTCGATTATCTCCCGCCTTGTCGTCCTGAAAGGCGCGAATTGAATGAACCGCACCTGTAGCCACTCTACTCCCTGTCAGTGAGGAGCGGGATGTAGAGCTCTGCGGCGACGCGCCACCCGATGTCGCTGTGCTGCCATCTTGCCAAGTACCTGCCTCGAACGACACTGTCTTGCCACCGCCCATCCCATCGTCCGATCTCGGCGGCTGTCGCCCCGCCGACTTCAATCGATTCCGGCTCTCTGATGTAAGTCACAAATTTTGCATCGGCAAATATCTCGCCGAACGCCTGCGCCATCGCGGGCAAGCCTTCAATAAAGCTCCCATGGCTTGAAATAATTCTAACGTCATCCCGCATCATGGCTATGGCTGCCGCAACATCGTGCCGGGCAATTGCAGCGTTCGATTGATGGCGTAGCGCTCTTATTTCGATTTCGGCCTCAGTCGACGTGTCCTGCCTCGGCATCTTCGCTCCTCTTCCAGGTCCCAGGCTAGCATCAGCCTTGCTGGACTGACTTTCGGTTCAACGCCACATTTGATGGCATCACAAACGCCGAAAGCCAATCACTTCATCTCCTCCAGCAACTTCCGCGCCTCACCCAACAACGCCTGAATTTGCCTTCGCTCGGCGATCGCATCCCCGGTGAACAGGCCGTGCTTGCGCGCGTTCTGGTTTGCCCTTGGCGCGCCGGATCCCTGTGCGCCGCCATGCATGCGGCAGCGCTTCTTGCCGCGCATCGCCGGCGAGCGGCACGCGCCGCCGCAACGGGTTTTGGCGCCACACCGTGGGCTCGCCAGCATCGGGCCGGTATTGCGGGCGTGATGCGCTCATGCCTGTGCTTCCCGCTTGGCATCATCGGAATCGTGCCGTCGCCTGGAGCCCGCGGCCTTCGGCGCATTCCGCGCCGCGGATGCCGGGTTCTTGTCCGAAACGATCACGCTCGCATGCTGCGTGACGTTGCCGACAATGGCGTTGCCGCCGTCCTCGACCTTCACGTTCTGCACGGTGATGGCGGGCTCGCCATGGCTCCGGTAGCGGTTGAGCGCCTCGATCTGGGCGGGAAACGTGCGGGCGAGCCTGCCCAATGCGCGCGCGGCGCTGTCGCGCTGGGCGGGGTCCTCAGCCTCAGCGAGGTGATGGGCACATCGCATCGCCATCACATGAACCGAAACCATCTGCGCCACCAGCATGGCCTCGACGGAATCCCGCGGGCGAATGCTCTTCACCATCGAAATCATGAAGGAGATATTGATCTCGTCGGGTCTCCCGCCGCTCACGCTGGCCCTCACCAATTGCCGGAGCATGCCATCCATCGCTTCGGAATCGGTGACGCCAAGCGCGTTCGCCATGAGCTGATCGCCGAGCTCCGGATCGGGATGGTCGATGGAGAACCCGTGCGACTGAAGCTTTATCCGCGGGGCTACGGCAGCTTTGGCCGGGTCGGTTGCGGCGATCGTGGTTGGCAGTGCGAGGTCAGGAGCGGTGTTCATGTCGAGATTCCCTGGCACGCGCGCGGCAAGCGCGCGGTTTGGCCACGCGCAGGCGATCGTTCGCCGCGGCGAGGCGGTGCAATTTCAATGGTGGGGTGAGGATGTTGAGCCGCAATCGCAACCGGCGCGCCCGCTGTTGCGGAGCGACGGGCGTTTAGGGGATTGCGGGATGGTGAAGGAATGCCAGTGATTTGCCCGACGTGTCAACTTGCTTTCGAAGCATCCATGCCGGCCGCCTGCTACTGTGCATGGGGTTGTTTTCGATATTTTGGGATCGAGCCTGTCCGAAGCGCAGCTTCCTAGTCTCTCTCCGCCTGCCGCAGCTTGAAATGCCCGAACGCCGTCGCGATCGGTTTTGCCGCATCCTCCTGCCAGGCCTGCGCCTGGAACGCGACGATGCGCTGGCCTTGCCGGACGATCGAGACATTCGCAAAACTGTCCAGCGCACGGCCTGAACGCAGATAGTTGATGGTCAGCCCGATCGGCTTCGGCGGCATCGAGATGCCGAGTTCGCGCGCGACGCCGACAACGGCCGTCGTCTCCAGGAAGGCGCCGGTGATGCCGCCGTGGATGGCGGGCAGCACCGGATTGCCGATGATCTTTTGCGAGAAGGGCATGTGCAGCATGCCGTCCTCAGTGAGGCGGATGCCGAGGCAGCGGGCGAACGGGCTGTTGGCGAAGGGGCCTGCGTTGTCTTCGGGCGCGTCGAGGACCGGCACCTCGTACGCCTCTCTGTCCTTCAGCATGTTGGTGCGGTTGGCGCCGACCATGAAGCAGGCGGCGGCGGTGGCGACCGGATCCTGCTCGGTCTCCTGATAGGCGGTCGCGCGCACAAAGGCGATCGAGCGCGTGACGTGGTAGCAGATCGCATGCGCCTTGATGTCGAGGCCGGGTTTTGCCGGCTTCTGGTAATCGATGCGCAGGTCGAGCGTGGCGATCGCGCGGCTGCCGTCGAGCGCCAGTTGCACCGCCATGCCGCAGCTTTCATCCAGCATGGCGGTGACCACGCCGCCGTGGATCACGCCGGACTCCGTGTCGCCGGCGAAGACGGATTGGTAGGGCAGGCTGGACCAGGCTTCGCCGCGCTCCGCACGATCGATCCGCAGTCCGCTGGCGCGGCCATAGAGCGACCGGCGTTCCGCGATCGCTTTCGCGAGTTGTTCGAATGGCAGCGGCTGCCCGTCATAGGTCGAGATTTCAGACATGGCAGTCGTTTAGCATGCCCGCGCGATGAATTGTGCGCGCTTGCGCATGCGGCATCAGCATCGGCGGAGGTGGTTGTGATTGCCAGAATCTGCCTCTATTGGATTCGAGGGCGGCTTGCGGGAGTGGTGCTATGGGCGGCTTGGTGATCAGCGGCGGCCGGGTGGTGGATCCGGCGAGCGGGATGGATGCCATCGGCGATGTGGCGGTGCTGGATGGCCGGATCTCCGCCGTCGGTGTGGGCCTCGGCAGCGCCGAGCGCGTGATCGACGCGACCGGGCTCGTGGTGGCGCCGGGCTTCATCGATCTGCACGCGCACGGCCAGTCGATCCCGGCGGATCGCATGCAGGCGTTTGACGGGGTGACGACGACGCTCGACCTCGAGGCGGGCGTGTTGCCGGTCGCATCCTGGTATCGGCGTCAGGCCGACAAGGGACGCGTGCTCAATTACGGCGCTGCCGCCAACTGGGCCTTTGCGCGCATCGGCGCCATGACCGGTTCCAATGCGGAAAGCTCGCTGGAGGCGTTCGGCAATGCCATGCGCGATCGCCGCTGGATCGAGAACGTCGCCAGCGACGCAGAGGTCGCCGGCATCCTCGAGCGCCTCGCAGACGGGCTGAACGAGGGCGGCATCGGCATCGGCATCCTCAACGCCTATGCGCCGGGCGCCGGCGTGCAGGAACTCACCGCAGTGTGCCAATTGGCGGCCGCGCATGATGTCGCGACCTTCACCCATGTCGCCTACATGTCCCGCATCGACCCCGAGAGCGCCGCCGAGGCCTATATCCGCCTGATCGGCTATGCCGGCGCGACCGGCGCGCACATGCACATCTGCCACTTCAACTCGTCCAGCAAGACGGACGTGGAGCGTTGCGCGGTGCTGATCGCAAAGGCGCAGGCACAGGGCCTGCCGATCACGGTGGAGGCCTATCCCTACGGCACCGGCTCGACCGTGCTGGCCGCGGCCTTCTTCAGCGACCCCGACTTCGAGGCGCGCAACGGCCTCGGCTACGAATTCGGTGCAGCGGGTGACCGACGGGCGGCGCTTCCGCGATCGGGCAGGAATTGCTGGCGGCACAGAAGGAGGAGCCGTCCACGCTGGTGCTGTGGCACATCCTCGATACCGAGAACAATCCGCACCATCGCGACCTCCTCGATATTTCGGTGCTGTATCCCGGCGGCGCGATTGCCTCCGACGCGATGCCCTGGACGCTGTCGAACGGCAAACCTTACACCGGCGACGCCTGGCCGCTGCCGGACGATGCCACCTCGCATCCGCGTTCGGCCGGCTGCTTCACCCGTTTCATCCGCGAGTGGGTGCGCGAGCGCCGGACGCTGTCGCTCTCGGAAGGCATCCGCAAATGCGCGCTGATCCCGGCGGAGATCCTTTCCGCCAGCACGCCTGCCATGCGCACCAAAGGCAGGCTGCAGCCGGGCGCGGATGCCGACATCGTCGTGTTCGATTTCGAAACCTTGAGCGACCGCGCGACTTTCTCGGCGATGAACCGCCCGTCGGAGGGTGTGCGGCATCTCGTGGTCAGCGGTCAGCCGCTGATCATCAGATGGCGTGCTTGATGTGGCGGCGCGGCCCGGCCGGCCGGTGCGCCGTCCCGTTGTCGCGAGTTGATGGTGCCGGTCCCGATCCTGCTGGTGACCGGCTTCCTCGGCGCGGGCAAGACCACGGTCGTGAACCATTTGCTGGCGCATGCCGAAGGACGGCGGATCGCCGCCGTGGTCAACGATTTCGGCGCCATCAATATCGATGCGGAACTGATCGCCGGCGCCAGCGATGGCGTGGTCAGCCTCGCCAACGGCTGCATCTGCTGCTCGCTCGAAGGCGATCTGTTGCGCACGCTCGCCGCGCTGCTGCGGCGTGATCCGCGGCCGGAGTTCATCGTGATCGAAACCAGCGGGGTCGCCGATCCCGCAGATATCGTGCGAAACCTGATGGATCCCCTGATCTGGCAGGAGGCGCCGCTGGAAACGGTGCTGTGCGTGGTCGACGCGACGACAACGGCCGAAACTTTGAACGATGCGCTGCTGCGGTCTCAATTGCGGGCGGCCGATGTGGTCGCGCTGAGCAAGGTGGATCTGGCGGATGCGGCAAGTCGCGAGCGACTGCGCGAGCCGTCCGGGCGCTGCGCCCTGCCGCTGTGGTGGTCGATGCGCTGCATGGCGAAGTCCCGGCTACGCTGCTGTTTCCCTAGACGCGGACCGCGTGCCGGCGCCACGGGAGGTGGGGCCGCGACGGCCGTGCGGCGGACCGGTTTGAGACGCTGAGCTGGACATCGGAGCGGGCGCTGTCGCTGCCGCGATTGCAGCAAGCGATCGGCCGGCTGGCGCCAAAACTCGCGCGGGCGAAGGGATTGTTCGAGACGGTGGAGCAGCCCGGGCGGATGATGGTGTTTCAGCTCGCCGGCGGGCGCGCAACGCTGGCACCGGGCGGGGCGCTGCCGGCCGGGGTGCCGCGGGCACGGATCGTCTTCATTGCCGAGATCGGGATTCTCTCGGCCGCCGAGATCGATGGGATCATGGAAGAGTGCGTCGAAGCAGGATGAGGTACAGTCGCTTCCTCGCCGCCAGCTTCCGATTAACTTGCCATCTCGTGAACCAGCTTCGTCTCCACCACGTCCGATGGTCTCGGCGATCTTGCCGTCGACGATGTGGATGCGGCGGTCGGCACGGGCGGCCAGCGCGGGATCGTGGGTCACCACGACCACGGTCTGGCCATTGTCCGCAATGTCGCGCAGGATCGAAAACACCTGTTCGGTCGATGCGGTGTCGAGTGCGCCGGTCGGCTCGTCGGCCACGATGATCTCCGGGCGGTTGGCAAGCGCGCGGGCGATGGCGACCCGCTGGCGCTGGCCGCCGGAGAGCTGGTTGGGACGCTTGTTAGCGTGCTCGCCAAGCCCAAGGGAGTCCAGCAGAGCAAGGCCGCGCTCGCGCATCTCGGCTTCAGACATTCTTTCCGCTGCACGCATCGGCAGCAGCACATTGTCGAGCGCAGTGAACTCCGGCAGCAGGAAATGGAACTGGAACACGAAACCGCATTTGGTCAGGCGGACATCGGCCCGTTCCGATTCCGACAACTTTGAGGTCGGCTGGCCGCAGATGATGACCTCGCCTTCGCTGGGAGCGTCGAGCAGGCCCAGCAGATAGAGCAGCGACGATTTGCCCGATCCCGACGGCCCGGTAATGGCGACGAATTCGCCCTTGTTCACCGCAAGATCAATCCCGTTGACGAGGGTGTGCGAAACATCGCCTTCGATGCGGCGAACCAGCTCCACTGCCTGCAAAGCGATCTCGGTCATGATGCTCCCCGGATGATTTCAACAGGATGGACGCGCGTTGCCTTGCGCGCCGGGAAATAGGCCGCGCCTGCACAGCAGAGCAGGGATATGCCGCCGGCGATCACATAGTGCATCAGCGAGTAATAGATCTGCAGCGGAACGGTGGTGCCCGTCAGCGGATTGAAGATCGTGATCTTCGACCAGCCGTAGCAGAGCAGGTAACCGAGGACCCACCCGAACAGGATGCCGACCACGCCGATGATGATGGATTCGATGATGAAAATCCGTCGCACCGCATACTCGCGCATGCCCAGCGATTTCATGATCGCGATGTCCTGGCGCTTCTCGTGCGTGATGGTCGAGATGATGTTGTAGGTGGCAAAGGAGGATGTCAGCAACATCGCGCCCATCACGGTGAGTACGATGAAATCGCGCACCGAAAAGGTCGACAGCAAGTCGGCATTGGCTTCCTGCCAGGACACCGACTTGTAGCCGGTCTGCGCTTCGACCTGGGCCGCTACCTTTTGCGCCGACATCGGATCGTTCAACCGCAGCCGCAGCTGGTTGACCACCCCGCTTTGCCCCATCATGACCTGCGCCGGCCCCATCAGCGAATAGATCTGGCTCTCATCGACGCGCTTCAGGCCGGAGCGATACAGCCCGGCCACCGTCGAATTCAGCTGGATGCCCTGGCCGCCGATCAGGAGGACGGTGTTGCCGGTTTTCAGGCCGAGTTTTTCAGCCAGCGCCTCGCCGACGATGATGCCGTTCGGCGCACGTGAAAGGTCGTCGAGCTTTCCCTCACGCATTTGCGAGGCGAGTTTCGAAACCTGAACCTCGCGGCGGGGGTCGATGCCGGTCAAGGTGATGCCGATGCGCGCGCCGCCGTGATTGATGATCGCGGTGGTCTTCACCGAGGGAGCCACGTCTCCGGGTATCCAGGAGCGCAGCGAGCTCATTACCGATTCCGGATATTTGATTCCGGGACGTTTGCCGACATTGGCGATGTCGGACATCTGGACAGCAGCATATTCCTGCTCCGCGGGTTGCGTCGGCACGGAGCGCCGCTCATCCTCGACCGTGATATGCGGCATGGTGTCGACAAGCTGGCGCAGGAAGTCGATCTGCGAACCCTGCATCAGGCCCGCCATCATGATGGTGAAGCCGACGCCCATGGACACGCCGGCCATGCCCACGAGGGTCTGACGCACCCGGGAGCTGACATGGGTCCATGCGATGTTAAGCAGAAGTTTCACGGCGATTACCGGCTGTTGCTGATGATGTTGCGACGCGCGTCATTGACGACGGAATCGATGTGGGCGGTCATTGCCGCCGAAATCACCGCATCATCGGGATCTGAAGTGGCCGTGGTGGCCGAGGCTACCACGCTGGCGTCGGGTGTTGCGCCGGCCGGTTCAGGCGCGGCCGCGGGTTCCGGAGCTTTGCTGCTGTCGATGCGAATCCTGGTGCCGTCAGCGAGATCCATGCGTGCGGGCGAAAGCACGGGGCTGCCCTTGGATATTTCGCCTGTTATCTCGACGTTGCGGTTGCCGCGGATGCCGACCGTCACGGGCACACGTCTGATCCGGCCGTCGTCGACCAACTGAACCGAATCCGCTGCGACGGCCTCTGCCGGCACGACGATGGCCGTCTGCTTCTCGCGGAAGATGATATTGGCCTCGACCGACATGCCGATCCGCAGCGGCGTATCCTGTGGCAGCCGCAGATAGACGCGGAAGGTCTTGCGGGTCGGGTCGCCCTTGGGCGTGATCTGGGAGACCGTGGCGCGCAGCGCCGTTTCCGGGGAAGGCCTCGCTTCGCAGCAACGCCTTCTGGCCAGCGGCGATGCGGTTGATTTCCTCCTCATTGATTTCGGCAACGACCTGCATCGGAGCAGGCGGTCCCACCCAGAACAGGACATTGGAGGGATCGGCGATCTCGCCGACTTCGCCGTCGCGCCGCAACACCATGCCGTCGAGCGGAGCTCGCAGCACCAGCGAGTCGAGCCGCACCTTCTGCGCGGCGATCCGCGATTTTGATTCCTCGAGCCTGGTCCAGCTGCGCTCGTACTCGGTGCGCGCGGCGTCGTTCTTGTCGCGATCCTTTTCGGTGCGCGCCAGATCGCGTTCGAGCTGGCTCTGATTGATTTCGTACTGCTGCAGCGCGCTGCGCTCCTCGGCGTCGTCCTGGCGGCCGAGGATCTGGCCGGCCTTGACCGCCTGTCCCTCGCATCGGCAAAGCTCGACCAGCCGGCGGCGCTGCAGCGGCACCACCTTGGCCCAGCGCTCGGGCTCGACCGTGCCTGTTCCGTAAACGGCTTCGGAAACCGGCGCGAGGTTCGCAATGCTGGTGGTCACCAGCGGTGGCTGAAGGAAATGGGAATAGGCGTAATAGCCAGCCCCTGCCGCGGCGATAGCCAGAACCCCGGCTGTGATGAGATGTTGCATTTTCATGGCGCGTTTCCTGAATCAGAAGCCAAACCGCTTGCGCAGGCCCTGTGGAACCTGGTCGAGCAGTTCACGGGCATCATCTCGCTTCGCAGTCTTCGCTGGAGGTGCCGGCGCGGCCTGTGGGGGGCGCCGGCAACACTGCGACGTTGGATGGCGCCGGCTGCGAGACCGCAGACGGCGACGGGGCTGCGGGCGCCGGCGGCACGACCGCGGGTGCAGGTGGGGGCGCAGCCGGCGCGGGCTGTCACGAGCGTCTGCGGCTCTTTCGATCGTCGAAGCCCTGGCTGCGCGGCAACCCGAACGGCGCGCCAGGACCTTGCGGCCACCACGGCACGGCCGATCTCGTCGCTCGTCATCCTCTTCATGAGCAGCGACATCAGTTGCCGCGCACCGTTGCGGTCCTCGTCGACTTTGCTCGCCGAAGCGACGATGTAGGCCCAGCGATAGGCCGTCACATTGTCCTTTGTGATGCCGCGCCCGCTCGCGTTGAGGCCGGCAACGATCAACATGGCGTGGGAGTGTCCCTGATCGGCAGCGCGCAAGAACCAGCGAAATGCCTCTGCGTCGCTGCGCGGACGACCGGCGCCTGCTGAATAGAACGCCCCAAGATAGAACTGGGCGTCATCATCGCCGGCTTGGGCTGCCCGCTGGTAGCGATCGGCCATTTTCTGATCGGACGCGGAGTCGGCAAGAGCCGTGCGGGGGCCGATCAACACAGCGCAGCAGCAAGCAATGACTACGACCGCTCGCTTGATGGCCTGCGAAATCGCGCAACGCGGGCTTGGGTTGATCGATGGGGAATCTGGGAGTCGCATTGTCACGCTTTCAGCTTTATTCATTCGTGCCAGAAAGGAGCCTCCCCACGACACCTTTCGCTAACTGAATCCTAGTCCACTTGCTTGTCGACAAATGTGCAGCGCATCACATTCCTAATTTGGAACCCTGCTGTTCCGTTCGACGCCCGTTGATGCAAACGCGTTCAACGACGTGGCGCTTGCTGAGCAAACATAGAGGCTGCCTCACGGCTTCGTGTGAGGCTTCGCGGTGTGGGGGCCAGTTAACGCGGCGAAACCCGGCAATTCCCATGTCAACGAATCAGGCCGCCCGGGTGTCGCTCGCAGGCCACGGCCACCCGCGCATCGCTACTGTTGCCTTTGCGGCCCCCTCGTTCCATACAGCTTCGCATGACCGAGCCATTGCTGGGCCGCAGCATCAATCGCCTTGAAGACGAACGCTTCTTACAGGGGCGGGGGCGTTACATCGACGACCTGTCCGTGCCGGACGCACTTCATGGCGTCGTCGTTCGCTCGACGCATGCGCATGCAGGCCTTGTCGCCGTTCATGTCGATGCGGCGCGTCGGATGCCCGGCGTCATGGCCGTGCTCACCGGACCAGATCTGGCCGCGGACGATATCGGACCCTTGCCGTGCGCGGTGACCCACATCCCGATGGCGCAGCCGCTCATTGTCCCGCCCTGTCACGCGCTGGCTCGCGACGCCGTTCGCTATGTCGGGGAGCCCATTGCGTTCGTGGTCGCGGAAAGCGCGGAAAGCGCGCGCGATGCGGCCGAGGCCGTCGTCGTCGACTACAAACCCCTGCCGCCGGTGGTTTCGATAGCAGAAGCGGTTCTGCCGAAAAGTTCGTCGATCTGGCCTGAGGCTCAAAACAACATCGCGTTTGAATACCAGCGCGGCGAGATCGGCCCGGTAGAGGCGGCCATGCGCGGTGCCGCCCATGTCGTGGAATGCGAGCTGGTCAACAATCGTGTGGTGGCCGCGCCGCTGGAAACGCGCGGTGCGCTCGGCACATTCGACGCTTCGAACGGCCATATGCACCTGACCGCCTCGGCCGCCGGCGCACACGCGATCCGCGACCTGCTCGCGGATCAGGTGTTCCGGATCCCGCGCGAAAAACTTCGCGTCAGCATTCCCGATGTCGGCGGCGGCTTTGGGATGAAGAACGTGCTTTATCCGGAATGGGTGCTGGTGCTGTGGGCGGCGCGGCACTTGAATCGTCCGGTGAAGTGGATCGGGGATCGCAACGAGGATTTTCTCGGCTCCGCGCATGGCCGCGACAGTCTTGTGCGAGCGCGTCTGGCGCTCGACAAGGATGGCAAGTTTCTGGCGCTCGAGGCAAAAGTTCTTGCCAATATGGGCGCCTATATCTCGACGGTGGCGCCGGTCGTGCCGACAATGGCGATGGGTAGCGCGATGGGTGGGGTGTACGACATCCCACTGGTCGCGTTTGTGACCAGAGGCGTCTTCACCAACACGACGCCGGTCGATGCCTATCGCGGCGCCGGCAAGCCCGAGGCGAATTATCTGATTGAGCGATGCATCGACATCGCAGCCGGCAAGCTCGGGATGGATGCACTGAAACTGCGGCGCAAGAATATCGTCCGCCGTTTTCCGCATCGCTCCGCGATGGGACTTTCAATCGAGCAAGGCGGCTTTGGCCACGCGATCGATCTCGCGGTTGAGGCCGCCGAAGGCTTCAAGGCGCGGCAACGGGACTCGCGCCGGCGGGGCAAGCTGCGCGGCCTCGGCTATGCCTGCTTCATCGAGACCGCGCGCGGCCAGCCCAATGAGGTCGCGGAATTGCGGGTCGATGAGGACGGCCGGATCGATATCCGCGTCGGCACGCATTCCAACGGCCAGGGCCATGAGACGACCTACGCGCAGATCGCCGCCGACGCGCTCGGTTTGCCGATAGGGCTCTTCGCGTTCCGTCAGGGTGACACCGACGATCTCGATCACGGCGGCGGTCATGGCGGGGCGCGCTCGATGCACCAGGGTGGCACCGCGGTGCTGATGGCGGCCGAAGGCTTGATCGAGAATGCCCGGCGGCTGGCCGCGCGGCTGCTGCAGACCAGCGTCGAGTTCTGTTGCTTACGGCGCGGGCATGCTGCGCGTGGCCGCGACCGGTCAGGAGATCAGCCTGGAGGAGGTGGCGCTCACCTCGTACGAGACGCCAGGCGACGATGTCGCGCCGGGTCTCGCGCACAAGGCGACGCATCTTTGCGACCAGTACACGTTTCCCAACGGCTGCCACGTCGCCGAGGTAGAGATCGACCCTGATACGGGTGAGGTGACGCTCGACCGCTACGTGATTTTCGACGATTACGGGCGGCTGCTCGATCCGCGCCTGACGCTCGGCCAGGTGCATGGCGGCGTGGTGCAGGGCATCGGCCAGGCATTGTTCGAGCAGGCTCTGTTCGACGGTGACACCGGCCAGGTGCTGTCGGGTTCGCTGATGGACTATGCGCTGCCGCGGGCGGACGACATTCCTTCGTTTGAGGGCAGCCTTGAGCCAAAAATTTCCGAGCCGCGCCAACCGGCTCGGCGTGAAGGGCAGCGGTCAGGCCGGCGCCATCGCCGCACCCGCCACCGTGATGAACGCGGTGATGAACGCGCTGGCGCCATTGGGCGTGCAGCATCTCGACATGCCCGCAACGCCTGCCCGCATTTGGGAGGCGACACGGGCGGCGGGGAACTCGGGCGCGCGCACAGCGAAGTGAGCGACGGGCAGGCCTCGTCTGCCGCAATATCCCGGGCGCGTTCGATTTCCGGAATCAAGCGCTTCCGGGGTAGAATGATCGAAGTGCGGCTTGCAGGAAGCACGAATGACGGGGTGGCTCAGTCGACGTGATGCATTGCTGCGAGCGGCGGGGTTCGCTGCGGCGAGCATGGTGCCTGCCGTGCCCTTGCCCGGCCTCGCTGCGCCGATGCGAAAGCCGGTCCAGAGCGGGGAGATCGACGCCGCGTTGCTGGCCAAAGTCACCGCAAGGGAAGTTCCCGGAATCGTTGCGATGGCTGCGAACGAAGCGTCGGTGGTCTATGCGCGGGCGTTCGGTCTGCGCAGCATGGCCACGACGACATCGATGTCGACCGACACGATCTTTCGCATTGCCTCGATGGTCAAACTGCTGACCTCGGTAGCGGCGCTGCAACTCGTGGAGCGCGGCAAACTGAAGCTGGATGAGCCGGCCGGCAATATCGACCCCACGCTCGCCTCGCAACAGATCCTCACCGGCTTCGACGCCAAGGGTGCGCCGCAGCTGCGCCCCGCAGACAAGCCGCTCACACTGCGCAATCTGCTCACGCATACGTCAGGGCTGAGCTATCCGTTATGGGACACCAACGTCACGCGCTATCTCAAGGTCGCGCGCGGCAAGGCCGACTTGCCGCGGATGCCGCTGATGTTCGAGCCCGGAGCAAGATGGGCCTATGGCGGCAGTATCGACCGTGTCGGGCGGATGGTGGCAATCGCAAGCGGGCAAACCCTCGAGCGCTATTTCCGCGACCATATCACCGGCCCGCTCGGCATGAACGACACCGGACCAACCATCACGGAAAAGCAGCGCGCGCGTCAGGCGAGCCTGCACAGGCGCGGCGCGGATGGAAAGCTGGTGCCGCAGCCCTTTGAAAAACTCAACGTGCCGACAAATTTCTCCGGCGGAGGCGGCATCTATTCCACGGCGCCGGATTATCTCACCTTGCTTCAGGCGCTGCTGAATGGCGGCAGCCTTCGCGGGGCAAGCATCCTGCGGCCGGAAACCGTCGCCTTGATGGGCAGGAACCAGATCGGCAATATCGAAGCGGGAATCCTCAAGACCGTGAATCCGAATCTGTCGAACGACGTGGACTTTTTCCCGGGCGTTCATCTGCGATGGGGGCTGGGACACATGATCAATGTCGATCCGGTGCCTGATGGACGCAGGGCTGGCAGCCTGACATGGGCCGGCCTGTTCAATACCTATTACTGGATCGACCCTGCGACGCGTATTGCGGGGGTGATCATGATGCAGATCCTGCCGTTCGCCGACGGGCAGGCCCTAACGGCCTACCGGCAATTCGAGCGCGGTATTTGTCACGCGTTCAGGCCGGCCTGACCGGTACTGGGCTGCTCACGAACGCTCCAGTGGAACCTTGCCAGACCGCGTAAGACTCCGCAGCGCGCATTTTATTCCCGGAGAACTACGTATGGCCGCATGCAGAACCTTTTCACTTCCCCGCAGACTAATCGTGGTGACGGGGACTTCACATGACTTCATTGCGGCCGACCGAAATCCAGCAACTTGCAATACAGGCAAAACTCAATCGCGCGCTGGGAGCGAATGTGTACGATGCTGTCTTCCTCGGCTTTGAAGTTCTGGAGATCGCGGGCGACGAGCTTCGCGGTTGGGCGCGATCGGAATACTGCGCGGCGACCATCGATATTCATTTTTCGGCCGTGGTAGCGCGGGCTGCGCAGGCCGTGCTCAAGCAGCGCGTGAGCCGCACCAGCTTTCTCATGCGTGGGTTGAAACACGACACCGATGAGCAGCCGGCCTGAGGCGGCCGGTATGGCGCCTCACTCGGCGATCACGTCTGTCGGATCGACGACATGTGATTAGATCCGGGGCAGAGGGCAGCTATAGCCGGTCGAAAGCGTGATAGACCACGAGCTATATGTTCACTCGTGCACAGAAGCCGACCATGAATCTCGACCTCACCCGCCGTACCCTGCTGCACCTCGCCGGCGCTTCCTCGTTGGCGGCGGCTGCCGCGGGAGCGGCGCAGGCCGAGGGAGGCGGGAACGGCGGCGGCCCGACCTTTGCCAACCGCACGCCGATGCGGATCGGCACGGTCACGATCCGTGTCCGCGGGCTCGACACGGTTGCGGATTTCTATCGCGACGCGATCGGGCTTGCCGTGATGGAGCGCACCGCCACACGCGCAACGCTTGGCGCGGGCGGCGTGAAGCTCCTGATGCTCGAGGCGCATCCGGGGGCGGCAAACGAACCCCGCAACGCGGCCGGGCTCTATCACACGGCGTTCCTGATGCCGGCCCGCAAGGATCTCGCGCGCTGGCTGGTCCACGCGGCGATCAACCGGGTTCCGCTGTCTGGCTTTGCCGATCACCGCGTCAGCGAATCCGTCTATCTCGACGATCCCGAAGGCAACGGCATCGAGGTCTATGCCGATCGCGATCCCTCGCTCTGGCAGTGGACCGGCGACACCGTGACGATGGGCACCGATCAGCTCGATATCGACGATCTGGTCTCGCTCACCGATACGAAGGTCAGCAACTACGCCGGAGCGCCGGAGGGCTTGCGCATCGGACACATGCATCTGCGCGTCGGCGATCTTGCGAAGGCCGCCGATTTCTACCGTGGCGTGATCGGCTTCGATCCGACGCGCCAGCGCAGCGGCGCCGCGTTCCTCTCCTCCGGCCGCTATCATCACCACCTCGGTCTCAACGTCTGGCAGAGCGCCGGCGCCGGCCGCCGCGACGATGCGGCCACCGGCCTTGCCTGGTTCTCGCTTGATATCGACAAGGGCGACCTGTTCGCGGCCATGGAAGAACGGCTGCGCAAGTCAGGTGCGGAAATCGCCGTGCAGGGTGATGCGATCGAGGCCGCCGACCCCTGGGGCACAAGGGTGCGGCTCGTCAGGGTCTGACGTCGCTCACACCCCGATCGCGTTCCGTGCCACCACGTCCCGATAAAACGCCGCGCTCAGTTTCGGCACGCGGGCCTGCGTCGCGAAATCCACGTGGTACACGCCGAAGCGCTTCTCGAAGCCAAAGATCCACTCGAAATTATCCATCAGGCTCCAGAGGAAATAGCCGCGCACCGGCACGCCCTCCGCTGTCGCGCGCTGCAACTGCACCAGGTAGTTGCGCAAGAAACTGACGCGGTCGAGATCGTGCACCTTGCCGTCGGCGGTCAGCTTGTCCTCCGAGGAGGTGCCGTTCTCGGTGATGAAGATGTTTTCGATGTTCCAGACTTTTGCGGCAAGCCGCGGCGCCCAGTAGATCACCTCCGGGCCGATGCGCAGCCAGTCCGAATTCATGTGCGGGAACGAGGCGGGGAAGGGCAACACGCTCCAGCCCGGCTTCTTGTCGGAGGCGGCGATGTAGAATTGCGGGGCGTAGATGTTGAGCCCGACGAAATCGGTTTTGGAGCCGATGATCTTCAATTCGTCGGCGGTGAATTTTGGCGCGTCCTTGCCGGAATATTCGAGGAAGCCGTCGGTGTATTTTCCCTCGAGGGCCACGCCGAGGAAAGCGGCATTCAATTCGCGCGTCGCCATCTCGGTGGCGCGGATATGCTCCGGCGTTGCGAACGCCGGCACGCAGGCGGCGATGTTTTCGGCGAGGCCGACCTGGGTCCCGCTGCGTGCCCTGGCGCGGATCGCCTGCACGGCGAGTCCGTGGCCCAACATCACATGGTGACGCGCCTGGTTCAGTTCGCCGGTCGGTAGTTTGAGACCGGGTGCGTCGATGCCCCAGCCGTAGCCGAAATTGAGAAAACGCCCGGCTTCGTTGAGCGTGAAGAAATATTTGACGCGATCGCTCAGCCGCTCGGCAACATAGCCTGAATATTCAGCGAACGCCTTTGAGGTCTCGCTGGATTGCCAGCCGCCGACGCGATCCTGCAGCGCCTGCGGCAGGTCCCAGTGATAGAGCGTGGCATAGGGTACGATGCCGTTGGCCAGCAGCTCGTCGATCAGGCGGTTGTAGAAGTCGAGGCCTTTGGGATTGGGCTTGCCCGATCCTTCCGGAAACACCCGCGGCCAGGCGATGGAGAAGCGATACGCCTTGACGCCGAGATCCTTGATGAGTCGGACGTCTTCCTTGTAGCGGTGATAATGTTCGTTGGCGCGGTCGCCATTGCTGCCGTCGCCGATCTTGCCGGGCGTGTGGGAAAAAATGTCCCAGATTGAAGGGCCGCGGCCGTCTTCCTTGACGGCGCCCTCGATCTGGTAGGACGAGGTGGCGGTGCCCCAGACGAAATCCTTCGGGAAGGGCGCGGGCGCGTGGCGGTCCTCGCCTCGTTTGGCTTTGTCTTCAGCCGCCTCAGCCGGCGGCGCGGCCAGGCCGAGTGCGGAAAGGCCGGTAAGCTTTGCAAAATGCCGGCGCGAAAACCTGGAAAACATAAAGACTCTCCCGAAAGGCTTATGGATCGATCTGGTAGACAGAAATCCTGTCGATCTCGAAGGTGACCACTGCAGGGGTTTCTGCAGTAACGTATCCGACGCCCTTGAAATTCTTCGCACCCATCGCGAGATTGACGATCATGTAGACGGGAGCGTTGAACCCCGGCGGGACCTTGATGTCGGCGACCGGCTTGCGGTCGATATAATAGGTGATGCGGTCTGGCAGCCACAATGCGCCATAGTGGTGGAATGCGGTCGGCGCACCGGCGACCGTGAAATCGAAGCCACAGGAATTGACCAGGCCGGTTTCCGGACTGCGCCAGTGCGTCGTCATCACCACGGTGTCGGGCTGCTGCCCGCGGCCTTCCAGGATGTCGATTTCCGGCGGCCAGCCGCCGTCATCGGCGAGCATCCAGAACGCCGGCCAGACGCCGATGCCGACCGGGACCTTGGCGCGGATTTCGAAATAGCCGTGCTTCTGTGTGAACACGCTCTGCGTGGTCAGGACGCCGGAGATGTATTCGTTATCGAACAGCACCGGCTTCAGTTCCGGCGGCGTGCGGCTGGCGACGATCGAAAGGATGCCATCGCGGACCTTGAAGGGATCGAGCCCGAGCGGCGTCGTGCCGCTGCCGGCATAGCGCGGATCGACATAGATCTGCTGCTCGCCGTTCCAGCTCGTCTTGCGCTTGAAGTCGGAGCCCGCGCCGCCCCAGTAGCGGGCCTCTGGATAGGCCACGCCGCCGGCATAATGCGGCACCCATTTTCCCTGCGACAGCGGATGTTCGTTGAAATCGTCGTGAAATGTGCGGTGCAGGGACGCCGTCACAAAATGCGGATGCGCGGCTTCGATGGCGCGGCATTTCTCGCTCGGCGGATCGCCCGCGACCTGCAGCGAAAGCCGTTGCCCGTCCGGCGTGGTGCTCTTCCTGCGCGAAGGCCGGCGAGAGCACTGCGAGACAACCGACCATGGCGATGCTTTTCGGCGTCACGGCGTCAGCCCTCGTTGGCACGGAGACAGGCGCCCATTTAACCCTCCAGCGCTCCGCCAGACAATAACGTGAGTGTGATCGAAAAACCCGGTTGACTTTGACGCCGCGTCAAACCCGCATAACGCGCTCCTCGAACACAGAGGAGCCAACTATGACAAACCGTCGCACCTTTCTTGCCGGCACCATCGCCGCCACCGCTACCGCAGCATTTTCAGGCCTGGCTCGCGCCGAAGGCACGGCCCGCATATCCAAAATCAAGGCAAAGGACGGAACCGAGCTGTTCGTCCGGGACACCGGCGGCAACGGCCGCGCCGTGGTCATGACGCACGCCTGGCCGCTGTCGTCAGAGGTGTGGAATTTCCAGGCGGCTGCGTTGGCCAAATCCGGCTTTCGCGTCGTCACCTATGACCGCCGCGGTTTCGGGCAATCGTCGCAGCCGGCGAGCGGTTACGACTTCGATAGCTTCGCCGACGATCTTGCCGCCGTCATCGAACAGAGCGGCGTCCGCGATGCCATGCTGGTCGGCTATTCCATGGGCGGCGGCGAAGTGGTCCGCTACTTCTCGCGCCACAAGGGTCGTCACGTCACCAGGGCCGCGCTGGTTGGCGCCGCCGCGCATTATCTGCTGAAGACAGAGAATAACCCCGGCGGCATCGACGGCGCGGTGTTCGATGGCATCAAGCAGGGGGTGCTCGGCGACCGCAAGGCATATCTCACGGGCTTGTTGACGGACGTCTTCCTCGACGCCAAGCGGCCGGCGACCAATCCGGTCACCCAGCAAATGATCGACGCAACACTTGCCATGGCCATGCAGGCCGGCGTTGCCGCGACAGTGGCTTGCGTCGACGCCTTCAGCAAAACCGACTTCCGTTCCGAGCTTGCCTCGGTCAAGGTGCCGACGCTGGTGCTGCATGGCACGGCGGATATTCCGGTCCCCTTCGCGCTGGCGAAAGCGACCGCGGATGGGATCGCGGGATCGAAGCTGATCGAATACCGCGATGCATCGCATGGTATCGTGCTTACCGAGCGCGATCGCGTCACCAGCGATCTGTTGGGCTTTGTCGGCGCCTAAGGGGAAAACATGTTTCGCATCGGTGAGTTCGCCCAGATTGCCCAGGTATCGGGACGGCAATTGCGGTTCTATGACCAACTCGGCCTGCTGCAGCCGGCCCACACCGATCCGCAGACCGGCTATCGCTACTACAGCATCCGGCAATTGCCGCGGCTGAACAGCATTCTGGCGCTGAAGGAACTCGGCCTGTCGCTCGAACAGATCGGGCCGCTGTTGAAGAACGAGCTGTCGCCGGCAGAATTGCGCGCCATGCTCACCATGAAGCGGGCGCAACTCGAGCAATCGTTGCGCGAGGAGGAGGCGCGGCTGCGGCATATCGAGTCCCGCATCGCCCAGATCGATCGCGCCGGCGAAATCGGGGAGTACGACGTCGTCGTCAAATCGGTCGCGGCAACGCCGCTGCTCTCGCTGCGTTGCTCCTGCGACAATATGGACGAAGCGGTGCGGATGGTGCGCACCGTTGCGGAAGACGGCAGCCGGCTGATACGGCCGTCGCTGCGCGACAAGCTGATCGTGGTGGCGCGCAACGATCTCGATGACGAAAAGCTCGATCTCGAGATCGGTTTCTCGTTGTTGCGGGCTTCGAACGCCAATGTCCGGCTTGCAGGCGAATATATCTTGCGTGCCAGCGAGCTTCCCGCGGTCGATACGATGGCCACCATCGTGAGGCCCGGGACAAACCCGGCAAGCCACACCTCGTTCGGGGCGATCGGCATGTGGATCGAGGCCAATGGCTACCGGGTCGCCGGGCCTTGCCGCGAAGTGTTTCTCGAACCGGTTACGGGGCCGCCCGGATTCGAAGGCGCGCTGGTGGAGATCCAGTTTCCGGTCCGCATGGCGGCCTGACGTCACCCTGATCTGATCGTTCAACCAACCCGGAACGCATTCCGCGTTTCCGGCAACGTCACCCGCTTGCCGGTTTGCGGCGGCGGCAACATGAGGAGAAAGACATGATTACGATTCACGGCGTTCCGATTTCGGTTCACGCCCGCAAGGCGATCGTCACCGCGATCCTCAAGGATATCGATCATCGGGTCGAGCCGGTGATCCCGTTCAATCCGCCGCCGAACTGGGCGACGCTCAGCCCGACCGGCCTGATTCCCGCAATGCAGGACGGCGATTTCGCGGTCGCGGAGTCCTCCGCCATCTGTCTTTATCTCGAGCGCAAGCAGCCGGCGCCGGCAATCCTGCCTGCCGGCGAGCAGGACTATAGCCGCGCGATGTTCCTCGACGGCTATTCCGGCTGGGTGTTCCGCAGCCTGGTCCATGGGCTGTTCTTCCAGAAGGTGATCAATCCGGTGATCCTGAAAGGCACGACCGATCAGGCGGTGATCGACAACATCCTGGCGACGGTCCGGCCAAAAGTGTTCGGCTATCTGGAGTCGCAGATCGACGGAAAGTATCTGGCGGGATCGGCGTTCAGCCTGGCCGATATCGGCATCGTCTCGAACCTGATCAACTACCAGTATCTCGGGTTCACGATCGATCGCGCGGCGTATCCGAAGCTCGTGAAGTATGCCGATGGCATCGTCGCCCTGGATGCTTTCCGGCAGGCGCTGGCGCTCGAAAAGCCGTTCGCCGAGCAGATGGGGCTGGACCGGAAATTCCTGCAATAACAGCCCTTTGCCGGCGGTCCACCGCTGCCCGGCTCCGACTGTGACCTTGCGCACATAACTCGGAGCCGGCTGCGGCTAGGGTCGTTTTCAGGCGGTTGCTGAGAAACGATATTTGCACACCCAATTCCGTCTGTGGGTCTTATGGAAAAGAAGAAGGGGCTTCCGATGAAAAAGCTTGTTTTGACCATTGCCACCGTCGCCACCCTGGCTGCCGTGGCGAGTGCGCCCGCTGAAGCGCGTGGCGGGCGGCGCATCGTTGCCGGTGTCGCTGCGGCGACCGCTGCGGCGATCGCGGCTGATGCCTATTACAATGGCGGTTACGGCTACTACTACGGCGGACCGGGCTATTACGGCGCGGCGCCAGTGTACTATGGCTATCCCCGCGTGCGTTACTACTACTGATGACAGCGAAGGCCCGGACCATTGTTCCGGGCCTTCTCGCGTTTGGCGCCAATTTGACCCGCATGCCGTTGCAGCCTTAGAAAGGCGGCATCGAGCCCGAACTCGCAAGCGCTCTTCCGATTTTTCGGAAGCGTTTTCGCGAGAGTGATGTGAGGTCAAGTGACTGCGCCCAATCCCGCCGCCGGAAAGCCGGTCGATCCCGCTTTGCTGCAAAACATTCCCCGGCTGGTCACCGCCTATTTTTCGTCAAAACCCGACCCGGCCGATCCCGCGCAGCGCGTCGCCTTCGGCACGTCTGGCCATCGCGGTTCGTCGCTGAAAAATTCCTTCAATGAAGATCATATCCTGGCGACCACGCAGGCGATCTGCGACCACCGCCGCGAAACCGGCCTGAGCGGGCCGCTCTTTATCGGCATCGATACCCACGCGCTGGCCGAGCCGGCGCTGGCGAGTGCGGTCGAGGTGTTTGCGGCCAACGGCGTCGACATCATGATCGACGATCGCGGCGGCTACACGCCGACGCCCGTGATCTCGCACGCGATCCTGACCTACAACAAGGGACGAACGTCCGGCCTTGCCGACGGCGTGGTCATCACGCCGTCGCATAATCCGCCGGAGGATGGCGGCTATAAATACAATCCGCCGCATGGCGGCCCGGCCGATACCGACGTCACGGCGAAGGTGGAGAAGCAGGCGAACGCCTACATGGCGGCGGGGATGCAGGGCGTCAGGCGGATGCCGTACGAACGCGCGCGAAAAGCGCCGTCGACGCATCTGCACGATTACATCAGCCCCTATGTGGCCGATCTCGGCAACAGCGTCGATCTGGCGCTGGTGGCCTCCTCCGGCGTGAAGATCGGGATCGATCCGCTGGGCGGCGCGGCCGTTCATTTCTGGCAGCCGATCATCGAGCGCTATCGCCTCAATGCGGCGATCGTCAACGATGCCGTCGACCCGACCTTCCGCTTCATGACGGCGGACTGGGACGGCAAGATCAGGATGGATTGTTCTTCGCCTTACGCGATGGCGAGCCTGATCCAGATGCGCGACAGGTTCGACGTCGCCTTTGCCAACGACACCGACGCGGACCGCCACGGCATCGTGACCCGCTCCGGCGGCTTGATGAACCCGAACCATTTTCTGGCCGCCGCGATCGCCTATCTGTTCGCGCATCGTCCGGAGTGGGGCGAGGGTGCGGCGATCGGCAAGACCATCGTCTCCAGCTCGATCATCGACCGCGTGGCGAAGAAGCTGAACCGAAAACTGGTCGAGACGCCGGTCGGATTCAAATGGTTTGTCGAAGGGCTGGGCAGCGGCGCGCTTGGTTTCGGCGGCGAGGAGAGCGCGGGCGCGTCGTTCCTCAGGCGTGACGGCACGGTTTGGACTACCGACAAGGACGGCATCATCATGGGCCTGCTGGCGGCGGAAATGATCGCAAAGACAGGCCGCGATCCGAGCCAGTCATTCACCGCGCTGACCGACGAACTCGGCGTTCCCTTCTATGAGCGCATCGATGTGGCCGCGACGTCAAAGCAGAAGAATGCGATCAAGGCGGCAACGCCTGAACAGCTCAATCTGAAGACACTGGCCGGCGAGCCTGTAACCGCGATACGAACGAAGGCGCCCGGTAACGATCAATCCTTTGGCGGCCTCAAGATCGAGACCGATAGCGGTTGGTTCGCGGCGCGCCCCTCGGGCACGGAGGATGTGTACAAGATCTATGCAGAAAGCTTTCGCGATCCCGATCACCTCAAAAAGATACAGAACGATGCCCAACAGGCGATTGCGCGGCTGATTTGACATGGCTGATTTTCACGGCGTCTTCCCTTATCTCGTGTCTCCGATCGATCCTCCGGCCAAATCCGCACCGAGGTGCTGGCGCGGCTGTGCGATGATCTGATCAAGGCCGGCGTGCACGGGCTTACGCCGCTCGGCTCGACCGGCGAGTTCGCCTATCTCAACGCTGCGCAGCGCACGGCGGTGGTGCAGACCACGATCGAAGCCGCAAAGGGCCGCGTGCCCGTGATCGCCGGCGTTGCGTCGACCTCGACGGCGGATGCGGTGGCGCAGGCGAGGGCGTATCAGAAGCTGGGGGCCGACGGCATTCTGGCGATCATGGAAGCCTATTTTCCGATTTCCGATGCCGGCATCGAGGCCTATTTCCGGGCGATCGCGGATGCGGTCGATATTCCCGTCGTGATCTACACCAACCCGCAATTCCAGCGCTCCGATCTGACGCTCGACGTGATCGAGCGGCTCGCGGCGCATCCGCGCATCGGCTACATCAAGGATGCCTCCACCAATACCGGGCGGCTGTTGTCGATCATCAATCGCTGCGGCGACTCGATCCGCGTGTTTTCCGCGTCGGCGCATATCCCGGCCGCGGTGATGCTGATCGGCGGTCTGGGCTGGATGGCGGGCCCGGCCTGCATCATTCCGCGGCAGAGCGTGGCGCTCTACGATCTCTGCAAGGCAAAGCGCTGGGACGAGGCGCTGGTGCTTCAACGCAAATTGTGGCGCGTCAATGAAGCCTTCGCGCGCTTCAACCTCGCCGCCTGCATCAAGGCGGGGCTGTCGATCCAGGGCTACGACGTCGGCGATCCCGTCCCGCCGCAGGCCGCGCTGACGGCGGACCAGCGCAAGGTGGTTGAAGCGGTGCTGCGCGAGGTCTAGCTGGCTTGCAGCTTGCATGAAACTCCCATCTCGTCATTCCGGGGCGCCGCGAAGCGGCGAGCCGAATCATAACCACGATCGTGAGTATCGATTCCGGGTTCGCGCCAGGAGCGCGCCCGGAACGACGTAGTTGTCTGACTGCGAAAATCCGCTAAAACCCCCGCCAAATCCAAGAGACTCGAAGGACAAACTGATGAACATTCTTCCCGGCAATTTGCGTTTCGGTGCGGGCCAGCCGGTCAAGCGTTTGGAAGACCAGCGACTGCTCACCGGGAAGGGGCAGTTCATCGACGACAAGCCGGAGGACGGCGCGCTCTGGCTCTACGTGCTGCGTTCGCCGCATGCCCATGCCAGGATCAGGTCGATCGATACCAAAGCCGCGGCCGAAATGCCGGGCGTGGAAGCGGTCTACACCGGCGCCGACCTGATCAGGGACGATATCGGGACGCTGCCGACGCTGGCGGTGTTCATGCGGCCGGACGGCAAGCCGATGACGGTGCCGCCGCGGCGGCTGCTTGCGCACGAGATCGTGCGCTTTGCCGGCGAGCCGGTCGCGGCCGTGGTCGCGACCTCGCGGGTAGCGGCGCAGACGCGCATCTGAAGCGATCGAAATCGACTATGAGGTGCTGCCGTCGGTGGTCGATCCGCTCGAGGCGATCAAGCCGGGTGCGCCGGTGGTGTGGCCGGATGCGCCCGACAACATCGTCGCCGCCATGAGCTATGGTGACGCCGCAAAGGTCGAGGAAGCGTTTTCGAAGGCCGCGCACAAAGTGTCGCTCGATCTGCTCAGCCAGCGCCTGGTTCCCTCTGCGATGGAGCCGCGCTCGACCATTGCCGAGGTCGAAAAGAAAACCGGCCGGCTGATCCTGCATACGCAGTCGCAGACGCCGGGCTCGACCCGCGACCTGCTGGCCGAAGCGATCCTGAAGCGGCCAAAGGAAAGCGTGCGCGTGCTGGTCGGCGATATCGGCGGCGGCTTTGGCCAGAAGACCAGCCTTTATCCCGAAGACGGCATCGTGGCCTATGCCGCGACCAAGCTCGGCAAGAAAATTCGCTGGCGCGGCGACCGCACCGATGAATTCGTCGGCGGCACCCATGGCCGCGACCTCACCTCGACCGGCGAATTCGCGCTCGACGCCAAAGGCCGTGTGCTGGCCTATCGGGTGCGCTCGGTCGGTGGCACCGGCGCCTACTCCTCCGGCACCGGCAATATCATTCCGCTGGTGCTCGGGCCCTTCGTGCAATCCGGTGTCTACGATCTCCCGCTGGTTCATTACGAAGTGAAGTCCGTGATGACCAACACAGCGCCGGTCGGCGCCTATCGCGGTGCGGGCCGGCCCGAAGGCGTGTTCATCGTCGAGCGGCTGATGGACGCGGCTGCGCGCCAGATCGGGATGGATCCGCGCGCCATCCGCAAGGTGAACTACATCAAGCCGGCGCAACTGCCCTACACCAACGCCGTCGGCCAGGTTTATGATTCCGGCGCGTTTGCGCACATGCTGGAGCGCGCGTCAAAACTCGCCGACTGGGACGGCTTTGCCGCGCGCAAGAGGGCGGCGAAGAAGAAGGGCCTGCTCTACGGCCGCGGGCTGACCAGCTACATCGAATGGACCGGCGGGCGCGCGCACAACGAAAAAGTCTCGCTGCACGCCACAGCGGAAGGCCGCGTCATCCTGCATTCCGGCACGATGGCGATGGGGCAGGGGCTGCAGACCACCTACACGCAGATGGTATCCGAAGCGCTCGGCATTCCCCTCGACAAGATCGATGTGGTGCAGGGTGACACTGATTTGGCCACCGGTTTCGGCAGCGTCGGTTCGCGCTCGCTGTTCGTCGGTGGCACCGCGGTGGCGGTTTCCGCCAACGACATGATCAACAAGGCGCGCGAGAAGGCGTCGAACCTGCTGGAAGCCTCCAGCGGCGATATCGAATACCGCGACGGCTTTCTCAGCGTGGTCGGCACCGACAAGCGGATCAGCCTGTTCGAGATCGCAGGTAAGGAAGACGGCGCGAAACTCAGCGTCGACAGCGAAGGCGAGGTCGACGGGCCGAGCTGGCCGAACGGCACGCATATCTGCGAGGTCGAGATCGATCCGGAAACCGGCATCACGCGGGTGGTGCGCTACACCACGGTCGACGACGTCGGCGTCGCCGTCAATCCGATGCTGGTGACCGGTCAGGTGCACGGCGGCGTGGCGCAGGGCATCGGGCAGGCGCTGTATGAAGGCGTCGCCTACAGCGAGGAAGGCCAGTTGCTGACCGCGAGCTATCAGGATTACTGCCTGCCGCGCGCCGACGACATTCCGCCGATTGCAGTGACGCTGGACGATTCCGCGCCGTGCAAGACCAATCCGCTCGGCGCCAAAGGCTGCGGCGAATCCGGCGCCATCGGCGGCCCGCCCTGCATCACCAACGGCGTGATGGATGCGCTGAGCGAACTCGGCATCAAGCAGCTCAACACGCCGCTGACGCCGGCCAAGGTCTGGCAGGCGATCAGGGATGCGAGGGCAGGCGCGGCATAACGACGCCAGCGGCGCATTGCCTTCCAATCAACTTTGCAGTTGCAGGTAGGCGTGCGCCGCCGCCCCTGCGGCAAGGCAAATCAACGCGACGACGTCGGCCACAAAGACCCGCGCAAGAAGGGCATTGTGACCGCCAACCGACCAGACCAGCCACAGATAAGAGATGACACTGACGAAGCCTGCGATGAACGCGAGGGTCTGAACGGGCGGCCTGAACGCTGCGTACAGCAGGAACAGGCCCAACAAACCAAACAACACGGCGCGGTGGCGCATCAGAATGGCGAGATTGGGCTCGTCGAATGGCAAGGCGCCGTACAGCGAAACAAGTCTGTCGCTTCCCAGCACACCCTGCAGCGGGATCAGGTGGATCACTGCAGCGACCAGCAGTGCAGCAGATACGACATATTGCATCCCGGAAAATCTCCCTGGCGCTGAGACAAGCCGCACCGCGGTGGTGAGGCGTCGGTGTCCCTAGACGCTAGCCAGGAGTCCGGCTTTCAGAAACTGGCTACCGCCAGGCAAAAGAAGCGGAAGGCACGGCAGACTAAATCCCCAACACCATCTTCGCGATGATCTCGCGCTGGATCTCCGACGAACCGCCGAAGATCGTGTAGGCCCGGCCGTTGAGATATTCCGGCACCACCGGCAACATCTCCTCAGGCACCGGCGGCTCATGGTTGAGCCGGTAGAGCGGCCGCACCGGCTCGATGGCAAGGCCGTCATGGCCGATCACATCGACGCCGAGCCGCGTCACTGCCTGGCGAATTTCGCTGTTCCGCAGCTTCAGGATCGACGAAACGGCGCCGGGACGTTGTCCGGTCTGGAGTTCCGACAACACGCGCAGCTCGGTCATTTCCAGGGCGTCGATATCGACCTCGACCTCCGACATGCGCAAGGAAATGTCGGGATCGTCGATGGCGCGGCCGGTGGCATCGGATTCCGCGAGGTCGCAAATCATGCGCAGGGCTTCACGCAGCTTGGCCGAGGCAATGCCGGCACCGCGCTCGAACTCCAGCAGATACTTTCCGTAGGTCCAGCCCTTGCCTTCCTCGCCGACGCGGTTGGCGACGGGGACGCGGACGTCGTCGAAGAATACCTGGTTGACCTCGTGGTCACCGCCGATGGTGAGGATCGGGCGCGTGGTGATGCCCGGGCTCTTCATGTCGATCAGGATAAAGCTGATGCCTTCCTGCTGACGCTCGGTGTCGTTGGTGCGCACCAGCGCGAACATGCGGTTGGCGTGATGCGCATGCGTGGTCCAGATCTTTGTGCCGTTGATGATGTAGTCGTCGCCGTCGCGCACCGCGCGCGTTTTCAGCGAGGCAAGGTCGGAGCCGGAGCCCGGCTCGGAATAGCCCTGGCACCAGTAGTCTTCGCCGGAGAGAATTTTCGGCAGGTAATAATTCTTCTGCTCCGGTGAGCCGAAGCCGATGATGACGGGGCCGACCATCTTGACGCCCATCACGTTGACATTGGGCACGCCGGCCCGCGCACATTCGGCCTCAAAGATCCAGCGCTGCGCCGGAGTCCAGTCGGGGCCGCCATGCTCCACCGGCCAGCCCGGCGCACCCCAGCCCTTTTTGTGTAGCGCCCGTTGCCAGGCCATGCCGATGTCGGGGTCGGAGAATACCGAAGGCGTCAGCGCGGTGGCGCGTTTCATTTCCGGTGTGAGATTTGAGGCGATGAAGTCGCGAACCTCTTTCTCGAAGGCGCGCTCTTCCGTGCTGAAGGTGAGATCCATGGTTCGCGCTCCTTAGACGTTCGCCCGCCCGCCGAGGCTGGCGTGACGGCGATAATGATGGGCGCTGCCGCCGAACAGCGTGTCGAAGGCGAGCAGCCGCTTGAAATAGAGGCCGATGTCGAGTTCTTCGGTGACGCCCATGGCGCCGTGAAGCTGCACCGATTGCTCGGCGACGAAGCGCGCGCATTTGCCGATCTTTGCCTTGGCGCCCGAGGCCGCCCGGCCGCGCGCGACCGGCTCGGCATCGACCATCAGCGCCGCGCGCAATGCCATCGAGCGCGCCTCGTCGCATTGCATCGCCATGTCGGCGAGACGGTGGCGGATCACCTGATTGGCCGACAGCGGCCGGCCGAACTGCTTTCGGATTTTTGTGTATTCGAGCGTGGTGTCGAGCAGGGTCTGCATGATGCCGACGGCCTCGGCGCCAAGCGCCGCCATCGCGCGATCGATCACGGCTTCGATGGCCGGGAGAGCATCGCTGCCATCGCCGAGCACAGCGTCAGCAGGAAGCTGGACATCTTTGAGTTCGAGATTGCAGGCACGGCCGCCGCCGAGGCGGGAATAGTCGCGGAGCACGAGACCCGGCGTGCCCGCAGGGACAAGGAACAGGCAGAGTTTTCCGGACGAGCCATTGTTGTTGGCAACGCGCGCGGAAACGATGATCTGGCCCGCGGCGTTGCCGTCGAGCACCGCGGTCTTGTGACCATTGAGGCGCCAGCCGTCGGACGATTTCGTGGCTATCGTCTCGACCTTGCCGAGATCGAAACGCGCCGCGCGCTCCGAATGCGCAAGCGCGAGGATCAGCGAACCATCGGCAACTTTGGGCAGGATCGCCTGCTTCTGTGCATCGGTGCCGCATGCCGCGACCAGCGCGGAGCCGATCACCACCGTGGAGAGATACGGCTCGGAGACGAGGCCGCGGCCAAAGGCTTCCATCAAGATGCCGGTCTCGATGGCGCCGCCGCCGAGCCCGCCAAATTCTTCGCTGATCGGCAGCGCCAGCCAGCCGAGATCGGAAAACTGTTTCCAGATCGCCGGGCTGAAGCCGAGCGGTTCGTTCGCTGCCTTGCGCCGGTGGTCGGCGTTGTAGGTCTCGTTGACAAAGCGGTCGGCACTTTCGCGCAGCAGCCGCTGCTCGTCGCTTAAGGTGAGGTCCATCTGATTTGTTTCGCTCGTACTACAGGGCGGTTGTTTTGCTGGCTTCGGCCGGCTTCCTGACGGAAGGATGCAGCCCCGCGGGGTCCACCACCATTCCAAACTCCTGAAGATTATGCGCGTGACACAACTGATGCAGCGCAAAGGCCTGCTCGATCGCGGCTGGCTGGCCCATCACGTCGACCGAGCGGTTGACGGCTTCCTTGGTCAGTTTCAGCGCGAACGCAGGTTTTGCCGCGATCCGTTGCGCCAGCGTCATCACGAAGGATGAAAGCTCGCCCCGCGGCACCACGTGATTGACCATGCCAAGCCGGTGCGCCTCCTGCGCGCTCCAGACGTCGGCGGTGAACAGCAGCTCCTTGGCCTTGCGCGGACCGAGTTCCCAGGGATGCACGAACCATTCGACGCCGCAAACGCCCATGGTGACGACGGGGTCGCAGAACTCCGCGTCATCGCTGGCGACGATGAGGTCGCAGGCCCAGGCCAGCATCAGCCCGCCGGCGATGCATTTGCCGTGCACCTCGGCAATCGTCGGTTTTGCGAGATTGCGCCAGCGCCGGGTGATCTGAAGGTAAATCTCCTGCTCGCGCGCAAAACGGCCATGCGCGTTGGGTTCGGCAAACCCGCCCCAATTTCCGACAGGTGGAAAATCCACGCCGGCGGTGTTCTTCCCGCCGGGGCGCAGATCGTGACCGGAGGAGAAATGCGGGCCGTTACCGGCGAGGATGATGACCTTGACCGCATCGTCCTGCACCGCCTGGTCGAAGGCGGCGTTGAGATCGTAGGTCATCTGCAGGTTTTGCGCGTTGCGTGCTTCCGGCCGGTTCATCACGATCCGCGCAATGCGTGGTTCCGGCCGTTCCACGACGATGGTCTCGAATGCCATGAAGCCCTCGCGTTTCCCCGGTTGTTATCCGGCCATGTTGTTATTTCGGCAAATGATAGGCAAGAGCTATCGGTGGCATAATGGCAGGCAATCCGGTTTCGCTCTGCGAGCCTGTTCTGATAATGTGAGCCGCAAAACACAGGGAGAGCGCAATGCGTAAACTTTGGACCGTATTGGCGGCGTTGATGAGCCTGAGCCTGACCAATTGCGGCTACAACGCGATCCAGACCAATGACGAGCAGGTCAAGTCGGGCTGGTCCGAGGTGGTCAACCAATACCAGCGCCGCGCCGATCTGGTGCCCAATCTCGTCAATTCGGTCAAAGGCTTTGCGCAGCAGGAAAAGGACGTGCTGTTAGGGGTCACCAATGCCCGCGCCAAGGTCGGCAGCATTCAGGCGACGCCGGAAGTGCTGAACGATCCGGCGGCGTTCCAGAAATTCACCGCCGCGCAGGGCGAGCTTTCCAGCGCGCTGTCGAGATTGCTGGTGGTGACGGAAAATTATCCGCAGCTGAAATCGGACGCGCTGTTCAAGGATCTGATGGCGCAGCTCGAGGGCACCGAGAACCGCATCACGGTGGCGCGCAACCGCTACATCAAGGCGGTGCAGGATTATAATGTCGGCATCCGCACCTTCCCGAACAATCTGACGGCGATGGCGTTCGGCTACAAGGAAAAGCCGAACTTCTCGGTCGAGAACGAGAAGGAAATCTCCAAGGCGCCCAAGGTCGATTTCAGCCCGACGCCGGCGAAATAGGCGCCGAGCGGCATGCCGCGATGAAAGCTGCAAGGTTTTTCGTTCTTGCGCTGTGGCTCGGCTGGGTCGCCCCCGCGCTGGCTCTGGTCGCGGTGCCGCCGCTCACCGGGCGCGTGGTCGACCAGACCGGGACGCTGTCGAGCGGCGACATCGCCTCGCTGACGCAAACGCTGAAGGAACTCGAGACTCGCAAGGGCAGCCAGATCGCGATCCTGATCGTGCCGACGACGGACGGCGAGGCGATCGCGCCGTTCGCGCTTCGGGTGGCGGAAGCCTGGAAGATCGGCCGCAAGAAGATCGACGACGGCGCACTGCTGGTGATCGCCAAGAACGACCGCCATCTGCGCATCGAGGTCGGCTATGGGCTGGAAGGCGCGCTGAACGACGCCACCACCAAACGCATCATCGACGAGGTGATCACGCCAAAATTCAAGAGCGGTGATTTCGCCGGCGGCATTTCCGCCGGCATTAACCGGATGATCGCGCATGATCAACGGCGAGAAACTGCCGGCGCCCGCGCCGGAGCATTGGCAGAGCCCGAGCCTTGGTAACTGGATCGATCCGTTCAATCCTTTCGTGCTCGCTTTCGTTTTCATCGTCGGCGGCGGCTTGCGGGCCACGCTCGGCCGCCTGGTCGGTTCGATGGCGACCGGCGGCTTCGTCGGATTTCTGGCGTGGCTGTTCATCGGCAGCATCGGTTTAGCAGCCCTGGTCGTGGGCGTGGTCGCGGTCCTGATCTCCGCGATCATCGACCTGATACCATCAGGCGGCGGCCGCGGCACGCGCGGCGGCTGGTCCGGTGGCTCCTCGTCGGGCGGGGGCTGGTCCAGCGGCAGTTCAAGCGACAGCGGCGGCTTTAGCGGCGGCGGTGGCAGCTTCGGCGGCGGCGGTGCATCGGGGAGCTGGTAGCATGGGCATCAAGCGCGTTGGCAGGCATCTCCTCGAACATCGCTGGCGGCTGCGGCGTATTTTTACGCCAAAGGTGCTCGCTGCGATCGAGGTGGCGATCAAGGCGGGCGAGGCGGCGCATTCCGGCGAGATCCGCTTCGTGGTCGAGGGCGCGCTCGACGGCGCGCCGCTGTTCCGCAATCAGCCCGCGCGCGAGCGTGCGCTGGATATTTTTTCGCAGCTTCGCATCTGGGATACCGCGCACAACAATGGCGTGCTGATCTATCTGCTGCTGGCCGACCGCGATTTCGAGATCGTCGCCGATCGCGGCATCGACGCAAAAGTCGGCGCCGCCGGCTGGGAGAAAATCTGCGCTGAAATGGAAAGCGATTTCAGGGCCGGCGATTTCGAACGCGGCGTCATCAAAGGCATCGAAGCGGTGTCGCGGCTGATGGCGCAGCATTTTCCCGCCGAAAGCGGCGGCCGCAACGAATTGCCGGATGCGCCGGTGGTGATGTAGCGGCGCACGCGGAGCCTGTTATCGGGCGCGCATTCGCGCGACCCGGTGGCTTTGCCCACCTTACGGATTGAGGTAGCGTACGCGCCAATAAACCAAAAAATCATCCCGGGAGAGAACGATAAATCGCCGCGAACTTCTCAAGGCCGCTGCTGCGTTGCCGCTGGCACAAGTCCGCCTTCCACATGCGCGCCTTTGCGCAAGGTGCCGCCTATCCCACCCGCAACGTCACCATGATCGTACCGTTTCCGGCCGGCGGCCAGGCCGATCTCGCGGCGCGGCCGGTGGCGCTGGCATTGGAAAAAATCCTCGGCAAGCCCGTCATCGTCGACAACCGTGCCGGCGGTGGCGGCGGATCGGTCGGCAATGCGGCGGCTGCCCGCGCCGAGCCGGATGGCCACACGTTGCTGATGACGTTGTCGTCGCTGGCCGTGCTGCCGGAGGCCGACCGGCTGTTCGACCGGCCGGTGGCCTATGAAGTCTCGCAATTTTCGCCGATCGCGCGCGTGCTCGCCGATCCGACGCTGCTCGCCGTGCCGGCCTCCGCGCCGTGGAAGACGCTGAAGGATTTCGTCGACGACGCCAAAGCGCGCCCCGGGCAAATTCCGTATGGCTCGTCCGGTCCGTACGGCACGCTGCATGTGGCGATGGAGATGTTTGCGGCGAGCGCCGGCATTAAATTGTTGCACGTGCCGTTCCGTGGCGCCGGTCCGGCGCTGACGGCGCTGCTCAGCGGCACGGTGCAGGCGGTTGCCTCGGCGCCGGGTACGCTCAGGCAGCAGGTCGATGACGGCAAGATGCGCGTGCTGGCGAACTGGGGCGCGCAACGGATCGCGAGTTTTCCCGATCTGCCGACCTTCCGGGAACTCGGCTACAAGGATGTCGAGTTCTACATCTGGGCCGGGCTGTTCGCGCAGAGCGCGCTGCCGGCGCCGATCATGACGCGGCTGCGCGAGGCGATGGCGCAGGCGGTGAAGGCGCCGGAGGTGGTGAAGACATTTGAAACCGCCGGCAGCCCGGTCGCCTATATGGATGCGCCGGAGTTTTCAAAGTTCGTCGCCGACAATTCCGCGCGGCTGATCGCGGCGGTGAAGAAGATCGGCAAGGTGGAATAGGTTTCTTCACATTTTTTTGTGCAGCGCGAACCTTGTCCGGCCCGATTCATTTGGCTGGTTGGGACCACGCGGCCCGCAGTGACACGCGCGCCGCCGAGACCTGACCAGAACAGAAAGGACCCGGCATGCGAACGCAACGGATGCGTGCTCGCGCTTGCGCTGTCGATCGCCGCCACAGGCGTGGCGTCGTCACAGGAGTATCGCGGAACCTGGGAACAACAGATGGCCTGCACGCCCGATGTGTGGCGTCTTTGCAGCGACCAGATTCCCGATGTCGATCGGATCGTGAGCTGCCTGCGGCAAAACACGCCGCAACTGTCGAACGGCTGCCGGGCGGTGTTCGAGATCGAGTGCGAGCGCGCAGCAGACGGACACACCGCGCGCCGCGCCAGGCGGCGCCGCGTACCCGCGCCGCTCCCTCAGCTGCGCCAGCAACCGGTGCAGCCGCAGGCCGTGCAGCCCCGGCCCTATATCGACGAAGACGATTGAACCGGCTGCGCGTCGGCCGGCGTCTGGCAGACATCGACCCATTCGGCGTTGGTGAGTTCCGCCATCCGCTGCGGCGTGATCTTGACCGCGCTGTGGGTCGAGCCGGCGGCCGGCACCACCACGTCAAACGCCTTCAGTGAGACGTCGCAATAGACCGGCAGCGGCGTCTTCAGTCCGAACGGGCAGACGCCGCCGACCTCGTGGCCGGTAATCTCCGCGACCTCCTCGAGGCCGAGCATCTTTGGTTTTCCGCCGAACAGCGCCTTCACCTTCTTGTTGTCCATCCGCGCGGTGCCGGCGGCCACGATCAGCACCACGCGCTCGCCGACCCGCAAGCTCAGCGTCTTCGCGATCCGCGCCGGCTCGACGCCATAGGCTTCGGCGGCGAGCGTCACGGTCGCCGAACTCATCGAGGATTCGATCACGGTGATGTCGGGCGCCTTCGCCGCGAAGAAGGCGCGGACCAATTCGATGCTCATGCTTTACGACCTCAGGGAAACCAGCGCCGGAAGTTCGGACAGCGCATGGATGCGATAGTCCGGCTGCAACCCCAGCTCATCCATCTGGGTGCGGATCGCCTTGAACATCGTCAGCGGCGGCAGCACATCGCTTTCGACGCAGGCGAGCGCCATCGCTTCCGGAGTCACGCGCTCGATCCAGGCGACATTGAGCCCGAAGGCCTTTGCACCGCAGGCATCCCAGGGATTTGAGGAAATGAACAACACTTCAGTGGGCGGCACATTCAGGGTGGATTCGATCAACATATAGGCTTCCGGGCTCGGCTTGAAAATCCTGTTTGCATCGACGCTGATGGTGGCGTCAAGCACGCGGTCGAGGCCGCTGTTGCGCACCAGCGTATCAAGCATATCCGGGCTGCCATTGGAGAGGATCGCGAGCTTGCGATCCTTCATCGCGGCGAGCGAAGCAAGCGCATCCGGATAGAGATCGAGATGCAGATATTTTTCCATGATGCTCTCGAACGTCTCTTCATCATAGTCCAGTCCGAGGCAGCGCAGCGTGTAGGCGAGCAACTCGCGGGTCACGGCCGAAAAATCCCGGTAGCGCCGCATCAGCGAGCGCAGCCAGGTATATTCGAGCTGCTTGATCCGCCAGATCTGCGTGATGATCTCGCCATAGCCGGGAAAGGCTTCCTCGGTAACGGAGGCGACCGACTGGATGTCGTACAGCGTACCATAGGCATCGAACACGACGGCTTTGATGGTCAAGGTTACTTCTCTTTGTTGCCGGTCGTCGCATCCAGGAATTTCCTCAGCGCGTCGATCGATTGATCCCGCGCCACCTCGTTGAATTCGAGGTGATAGCCAAGAAGTTTTGCGGGCGTGCTGAAGGCCGGCACGTCGAAATCGTGATGCGCGCCGGGATAGACGATGATCTTGATCGGGACCCCCTTGCCCTTGTCGCGCGAGACTCCCCAATCGTCGCGGCCTTCGGCCAGGTTGCGGCACTCTGTGGCTGGCGTCCAGTCGTCGAGTTCGCCGATCAGGATCAGCGCCGGGACCGTCAACTCGCCCTTGAGGCGCTGGCAGGGCGGATAGAAAGCGACCGCCGCGCGGAATTTTTCGGTCGAACTGAGTTCGATTGCGCCGCGCTCGACCGAGAGTAGCGCCAGCCACCCGCCCCGTGAAAATCCAACCACCGCCACGCGGGCAGGATCGACCGACGGGTGTCCAGCCAGAAACTTCAGTGCGCGGTAGGCGTCGCGCAAGGTCGAATCCGGTGGGGCGGTGGTGCAGGCGCTTTCTATTTCGCGCGTCTCGATCCGGTTGACGGTCAGTGTGACGTAACCCCAAGCCGCGAGCCGTTTGCCCCAGCGCTCGTCGATCCCCCGCCAGTGTCCGAGGCAGCCGTACAGCATCACCACGGCGGGGAATGGGCCTGGGCCATCGGGTAATCGCAGATGGCCCTGCAGCGTCTGCGGACCCTCGAGCGGACTTTCGAGTTCAACTAGGCGTGGCGGAGCATCAGCCGCCAGCGCAGCATTCACGCCCGCGCTCCCGACCAGGAGGGCGAAGACAGCGGCAGTTCTGGCGAAGTTCGTCATGGACCACCTCGCAAGTATCTGCCGACTATACTCCGCTAAATCCCCAAAATCTTGCGCGCGTTGGCCTTCAGCACTTTTGGCCGGATCTCCTCGCGGATGTCGAGCTTGGCGAAATCCGCCAGCCAGCGGTCCGGCGTGATCACCGGCCAGTCCGAACCGAACAGCATCTTATCCTGCAAAATCGAATTGATGTAGCGCACCAGGATCGGCGGAAAGTATTTCGGCGACCAGCCGGAGAGGTCGATATAGACGTTCGGCTTGTGGGTCGCGACCGACAGCGCCTCTTCCTGCCAGGGAAAGGAGGGATGCGCGAGGATGATCTTGAGGTCGGGGAAGTCCGCCGCGACGTCGTCCATATACATCGGGTTGGAATATTTCAGCCGCATCCCCATGCCGCCGGGCATGCCGCTGCCGACGCCGGTCTGGCCGGTGTGGAACAGCGCAATCGCGCCGCCGTCGCTGATCGCCTCGTAGAGCGGATAGGCCATGCGGTCGTTGGCGTAAAAGCCCTGCATGGTCGGATGGAATTTGAAGCCGCGGACGCCGTATTCCTCCATCAGCTTCTTCGCCTCGCGCACGCCGAGCTTGCCCTTGTGCGGATCGATGCTGACGAACGGGATCAGCACATCGAGATTGTCGGAGGCGATCTCCAGCATCTCGTAATTGTTGTAGCGGCGAAAACCGGTCTCGCGCTCGGCGTCGACCGGAAAGATCACGGCCGCGATGTTCTTGGAGCGGTAATAGGCCGCGGTCTCCGGCACGGTCGGCGGATGCTTGTTCGGCGATTTGAAATATTCCGCCATCTGCGCCTGGAAATCGTCATAGCCGTCGTCGCCATGCATGCCGCAGGGTTCTTCGGCATGGGTGTGGATGTCGATCGCCACGACCTTTTCGATATCGGGCAGTTTCAGCTTGGGCATTTTTGCGGTTCCCCGGCGGCTTGATTTATCGGTCAGGAAAATTGATTATACTATATAACAAATTTCGCAAGGCGGGATAACCGCGAAAAGGGGAGGATGGCATGGCGCAGGCGGAAGCCTTCGAGACCGATTTCTGGAAAGACGCCAATTTGCGCAAGGTGTGGGACGACATCGTCCCCGGCGCGCCGCGCAAGACCATTCCCTACACGCTGACGAGAGAGGCGATCGAACTCTACTGCAAATCGGTCGGCGAGACCCACCCGATCTATTTCGATGAAGCCTACGCCAAGACCACGCGCTTTGGCGGGCTGATCGCTCCGCCCTCGATCCATATCCTGCTGATGTTCTCCTGCACGCCGGCGGACGACTGGATGCGCTCACCCGGCACCGTCAATGCCGGGCAATCCTGGAGCTATAACATCCCGGCGCGGCCCAATGATGTCATTACGCTGCAGGCCCGCGCGCTCGACAAGTTCATCAAGCGCGAGCGACTGTTCGTCGTTCACGACAATATCTTCTTCAACCAGAAGGGCGACGTAATCTGTTCCGGCCGCGGCTGGACGATTCGGCCAGCATGAGGGGCGCGCAATGACCACGACATTCGAGAGCCTTTCCGCCGGCGATGCCATCGACGGGCCGCAATTCGCGGTGTCACGCGAATCCATCCGGCTCTTCTGCGACGCCTCGCTCGACTACAATCCGCTGCATCTCGACGACGACTACATGAAGGGCAATTTCGGCAAGACCCATTTCGGCGGCATCATCATGCACGGCATGAACAATTTCGGGCTGATCTCGCGCATGATCACCGACTGGGCCTATCCGGCCGGCGCCATCCACCGCCGCCTGGAGACGCGCTGGGTCAAGCCGGTAAAGCCCGGCGACACCATCCAGCCCTCGGGAATCATCAAGGCCAAGCAGACGAGCGAGAAATCGCGCTGGGTATTGATCGACGTGGTGGTCAAGAACCAGCATGGCGAGAAGGTCGCGACGGGGGAGGCCATGGTCGAATTCCCCCGGGACCTGTTTTGTCAGTGATTTCAACGAGGAATGAATGCCGCCGGGGCAGCTCGCTGGGCAAAAACGGGCCGAATCCGGCCCGTTTCGGTTGACATTCGGACCCGCCATGGCCTAGAAACCGCCCCGTCCCGGGCGGCTTGGCCGCAGGCGGGAAGAATCCCATTTTCGCCAATTTCGGCCTGTCCAGCACGGCCTTTGGAAGCAATCAGGATTGTCCCATGAAGGTCCGTAACTCGCTGAAATCGCTGCGTGGCCGCCATCGCGCCAACCGTCTGGTCCGCCGCAAGGGCCGGGTCTATGTGATCAACAAGGTCCAGCGCCGCTTCAAGGCGCGTCAGGGCTAAGGCGCCCTTCGGCCAATCCTTTTCACGCCCGTTTGAAATTACGCTGCTTTGCAGCGCGATTTTCTGCGTCTAGACTTCTCCCATGGGTTTGAGATTCTCAAGCGTGCGGAACTGTCTGTCGGCGATCCTTGTCGCCGCGGTTACAGCCACGCTGCCGATGGCTGCCTTTGCGCAGAACGACCCCCGAATTCTTCCACCCAAGGATCAGAAGAAAAAGCTGCCGGAAGCGCCGGCCAAGCTGCCGAAGGTCGGCGCCGATCGCACGAAGGGGCTCGACTTCCTGTTTGGCGCGCTGAAGGCGGCGCCCGATGAAGCCAGCGCCAGGCATGTCGAGGCGCGGATCTGGGCGTTGTGGATGCAGACGCCGAGCGACACTGCGGCACTGCTGATGACGCGCGCCAAGGCGGCGATGGACGCCAAGAACATCGATATCGCGCTGAAACTGCTCAACTCCGTGGTCAAGCTGCGCCCGGATTACGTCGAGGCGTGGAACCGGCGCGCGACGCTCTATTATCTCAAGAACGATTACCGCCATTCGCTGGAAGACATTCAGCAGGTCCTGATGCGCGAACCGCGTCATTTCGGTGCGCTGGCGGGGCTCGGCATGATCATGCAGGACATCGGCGACGACAAACGCGCGCTCGATGCCTTCCGCAAGGCGCTTGCGGTCAATCCGCACCTCGAGAAGGTGCCGGAACTGGTGAAGACGCTCACCGAAAAGGTCGAAGGCCGAGATATCTGATACCGGCCTGTTAACCACGAACCATCAACACCGATTGTGCGCAGGAACGTTCGGCGCTACCGCGCGACTTACACTGCAGGACATGCGTGTAGGAGCGGTACCATGAAAACCTTGCTGCTCGCCGGCATCATGAGTGTTGCGTTCGGGACGGCTTGCTTCGCCCAACAGGGCTACTGGGTGGTCGGCAACCGCGACAACGGCAAGTGCGACATCGTCACCAGCAATCCTGTCATCTACAGCTATGACGCCTACACCACCGGATATTGGTTCGGGAGCGGGCCCTACCAATCGCTGGCCGACGCCAAGCTGGCGCGCTCGACCATCAGCGCCTGTCCCAAGGTCGATCCTCAGCCTCAGAGCGAGGACTGACGGCCTTAATGCAGACGCTGGTCGCCACGCTCGGCGGCCACGCCGGTCGCCGCATAGAGTTGCGCCAGTTCGGCTTCCAACTGCTCATTGACCAGCAACAGGGCCTTCACGGCCCCTCGCAGGTCGCCGTTGCAGGCCGCCACGATCCGGTCGATTGTGGCTTCGTTCAGGTTAGTCATTGAAATTCCTCCGTTACTCACCCTACAAACCTGCTCGACCGGTTCCGTTCCTGTGGATTGCGTGGATGGTCCGGGCGGCTGCAGGCGCGGTCGGGTTGAGGCCACCGCATGGCCGAAATAACGGCGGGGAATGTATAAAATGGCCAATGACGACCGTATGACCCGCTATCCACAGGCCCTGCGCATTGTGGAAAACTTGGCCGTCGCCGGCGAAACCGGCATGGATCGAGCCCGTAGTTTTTGAGTGCCAAAAATCGTCCGGAAACTCTCAATGACAGTCATGATCGTGGTGGGGGCGCTGGCGGTGCTGGCGCTGATCACGCAGGCCGGCGTCGTCGCCGTGCAGCGCGCCCACCCGCCGCAAGGCCGCATGATCGAGGTTTCCGGCGGCACGCTCCACGTCGTCGATATCGGGCCGCGCGATTCCGGCCTGCCGATCGTGATGCTGCATGGCGCGAGTTCCAACCTCGAAGTGATGCGGCAGCCGGTCGGCGAGCGTCTTGCGAAAACCCATCGCGTGATCCTGATCGACCGTCCCGGCCATGGCTGGAGCACGCGCGCCTCGCTTGCGGATTCGACGCCGGGGCCGCAGGGCCGCATGATCGAGGAGGCCTTGCAAAAACTCGGCATCGGCAAAGCGATCTTCGTCGTGCATTCCTGGAGCGGCGCGCTCGGTGCGCGTATCGCGCTGGATTATCCCGCGTGTTGTCGCGGGCCTCGTGATGCTGGCGCCGGCTGCCTATCCCTGGCCCGGCGGCGTCAGCCAATACAACTACGTGGTCACGACGCCGGTGATCGGTCCGCTGCTCGCGCACACCATCACGCTGCCGCTTGGGTTATTTGCTCGCCGAGTCCGGCACGCGCGGCGTGTTCGCCCCGCAGGCGATGCCGGACGGCTTTGTGAAAGATACCGCGACGCATCTCTGCTTCGCCCGCGCGAGTTCGTTGCCAATGCCACGGACCTGGTGACGCTGCGCGCGGCGATGGCCGAACAGTCGCCGCGCTATGCCGGCATCACCGCGCCGATCACGATCATCGCGGGCGGAGCCGACAAGACGGTCTCGACCCATATCCATTCGCAGCCGCTGGCGGCGACCGCGCCGAACGCAAAACTGATCGTGCTGCCGGGGGTCGGTCACATGATCCAGCAAGCGGCGCCTGATCTCGTCATTGCGGAGATCGAGGCGATGATCGACCGGGCCACGCCAGGGCGCGACGGCGGCGGCAGCGAACTAGCATCGCAACCGCAAAAATCGCCAGAACCTTGTTGGTGAAAGGGTGTGGCCATAGACCGGGCAAGTGGTGCGCGGCGCAGGAGGCTGCCTGATTACTTCGTCTTCCCGTCCTTGTCGTATTGCGCGAGGAAGGCCCAGAGGTCGTTCGCCTCTTTCTCGTTCTTGATGCCGGCGAACACCATCTTGGTGGCGGGGATCTTCGTCTTCGGCTCCTTGATGTACTCGAGAAATGCTTCCTTGTTCCAGGTGATGCCGGAATTCTTGTTGGCATCGGAATAGGAATAGCCCTCGATGGTGCCGGACTTGCGGCCCTCGAGCCCGTTGAGCACCGGTCCGACCTTGTTCTTGGCGCCTTCGCCGACGGCATGGCAGGCCATGCATTTGTTGAACGAGGACTTGCCGGCGGCGGCATCCTGCGCCCGCACGCCCGATGCGGCAATCAATGAGGTGACGACAACCAGCGCGCTCAAGATCGGTGTTTTCATGTGGTGCTCTTCGTCTCTTCCCTGATGGTGGTACGGGTGCTTGTGGCATGGCCCGCTTTGATTGGACAAGTCAGGAAACGTTGACAGGTTTCAGCATGGCGGGCTTGTCCCAGAGAGAACTCATTGTTTGGCGCGAGGCAATCAAACCTTGGTATGGCCTACCCAAGCCGGAACAGACGTGCTTGATTTGCCATGATAAATCGAGAAGGCGGAGATTTTGCGCTTTCGAAAGGAACCCTCATGGCCATCATGATGCCGGCATCGGATCAGGCGGTGCTGGACCGCCGCGACGCCATCGTGGCGGCGCTGCGCGCGATCGTGCCGGGCGAGGGCGTCATCGATACGCCGGCCGAAATGCTGCCTTACGAATCCGACGGGCTGATGGCCTACCGCCAGCCGCCGATGGTCGTGGTGCTGCCCGACACCACCGAACAGGTGTCAAAGGTCCTGAAATATTGCGGCGAGCAGGGCATCAAGGTGGTGCCGCGCGGCTCCGGCACGTCGCTCTCCGGCGGCGCGCTGCCGCTGGCCGACGGCGTGCTGCTCGGCCTCGGCAAATTCAAGCGCATCCGCGAGATCGATTTCGACAACCGCGTGGTGGTGACGGAGCCGGGCGTCACCAATCTCGCCATCAGCGAGGCGGTCGCGCATGCCGGGTTTTACTACGCGCCCGATCCGTCATCGCAGATCGCCTGCTCGATCGGCGGCAATGTCGCGGAAAATTCCGGCGGCGTGCATTGTCTGAAATACGGCATGACCACCAACAACGTGCTGGGCTGCGAGATCGTGCTGATGAGTGGCGAGATCATCAAGATCGGCGGCAAGTCGGCGGAGAATTCCGGCTACGACCTGATGGGGATCATCACCGGCTCCGAAGGACTGCTCGGCGTCATCACCGAGGTCACGGTTCGGATTCTGCAGAAGCCGGAGACGGCGAGGGCGCTGATGGTCGGCTTTGCAGAGGTCGAGGCGGCCGGCGAATGCGTCGCGCGCATCATCGGCGCCGGCATCATTCCCGGCGGCATGGAGATGATGGACAAGCCCGCGATCCACGCCGCCGAGGCCTTTGTCCAGGCCGGCTATCCGCTCGACGTCGAGGCCTTGCTGATCATCGAGCTCGATGGTCCCGGCATCGAGGTCGACGAATTGATCAAGCGCGTCGAGCAAATCGCGCAAGGCTGCGGCTCCGTGACCTTGCAGATCTCCACCAGCGAGGCCGAGCGCAATCTGTTCTGGGCCGGCCGCAAGGCGGCATTCCCGGCGGTGGGGCGGATCTCGCCCGACTATCTCTGCATGGACGGCACCATTCCGCGCGGCGCGCTGCCGAAGGCGCTGACCCGCATCCGCGAGCTTTCCGAAAAATACGGGCTTGGCGTCGCCAACGTGTTTCATGCCGGTGACGGCAATCTGCATCCGCTGATCCTCTACGATGCCAACAAGCCCGGCGAGATGGACCGCGCCGAAGCTTTCGGCGCCGACATTCTGCGCTGCTGCGTCGAACTCGGCGGCGTGCTGACCGGCGAGCATGGCGTCGGCGTCGAGAAGCGCGACCTGATGCCGGAGATGTTTTCGGAGATCGACCTCAACCAGCAGCAGCGGCTGAAATGCGCTTTCGACGCGCAAGGTCTGCTCAATCCCGGAAAGGTGTTTCCGACCCTGCACCGCTGCGCCGAGCTCGGCCGCGTCCACGTGCATGGCGGCAAGCTGGCATTTCCGGATATTCCGCGGTTTTAGGCGGGGCCGGAATGCATCGGATGGACTACGATGGAACTGGTTTGTTTCGCCGAAGCTTCTTCAGAGGACGAGCCCGGCGCCAGAGCAGCATGACGACGATGGCCATCTCCATCACGATGCTCACCAACTGGTAGACACTCGTCACGACGGTAAAATGTTCGAGTGCCAGCAGGCTGAATAGATATCGGATGACCGTCAAAACGTATTTGAAGGCCAATTCCATCGTACCGGTTTCGCATAGGATTTGCGAAAAGTTGGGTAGTAGGCGACAGCATGGAATTCCCGTTACCGGCGGAGACCGAGCAGTCAGCGGGTCGGATGTCGCGATCCACAGCGGGATGGCAAGAAAAGTGATGATGAAGGCGATCCAGTCGCCGCCGAGTGATGTGCTTCTCGCCGCGGAACAGGGCGATGATGCCAATGCCCAGGCAGAAAGCCGCACTCAACCCCGTTGCCCCAACTTCCCGCTCCCGCCCTGTCCGACAATTGAGCAACGAAGGCTATGGCCATCACAGGACCACCCCACACCAGCCATGTGAAGGCATGAGGTTTGGTGTTCGCAACAAAAATGGAACGGACGTAGGGAACGTAACTCGCGACGGAGAGAAATCGTGGGACAGCGCGCCGAAAATCTCTTTGGACGTCATGGGTGTTTTCTGACGCGGTTGCACGCCCGGCGAAAGAGCAGGAGGGCCCGGTCCGCGGGCCCTCCTCGCGCGACCTCACAGCAACGCGTATTGCATGCGTTCGCGCTTGGCGAGCAGCGGCAGCGCCTCGCCTGCGATGTAGGTCTTGAAATGCGCGCTCTCCTGATGCGCCTTGAAGGCGGCCTCATCACGGAACAGTTCGTAGAACAGGAACTGCGCGGGATTTTCCTTTGCCCGTGAGATCAGGAACATTTTTGCCCCTGGCTCGCGTTGTGCCTCGGGCAGGAAGCGCGACAGGATGCCGGCGACGCGGTCGGCTTGTCCTTCCTTGGCTTCCCATTGCGCGACCACCAGCAGTCCGCCGCCGGTGACGGCTTCGCTGATGGTTCGTTCGTTGATGGCATATCGATCCATGATGGTTCTCCTCGCTACTTCGGTCACCGCGCGCAGTTCGCGCAGCGACGAACAGGAACAATTCGACAGATAGCGAATTGTTCTCGTAAATGCTTCGATAGCGATCGAAGTGAGTTTGCCACCCCAAGGACCGTGACTTCGTGCTCCGGGGCGCAGCACCAGTGCTGGGAGCGGGGGCCAATCCTACTTTGCATGGGGTTGTTTTCGCGATTTTGTGTCCAGGCCCTGCGGTGCGCTGCCCAAGAGCCCGCCCTTGTGCCTGCCAGCCACGCCTTTAGAAGGATGGTGGGGAAATCCGGATGGCTGCGACAACGGCCATTGCAAGATGGTCGCCGCAGGGAACGCGAAGGCGTGGACACTCTCAAAGTACGCGATGCCAGGGATGTCGAAGCGGCGGTGCGCGCGGCGGTCGCCAGCGAGCAGCCGCTGGAGATTGTCGGCCATGGCAGCAAGCGCCAGATCGGTCAGCCGATGGCGACCAATGCGCTGCTCGACCTGTCGGCGCTCAACGCCGTCATCTCCTACGAGCCGAACGAACTGATCATCACGGTACAGGCGGGCGCGCCGCTGGCGGACGTCAAATCGCTGATCGATTCCAAGAACCAGCACTTTGCGTTCGAGCCGATGGATACCGCGCCGCTGCTCGGCACGCCCGCCATCGGCACCATCGGCGGCATGATCGGTGCGGGACTCGCGGGGCCGCGCCGGGTCAAGGCGGGCGGCGCCCGCGACCATCTGCTCGGCGCGCACGCCGTGAGCGGCTTTGGCGACAGTTTTAAAACCGGCGGCAAGGTGGTGAAGAACGTCACCGGTTACGATCTCTGCAAGCTGCTGGCCGGCTCCTGGGGCACGCTCGCGGTCATGACCGAAGTGACGCTGAAGGTGATGCCGCGGCCGGAGAGCGAGCGCACGCTGCTGCTGCGCTGCCTGGACGACGTCGCCGCCAACCGGGCGATGACGGCCGCGCTCGGCTCACCCTTTGACGTCTCGGGCGCCGCGCACCTGCCGAATTCGGCGTTCCGCACCGAGGCGGGGGCGCTGGCCGGGCTGGGATCGCCCGGCCAGGCGGTGACATTGCTGCGGCTCGAAGGCATTGCGGCGTCAGTTGCACATCGCGCCATTTCGCTCGGCAGGCTGGTGGCGGCGTTCGCAGTTGTGGAAATCCTCGAAGATGCCGCATCAGCGGCGGTCTGGAGTTCCATCCGCGATGCCGTGCCGTTCGCGGCCAACGGCCCGCTGGGCGCCTGGCCGGTGTGGCGGATCGTCTGTCCGCCCGCTTCCGGCGGCGCGCTCGGCCAGGCGCTGGCGCGGGAAACCGGCGGCGACGTGATCTATGATTGGGGCGGCGGCCTGATCTGGGCTGCGCTGCCGCCGAAATCCGACGCACAGGCCACTTTCGTGCGCCAACGCGTCGAGGCTGCAGGCGGACACGCCACCTTGATTCGCGCTTCCGACGAGGTGCGGCGCCACATTGATGTGTTCCATCCGCAAGCAGACGGCCTCGCCGCGCTCGGCGAACGCGTCCGCACCGGTTTCGATCCGAAAAACATTCTCAACCGCGGCCGGATGGCGCGGGGAACTGCGACATGAAGACCGAATTCTCGCTGGCGCAACTCGCCGATCCCGATGTCGCCGAAGCCGACAAGATCCTGCGCGCCTGCGTGCATTGCGGTTTCTGTACCGCGACCTGCCCGACCTACGTCCTGCTCGGCGACGAACTCGATAGCCCCCGCGGCCGCATCTATTTGATCAAGGAGATGCTGGAAAAAGACAAGCCGCCGACGGGCGAAGTGGTCAAGCATATCGACCGCTGCCTCTCCTGCCTTGCCTGCATGACGACCTGTCCGTCCGGCGTGAACTACATGCACCTGGTCGATCAGGCGCGGGTCCGGATCGAACGGGATTATTCGCGGCCGCTGATCGAGCGGTTGCTTCGCGCGGTGCTTGCCTTTGTGTTGCCGCGGCCGAACTGGTTTCGCGCCAGCATGTGGCTCGCGCGGGTAGGCCGGCCGTTCGCTGCCATGCTGCCAGCGCCGGCGGCAGGCGCCGTGACGCCCACTTTGTTAAGCCGAATCAAGGCGATGCTGGCGCTTTCGCCGGGGCGCCTGCCGGCGCCCGGGCCTGCCGGCGGCAGTGTCTTTGCAGCGGTGGGCGAACGCCGCGGGCGGGTCGCATTGCTGCAAGGTTGCGCCCAGCAGGTGCTGGCGCCGCGCATCAACCAGGCTGCCATCAACGTGCTGACGCGCCATGGTGTCGAGGTCGTGCTGGTCAAGGACGAGCAATGCTGCGGCGCGCTGACCCATCATCTCGGGCATGATGGCGACGCGCTGGCGCGGGCGCGCGCCAACATCGATGTCTGGCGGCAGGAGGCCGAGCAGGGTGGCCTCGACGCCATCCTGGTGACGACGTCCGGCTGCGGTACCGTCATCAAGGACTATGGCTACATGCTGCGCGAGGATGGCCAATACGCGGCGGCGGCGGCGCAGGTCTCGACGCTCGCAAGGGATATCACTGAGTATCTGGCTGGCATCGAACTCAAGCCGACGAGCCAGCAAGGCGACATCAAGGTCGCCTATCACGCCGCCTGTTCACTGCAGCACGGACAGAAAATCACGCACGTGCCGAAAGAATTGCTTTCCAAGAATGGATTCGTGGTGAAAGATGTGCCCGAGAGCCATTTGTGTTGCGGTTCGGCGGGGACATACAACATCCTCCAGCCCGACATTGCGGGCAAATTGCGCGATCGCAAGGTCGCCAATATCGCAAAGGTCGAGCCGGATATGATTGCCGCTGGCAATATCGGTTGCATGGTGCAGATTGCCGGTGGCACGTCAGTTCCTGTGGTGCATACGATTGAGCTTCTCGATTGGGCGACAGGAGGCCCCCGGCCAGGATTGAACTGATTGGCCGGCAGCGCACGCAAGGACGACGCTCGAAAGATCTTTGATTCAACCAAAATCGATCGGCGGCAACAGGAGGATTACTAGATGGCGAAGAAGGCGAAGAAGGCCAAGAAGGCGAAAAAAGCCAAGAAGGCCGTAGCAGCGAAAAAGAAAAAGTCGGCAAAGAAATCCGCCAAGAAGGTTGCGAAGAAGTCGGCCAAGAAGGCGAAGAAGGCCGCCAAGAAAGCCAGAAAGGCCGCGCCAAAGAAGGCTGCCAAGAAGAGCGCGCCTAAAAAGAAGAGCGCTCCCAAGAAGGCGGCAGCACCCAAGCCCGCGCCGGCGCCTGCTCCAGCGCCTGCCCCGGAACCTGAGCCCGCCCCCGCGCCGAGCTGGGCCACGCCCAGCCCGGCCCCGTCATGGGGTTCGTCGTCTTCGGATGGCAGCGACCACAACTGACGCTTTCCAAAGGGCTGAAGATCATTTTAAAGGGCCGCACACGCTGCGGCCCTTTTTGTTTGAGCCGGCCGATTGGTGTCACCCCCGTACATCTACGCACTGATCCGATTCGTTTCGGCGGGCCTTTCGGTGTCGTTTTTCAACTCGAATCCACAGCAACCCACGCGAGAACGCCCCCAAAATTGTGGTGCGAATGCAACACCCTCCAACAACCTGCGGCGAAAAGGCCGTAACGCCTAAAAAGGCGGCAGATGCTTGACTTTTTTGCTTCACGAGAGCGGGAGCAAAGTTTCAGATTGGCTCTAGGATTTTGGTCGCAGTCGGTTTCGGTCTTTTGGGGCAATGAGGCCCGACTGTTTTAACAAGAGATGGGGATCGTCATGAAGAAACTGGTTCTGGCCGCCGCGGTGCTGGCAATGACTGCGGGTTCCGCTTTTGCGGCAGATATGCGCGTGAAGGCCATCAAGGCACCGCCGCCGGCGCCGTTCGATCCTTGGGATATCGCCTTTGGCGCCTCGATCACCAACGACTACATCTTCCGCGGCATCACCCAGTCCAACCACAAACCCTCCGTCGGCGCCTATTTCGAGCCGCGCTATAATGTCACCAAGGACCTGCAGCTCTACGCCGGTATCGCCGGTGCGAGCATTTCGTTCCCGAACCGTGCAGCGGCCGAAATCGACTTCTACGCCGGTATCCGCCCGACCTTCGGCATCTTTGCCTTCGACTTCGGTGCCTGGGGCTATGTTTATCCCGGCGGACAGTGCTTCGGCTCGCAGTACACCCTGGCGCAGGGCAATTGCGGCGGCGACATCGACTTCTCCCAGGGTGCGATCGGCCTGCCGATCAACGGCAATTTCGCCAAGAAGCGGGCAAGCTTCTACGAAGTCTTCGGCAAGGTGAGCATCGCGGTGAACGACCAGTTCACGGTCGGCCTGAATGAGTACTACTCGCCGAACTTCCTCAACCTCGGCGCCTGGGGCAACTACGCCTCGATCACCGGCAAATGGACCGCGCCCTCGACTACGTTCGGCTCCAGCGGCGTCGGCATGTACATCTCGGGCGAGTTCGGCCGCCAGTGGCTCGGGACCGCCGACGTCTTCTACGGCATCGCGGGTGACCCGCTCTACGCCGGTGGCATCAAGGAGCCCAGCTACAACACCTGGAATATCGGCGTCGGCTTCACCTACAAGGTCTTCACGCTGGATTTCCGTTACTCCGACACCAACCTCTCGAAGGGTGATTGCAACGCCTTCACCAGCGACTTCTCGACCACCAACACCAGCCCTGCCTTCGTCACGCCGATCAACGGTGGTGCGAATGCTGTCACGGCCTTCGGCTCCAACTGGTGCGGCGCCGCTGGCATCGTCAAGCTGTCGGCTGACCTGACCGCGGTGACCAACCTGAAGTAAGACACTTCTGGCTAGACGGATCAGGGGGCGGCAGAGCAATCTGCCGCCCCCTTGCTTTGTGGCGGCGCTGAAATGACGGACCGGACCGGGAGCGCAAAGGACGAACCCCGCAACATCGCGCTGGCCGGCGCCGTGGCGGGGCTGGGAGCCGCCATTGCCATCGGCGCCATGGAGTGGTTCTCGATCAGCGAGAATTTTCCGCTCGCCATCATTCCCTTTGCGACCTCCATCGTCCTGGTGATCGGTTCGCCGGACGCCGAACCCGCCCAGCCGCGAGCGCTGATTGGCGGCCACATTATCTCGACGCTGGTCGGGCTCGCCGTGTTGAAGGTGACCGGACCGGGCGTGATCGCAGCGGCGGCCGGCGTTGGCCTCGCCGTGCTGGCGATGTATCTGACCGGCACCTTTCATCCGCCGGCCGGAATCAATCCGCTGCTGGTGATCTCCAACAACCTGCCCTGGACATTCCTGGTCGCCCCGGTGCTCGCCGGCGCGCTGCTGCTGACTGCGTTTGCCCTGGTCTGGCATCGCTGGGTCCGCGGCCAATCATGGCCGCAGCGCTGGCTGTAGTGGCGGGTTCGTCAGGTCCTGCTACTTCGCACCCGCGCCGGCTTCGCTCAGCGCAAAGCGGTCGCCGTCACGAACCAGCGTGAGCTTGCGCTCATGGAACGCTTCGAGCGTGGAGCGGTGGCCGATCGAGATGATGGTGGTCGCCGGGAGTTTCTCGAGCAGCAGGTTGTAGAGTGCCGCTTCCGTCGGCTCGTCGAGCGAAGCGGTCGCCTCGTCCAGGAAGAGATATTTCGGCGCATGCAGCAGCGCGCGTGCGAGCCCCAAGCGCTGCTGCTCGCCGAGCGACAGCGTCCGGTTCCAGTGCGCTTCGTCTTCCAGCCGCTCGGCAAGCTGGGGCAGGCCGATCGACACCAGCGCGTCCCTGACCTGCTGTGCGCTGAAGGCGCCGGCCTCGCCGGGATAGACGGTCGCGGCGTGCAGCGACCCGATCGGAAAATACGGCCGCTGCGGCAGCATCATCAGCTCGGCATTGGCCGGAACGGCGATCGTGCCGTCGCCAAAAGGCCAGATCCCGGCGATGGCGCGAAACAGCGTCGATTTGCCGGAGCCGGATGGTCCGGTGACCAGCGTGCGCTCGCCGGCGCGAAGCTTGAACCCGTCGGCGGAGACGAGGGGCGTGCCGTTTGGCAGGCGGACCAGCAGCGCGCGCAGCCCGATCTCATCGTCATCCTTCGAAGCCACGGACTTGATCGAGGCTTTGCCGGAGGCAAGGGCTTGCGCGCTCTGGATCGACATTTCGAATCCGTCGAGACGCGAAAGCACGGCGCGCCAGTCGGCGAGCGAACGATAGATCGTCACGAAGACCGACAGCGCCTTTTGCACGCTGCCAAAGGCCGACGCCGTCTGCGCCACGCCGCCGAGCTGGATCTTTCCCGAGAAATAGGCCGGTGCCACTAGGACATAGGGAAAGATCACGGCGGCCTGCGCATAGCTCGCGGTGAATGCCGTCAGCCGTTTGGTCCGGCTCATGATGCCGTACCAGTTGTCGACAACCGAATTGAAGCGATCCCAGAGCCGCGCCCGTTCGGCGGGCTCACCCTTCATTAGCGCGATCTGCTCGGAATTTTCCCTGACACGGACGAGGTTGAAGCGGAAATCCGCCTCGTAGCGCTGCTGCTGGAAATTCAGCCGCACCAACGGCGATCCGATCCACTGCGTCAGCGCCGTGCCCAATATCGCGTAGACCAGCGCGCCCCATACCAGATAGCCGGGGATATCGAACTCGCTGCCGAACAGGTGTAGCGGCGCTGCCGCTGAGAGGCCCCAGAGGATCACGACAAAGGACAACAGCGTCACGATCGAATTCAACAGGCTCAGCCCGATATCCATCGTCTTCTCGACGAACAGCTTGACGTCGTCGCTGACGCGCTGGTCGGGGTTATCGGCGGCATCGCCCTGCAACTGCATTCGGTAGTGGTTGGCGCTTCGGATCGAGCCACTCGCCGAGGTAATGGCCGGTCAGCCAGCGCCGCCAGCGGATCTGGAGCCACTGGTTGAGATAGACCTGGTACACGGCGAGCGCGATGTAGCAGGCCGCCAGCAGCGTGAAGACACCGATCTCGCGCACGAACACGTCCCAGTTCCGGTCCTGTAGCGCGTTGTAGAAGCGGGCGTTCCACTGGTTGATCAGGACGTCGATCGCGACCAGCAAAAGCTCGATCGTGACCACCGCGGCCAGCAGTCCCCGGCCGGCCCATTTGTCCTCGGAGCTGAAATAGGGAGACGCGATCCGCCATACGGTCGCGAGCGCGGCGAGGATGTTATTCACAGGTCATCGTCTCCGGGAAAGGGGCTCAAAGCCCTGAGAAAACGGGGGAAAATCAAATGATCTAGACCAAAGTCGTAGATGGCGCGGCCCGCGACGTCTTGTCGCGGCCCTGCCGTCGATCCTAGCATGGGGCCGACGGCGGAGGACGGGGGGACCTTCACACTTCGCGCGGTTGTGAGCGGGTCCGGACGGATTCCTACCCGATTCCGCGCGTTGCAAGAACTCCCGCGATCACGCCGGACACGCCGGGCCTCCACGGCCTGCCGGCGCAACAACCAGCTCGGGAGAAAGCACATGTGGGATCAACACTACAATCCGCTCAACAGTGCGACGCTGTCGACGCTCGCCGCCGCCCTGCCGGTGGTGACGCTTCTGGTGCTGATCGCCAGCGGCAAGGTCAAGGCCCACATCGCGGCCCTCATTGCCCTCATCGTCGCCAACATCATCACCATCGCCATCTTCACCATGCCGGCGGGCATGTCGATCCGCGCCTCGCTGCTCGGCGTCGTGGTCGGCTTCTTCCCGATCGGCTGGATCGTGCTCAACGTCATCTTCCTCTACCGCATCACGGTCGAAACCGGGCGGTTCGAACTGCTGCAGCGCGCGATCGGTGGCGTCACCACCGACCGGCGCCTGCAATTGCTTTTGATCGCGTTTGCGTTCGGCGCGTTCTTCGAAGGCGCCTCCGGCTTCGGCACCCCGGTCGCGATCACCGGCGCCGTGTTGATCGGGCTCGGCTTCTCGCCGCTCGCCGCCTCCGGCCTGTCGCTGATCGCCAACACCGCGCCGGTCGCCTATGGCGCGCTGGGCACGCCGATCCAGGGCCTGGCCTCGGTCACCGGGCTCGATCCCTACATCCTCGGCGCGATGGTCGGACGGCAATTGCCGTTCTTCTCGCTGATCGTGCCGTTCTGGCTGATCTGGGCGTTCGCGGGCTGGCGCGGCATGATGGCGATCTGGCCGGCCATCCTCGTCACCGGCGTGTCGTTTGCGGTCCCGCAATTCGTGATCTCGAACTACATCAATCCGTGGATCGTCGACATCGGTGCCTCGCTGATCTCGATGGGCTGCCTGATCCTGTTCCTGAAAGTGTGGCAGCCGAAGGAATTGTGGCTCTCGCCGGCGTTGCGCGGCAAGGATGAATTGGCCGCGACCATGGCGCCGGCCAAGCCGCTCGACACCGCAAAGCTCAGCCAGGCCCAGCTGTGGAGCGCATTGTTGCCGTGGATCATCGTCTGCATCGTGATGCTGGTCTGGGGCAACGGCGCCTTCAAGACCTGGGCGAACTCGATCTTCACCTGGAATTATCCGGTGCCCGAGCTGCACAACATGATCAACAAGGTGCCGCCGGTCGCGGCCAAGCCGACGCCGGAAGGCGCGGTGTTCGGCTTCACCTATCTGTCGTTCACCGGCACCGGCATGCTGATCGCGGCCATCATATCGGGCTTCCTGATGGGTTTCTCGCCGGCGAAGATGGTGGCGGAATATGGCCGCACCATCAAACTGTGCGCGATCTCGCTGATCACGATCTCGGCGATGCTGGCGATCGGCACGCTGACCCGGCTGTCCGGCGTCGACGCGACGCTCGGTCTCGCCTTTGCTGCGACCGGCGTGCTCTATCCCTTCTTCGGCACGCTGCTCGGCTGGCTCGGGCGTGGCGCTGACCGGATCGGACACCGCCTCCAACGTGCTGTTCGGCAATTTGCAGAAGATCACCTCCGAACAGCTCGGCCTGTCGCCGGTGCTGATGGCGGCCGCCAACTCCTCCGGCGGCGTCATGGGCAAGATGATCGACGCGCAGTCGATCGTGGTCGCCTCCACCGCGACCAACTGGTACGGCCATGAGGGCACCATCCTGCGCTACGTATTCCTGCACTCGATCGTGCTGGCGTGCCTTGTCGGCGTGCTGGTGACGCTGCAGGCCTATGTCTATCCGTTCACGCTGATGGTCCTGAAATAGGGACGGGCAGGGTGTATCAAAACGAGGTCCCCGCGGCGCACCGTCGCGGGGATTTCTTTTCCGGCTTGAGTTTTATGGGCTGGTCTGGCCATTGTCACATTCGTTCCATACAAGGACGCGCGGCAGCGGAGCCGCCGATTTTTTGCGAGGTTGCATGGTTTTCGTCACGCGTCGTTTGAAACCCGTTGCCGCCATTTTGTCGTTTGCGGCGATACTCGTTACCGCGCCGGCCCAGGCTCAGGAATTTCCGTTCGGCCTGGAAATCACGCTGGATGCCGGGCGCATGCCGGGCTCGAAGCGTATCCCCTCGCTCGATATCGGCGACAATGGCGAGGTCGTGCTCGAGCTCTGGTGCAAGGGCGGCAAGGGCCAGTTCTCGGTTGCGGGCAACACTATCGTGTTCGTGCCGGGGGCGATGGAGAACCGGAGCTGTCCGCCGGATCGCGCGCAGGCCGACGACGATCTCATCGCGGCATTGAGCGACGCGGCGACCTGGCGGCGGCAGGGCGATTTCATCACGCTCGTGGGCGCGAAGCCGCTGCGGTTTCGGATCAATACCAACTAGTGCGGCTGCCCCTACGGGCTCTGCTTGCTATTTCCACACCGACTTGTCGGCGTCCCAGCGCTGGCCTTTCAACTCCTTGGTCAGCGCCTCGATCGAGCCATTGTCGTTCTCCGGCTCGCCGCCTTCCTCGTCGCCGACGGAATCCTCGGTGACGTTGAGCTTCGGACCCGAGCCCTCGTCCGCCGTCGTGGTGACGGGGCTCGACACCCACAGCATCAGCCGATCAGACGCGCCGGGCTTGTCGGACGACACCAGAGCCGTGACCTCGATGGTTTCGGTCAGCGCAAGCGCCGGCAGAACCGGGCTTGGCCGCTTGAAGGTCAGCTTCAATTTTCCGGTATTGGGGCTCCAGGCCGACGACGCCGGCTTTGCCGCGAGAGTCTTGCCCAGCACGCCGGATATTGCCGATGCGAGCTTGTCGCGATTGACCTTGTCGCCGTCGCGCCAGTCGGCGGCGGAAAAGCGGATGGCGCGATCCATCTCGACTGCGCCGCTGGTCCAGCCCGCCTCGACCACGCCGGGGGTCGACTTGGCCTTGGCGATCAGCGCAGCAGCGCGATCCGGATCGACCGTGAGATTGATGGTCTGCACGCCGCCGCGCAGTTCGTCGCAGGTGACGGAGAGGCTGCTCAGGGAGACTTCCAGATCCTGGCCCTTGAGGCCTTTGACGAAATCCAGTGCCGCCTCGAGCTTCACCTTCACCGCAACCGATTCCGGCGACACGTCGGTAAAGTCCTTCGGCGTCGCGGTGATGCCGTCGTCGCTGGTCTGGCTGTCCTGATATTCCTTCTCGCTGAGGTCCGTGTTGTCGGTAGACACCACCTCGTTCACGGTCTGGCCGACGCTGATCTGGCCGCGGAATTCAAAACCATCGCCGGTCGGCTTGCGCGTCAGCTTCACGGTGACAGGCAGCTTGTCGCCGATGCTCTGGGTCGTGCCGGTCAGGTTCTGGCCGCTGACGGTGAGGTTGGCGACGAAGCGATCCTTGCGATCGGAGTTCTTCTCGGCGGGATAGCAGACGTCGAGAGTTGCCGCGGTCACCGTCTTGCCCTGCCTGGTCTCCTTCAGCACCACGTCGGCATTGCCGTCCATCAGGCCGTCGATCGCGGTGAAATACCGCGTCTCGCTGCGCCGGGCGCGGACTTGGACGGCAGCTTCATCTGGGCGAAGGCGGCATCGGTCGCGACAGCCGAAAGTCCAATCAGGCAGAGCAGAAGCGGGCGCATATGAAATTCCTTTGATCGGCAGAATCGCTTCCTTCGTAACTAGCAAACCTCTGTGTCATTGGCCAAAAAGAAGGCCGCCCGGAGGCGGCCTTCTGATCTCGAATTTTTCGGTTTGCGGGGGGCGTCTTAGAACCCCATGCCGCCCATTCCACCCATGCCGCCGCCACCGCCCGGCATCGCCGGGGCCGCCGGCTCCTTCGGCAGTTCGGCGACCATGGCTTCCGTGGTCACGAGCAGGCCCGCCACCGAGGAGGCGTCCTGCAGCGCGGTACGGACCACCTTGGCCGGGTCGATGATGCCCTTTTCGACCATGTCGACATACTCTTCCGTCTGGGCGTCGAAGCCGAAGGTCTCGGACTTGTTCTCCATGATCTTGCCGACCACGATCGAGCCTTCGACACCGGCGTTTTCCGAAATCTGACGGACCGGAGCTTCCAGCGCCTTCAGCACGATATTGATACCGGCCTGGACGTCGGAATTGTCGTTGTGGATACGGCCGACCGCCTTCTTGGCACGCAACAGCGCCACGCCGCCGCCGGGCACGATGCCTTCCTGCACCGCGGCGCGGGTGGCGTTGAGCGCATCCTCGACCCGGTCCTTCTTCTCCTTGACCTCGATCTCGGTCGCGCCGCCGACGCGGATCACCGCGACGCCGCCTGCGAGCTTGGCCAGCCGCTCCTGCAGCTTCTCGCGGTCGTAGTCCGAGGTGGTCTCGTCGATCTGCGCCTTGATCTGGCCGACCCGGGCTTCGATGTCCTTTTTCTTGCCGGCGCCCTTGACGATCGTGGTGTTCTCCTTGTCGATCACGACCTTGCCGGCGCGGCCGAGCATGTTCACCGTCACGCTTTCGAGCTTCATGCCGAGCTCATCCGATATCAGCTGACCGCCGGTCAGGATCGCGATGTCTTCCAGCATGGCCTTGCGTCGATCGCCGAAGCCGGGCGCCTTGACGGCGGCGACCTTCAAGCCGCCGCGCAGGCGGTTGACCACCAGCGTTGCCAGCGCCTCGCCTTCGACGTCCTCGGCGATGATCAGCAGCGGGCGGCCCGACTGCACCACGGCTTCCAGCACCGGCAGCATGGCCTGCAGGCCGGACAGCTTCTTCTCGTGCAGCAGGACGTAGACGTCCTCGAGCTCGGCGGTCATCTTCTCGGCGTTGGTGATGAAGTAGGGGCTGAGATAGCCGCGGTCGAACTTCATGCCTTCGACGATGTCGACCTCGGTCTCGAGCGACTTGTTCTCCTCGACCGTGATGACGCCTTCATTGCCGACCTTCTGCATCGCCTGCGCGATCATCTTGCCGATCGCGGCGTCGCCATTGGCCGAGATGGTGCCGACCTGGGCCACTTCCGCGGAAGAAGCCACCGGCTTGGCGCGCTTCTCGATGTCCTTGACCACGGCATGGACCGCGATGTCGATGCCGCGCTTGAGGTCCATCGGGTTCATGCCGGCGGCGACCGATTTGGCGCCTTCGCGCACGATCGCCTGCGCCAGCACGGTAGCGGTGGTGGTGCCGTCACCGGCGGTGTCGTTGGTCTTGGAGGCGACTTCGCGCAGCATCTGCGCGCCCATGTTCTCGAACTTGTCCTCGAGTTCGATCTCCTTGGCGACGGTGACGCCGTCCTTGGTGATGCGGGGGGCGCCAAAGCTCTTGTCGATGACGACATTGCGGCCCTTCGGGCCCAGCGTCACCTTGACCGCGTTGGCGAGAATATCGACGCCACGCAACATGCGGTCGCGCGCGTCTCCGGAAAATTTAACGTCCTTGGCTGCCATTTGAATTGCTCCTGGAAAATGGTCCTCATCCCTGCATAACGGCTTTGCCGTTATTGCTCGAGGAGCGGCCTCTTGGCCGCGTCTCGGAGGATGAGCTTGTGAATGGGAGTGGCCCTTCGAGACGGCAGCTTCGCTGCCTCCTCAGGGTGAGGGAAGGGTGTGCCTAGACCAGCACGCCCATGATGTCGGACTCCTTCATGATCAGGAGTTCCTCGCCGTCGAGCTTGACCTCGGTGCCCGACCATTTGCCGAACAGAACGCGGTCGCCGACCTTGAGGTCGATCGGGATCAGCTTGCCGGCCTCGTCGCGGCCGCCCGGGCCGACGGCGGTGATTTCGCCCTGCGAGGGCTTTTCCTTGGCAGTATCCGGAATGATGATGCCGCCCTTGGTCTTCTCTTCGGCGTCGATACGCTTGACCACGACGCGATCATGCAACGGACGGAATTTGGATTTGGCCATGACGTTCCCTCTTGGAGGCTTCGGTTTTCAGGTCTGGTTCATCGAAACTGGTGTGAAATGCGGGCTGTTCGGTGCCGCGAGCGGGCAGAACGGTCAGCAGCACCCTTAGCAATCGTGGTATCTGAGTGCTAATTGTGGCGGGAAATATGGCTTGGCGGCGGTCCTGTCAAGCAAAGTGGTTAAGGCCTTGGTGAGGCCAATATAGGATGGTGATAGCGAAACCGGGCCGGGCCTCGTGGCGTAACACCATTGCTCAGGTTGATGTTTTGCGCTTGGCTGCGTGACGGGAGCGGCCTGGAATTTGTTCGGGGGATGCCATGATCAGGTCATGTAACGCGCGTCCGGTTGCGAGCCTTGCAATCGTTGCGGCGCTGACGGTCTTCTTGGGTGGCTGCGAGACCACGGGTTTCAATTTCGGGTCGTCGTCCAGTCCGGGCGTAGCAACGGAGCCCGGGGTCGCGCCGGAAATGCCGGCGACGATCCGCTCTGACGAGATCGTCGGCCGCTGGGGCCTTGCCTCGTACCAGAATCCGAACGACCGCGCGCGCACCGAGGCCATGGCCCGCTCGCAATGCAAGCAACCCTATGTGATCAGCGCCGGCTCGTCCGGTGGCGTCGTCATGCATCTGGCCGACCAGGCCACGCCGCAGGAATTGCGGCTGAAGGGCAGTCCGAGCGGCAAGAACTACATTGGCCCGGCTGGACCGACTCCGGGCGAGCAGGACCGCGAGATCGTCTCCTTTGACGGCCGCGTGCTGGTCACCCGCTTCATCGACAAGGACGCCGCCGTCCGCTACGGCAACATGGTCTATGTCCGCTGCGCGCCGCGGGCGTAAGCCAGGCCGCCGCTTTAATCAATCCCTGAAACGAAAAACGCCGGCCCGCTAGGCCGGCGTTTTTGTTGGTCCGCTTTGGACCTGAAATCAGTTGAACATCGCGTCGATGTCGTCCTGCGAGGCGTGGCCGACGTCGCCGTCCAGCTTCGGGCCGTTGAGCAGCTTGGCGTCGCCTTCGCGGGTGTCGACGATCGGCGGCGCGTGCGCCTTGATGGCGTCGACGCCGCCCCAGATGCTCATCATCTCGTTGATGTGCTGTTCGATGAACTTCATCGTGCTCATCACCTTGCTGATGCGCTGGCCGGTGAGATCCTGGAAGTTGCAGGCCTCGAAGATCGAGATCACGCGCTCCTGGATTTCCTCGCTGAGCATCCGTTGCTGGTCCGGCGAGACGTTCTTGGACAGCGCGGTGGCGGCCTGGTCGATGGCTTCGGTGGCTTCCAGTATCTGCTGGGTGGCCTGTTCGGTGCCGCCGACGACGGCGCCGAGTTCGCCATTGACCTTGGCCATTTCCTGGCCGTCAAAACTCTTGCCGTGCAGCACGGCGATTTCGCGCTTGGTGCGGTTGATGGCGTCGTGGATCAGGTCGAGCTCGACCTTGAGCTTTTCGCACTGTTCGATCTGGGCGCGGTAGGTTTCCAGCAGCGCCTGGGACTCGGCGACCTCGCGGGCAACCGCTGCTTCGGTGGTCTCGGCCGGGCTGTGGCGGACGGGCGCGGCCATCTGGGCGCGGATGGCACGAAGCTCCGCCATGATCTCGCGATGCATCGGGCCCACATCGCCTTCGGCGACATCGGGCATTGGCATCGGCACTTCGCCGACAAAAGCTTGTTCGACACGAAAACGCTTGCGACTTACCGACATGGATTTATTTCCCACCCCTTCACTCCTGACTTTCTACACAGATGCGATTTAACGTGAGGTTCACGCGGGGAACATCGCCTGATGCGCGTTGCGCGCCGCTGGACACCAACGATTAACCATGCGGCTTGCCTGTTCACCGAAAATAAACGCTACCCGGCAAAACCGCGCCGAGTTGGCGACGTGGTGAATCGAAACGGCGATTCCGTTTACCAAACCGATCAGGTTTTGATTTCTAGTAGTCGCGTGTAACGGCGCTTCAATCGGAGCGCTTTCCGAGACGAACAGTACAGAGTACGTCGATGAAAAAAATCACTTTGGCGCTCCTTGCGGGCGCGTCCTGGCTTTGCGCCGGGACAAATCAAGCCGCAGCGATCGATGGTGTTTCCGAACCGCGCGTGATCTACGCGGCGCAGCCCGCGCCGGCTGCTCCGCCGGTGCGCATGGCCTCCAACATGGGCGGCGGCTTCATCCAGTTCCTGTTCGGTGAACCGGAGCAGGGCGGCCGCTACCAGCAGCCGATGTACCAGCAGCAGCCGGAATATGGCCGGCGTTTGCCGCCGATGGACCCGCAGCAGCAGGGCATGTATCGGCAGGAAGAGATGACCGATCCCGCGCAGCGTCCGCTGGATCCGAAATACGCCAAGCAGGTGGTCGACTATCACGGCAAGGAAGACGCGGGCACGGTCGTGATCGATACGCCGAACAAGTTTCTCTATCTGGTGCAGGGCGACGGCAAGGCGCTGCGCTACGGCGTCGGCGTCGGCCGCCCCGGCTTCACCTGGTCGGGCGTGAAGTCGATCACGGCGAAGAAGGAATGGCCGGCATGGACGCCGCCGCCGGAAATGCTGGCGCGCCGTCCCGACCTGCCGCGGCACATGGAAGGCGGTCCGCAAAATCCGCTGGGCGCGCGCGCCATGTATCTCGGCTCGACGCTGTACCGTATCCACGGCTCCAACGAGCCCTGGACCATCGGCACCAACGTCTCCTCCGGCTGCATCCGCATGCGCAACGATGACGTCATGGATCTCTATGGCCGCGTCGGCGTCGGCACCAAGGTCGTGGTGATGTAGACGCAACGAGGTTGACTATCGAAAACGGCCGCCCGATCGGGCGGCCGTTTTGTTTTGCGTCCAGGCGAAAGCGTTACGCGTCGTCGCCGCCGCCGTCGTCATCGAACCCGTCGGAATCGTGGTCGATGTCGTTGTCGGCATAATCCTCGTTCGCGGGCTGATCGAACATGCCCTGGCGCGAACCGTAATTGTCGCCGCCGCCGCGGGACGAAGCGATGTCATTGATGCCGGCATCCTTGGCGAGGTCGCCGCCGGACTGATCGCCCCTGCGGTCCTCGATGCCGCCGCGATGGCCCGCGGTATCGCCAAAGCTCTGCTGGTGGCCGCCGCCCATCATGGAGCGGATGCTGCCGAGCAGGAGCGAGCCGCCGACCACGCCGGCCGCGGCAGCCGCTGCCGTTCCGAGGAACGAGCCACCGCCAGCGCCGGGCACCGGCGGCGGCTGCTGGCCGTAGCCGCCGGGTTGGGCGTAGCCGCCGCCATACTGTCCGCCGGGCGCTTGCGTCTGTTGCATCACTTCGCCGCTGTTCCAGACCGGGCGGCCGCCCATGCCGGGCGCGCGGACGTTCGGCACCGAGCCTTGTCGCGGGTCCTGGCCTTGCCGCTGGTCCTGCCCGAAGATGGTCTCGCGCATCGAATTCGAGGAAGCCGCCGGACTGGCGCTGATCGGAAGCGCCGCCTTCGAGTTCCTGAATGCGTTCATGCGCACGCTTGAGCGCTTCGTCCTGCACCAGCGCGGTTTGCACCAGCGCATAGACCGCGTTGGGCGCCTTGCGCAGACCCTGTGCAATCGCGCCCTGGGCGTCGGCGTCACGCGGCGAGTTCTCCAGTCTGGAAAGCCGGTCGAACAGATCGTCGATCAATTGGCGTTCTTGCGGTGTCATGGCGTTCTCCTCAGGGGCGCGAAGCGCGGGAGAGATGTGGGGCCGCAATTGGTGGCGAGTAGTGGCGGCGCCAGATTAAATTTCTGTATGCGACAAAACGCCTGGCATGGTTCTTGACGGTCATCATTCCAATGTAACTTTGTTCATGGCCAAAAGGTCCGGAAATTCCTTGCCGGCCAGATAGGCGTGTTCATGTTCGCGCTGGGTGGTGAGCGGATCGAGGCCCACCAGCACGTCGTCGACGAACCCCGGATGGCACATCACGAGGCCGCCCTCGGGGAGCGAATCGAGGAACTGCCGCATCAGGGTGCCGAAGTCGGGCGCCCGCGAAAAATCATAGGCGCCGGCGAAGGCGGGGTTGAAGGCGAGGCCGGCGCGCGCGGCGCGCTTGCGGAACTGCGCGCTCAGGATATCGAGCAGCAGCGCCTTGGGCGCGCCGAGCCGTTGCGCCAGCGGCAGGTTGCGCCCGCCCTGGCGGACCCAGGCGTTGGGCGCCGCCTCCTTCACCGCGGCGAGAAATCCGTCGCGCACCTGCGGGAATAACTGCGCGTGCTGATGGCCGTCGACGAAGTCGGGCGCGCGGCCGAACAACTCCCTGAACGTGGTCAGTTGCACCATCAATTCAGCACGGATGATTTCGGAATCGAGTTTTCGCAGCAGCCCGGCGCGCAAGAGTTTTGGGAACGGCAGGAACATGCCGCCGTCGACCGGCTTGAAATGCATGGTCAGCGGCCGGAACGGCGCCGTCAGCGTGGCGTGCAAGCCGATCGCGCAGCGCGGGCTTTTCGCGGCAACCTCCTGCAGCGCGGCGACCTCGTCGCGGCCGATCGCAGGCGCCACCACCATCACCGAGGTGGCATTGAGGCGGCCGCGTTCGATCAGGTCGCGAATGCCGCGGTTGACGCCGGGGCTGAGGCCATAGTCATCGGCGCACAGCCAGATCCGGCGCGGCGGCGCGGCATCGTTCATTCCGCCGCGGTCCGTTCGACGCTCTCGGCCGCCTTGGCGTCGGCGCGCTTCTCGCTGTGCTCGGCGACGAAGTAGATCGGCCGCGCCTTCAGCTCGGACAGGATTTTTCCGATATATTCGCCGAGGACGCCGATCATGATGAGCTGCACGCCGCCGATCGTCATCAGGCCGATCACCAGCGAGGGATAGCCCGGCACCTGTTTGCCGGTGGTCAAGACTTCCCAGAGAATGGTGAGGCCAAACAGAAACGCCGCGCCGGCCAGCAGCACGCCGAACAGGGCGGCAAAGCGCAGCGGCGCCACCGAGAACGAGGTCAGTCCCTCGATCGACAGGCCGATCAACTTGCCGGGGCTGAAGGAAGTGACGCCATGGGCGCGCGCGGCGGGTTCGTAGTCGACGCGGATCTGGCGAAAGCCGATCCAGCTCGCCAGCCCCTTGAAGAAGCGGTTGCGCTCGGGCAATTGCCGCAGCGCTGCGGCCGCGCGCGGCGAGAGCAGGCGAAAGTCGCCGGCATCTTCCGGGATTTTTTGTCGCGCGCCCCAATTGATCACGGCGTAGAAGCCGCGTGACGCCTGCCGGCGCAGGAACGATTCATTGTCGCGATGCGCTTTCGCCGTATAGACGACATCGTAGCCGTCATCGATCCAGTGATGCACCAGCCGCTCGACCAGGTCGGGCGGATGCTGGCCGTCGCCATCCATGAACAGCACGGCGCCGCGGCGGGCATGGTCGAGCCCGGCCATCAGGGCGGCTTCCTTGCCAAAGTTGCGCGACAGCGACACCACCTGCACGTCGAGCGCATCGGCGGCCAGTCCGCGGGCGATCGCCAGCGTCGTATCCGCGCTGCCGTCGTCGACATAGACGACTTCGCACGCCAGCGCCGTAGCGCTGCCGCAGCGTGCGCGCCAGCCCGCTCAGCCGCTCGTGCAGCGAGGCGAGGCCGGCGGCTTCATTGTAGAGCGGCACGACGATCGACAGTCCCTGCGCCGCGGCGGTCGCCGCGGTCGTGGACAATCCGGAAACATCGCTACCGAGCTTCATCGATCAGGTTCCAAACCTTCGGCCAACAAGCCTTATGCCAAACAGCATATGTTACCTGCCGCTAGCTGTCGCCAGGATGAACGAACTGCGCCGCATTACCGCAGAAACGCCTCGAGTTTGGCGAATAGCGGGTTTTCCCGGTCCAGCACATAGTCCAGCGAGGCGATCGAAACCGTATCGGCGCCATGGTCGCGCAGGAAACTGCCGAGCGCGTAGAGCGTCGCCGGTGGGCAGTGCAGCGTAAGCATCCCCGACGAGGTCGGCCCGCCGAACGGCGAGACCACGCCAAACCGGTTATGGGCTTCCGCCAGCAGCGCGTCGTTGCAGCCGGCAAAGCGCGTCCGCACCTCGCGGTATTTGCTGGCGCGGGCGCGGGCGGCGATGTGGTCGAGGATCACGCGCGCAGTTTCACGAGCACTGTCCGACCAGTCGGCATCGCGCGAGGCGACGAGATTGGCCTGGCTGCGCAGGATCACGCCGTCGTCGAGCACCTTGAGGCCGTTGGCGGCCAGCGTTGCGCCCGTCGTGGTGATGTCGACGATCATCTCGGCGGTGCCGACCGCGGGCGCGCCTTCGGTGGCGCCGGCGCTTTCGACGATCCGGTAATCGACCACGCCGTGGGAGGCGAAGAACGACCGGGTGAGGTTGATGTACTTGGTCGCCACCCGCATCCGCCGGTTATGCTGGGCGCGGAAGCCGGTCGTGACATCGTCGAGATCGGCCATGGTGCGGACGTCGATCCAGGCCTGCGGCACCGCGACCACGACATTGGCGCTGCCGAAACCAAGACTGTCGATCAGCAGCACGCGCCTGTCGGCGTTCGCGATGCTTTCGCGCACCAGGTCCTCGCCGGTGACGCCCATGTGCACCGCGCCGCGCGCAAGCTGGGCGGCGATCTCGCTTGCCGAGAGATAGGCGATCTCGACATTGTCATGGCCGGTGATGGTGCCGCGATACTCGCGCGCGCCGCGCGGTTTGGCGAGCGTCAGGCCAGCGCGCGTGAAAAACGCTTCGGCATTTTCCTGCAGGCGCCCCTTGGAGGGAACGGCGAGAACGAACGGGGTGCTCATGCCGCGCTCCCGCCTCTGCCGGCCTTGACCAGCGCGTCGACCCAGATCGAAAAGCCGACCGCCGGGATCGGCACAGCCGAGCCAAGCTGCGTCATCAATCCATCGTAGCGCCCGCCCGCGACCAACGGCTCGGTGCCATTGCCCTGGCGGTGCAGTTCGAATTCGAAGCCGGTGTAGTAATCGAGGCCACGGCCGAACGAGGTGGAAAAGCGTGTCTTGTGGGTGTCGATGCCGCGCGCGGCCATGAAGCCGACGCGGCTTTCGAACAGATCGATCGCCGCCGAGATGTTGAGCTTGGCGTCGGCCGCGAGCGCGCGCAATTGCGCCACCGCGTCATCAGGGTCGCCCGCGATGGCGAGGAAGCGCTTGATGATGCCGAGCGCGTCGCGCGGCAGCGCGCCGGCCTTCAGCGTCGACTGCTCGAGGAAGCGATCGGCGATTTCGGCCACGGTGCGGCCGCCGACATTGGTGGTGCCGGCGATCGACATCAGATCGGTCACCAGCGCCAGCGCCGCCTTGCGGTCGGAGCCGGCAAGGGCTGCGAGCACGCCTTCATATTCGTTGCGGCCAGGTGCTGTGGCGAGCGTCAGCCGCTCGATATCCTCGGTCAGGCTGATCCTGCGGTTGAAATCCTTGATCAGGCGGCGGCGCCACACCGGATAAAGCTCGAGCGCCTCGATCAGCGCGTTGAACAGCGCGACGTCGCCGGTGCGGATATCGATGTCGGTAAGGCCGAATGCGGCAGCCGCCTCCAGCGCCAGCGCCAGCATTTCCGCATCGGCGGCGGCGCGGTCCTGCCGGCCAAAGGATTCGATGCCGGCTTGCAGGAACTCGCTGGGCTTGCCCCAGCGATGGCGGAACACCGGGCCGAGGTAGGAAAAGCCCAGCGGCTGGCCGGCGCGGCCGGAGGCGAGATAGTCGCGCGCCACCGGGATGGTCAGGTCCGGACGCAGGCACAGCTCTTCGCCGCTGGCGTCGGTGGTCAGATAGAGGCTTTTGCGGATGTCCTCGCCGGAGAGGTCGAGGAACGGGTCGGCCGGCTGCAGGATGGCCGGCTCGGCATGAACGTAGCCGGCCTGCGCAAAGGATTGCAGCAGGGTGTCCGCCCAGGCGGCGGATGGAGGCGCGGTTACGTTCATCTTGGGTCCAAAGTCCCGAAATCGGGTTTCCAAAAGGGGTTTTGTGGCGGTGGCCTTAGCATGGCCAAGGCGGCGTTTCGACAGGGATTGGGCAAGTGGATTAATGGGAAATGGCTCGCAAATGATGGCTTAACCAGATCGATTAACCGCCTTTTGACCCCAATCCCCAAGCGCGGCCTGCACCAGCGCCAGGGCGGCGACGCCGGCGGTGTCGGCGCGCAGGATCCGGGGGCCCAAAGCGAGCCTGAGGATGTGCGGCTGCTTCACGAGCAGCGCGCGCTCTTCCTCGGCAAAGCCGCCTTCCGGGCCGATCAGGACGTCGATGCCGTTTGGCCCAGCCGCGCCCTTGAGCGCAGCCATGGGATCGCTGACATCGGCGGCCTCGTCGCAAAACACCAGGAGCCGTTGTGCCGCGCGCTGGCCGAGATAGCGCTCGAGCGAAAGCGGTTCGGCGACTTCAGCAAGGCTCAAAATGCCGCATTGCTCGGCGGCTTCGATGACATTGGCGCGCATGCGCTCGGTGTTGACCCGCGACACCTGGGTGTGGCGGGTCACGACCGGCTGCAGCGACGCCGCGCCCATCTCGACCGCCTTCTGCACGATGTAATCGAGCCTCGCATGCTTCAGCGGCGCGAAGACGTAGGCGACGTCGGGCAGGCGGTCCTGCGGCCGGGTCTGGGTGATGAGGGTGAGCGTATCGGGACGCTTGCGGCCGGCAATCGCAGCCTGCCATTCGCCGTCCCGCCCATTGAACACCAGCACCGATTCGCCCGACGGAAGGCGCAGCACGTTGCCGAGATAATTGCTCTGGCTGCGGTCGAGGGCGACGGTTTGGCCCGCCTTCAAGGGATGATCGACGAACAGGCGAGGGGCTCGGAAGTCCAGTTGAGGCATGTTAATGTTCCGTCCAGCGCCGCCTTTTAGCTTAAAGGATGAGAATCCGGGGCATTTATTGGCCGACGACGCGGCTCTGTGCCGCGCTGTTGCCCAAATCCACGGGTTGTTAAGAGGCGGCAGGAATTGTAAAAAGCCCCATCGGAAGTCGTGCTTCGTTCGGAAGCCATTAGGGCCCTTTGGACCTTGCCGGAGAGACACCCTTGATCATCCGCTATCTGATTGCGCCACTGACCGTGGCCCTTGTCAGCCTCACCGCTGCCGGCCCTGCCGGGGCGCAAGGCGGGTTTCCCGCGCCGCTGCCCGGACAGGGTCAGGCCGCCGCGCCGCCCGCCGGCGGCGCTTCGCCATTTCCACCCGTGAACGGGGCGCCTGCCGCGGGCGCACCGGCCTCGCCGAGTGCCTTCTCGAGTGGCGCCGCGCCGATCGGCGGCGGAGGATTTGGGGGAGCCGCGCCGCCGCAGGCGAGCGGACCGTCGGATGCCTGCATGAAGGGGTTCATGCCCTTGCGTGAAGAGGCGGAGAAGCGCGGCAAGCTGATCAAGGCCGCGAGCGACCGCAAGGCGCCGCCGGAGGAAGCCTGCAAGCTGATCACCAATTTCGGCGCGGCCGAAGTCAAGATGATCAAGTATATCGAAGCCAACTCGGCCAAATGCGGAATTCCGAAGCAGATCGGGGATCAGCTCAAGACCGGCCACAAGAACACCGAGCAGATGCAGGCGAAGGTCTGCGGCTACGCGCAACAGGCGGCGCAGCAAAAGGCGGCGTCCGCGCCGAGCCTGAGCGAAGTGCTGGGCTCGTCGGCGGCGATGCCGGAAGCGCAGAGCCGGCCGAAGGGCGGCAGCACCTTCGACACGCTGAACGGCAACGTGCTGACGCGATGACGGACGCCACGGCCCGCGTTGCCGATGCAACCGGCAACTGGGTCGATACGCACGCGCCGGCGTGGTCGCGGCCGTATTTGCGTCTTTGCCGTCTCGACCGCCCGATCGGCTCATGGCTTCTCCTGATGCCGTGCTGGTGGTCGGCGGCGCTCTCCGCCGGCATTGCCCACGACGTCAAGGCATTGCCGCTCACGGTTCTGCTGTTCTTCATCGGCGCCTTTGCGATGCGCGGCGCCGGCTGTACCTGGAACGACATCACCGATCGCGATCTCGACGCCAAGGTCGAGCGCACGCGGTCGCGGCCGATCCCGGCCGGGCAGGTCAGCGTTATCCAGGCCCTTGTCTTTCTGATCGCGCAGGCGCTGGTCGGCCTCCTGGTGCTGCTGCAGTTCAACCGCTTTGCGATCGCTGTCGGCATCGCCTCGCTGATCATCGTTGCGGTCTATCCCTTCATGAAGCGGATCACCTGGTGGCCGCAGGTCGTGCTGGGGCTGGCCTTCTCCTGGGGCGCGCTGATGGGATTTGCGGTGACCTTTGGCCGGCTCGATGCGACCGCGTTCGTGCTTTATGCGGGGTCGATCGCCTGGGTGATCGGCTATGACACGATCTATGCGCATCAGGACACCGAGGACGACGCGCTGATCGGCATCAAATCGACCGCGCTTCTGTTCGGCGCGAATACGCGTCCGGCGCTGATGTTTTTTTACGGACTGGCGGTGGTGCTGATCGGCGTGGCGCTGGCGATGGCGGGCGTGCGTTGGCCGGCCTGGATCGGGCTCGCCGCCTTCGCGGTTCATCTGGCCTGGCAGATTGCGCGGCTCGAGATTGGCGATCCCGCATTGTGCCTGCGCGTATTCAAATCCAACCGCGACGCGGGGCTGTTGCTGTTTGCGGGACTGCTGGTGGATGCGATGATGCGGGCGTGACGCCGTCATTGCGAGCGCAGCGAAGCAATCCATCGGGCCGCACCAAGCAAGAGTGGATTGCTTCGTCGCTTTGCTCCTCGCAATGACGATCAAACGCACCTCTTTATTCTCGCGGCGCGATTTCGCCCGAGTGATGCAAATTCTTTTTCCTCACCCTCAAAACAGAGGGCGCAGGGAATGCCGGGTGCGCGCTGCACCCGCGGTCTCGTGTGCCAAAAGTTGCGCATTTGGCGCACACGAGCATACAGGTGAGCGGAAACACTCCGACATCCCCTGCGCAATGGCTTTACGGCTTACTTCGTGCTCTCCCCGGTGAGCGGGCTTGTTGTCACCGTCACCCCTGAGAACTTGCTTCTCAAGAGCTTGGCGCCTGCATCGCGGCGCCAGGACCACACGACTTCGCCGTACGCTCCTGTCCGCTCGTCTGCGAACAGAAGCGTCCACCGCATCCCATCCCAACGCTTGGTGACGATGGCCAACGCCCCTCTTCCGGGATGAGACGGTCAGTTTATAATTCTGATTTACAGAAATGTGAAGCGGAATATTTTTGCCTTCGGGGCTTGACAAGATTTCTGTAAATCAGAATTGATTTGCCCGACGGAGCAAACAAGTTGACGCTCCACGCCTTGAGAGGGGGACGGCATCACGCCCCCGTGAGCGCCATGCATTAAACCGTGGAAGGCATGCGCCAAGTTTGCCCGAAAACACTTGAGCAAAAACCGGCAATAAAATTAGATAGATAAGTTGTCTTTATTAACTGTCTAGATCAGCAAATGCGAAGTGAATTCGACCCGAGAGATTTGATCCACTGGCCCGGGCATGAGGAATTGGGACTGCAGTTCATGCGGCTTCTGGGCGCAGCCCAGGAAGGCGGCTCGACTGTTTCGGAATGCTTTGTCACGGCCTCCCGAATCAATTTGAACGAAAGGGAATCCTGGCCGCGCGAGTGGAAACGAACCGCAGACGTCAACTGCGAGCGCGCCAGGAAGGCGCTGGTCGATGGCCATTTGCTCACGGCAAGAAGCAACTGGCTCCGCGCCATCAGCTATTATCTGGCCGCCGTGACGGACTTCGATTTTTCCGACCGCGATTCGGAAGACTTGCTGCAAAGTCTCCGCAGATGCGCCCATCTCTATCTCCGGCATTCGACGCCGGGCGGTGAAGTTGTCGAGATTCCCTGGCTGGAGGGCTATTCCCTCGAAGGCTATTTCCTGCCCTCGCAGCGCAGGCGGGATCGATCGGCTGTCGTGATCTGCATTGGCGAACCGGGGCACCGCAAGGAAGAATTCCTGTACAAGACGGCGCGCTACGCACGTGACCGCGAAATGTCGCTGCTCGCGGTCGATCTGCTGGGAGCGGACGGCGGTCTCCGTTTCGGGGAAGTCGTCGGCCGGCCCGATCTCGAGACCGCCGTTGGCAGCGTGCTGGACTACCTCTCGACGAGGGACGACGTTGACGAAACAAGGATAGCGATTCTCGGAGATGGTGGAGGCTCCTCGTTCGTCGCCCGCGGCATCGCCATGGACGAGCGTCTTGCCGCGGCGGTCTGCGATGGCGGCATTTGGGATCTGATGGAGCGGAATTTTCTCAGGCGCCGCGTGCCGCAGCAAAATGAGATTGTCCCTCCGGGATGCAATCGCTCGCTCGCGCAAACCTTCAAATGCCCGGTGCTGGTGACGGTCGGAGAACATGGCTGGTTGGAAGCTGATCGGGTGTTCGACCTGATCAATCAACTCAGGACCAACCGGCAGGACATCTCATTGAAAATCTTCCCCGGTTCGGAGACGGCCTCCTACCAGGGTCATGTCGATAACCCGTCGCTCGGCAACGAATTCATATTTGACTGGATTGCCGACCGGCTGCGGACAGTCCCGTCCGTGGCCAGAGCGGGATGACTTATCATCCCGCTCTATCTTTCTTGTTTGAGCATGATCTCCACGCAAACGTTTCGCGTTTGTCGCGAGGGAAAACCGGTGTCCACTTTGCGCTAACGCGGCCCTAAGGGTCCGGATCATGCTGGCGCGCTTCTCACAAATCCATCGCAACCTTGAGGCTGGCCTTCTCGAGACGCCCGGTAAGCTGCATGAGTTTCTTGGTCAGGTCGTTGAGCTCCCGGCTGTCGAACTCGGAAAAGATGAAGTCGTTCAGGCTCTGCTGCTGTGCGGCCAGACTTGCCAGGTGCTTGTAGGTTTTGTCCGTCAGGGACATTTGCACGACCCTGGCGTCGTCAGGGGATGTCCGGCGCCGCATCAATCCCTTCTTTTCCAGCATCTTCGACTGCGTCGTCACGAACGACGGATCGACGTGGAGCATTTTCGAGGCGACCTTCACCGAGACGCCTTCGCCTTCGTCCAGATCGGCGATCGCCATCAGGATCATCCATTGCGGACCGCTGATGCCGAGCGTACCGGCCCAGAACTGGCGAATCTCCTGAAAGTGCACGTTGATCGAGGTGACCGCCCAGGAAAACTGCCTCACGAGCTCCTGATTCCTGCTCATGGCGTCGTCGAGGCCGGCGCGTTTTCGTGCAACTTGAGAGGTCATTGGTTTTCCCGGGGTTAAAGGGACATTACCAATAGTTCATCCAAAACGCGCCCGCAGGCAATCAAAATAGCTAATTAAGTCATTGATTTGGGTCAGCCAAATTGTCGCAGGCGCATGCGCGAATGCCGGCAAATCAGGTGTTGCGCCAGAGTTACAGTGGACGCTCAATCTAATAGCTTAGTTCATAAACTATTTTGCTTAAGTAATTTGCGCATGCATAGTTTCGGTGGCGATGGAGGGGGGCCCCTTGATCGTCCCGTTAGGCGGGTTCGCTTAAGTCCCTCGCGTTGATGCGGGTGTGTCCGATGACGCGAAAAGGCTCGGCGGTTTTTCAGGGAGTAAGGGAACCAATCACAGGGTGTCTTCCACTCGACGGATCCGGGACCTTCCCTAACAGAGCAACTTGGAGGTTAACATGAAGATGGTTAAGAGCCTTATCCTCGGCTCAGCGGCGGGACTCCTCGCCATGAGCGGAGCACAGGCGGCTGATCTTCCCGTCAAGGCCAAAGCGGTCGAGTACGTGAGGATCTGTTCGCTGTACGGTGCCGGTTTCTTCTACATTCCGGGCACCGATACCTGCATCAAGCTGGGTGGTTACGTACGCATCGACACCACGTTCAACGGCGGCATCTACGACTCACCGGCCTGGTCGGGTGACATCGGTCAGGGTAATCGCTTCATGAATTACTTCGCTTCCCGGTCCCGTCTGGCGCTGACGATCGATACCCGCACCGCCACGGAATACGGCGTGGTCCGCACCTTCGGTCAGGGCGACTTCCAGTTCAGCACGCTGAACAACAACTCGTTCAACCCTGCAACGGCCAGCCTTGCTTCGCCGATCGGTGGCAGCAACCTGCTTGACACCCCCGGCGGCGGCTATGTCGCGGTCGAAATGGTGTTCGTCCAGTTCGCGGGCTTCACCTTCGGCAAGTCGGCTTCAGCCTACGCGACGCCGTGGCATGGTTATCCGGGCAACAACTCATCGTTCCTGCTCGGCGGTCATGACACCGTCACCGGCGTGAACAACATCCAGTACACCGCGCAGTTCGGCAACGGCGTGTCGGCCACCATCGGTCTCGATGACCCGACCGTGTTCAACCGCACGGTTGTCGGCAACCTGAACGGTGCCGCTCACCGCCGACCGGTCGGTATCGCCAACGCCTACGCCGGGGTGCACGCTCCCGACGTCGTCGGCAACATCCGCGTCGACCAGGCCTGGGGCCTGTTCCAGATTTCGGCCGCCGCGCATGAAGTCAGTGGCTCCTACAACATCCTGAACACCGTTGCGGCTCCTGCCGGTGCGACGGGTCTTGCGGCAGGGGCGCCGACCGCTCTGTCGGAAATCTCCGGTCACCCCGACACCAAGTGGGGCGGTTCGGTGATGGCTGCGTTGCAGATCAAGAACATCCCGACCGGTGTCGGCGACGATTTCAAGATCGACGCGACCTGGGCAAAGGGTGACACGAAGAACGTCATCTCCACCAGCTCTACTTCGCCGATCCTTCACCATGTTCAGCGGTTCAAGCGTCGGTTACCAGAGCATCGGCTTCGGTGCTGACGACCGACGCTGTTTGGCTTCCCGCTGGTGGCGCCGGCGCGTTCGCCGGTGGCGACGGATCGCTCCACCTGACGACGGCCTATGGCGTCCGTGGCGCCTTCAACCACAACTGGGATCCGTACTGGTCGACCAGCCTGTTCGGTTCCTACTCTGCGCGTTCGCTACGATGACACCGCGAAGGCGAATATCTGCGCCGATCTACACTGCGATCAGGGCTCCCGTGACACAAGCGCGGACTATAGCTGCAACCCGGACTTCAACGTGTCGCAGCTCGGCGTCGTCACCCGCTGGACCCCGGTCAAGAACCTGACGTTCTCGGCTGAAGTCATGTGGTTCCACCTCGACCAGAAGTTAACTGGTACTGCCGACTCTGACCCCGACGGCTCCGATGCCGACGGCCACTCTACGAGTTCAAGGATCAGGACGCAGTCAGCTTGAACGTCCGTGTTCAGCGCAACTTCTGATCCTAGCTCTTCAGCGAGAGCATGATCCAAAAAGACCCCTGGCAGGAAATTGCCGGGGGTTTTCTTTGCAACGCTCACAAGCTCATCCAATTGATTATAAACTCAGCTGTTGCATTTAGCTGAGTTAACTCATGTATTATGTTGGCGTTAGGGAAGCCGGCAAATGGTTTGGCGGCGACTAGTCTCAGGGAGACGCGACCTACCTGATGTTAGACCTCCAAAACCTCCGGCAATGCCCTGCCGGAGGTTTTTCATTTGAATGGATTGTTTTCCGCCGCGCGCGAAGTGGACCGCGGGTTCAGGGCCGAGCCCGCGAAGAAGCGCGCGAGGACCGTCGCCGGACAATTCGCATCAGGAAGGCGATGAGCCAATTCGGTGCGCCCAGATAGCGCAATGTTTCAGGCGCCTGATCACGCTCGCGAAATCTTGCGTCGGAAAGTTGATCGGGGTTGGTGTCACCCCACTGCGGATCGAGTTCGACGTGACAAGACCGGTGACGCTCAGTCCCGCGCGATGATCTCGCGCTCGCCGCCGTGCATGCTCAGTTCGCCGAGCGGGCTGCCGGCGCGGCGCCGCACCAGGAATTTCGGACGGCGGGCGCGGATCGCGTTGTGGCGGCGGCGGCGTTGCGCGGGCTCGCGCGTCTTGTCTTCCGGCAGTTGCGGCAGGCCGAAGATGTCGCTCCACATTGCCCACGCGGATTCGATCTCGTCGCGGTCGGAGCTGACGCAGAGCGGAATGGTCAGTGAGGGATCGCGATGCGCCAGCACCAGCATCTGCGCTTCATCGTCGAGGCCGCGCAGCGCGACGCCGAGGAAATCGCTGACGCGAACGTTGATCGCCATCCGCATGCCCTTGACGGCACGGCGCAGCACGACGCGTTCGCGGTGAATTTCGATGTGCCGCACGCCGCCGTCGGCGCGGATGTCCTGCGCATCAAAACTTTGCGGAAGGGAAAGAGGGTCGAGCCGCAAGACGCGGCTCGACCCGGCGGGATTGATCCCGCTTGTTGCTGTTTGACGCCTCACGGCTTTAGTCTCCCCGCCAGGATTATGTTCCCGGTCGATAGGCGAGACCTTAGCCGAGCCGTTTCCGTTTCGGCTTAAAAAGGCTGGTTAATCGCTCCTGACTCGCCACCCATTGCCTCGCATGATTGACAAGACCTTGGCCGGCATGATTGACGAGTTCTTGCGCAACTAACGAAAATCGATGGCTTTTGCCGCCGCAAGATGCTTGAAGTCCCTGTGAATCAGGCACATCTGCTAGGTCTGCCGATTTGCGTCCAGACCGCCTCAAATGCCGGGAAATTCGTTCGTGATCTCTTCACCATCCAGTACTTCATCGCTTTCCGCCAAGCCTGCGACAACCGATTTGTTCGACCAGAGCGTGCTGAGCACGCTGGCGCAGCGGCTTGTCGAGGCGGCCAAACGCGCCGGCGCCGACGCGGCCGATGCGGTCGCGGTGCGCGGCATCTCGCAGGGCGTCGAGGTGCGTGACGGCCGCGTCGAGGAATCCGAGCGCTCCGAGGGCGACGATATCGGATTGCGCGTGCTGGTCGGCCAGCGCCAGGCGGTGGTCTCGACCAACGACGTCAGCGGCGACGGCATCGCGAAACTGGCCGAGCGCGCGGTGGCGATGGCGCGGGTTGCGCCCGACGACAAATATGTCGGCCTTGCCGATCCGGCGCTGCTGGCGCGCGAATTTCCCGAACTCGATCTGCTCGACCCCCATGTGCCGACAACGGCCGAACTCGAACGCCGCGCCTGCGAGGCCGAGGCGGCGGCGCTTGCGGTCAAGGGCGTGACGAAATCCGGCGGCGCCTCCGCCTCGACCGGCATCGGCGGCATGGTGCTGGTGACCTCGACCGGTTTCCACGGCTCTTATCTGCGCTCGAGCCAGGGCATCTCGATGACCGCGATCTGCGGCGACGGCACCAACATGGAGCGCGACTACGATTACTCCTCGGTGCCGCACGCCGCCGATCTGGCCTCGCCCGAAAGCGTCGGCCGCAGGGCCGGCGAACGCACGGTGGCGCGCGCCAATCCGCGCAAGGTCGATACCTGCAAGGTGCCGGTCGTCTACGATCCGCGGGTGTCGGGAACGCTGGTCGGCCATCTCGTCAGCGCGGTCAATGGCGCCTCGGTCGCGCGCAAGACCAGCTTTCTGAAAGACCGGCTCGGCCAGCAATTATTCGCCGGCAACATCCGCATCATCGACGATCCCTTGCGGGTGCGCGGCCTGCGTTCGCAGTCGTTCGACGCCGAGGGCGTCAGGGTGAAAAAGCTCGCCATCATCGATCAGGGCGTGCTGACGTCATGGCTGCTCGATTGCGCCACCGCACGGGAACTCGGCCTCGTCACCACCGGCCACGCGCACCGTGGCGTGTCGTCCTCGCCGTCGCCGGGCGGGTATAATCTGCATCTCGAAGCGGGCAGCGCGACGCCGGCCGAGCTGATCGCCGATATCAAGCAGGGGTTTTACGTCACCGATCTGATCGGCTCCGGCGTCAACAACGTGACCGGCGACTACAGCCGCGGCGCCTCCGGCTTCTGGATCGAGAATGGCGAGATCAAATATCCCGTCAGCGAGGTGACCATCGCCGGCCATTTGTTCGACATGTTCAAGTCGCTGGTGCCGGCCAACGACCTGGAATTCCGCTACGGCATCAACGCGCCGACGCTGCGCATCGAGGGCTTGACGGTTGGCGGACGTTAGTTTGCGCGACGATCGCGACAATCTCCTGGCAAGCGATGCGGCGCTGCTCAAGGACACGGTGCGCGAAGCCGGGGCGCTGGCGCTGTCGCTGTTCCGCACCGAGCTGAAGAACTGGATCAAGGGCGCGTCCTCGCCGGTGTCGGAAGCCGATATCGCGGTCAACGATCTCCTGGAAGATCGCCTGCGCTCGGCGACGCCGGATTACGGCTGGCTGTCGGAAGAGAGCGCCGATGACGAGACGCGTCTTGGCAAAAAACTGGCATGGATCGTCGATCCCATCGACGGCACGCGGGCCTATCTGGCCGGCCGCGACGACTGGTGCGTCAGCGTGGCGCTGGTGGAGGACGCTTCCCCCGTGCTCGCCGCGGTGTTCGCGCCGGCGAGCGACGAATTTTTCTTTGCCATGCGCGGGCAGGGCGCGCGACGCAACGATGCGGCGGTTCATGCCACCTCGGGCATCGATCTGGATTTTTCCCGCATGGCCGGGCCGAAGCCGCTGGTGCAACGGCTTAGTCCTTCATCCGACGAAATCACGCTGCATCCGCGCATCGGATCGCTGGCGCTTCGGCTGTGCCGGGTGGCGCAGGGAAGTCTCGATGCCGCCTTCGCCGGCGGACAAAGCCGTGACTGGGACCTTGCGGCGGCGAATTTGATCGTGCATGAAGCGAATGGTAAGATGACCGCACTCTCGGGGGATCCGATCCTCTACAACCGCCGGGATGTGGCGCACGGGGTGCTGGTGGCAGCGGGACGCGATCGTCATGCACGCATTGTCGGGCATTTCCGGGAACGTCCGTTACCCTGAACATCTCTGTAGTCATCGTACGATTTGCTTTTGCCGGGCACCTCGTTAGGAAAACTTGTCATGCCAGATAGTGCCCCGCAGCAACTGCTTCATCTCGTGATCGGCGGCGAACTCACCGATCTCGAACACGTCACGTTCAAGAACCTCGATGAGGTCGAGGTCGTCGGCGTCTATCCGAATTATGCGAGCGCCTATGCGGCGTGGAAGGCGAAGGCGCAGCAGACGGTGGACAACGCCCATATGCGCTACTTCGTGGTCCATTTGCATCGGCTGCTCGACCCAAGCCAAGAAGCAAAGCCTTCCCGTTGAAAAAACTCCTTCGCAATGTGCTGCGCAGCAAGGTGGTTCAGCGCGCGGTCGGTTTCCTCGCGGCCGAATACCTGCGCTTTGTCTGGCTGACCACGACGTTCGTCTTCGACCCGCCCGACGTCTATGAGCGGGTGCTGCCGCACCAGCCGCTGATCTTCGCGTTCTGGCACGGCCAGCATTTCCTGACGCCGTTCATCAAGAACAAGAAGGAATATCGCGCCAAGGTGCTGATCTCGAAGCATCGCGACGGCGAGTTCAACGCGATCGCCGCCGAACGGCTCGGCATCGCTACCATCCGCGGTTCCGGCGACCATGGCGGCGCCTTCCACCGCAAGGGTGGCGTCGGCGCGTTCCGGGAAATGGTGCAGGCTTTGGCGGACGGCTGGAACATCGCGACCACGGCCGATGTTCCCAAGCGCGCCCGCGTCGCGGGGCTTGGTGTCATCATGCTGGCGCGGGATTCGGGCAGGCCGATCCTGCCGTTTGCAATGGTGACAAGCCGGTACATCCGGTTGAAAAACTGGGACTCCACCACCATCAATTTGCCATTCGGGCGCGGTGCCGTGGTAGGTATTGATGCCGTCGAGGTGCCGCCCGACGCCGACGCCGAGACCATGGAAAGACTGCGCTTGCAAGTCGAGACCTATCTGAACGAGGCGACGCGCCTGGCCTATGCGAAGGTCGGACGCCCGGAGGGGGCCCTTGGCTAATTCCCTTCCGATGACCTTGCGCGTCTATCGCAAGCTGTCGTTCGCGGTGGTGCCGCTGGCGCCTGCGCTGATCAAGCGGCGGCTGAAACAAGGCAAGGAAGATCCGGAGCGCGTCGGCGAGCGGCGCGGCTTGTCGCCCGACACGCGGCCGCACGGGCCGCTGGTGTGGATCCACGGCGCCAGCGTCGGCGAGGTGCTGGCCGCGGCCGCGCTGATCGAGCGGCTGCGCGCGCTCAATCTGCGCATCCTGCTCACGTCAGGCACGGTGACCTCGGCGGCGATCGTGGCAAAGCGCTTTCCGGCCGACATCATCCATCAATATGTGCCCTACGACTCGCCGCGTTATGTCAGGCGCTTCCTCGATCACTGGCGGCCGTCGCTGGCGCTGTTCATCGAATCCGATTTGTGGCCGAACCTGATCCTGTCGAGCGCGGCGCGGCGGCTGCCGATGGTGCTGATCAACGGCAGGATGTCGCCGCGTTCGTTTCCGCGCTGGCGCCGCGTCAGCAACACCATCTCGGCGCTGCTGGAAAAGTTCGAGGTGTGCCTCGCGCAATCCGACACCGATGCGGAGCGTTTTTCCGCGCTCGGCAGCCGTAACGTGGTCACGACAGGCAATCTGAAGCTCGACGTGCCGGCGCCGCCGGCCGATCCCGCCAAACTCGAGAAGCTGATGGCGTTGACGCGCGGCCGGCCCGTGATCGTCGCGGCCTCGACCCATCCCGGCGAGGATGAGATCTTGATCGAGGCGCACAAGACGCTGGCCGGATTCTTTCCGGGACTGTTGAGCGTGATCGTGCCGCGCCATCCTGACCGCGGCCCCGCCATTGCGGGCCTCGTGACCGCCTCGGGCCTGCGCGCGGCTTTGCGCTCGCGCGAAGAGTTGCCGACCGCGACGTCGGACATCTATGTCGCCGACACCATGGGCGAACTCGGGATTTTCTATCGCTTTTCGCCCATCGTGTTCATGGGCGGCTCGCTGGTGCCGCATGGCGGGCAGAACCCGATCGAGGCGGTCAAGCTCGGCGCCTCCATCGTGCACGGCCCGCACGTGTTCAATTTTGCCGACGTCTATGAGGCGCTGGATAAAGCCGGTGGCGCGCGGCGTCGCCGATACGCAGGAAGCGCTGGTCAAGCAGCTCGGCCAGTTGCTGGCCGATCCGAGGGCGCGCGAGATCAGCGTTGCGGCCTCGGAACGCGTGGTCGAAGATCTCGGCGGCGCGCTGGAACGCACGCTGACCGCGCTGGAGCCGTATCTGCTGCAGTTGCGGCTCGAAATGGGAGCCGCCAATGCGTGAGCCGGGTTTCTGGTACCGGCGCGCATCCTTCAAATCGCATTTATTGAGGCCGCTCGGCGCGCTCTATGGCGCCTTCGCCGCGCGGCGGCTGAAGCGCCGAGGCATCGATGCCGGCATTCCCGTGCTGTGCGTCGGCAATTATCACGGCGGCGGCGCCGGCAAGACGCCGACGGTAGAGGCGCTGGCCAGATTGCTGCGCGAACTCGGGGAAACCCCCGTCGTGCTCAGCCGCGGCTATCGCGGCAAATTGCGCGGGCCGGTCCGCGTCGATCCGGCGCGCCACAGCGCCGCCGACGTCGGCGACGAGCCGTTGATGCTGGCGCGCACGCTTGCCGTGGTGGTGGCGCGGGATCGCGTCGCCGGCGTGGTGCTGGCGAAGTCGATGGCCGCCACCGTGATCCTGATGGATGACGGCTTTCAGAATCCGGCTGTCATGAAAGACGCTTCCCTGATCGTGATCGACAGCGATCGCGCGATCGGCAATGGCCTGACCATGCCGGCCGGCCCGTTGCGCGCGCCGTTGCGGCTACAGCTCGAGCGCACCGATGCGCTGGTCGTGATCGGCGATGGCAGTAACGCGGATGCGGTGGCGGGCAGTATTGCAGGGCAGGGCAAGCCGGTGCTGCGCGCGCGTTTTCAGGCCGACGACGCCTCGCTCGCCGCGCTGCGCGGCAAGCGTGCGCTGGCGTTTGCCGGGATCGGCGATCCCATCCGCTTCTTCAACACGCTCAGCGCCAGCGGCGTCGAGGTGGTTCGTGGCCGGACGTTTGCCGATCACCACGCCTTTTCGCAACGGCAGATCGATGCCCTGGTCGCGGAGGCCAGGCGCGACGGGCTGGTGCCGGTCACGACGGAAAAGGATTTTGCGCGGTTTTCCGACCGGGCCGGCGATGTCGTGCCGTTCAAGGTCGCGCTCGCATTCGAGGATGCGGGCGGATTGCGGAAGTTCGTCAGCGACCGCCTGTTCAAGGCGCGGGAGAAGAAGTTCCGGCCCGGAACATGATGCGGGACGTCCGGTGGCGCGTGCACACTCCGTATTTCAATGAATATGGCTGCCGCCGTTGACGTCGATGGTCGCGCCCGTGACATAGGCCGAGAGATCGGAGGCGAGATAGAGGCAGGCGCCTGCGATATCAGACGGTCTGCCGGCGCGTTGCAGCGGGATGCCGGCGACGATTTCGTCGAATTTTTCGCGGGGCAAGCCGTCGAGCATCCCGGTCTCCACCATCGAGGGGCAGACGACGTTGGCGCGAATGCCCAGCGGGCCGAATTCGCGCGCGATGCTTCGCGTCAGGCTGATGACGCCGCCTTTCGACGCGGCGTAGTGGGCGCCGCCGACCAGGCCGCCGCCGCGCTGGGCGGCGACCGATGCCAGATTGACGATGACGCCGCGCTTTCCGCGCGGCAAAAATGTTCAGCGCGCTCCTGCAGATGTTGAAGGTGCCCTTGAGGTTGACGCCGACAACGCGGTCGTAATCCGCATCCGCAATGGCGAGCATGGCCTTGGCCTGCACGATGGCGGCGCAGTTCACCAGGCAGTCCATGGTCCCGAATCGGGTGACGACCTCCGCGAGCGCGCGTTCGCAATCGGCAAAATCCTGGATGTCGCATTTGATGCCGGCAACGATCGGGTCGGCCCCGATATTTCCGGCGATCGACGAGGTGATGCCGTCGACGATTGCCTTGTCCATCGCGATGTCGATCATCGCGAGTTTTGCGCCGTGCCGCGCAAACAGCTCCGCGGTCGCGTATCCGATGCCCTTGAGGGACGAGACGCCGACAATCACACAGACCTTTTCGTGCAGCAGCATGCGCTTGCTCCCATACATCTCTTGATCGACGTATATATGAATTTATAAATTTGGTAATAAATAATAATTCTAATGAAGGTATTATAAAACCTCAATATCTATATATGAAAGAAGTAAGTTGCTTATGCTGAGAGTGTCTAGCCCGTGCGCAAGGAAAGGACCGAGCCATGAAGCTCAAGTTTCATCACATGAACCTGTGCTCGGAGAATGTGTCGCGGCTCTCCGAATTCTACCGCTCGGTGTTCGACCTCGGCACGGTGCAGGGCTACGAGCGGGTCAACACGTCCGACGGCTATGGCGGCAACGTCGACTTCGTCACTGACGGGGCGGTTGAATTCCATCTCGCGCGCCGGGACGTCGATCTCGGCTTTCGCATGAAGCACGTCATCAACCCGCTCGACCGCGGACACTTCTGCTTCCGCACCGACGACATCGAGGCCTTCAAGCGGCACCTCGAGGCAAAGAAGATTCCCTATTCCGACTACGGCACCTGGGCGATGGCCGGCTGGTATCAGATCTTCTTCCACGACCCCGAGGGCAACGTCGTCGAGGTGCACCAGACCGGAAAATAGCGTTTCGCCGGCGCGGACGATGCGGGAGGCCAACAATTAGCGACGATCTCAGGCTTGCAAGAAAGTCAGCCGACGCGGACGGCCCCGCCTATGCGGCGCCCGCCCTTGAAAAGGGGCTCGACGTCCTCGAACTGGTTTGCCGCAGCGAGATTCCTCTCTCGCAGAAGGAGATCGCGCAGCAGCTCGGGCGCAGCGTCGGCGAACTCTACCGGATGGTGACATCGCTGGTCGAGCGCGGATACCTCGCCAATGTCGGCGACCGCTATCATGTCACGACAAAACTGTTCGAACTCGCGCATGTCAATCCACCGACCCATCGTTTGCTGACCGAGGCGATGCCGTTGATGCAGAAATTGTCCGATGATCTCGACCAAAGCTGTCATCTCACGGTCTACAACCAGGGCCGCCAGATCGTGGTGGCCAAGGTCGATGCACCGGGCGGGATGGGATTCAGCGTGAGGGTCGGCGCTGAGCTCGACGTGCTGGTGTCGGCGTCGGGACGAGTCCTGCTGGCGTTTCAGGACAGGGAGACGCGGCAGATGCGCATCGCGGAAGCGGTGCAGCGGCGGCCGGATCATGCCGATGCACAGATCGCTGCGACGCTGGATACGATCAGGGCCCGCGGCTTCGAGTCGATCCCGAGCGTTCAGGTGCGCGGGCTCTACGCGGCAAGCTTTCCGATCATGGACTCAAGGGGCCAGGCGATTGCCGCCATGACGGTCCCTTACGCGGAGCGCATCGACCGCGTCGATCGCACCTCGATCGCGACGGTCGAGGAAATGCTGGGGGCTGCCGCGCAAACATTGTCGACCCGCATGGGTGGCGCGGGTTGGCGTTAGCAGATCATTCGGGATGATTAACTCACCGTCGTCCCGGACAAGCGAGCAGCGCGAGCGCGATCCGGACCCATACGCCGCGGCCTGTCCGCGATGCGCTGGAGCCGGTTGCCTTTGCTTACAACAAAGTGCGGTGGTTATGGGTCCCGGCTTTCGCCGGGACGACGATGGATTATTTTCCGCCGCTACTTCACCTGTCCGGGATAATGCCGCTGCAGCACGGCGCTCGGCACCGCGTAGGCCTCCTGCAGATCGACGCTCCAGTATTTCAATTCGTCGAGCGGAATCCGCGCATCGGTGATGGCGCAGCGCACATAGGATCCCGGCGAGATCACGCGAAAGTCGCCGTCGAGATATTGCACCTGCGCTTCGCCTTGGCCCGAGGGGCCGAACTTGTTCAACACGATAAGACTCTCCGATACGCGGGCCGATTCGGAACGGCCCGTCGAATGCATGTTCGATGGATGCGATCTATCATAAATAGGTTGTAATGTCCGCCCCCGCAAAACCACTGATTTTTAATGGTTCGCGCCCGCCGCCGCATGCTACCTTTTGGCTACGGATTACTGTGTTTTCAGCGCCACAACGGCCCGGCACATTCCCATGCGCCTTTTGTCCGCAACCACATTCCTGACATGGTTTGCCATCGCGTCCGCCGCGAACGCAGCACCCGTGCCGCAGGCGGTCGACATCCCCGCGGGCGCCATCACGCTGCATGCGCAGCTCTACAAGCCGGAAGGCGCGGGCCCGTTTCCGGTGGTGATCGGCCTGCACGGCTGCGGCGGGCTCTCCGCGAAGTCGGAAAGCGTGTTGCCGCGCTATCGCGACTGGGCCGAGCAATTCCTGAAGACCGGCCACGCGGTGCTGCTGCCGGACAGTTACGGCTCGCGCGATGCCGGCCCGCAATGCAACGCCGGGGATCGCAAGGTGCTGGCGCGGCGCGAGCGCGTCGCCGACGTCACCGCGGCGCGGCAATGGCTGGTGGCGCAGGCCTGGGTGGCGCGCGAGCGCATCAGCCTGGTCGGCTGGGCCAACGGCGCCAGCGCGGTGCTGTGGGCGGTGCGGCCGCAACTGGCCTCGCGCACGCTGCAGCCGGATTTTCGCTCGGCCATCGCGTTCTATCCGGACTGCCGCATCTCCGCCGGCACCGGCTGGAGCGCGCGGGTGCCGACGCTGCTGTTGATCGGCGCCAGGGACGACATCTCCTCGCCGCCCGCCTGCAAGCAGATGGTCGACAACGCGCGGGGCCGCAGCGCGCTGGCGCAAATCGTGATCTATCCAAATGCCGCCCACGATTTCGATCGCGCCAATGTGGCGACGCGTTCGCTCGGTGCGGCCGACGCCGGGACGCCGGGCGATGCGACCGCACGCGCGGACTCGCAGAAGCGCGTGGCGGAGTGGCTGGCAAGGTGAGTCTTTCACCTCCCCTGGAGGGGGGTATAGTTTGAGCGGCGACAGTTCCGTTTCTTGACCACAGCAAGTGGGATATCAAATCGAGATTTGATTGAATGTCTGCTCCTCATTCAAAAGCGGACATTACTTGGGGACCAAGCTTTTATGTCCGCTTTGTGCCAGAAGCGGACATCGTTCGATCACCACGTCGGCTCTTGCGACAATCTGGCGGATATTTCGAGGGCAAGCAGCTCTTGCCGTTCTCGAGGATCAGTAGTTCGAAACAAGCCTCTTGAACGAACGGCATGTCACTCGGGTTCTCCACCCGACAACGAACGATTGCTGGCCATTTGAAGTTGAAGGCTTGACACGAAGCGAGGGGCCAGAGCGGGTCGGTGAGGTTCAATCGGCGGCTGAGCTATCCAAACGCGGGGATTGCCTAACGGCGAAGCCCTCTTGTTCCCGTCGGCGACGATCCGCTTCAAAACGCATTTGCCCGGCCTTCTTCATGGCTTCAATACGCGCGGCGCCGGAAGGCATCTCGCGAGCCGCATCCAACACGGCTTCCGCGGCCTTCCAATCTTGATCATCTTTCGTTTGCTTCGTCACGACGCGCGTCCTCCGGACATAACGTCGATCAAAAAAATCCCGGGCGCAGGACCCGGGATTTAGTTTCACACACTGGAGAAAGAATGGATAGCCTCAGTACTTCGCCACGACCGGGCTTTTACCCCAATTGAACTTGTAGTTCACGCCGACCTTGGCGGTCGACAGGGTATTCCGGAGGTCTGCATTGACATTGATCGCGAAGGGAACGCCGGCCCCAAGATTGAGGGGGAACGCGTAGTTCTTCTTGTCGAACTCGTAATAGTTGTATTCGACGAACGCGGTCCAGTTCGGGGTGATCATCCACTCGGTGCCCATACCGATGGTCCAGCCGAAGTGGGTGATTTCCCTGCTGGTGAGATCCTGACCTCCGACGCCGCCGAAGGACGGCAGCGTAACGGTGTGAGTGGAGTTCTGCCAGGCAGCGCCGCCCTTGACGTAAACAAGACCGCGATCCAGAACCACAGCGCCGAGGCGGCCAGTCACACTCGCCAGCCACTGGGTGTCGGTGTTGCAGCCGAGAACGACGAGGCAGGGGCTCGTGCCCCTGATATTGGCACCAGCGATGTCACCCTGGATGCCGAACACAGCCCAACCGGCCTGCCAGTTATATCCACCCTGCACGCCACCCAGGAACCCGCTCGTGCTGGTCTGGGAGAAAGGCAGGTTGAAGGCGAGCGGCGGAATGATCGCGGGAACGATGTTAAACCCCGTGAGGGTCGATTTAGTGGTTCCCCAGCCGGCGCCGACGTGGCCACCGAAGTACATGCCGGTCCAGGACCAGACTATCGGCAGCGGCTGCGCCACCGGGCGGGCTGGCAAGTCCGCGGCGGAGCTAGCGGCGGTGCCGGCCATTAAGAGCGCTGCGGCAGCAGCGGCAACAAATGTCTTCTTCATTTGAGACCCCCAATGAAAAGCGCGAAACGCGCACCAAAAATTCCCATGAGCGACTTCGTAAAACTACGGAGTCCAAGGAGTCCTGGCTATTGCGCGGGAGACACAGTCACGCTCTAAGTGCGTCGGGAGTTCAAAATCCAGTTTTAGGTTGCCGAAGGGCGACATGCCCTACTGGCTCATCTTGACGATGCCGGCCTCGCCGCTGCCCCCGACATGATGGATCTAATGAGCCCGGACCCTACGTGCCATTGATTTCCTTCAGCAACTGGGCGCGAAAGTCATGATAATCGACTTCGACCGCATGGCGCAAAGCCTTGTCGAAACGCCAGTGCGGCGAGTTGATCTCTATCTCTATACGATTACTAATATCATCCGGCCGGCTCAGAACTCCGTTGATCTGCAGCGCCGCGATACGGGCCTGATGATCGGCCAGCCGCCAGATGCAGCCGACCGGCTGGAATAACCCAATGAAAAAAACATTGGGAATTTCCCTGTGCATCATCTTCAAATAGAGCGGAATGGGGCCTGACTCGTCCCAGGCAACGACTGACTTGTCCAGGAAAGGAAACCGGATGTGATATCCGGTAGCCCAGATGATGGCGTCGAACTCCTCAGCGGTGCCATCGTCGAAATGCACGCTGTTCTCCTCGAGGCTTTTGATTCCGATGCGCGGCAATACCTTACCGTTTCTCAAGGCGTTCAAAAAATCTGAGTTCAGCGTCGGATGCGTTTCCAGAAGATTCGCCTTCGGTTGCTGCAATCCGTATTTCTCCAGCGGCCCAACGTAAAATTGCACCGCGGTGTGCACGAGGAACCGGAGAAGCGATCTGGGCAATCGAACCATGTCCCGCACTCTTGCATAAACCTGATCGGCCGGTCGTCCCAACATCAATTTGGGGACGATATGATAGCCACGACGCATACTGATGCAGGACTTTTGCGCTACCCGCGCGACATCGACCGCAATGTCGCAGGCGGAATTGCCGCCCCCGACAACAAGCACGCGCTTGTCCCTGAAAATGTCGGGTCGCCTGTACCTAGACGAATGCAGTACTTCCCCAGAGAAGCATCCGCGGTAATCTGGCATCAAGGGTTCGCGATGGTGTCCGCTGCAAACGATGAAATAGTCGAAAATCTCCTCCTTTGCGCCGTCAGGTCCAATTGAACTAACGCCCCAGCGCAGATCGGGGAGCAATGTCGCGCGCACAACACGGGTCTCCAGCCGGATGAATTGCATCAATCCAAAATGGGCTGCGTAGTTCTCGAAATAGCCACGGACCTGCCGATGCGATGGAAAGTCCGGATAGTGATCGGGCATAGGATAGTCTTCAAACTCCGACAGCCCCTTCGATGAAATCAGATGAGTTGCATCATAAACGCTGTGACGCTCCGGCCGCTCGTTGAATACCCAGTTGCCGCCGATAGCCTCGCCTTCGTCGTAACATACGACGTCATGGAGGCCGGCCGCTCGAAGATTTTTCAAAGCCGTCAGCCCGCAGGGGCCCGCGCCCACAACGCAGACACGGTTGCCGAGCTTCACTCTGCTAGAGGCCATGGATCAGTAAATCCAGGGTACAATCCGCGCGGTGCTGTTCATATAAATCCGATAATCGTCACCAAAGGTATCGAGCATAAGCCTTTCTTCCTGCCCTATCCGGCCGAAGTAGAGGATTCCAAACCCTAAAATCCCGGCAGACCCGGCGAACCAATTCGGCAATAAAAGGAATTGGGCGATCGCCCAAAGCCAGAAAGCCGAATACATCGGATGGCGAACGACCGCATATACGCCCTTCGATATGAGAACATGACCCTCGCGAACATCGAGGCTGACGGAAAAATTTCGACCGAGACGCCGGTGCGCAAGATAGAAAAGCCACAGTCCCAGCGCGAACACCAGTGCGCCGGTATAGGCAAAACCCTTGATGAACTCATAGCTGGCAAATCTTGGGAATCCGGTTGCGACATAAATGAGGGGAACGATACCAAGCCCGAGCGTAGCGCAGGCAATTCGCAACGAGTCCGTCAAATTGCGCGCGGTATTTCGGACAGGTATTTTGGAGGCTCGATGCTGGTGAGGATAGCGAAGAAATCCCCAAGCAATTAAGCCGAGAACGAAAATCGACTTGGCAAGCTCAGGCGTCATTTGGCTGGTTCTCAATCGCGGAACCCATGTCGGTCGCCTTTCTAACAGATCACTATTGACCGTTGGCCACAACGGTAATGCGCCTCGCTGGATTGTTGCCCCCAAGCCATTGGAAAGATAAAAGTTTTTCAACCGGTGAACCCTACCAAGGATGGCGGTTCTTACTTGGCAATACTTTTGTTCCGCGTGTTATTTCGGCAACGTTCGCTAAAAAAATTTCATCGACGGAATGATCGAGGGGCACTGTTAATTGCGTCGTAGCGACCGCCAAGTTAACCATGACTCTGCGAACACTAGGAGGAGGCTTTAATGTTGAAATGCCTAATCGTTGGATCCGTATCGTTTGCCTTCGTGGGCTCTGCCATTGCTGCGGACCTTCCTCGCCGGCAACCAATCGTCGCAACTGCACCGGTTGGGAAGATGCCGATCGGCAAGACTCCAATCGGCAAGACTCCAATCGGCAAGTACCCGGCCCCGCTCGTAACCAGGGGTTGACCTAGGGAGCGCTCCCCCACAGGCGGGTCGTCTCCAGCACGTTTGGAAACGATGGCTGCGGTATGGCGGCCAGAGTGATTGCGACATCCGCTGTCTGGTTATCTACAGAGGGTTTCAAGGTGGCGAAAGCTAATCGGAAAAGGCGCTGTCGGCGGCTTATTGTCGGAGCTGTGTGTCCTTGCGGCTTTGCAGGGTCTGGGAATTGGTAGCAGCAGTGCGCAACAACTTGCGGTGCAGACCGATCAACAGCGCCTGAAGCAGACTTCCGGTGCGCAAAAGCCGTTAGCGAGGGCCAATGTAGCAACGGCTATTGCTGCATCTGACGTTACGTTGCCTGCAGCTGACGCGAAACCGGTCCCAAAGCCGCAATCTGGTGCTACAGCCAAAGGACCCTATTACGTCGATTTTCGTGCCCGTACCGCAGCCAGTTATGGCCATGCGTTTGTTTGGTTCGGTAAGACCAGCGAAAAGCAGGTCGAAGTTGCCGGCTTGCATCCAAAAGGCGAAGAAATGGCTTACATGCTGGGACATCTTATGTGGGTGCCCGCTGAAACGGGGGCAAGCTACGGTGACCTGGATGTCCAGTACTTAACTGCAAGTTACCGGGTTTATTTGAGTGAGGCGGAAGCGAAGAAGGTTTTCGCCCATATCAAGCATCTTCAGGCGACCTCGCTAGTCTGGAACGCCCAAACAGCCAACTGCACTGCTTTCATTGGTCGCATAGCGACCTTCATGGGTTTGAAGGTTCCGTCCCATTTGCAGAGGCCTGAGGGGTACGTAAACGAGCTCAAGAAGATGAATGGTGGGCGCCGAACTGCGCAATTGACTTCCGATCGCTAGCTTTCGCTCTTTGTCGTTTGCGGTCCGCTTCCAAACGGCTCTTCTTGAGGATCAGTTTTCCAGGTTCGAAGTCGACCATGCCGGAAAAGCCGGCAACCCGGTTCGACAGCCGCAATGCTTGAGCGATAGCCCAAGCGTTGATTTGTGAGGGGGCTAGATTGCGTCCGCTGCTGCGGAAGCTGAGGCTTGCCCTTCCCGCTTCGCCATCCGCCTCTTCAGTATCCTGAAGTATGTGCCGGGCAGGATGCGCTGCAGCCGGTCCAGCATGCGAGCGTCGCCGCCGATCAGGATCCGGGGCGCGTTCTTCTCGATGCCAGCGATGATTGCCGTCGCCGCTGCCTGGGCCGTGGTCTTGGCGAATTCCTTGTCGAAGAACTCGATCGCTTCGGCGCGCCGGGCATTGTCGGTGACAGCGACGCCGGTGCGCATGTTGCGCACGATATTGGTGGCGATGCCGCCGGGATGCACGACCGACAATTTGACCGGGCTCAGGGCCAGTTTCAGCTCATGGCGCAGCGCCTCTGAAAAGCCGCGCACTGCGAATTTCGACGCGCAATAGGCGGTCTGGCCGGGAGGCGCGATGATGCCGAAGATCGAGGAAACGTTGACGATGTGCGCCGCCGGCCGGCTCGACAGTTGGGGGAGAAAGACGCGGGTACCGTGAACGACGCCCCAGAAATTGATGTTCATCAGCCATTCGAACTGCGCCTGGTCGATCTCGTTGAATTGGCCCAGCAGGGCTACGCCGGCATTGTTGATGAGGATGTTGAGCGTGGGATGCGCGGCAATAGCGGCCGCGGCAAACGCTTCGATCTGCGCGGGCTCGCTGACATCGACGCGATGCGTCGTCACCTTGCGCCCGCTCTTGGCGAGTTCGGCAACAACGGCGGCAAGGCCAGCCTCATCGCGGTCGGCAAGTGCCAGATCACAGCCGCGCGCGGCCAATTCCCGCGCCAGCGCGCGGCCGATGCCGCTCGCCCCGCCTGTCACCGCCGCGGCACTTCCCGAAATGGCCGTCATTGCAACACTCCTTCAAGGTTCCTCGGGCGGGATTTTCAACTGTTTACGCAACATGGGGCGCTAGGGCGAGTCCAGCGCGGCCTGTCCGGCGCGCGCCAATCATTGGGCTTCCCCGCGCCGTCGCCCCATCTACCAAGTCCGGCCTTAGCCGGCGCCCAGGAATGTCACCAGTAGAAAAATCGAGACGGCGCGCCGCGCAGTAATTCGCGTCCAAAATCCTCTCGCGCAAAGTTGGTACTGCGCATGCAGAGTTTCCTCATTCGCGCACCCACCATCTCTTCGTCAGCAATAGCGGCTCCGGAACCGCAGCGATCTCAATTGCGTTTCTTGCCGCACTGTCAATTCCAACACCGGTACACCAATGCTCAGTGCGCATCATCGCTGATAATTAAAGATATCTTTCAACCGGATCGTCGCCGACTGTAACGTAAATCAAAGCCCCGTTTCCTAGGCGATTGACGATTGCGTTGTTCACTTCGGGATCGAGAGTGATGCAACCGAGCGAGCGCCCCAACATTCCCGGATTGTTTTTACGATAACCGGCGCTCACATACCAATTCGGATGAATGACCCACACAACTCCGGGAACGGAATTGATGTAGCTATTGTAAGAAGCGACACCTTCGAGGCGGGCGGAATTCAGGCCGTTCCAGACTTGACCTGTGTATTTATCGGCGATCGTACGGTAGTGCGAAGTGATGGGAGCGTCGGCTGCAGCCGTTCTCAAAGGACCGAGCGGAACCATGTCATGGTCGCTGCGGAAACCACGAAACTTTGTCGCTCGCAAATTGTTACCATTTGATTTTCCATGAGCGGCATAGTGAGCGCTCGTTCGGTTGTTTTTCAAATCGATGAGAAAGAAACGGCGGTTGCCGGAAGGTTGCGAAATATCAAAAACAGCGAGAATGTCCTTTCGCGAAAACTCTTTGCCTCGCAACAACTGAATGGCTCGCTCCACGAACTCCATCGGAGCGCCCAATGTCCTGGCGTCATCGAGGGCACCAGCCCAAGCAGATATCGAAATAATAGACGTGAACACCACCAATAATGTTCTCATTGGCAACCCCCTTGGGTTTCCAGAAACTTACGTCGCAGTTCGTGTGCCGTATACGGGGGAATTATGGCGGAACTGATTTCGTAGCTCATCGGAGAGCGTGACCGTCCGCATACCAGGAAAAGGGTCGCCAAACCATCCGAAGAAAAACCCCTCTAAGGAGCGCCCACGCAAAGCCAATTGAGCATCATTTCACCAGAATATAGCATCCCCGAAGTGGCCATCCAGAGAAAGCAAGCTAATGTCCGCTTTGGGTCACTAGCAGACATAGAGGCGTGTTCGCGCGATGTCTGATTTACCCCCGAAAGCGGACATTTGGCGATAGGCCTTGAATGCCCGCTTTGTACCAGAAGCAGGCATCTGTAGATGGGTTGGCACGACCCTGCTACGTTGGTCGGATTTACGAAGCCGGGGCGACAGAAATGGGCAGGAGAGCCGGAGCATGTTTTGGCCTAGCAGCCCTCGCTGCATACATTTGCACTAACGCGGTCGTCTCAGCGGAAGAATCGGTCCAGTTCGAAAGTGCTCCCTTTCGTGTCAGTCAAATTCAGCAGCGTTTGGCGCGAGAGCGCGGAGAAACCCTGAGAGCGGCGACAGATACAATTCAGGGCTATCTGTCAAAACCTGAGGGAAGCGGTCCGTTTGCAGCTATCGTGTACCTCCACGGGTGCGCTGGGCTTTCGGAAAATACCCGAAATCACATCTCTCAGCTCATGACCGGCTGGGGCTATGTGTCGCTGGCGGTGGATAGTTTTGCGACCCGTGGCATCAAGGACCAATGCACTCACCTGGGAACTCCCCGCCTTGGTGATGCTTTGGGCGCTTTGTCCTATCTATCCGATCTTCCCTTCGTCAATTCTCGACGCATCGCCGTCGTTGGATCATCGCAGGGTGCAGTTGTTGCACTCCAGTTGGTGTCGACCTATCAAAAGGATATCTTCGACGCGCCTCACGATCTGAGGTTCAGCGCAGCCGTGGCCTACTACCCACCGTGCGGCTTTATTACAGAGGATCTCATTCTTCCTGCGCTGATTCTGATCGGCGAACTCGATGACTGGACGCCAGCGAGGGATTGCGAGCTTTGGACGAAGTGGCAAGTTAACAGGGGAGCACCGGCTAAGCTGATCGTCTATCCCGGTGCCTATCACGCCTTCGATGCTTCAGCTTTCGCCGACGGAAGGGAGAGTTTCGGACACTGGATCAAATATGATGCGACCGCTGCCGCCCGTTCAGTTCAGGAGATGCAAAGCTTCCTCGCGTCTCAGTTCTCCCGTGAGCGACGATAGAGTCGAAATGTCCGCTTTGGGTCATTAGCGGACCTGGCGCTAAGTCTCCGGGATGTCCGCTTCACCCCCAATAACGGACATCGACCATCGCCGGATCAATATCCGCTAGGTGCCAATAGCCGTCGTAACGAGGCGGGGTGGGGTGACGGTCTCTCCACTCGAACGCTGCCCGTGTGGAGAGATCACCCCACCCCGTTTCGCATTTCGCTTCATGCGAACCGTCCCTCCCCCTCCAGGGCCCTCCAGGGGAGGGAAGAGTAGACCGCTAAAATAAACTTCCCTGATCGACCTTCTTTTCGACGCGCTTCGGCGCCGCCGGCTTTGCTTCGCGCGTGACGGGCTTCGGCTCGGGTGGCGCAACCGTCGTCGCTGCCGGACGATCTGCATCCGCGGTGGCACCGACGCGGCCGTCGGAAAATTCGATGGAGAGATGCGCGCCCGGCCCAACCGCAGCGGCTGCATGCACGGCGTGGCCGCGCTGCGTCGCGCACCAGCGCAAAGCCGCGCGCGAGCACGCCGCGATAGGACAACGCGGTGAGCAACTGGCCGCTATGGGCGATCCGGGCATCGAGACGGTGCAGCAGCGTATCGAGCGCGCGCCGGGCGCGCTCCGTCAGCCGATGAGCGCGCTCTCGGTCGCGCGCGATGGCCGCGCGCTGCGCCTGTGCGTTGGCGAGTTTTGAAGCCTTCAATCGAATCTCGAGTCCGGCATAGCGGTCGCGCCGCGCGCGCAGCAGCGAGCGCGCCGAAAGCGTGATGCGCTCGCCCGACGCAGTCAGGCGATGTCTGGCATGCGCGACCTGGCCGCGCAGCACGCTCACCGTCAGTTTGGCGCTGCTGGCGGTAAAGCGGCGGAAATGCGCATGCGTGTTGGCCTTCAGCCCACGGGGCAGGGCGCTGCCGGCGCTGTCCAGCCGCTGCCGCGGGATCGCCAGCAACTCGCCGGCCGCCGGCAGCGCACGCGCGGCGGCGCGAAATTCGTTGCGGCGGCTTTCCTGGCCGCGCTGCCAGCACATGATGGTGCGCCGTGCGAGGCTGTCGACCCTGGCGAACAGTTCGCTGCGCACGGGGACGGCCATTTCGGCCGCCGCGGTCGGCGTCGGCGCGCGCTTGTCGGCGGCGAAATCGATCAGCGTGATATCGGTCTCGTGGCCGACCGCCGAAATCAGCGGGATCATGCTGTCGGCGGCGGCGCGGACCACGATCTCCTCGTTGAACGACCAGAGATCCTCCAGCGAGCCGCCGCCGCGCGCGACGATCAGCAGATCGGGGCGGGGAATGCGGCCGCCGACCGGCAGCGCGTTGAAACCGCGGATCGCGGCGGCAACCTGTTCGGCCGAGCCTTCGCCCTGCACCTTGACCGGCCACACCAGCACGCGGCGCGGAAAGCGGTCCTCCAGGCGATGCAGGATGTCGCGGATCACGGCGCCGGTCGGCGAGGTGACGACACCGATCACTTCCGGCAGCCAGGGCAGCAACTGTTTTCGCGCGGCGTCGAACAGGCCTTCGGCGGCGAGCTTCTTTTTGCGCTCTTCCATCAGCGCCATCAGCGCGCCGACGCCGGCGGGCTCCAGCGCCTCGATCACGATCTGGTATTTTGACGAGCCGGGATAGGTGGTGAGCTTGCCGGTGGCGATCACCTCAAGCCCTTCCTGCGGCTTGAAGCGCATCCGCGCATGGGCAAACTTCCAGACCACCGCCTCGATCTTGGCGCCCTCGTCCTTCAGCGCGAAATAGCAGTGGCCGGAGGAGTGCGGCCCGCGAAAACCGGAGATCTCGCCGCGGACCCGGACATGGCCATAGGCGTCCTCCACCGTCCGCTTCAGGGCGGAGGACAGTTCGGTGACGGTGAATTCGGGCGCGTTGGCGAGCGGTTCGGGCATCTCTGACGATTTCGGGCTTTTGGGCTGTTTGCGCAAGGTAGGGCAGTTGAGTCGTCCCCGCCAATCGGGCTTGCGGGATCAATATACTCTGTAGTATAGAGTACTCTATATTAATCCGAATTGATGGAGAACGACCATGGTTGGACGGCTGGCGCGTGGCGGTTTTGGCGCCCTGAAATGGGCTCTGAGCGTGGTTGGCGTGGTGGCGCTGGTGCTGGTGGCGCTGCTCGCAACGCCGATGCCGAAGCTGCCGGAACTGAAATCGATCTCGGCCGCCCGCGGCAGCGTCGATCTCTCCAGCCTGCCCGCGATCGAGCGCTTCCAGGGACGCGACGGCACATGGCTTGGCTTCCGCCATTACGCGGCGAAGGGGCTGGCGACGGGACGCGCGGCGATCGTGGTGCACGGCTCTTCCGGCTCCTCCGGCGGCACCATTCATGCGCTGTCGCAGGCGCTGGCCGCCCGCGGCGTCGAAACCTTTGCCGTCGACATCCGCGGCCACGGCGCCTCGGGCACGCGCGGCGATATCGGCTATGTCGGCCAGCTCGAGGACGATCTCGCCGATTTCGTCACTGGTTTGCGCAAGAGCGTGCCGTCGGCGCCGCTGACGCTGGTTGGTCATTCCTCGGGCGGCGGCTTTGCGCTGCGCGTGGCAGGCTCGCCGATCCAGAACCTGTTCGAGCGCACCGTGATGCTGGCGCCCTATCTCGGCTACGATGCCCCCTCGACGCGGCCGAGTTCGGGCGGCTGGGCGAAAGCCGATATCCCGCGCATCATCGGGCTCTTGGCGCTGCGCCAGTTCGGCATCACCTGCTGCGAGGCGCTGCCGGTGCTGGCGCTCGCGGTGCCGCCAAATTCCGAAAAAACCCTGGTGGGGACCTATACCGACCGGCTGATGCGCAACTTTGCGGTGAGCGGCGACTTCCGCCTAGATCTCGCCGCGGCGACAAAGCCGCTCACCATCTTCGCCGGCGCCGACGAAGAATTGATGTTCGCCGACAAATACACCGAGGCCGTGCGCGGCGCCAAGGTCGCGGTCGACGTCAAGCTGATCGAGGGCGTCAATCACATAGGCATCGTCAGCGCGCCGAAGGCGGTATCCATCATCGCCGATGATGTCGCCACCCGCGGCATGGCAGGGTCATAGCGGCGACGTGCAGGGGAAGGCAACATGATCGACAGCCAGCAGGCGTCAGCGAAGCGCTTGCCGAGATCGACGAGATGGCGCGCCGTGTCCGGCAGTCGCGGATCTACAATTTCGCCAGCCTGATGCTGATCATGTGGGGTGCGCTGGTGTTTGCCGGCTATCTCGGCTCGTTCCTGCTGCCGCGTTATGCCGGCTATATCTGGATCGCGGCGAACGGGGCGGGGGTCGCGGGTTCGTTTGCGATCAGCGCGCTCACCTATTCGAAGAGCGGCGTACGAACCTTCGATTACCGGATGCTGATCGCGTTCCTGCTGTTCTTCGCCTTTGGTTTCCTCTGCACGATCCTGCTCGGCAACTTCACGGCGCGCCAGATGGGCGTGTTCTGGCCGATCTATTTCATGCTGCCCTACATCATCGCCGGGCTCTGGTTCGGACACGCCTTCGTCGCCATCGGTCTTTCCATCAGCGCGCTGGCGCTGGTGGGCTATTTCTTCGTCGGCGCCTGGTTCGACCTCTGGATGGCCTTTGTCGATGGCGGCGGGCTGTTGCTCGGCGGCCTGTGGATGCGCCGGAGCTGACGCATGGCCGAGATCGACGACATCATCCACCAGCCGCTGCGCCTGCGGATCATGGCGGCGCTGAACGCGCTGCCGGCGGGCACCGGGCTGGAATTTACCAAGCTGAAGCAACTGACCGGCGCCACCGACGGCAATCTCGGCGCCCATATCGAGACGCTGTCGAAAGCGGGCTATGTCGCGGTCGACAAGGCCTTTGTCGGCAAGAAGCCACAGACCACGGTGACCGCGACCGCGGTGGGCCGCGGCGCGTTCGCGAGGCATGTCGCGACTTTGCAGGAGATTATCGCGGCGTCGGGGGG
>CAVSXQ010000041.1:0-99519 GCA_963731915.1 uncultured Alphaproteobacteria bacterium
CAAAATATGTGTCGACGCCGGCCCAGGTCAGGTCTTCCAGATGGTGCTGCGCGGTCTTGCCCGGCGGCACCGGTTCGTCCGGATATTGATATCTGAGCTGGTCGAGCGAGAAGCTGATGCGGCCGGCAAAGCGCGTGGTTTCCGCGATCGCTTGTGGAAAATCGCGAAACAGCCGCGCCATTTCATGCGCCGGCTTGAGGTGGCGTTCGGCATTGGCCTCCAGCCGCCGGCCGATGGCGTCGATCGTGGTCTTCTCGCGAATGCAAGTGAGCACATCCTGCAGCGGACGGCGCGCGGGATGGTGATACAGCACCTCGTTGGTCGCGAGCAGCGGCACTTTTGCCGCAAGCGCCAGGCGGTACAGCCGCGCCAGGCGCCGCTTGTCATCGCCGCGATAAATCAAGCTCGCCGCCAGCCACACGCCAAGGCGCGGCTGTCGATTTAACCGCTCCAGCACTATCTAGGGCATCGGCACTCTCGAAACGATGCGGCAGCGTCAGGATGAGAAGCTGACCTTCGGCAAATTCCAGCAGATCATCGAGCTTCAGGTGACACTCGCCCTTCTCGATCCTCTCGATATCGTCGCCGCGCTTGCCGCGGGTGAGGAGCTGGCAAGCCGGCCAAGCGGCGCGGTCGCGCGGATAGACAAAAATATCCGGGGTGCCGTCGATGAAGACGAGGCGCGAACCGATCAGGAGCTTTGGCTTATGTGTGACGTCGGGGTGATCGAGTTCCTTCCAGGCCCGCACCACGCCGGCCAGCGTGTTGTGATCAGCAATCCCGATGAACAGGAATATGCAGCCGGCTCGCCTCGTGGACATAAGAACGCGGATCCGACCCACCGCGCAGGAAGGAAAAATTCGTGGTGATGCCGATCTCGGCATAAGCGGGCGTGTTCATGCGAACAGCCCGTGCACGAACCAGTTGGCAGGCACGGGCTCACCCTTTTCATCCGCAAGTTCGCTGCCGTAAAGCCCGTCGCGAAAAATCCAGAAACGAAGACCTTCTTCATCCTCGATCCGGAAATAATCCCGTGTCAGCGTTTCGCCGTCCTGCTTCCACCACTCCATGGCGATGCGTTCGGGGCCCTCGACGCGGGCCACCACATGGGTGGCGCGGCGCCAGGTGAAATGATGCGGCGGGCCGTCAGGCACCGTCGCAAACGGCACCTTGATGGGCTCGGGCTTTTCGAACAGCCGCAGCGGACGCAATGGCGGCTCGCTTTCGGTCCGCGCCGGCCAGTCGGCTTGCGTGGCGGGGACAAGCGCATGTTGCGCCGGCACCGCCAGTGCCGCACGCTCGGGGATGTGGGTATCCTGCGGCAGATGCACGACCACGCGGCGGCCGCCGATCCGCGCGGCGATGCGGTCGATCAGGGCGGCGAGTTCGTCATTGTCGTGGACGGTGGCATCGAGGTCGCGCTGCTGCTGCACGACGATTTCGGTGCGGCTCGCCGACAGGCGGACGAGGTCAAAGCCAAAACCGGGATCGAGCGGATCGCTCAAGGCGTCCAGCCGTTCGCGGAACAGGCGGCAGGTCATGTCGCTTCGCGTCACCGGCCGCCCGGTATCGACGGCAATGGTGCGCACCGCGCCGTCGGTGCGAAAGAAACTGGCCTCCAGCCGCCGCGCGCCCTTGCCTTGTTTGTCCATCGCCTTGACCAGCATCTCGGCGAGGCCCGCGAGCGTCATCGAGATCACCGCTTCGGTCGCGATCGGTTCGGCAAAGCGTTTTTCGACGATGTAATCCGGCAGCGGCTTTCGCGGGCTGATCGGCGCGTCGCCCTCGCCCAGCGCCTGCTCCAGCAAGGCGGTGAAGCGGGCGCCGAACCGCGCTGATATTTCGTGCCGCGCGCGCGAGGCGACATCGCCGATGGTCTTCAGCCCCGCCCGGCGCAGGCCGCTTGTGATGGCATCGTCAGCGCCGAGGGAAAATACCGGCAAGCAGGCTGACCGCCCCGGCCTCCCCGCCATCGGCCACGATGGTGCCGGGCGTGCTGCGCGTCAGCGTCCGCGCGCAGATCGATGTGCCCGCGATGGCCGCACTGACGGTAAAACCCTGGGCGCTCAGCGCGCCGCACACCATCCGCAGCAGCGCCGCCTCGCCGCCGAACAGATGGGCGCAGCCGGTAATGTCGAGAAACAGCCCATGCGGCGGATCGAGCGCCACCAGGGGCGTGAAGCGGTCGCACCAGTCGGCGATATCCTCCAGCGTCTTGCGATCGGCGGGCTCGTCGGCATCATACACGGTGAGTTCGGGACAAATGGCGCGCGCATTGGCGAGCGGCAGTCCGATGGACAGGCCCGCGCGGACAGCCACTTCGTCGATGGCATAGAGCAGCAGCGCGTTGTGCTCTTTCGCGACGACGACGCGCGGAAATTCATCCAGCCCGTCGTTGCGACCAGCCAATTGCCGCCGGATGCGGTCGATGGGCAGGCGCGGCAGCCACAGGCTGAGGATACGCCGCCGGTTCTCTGAAAAGGCACTCATCACATTTCCATTCCATGATCCACCGCCCGACCGGGCCATGACGGTTACGAACGAGGTGCGCGTCGAACACCGGCGCGCCCCACGCATTCCAGGGCGCCGCAGGCATGGAAGACACATCTGGCGGCGAATGCGCCGCGCGCACGATCCATCTGGTTTCCGCGGTCGAAGGCGCAGGCTCCGCCGCCACCCGCAGCAACAGCGCGGTGACGCCGGAGGCTTGCGCTGCGAGCGTGAGTTTTCGGCTGGCGACGAGATCGAGCTGGCGCGTCTCGCCCCAGACTTCCAGCACGACAGTGCCGACCGCATCGCAGGCGAGCGCATCCGCCGTGGCCCGCAACGCGGTCTCGGCATCGGCGGCGCGCACGGTGACGACGAGGCGCGGATCGAGGCCGAGTTCGGCAAAGCCCGTTCATCGACAGCGCGCCGGATTCGCGTTCGGCAAAATCCTGCCGCACCCAGACCAGCGGCTTTCGCGGCGCGATCCGCCCCGCGAGGCCTGCGATGAACCCGGTCGCCGCCGCGCCCTGATGCCCTTCGGCAAACACTTCATGCACGGCAGCCACCGCGAGCCCGCCGCGCAGCATCGCATCCGCGCTCGCATGACCAAGCGCGACCCTGTTGAACGCGTGCGCATCGCCATTCGCCTCGAGGCGCTCGATGCTGCCGCGCAGAGACGCAAGCGTGCTTGTGCGTGCGCTGTTCATCCGCGCCGCTCCTCGGAGATGCTGGCCATTCGGTTCCCAGAGAACCAGAAGCTGGCTCATTTGTTCATGATATGTTCTAATATAAAGCTAACAGAGCCCGGAGAGTCAATCGGATTTGGACCTCAGGTGATTCAGCAATGGAATCAAAGGGATCAAAGGCCCACCAAAGCCACTTGATCGGCCTCGGCAGCGAAACCGATTTCGAAGGCTGGCGGAAAGCGGCCCGGGCGCTGGTGCTGGGCGGCGCCAACCCGTCGGAGGTGACATGGACGGTGCGAGGCCATGAAGGCGCCTCGTCCGGGCCATCGGTTGATGTGCCACTTGAAGTATCTCGCAGCACCTTCAACGTTTCTGCAAAGTTCGTTGAACTGGCGCACGCCGCGATCCTGCATCGCGACGGCGAACGCTTTGCCATCCTCTATCGCCTGCTGTGGCGATTGCGCAGCCACCACGATCTGCTCGATGACGCAACCGATCCCGATGTGTCGCAGATAGCGGCGATGGCCAAGGCCGTGCACCGCGACCAGCATAGGATGCAGGCCGCGGTCCGCTTCCGCGAAGTCGGCCGCGAGCGGGAATCGCATTACCTCGCCTGGTTCGAGCCGGAGCACCACATCGTTGAATTGGCTGCGCCGTTCTTCGCCAGCCGTTTCGCCGACATGCCATGGTCGATCCTGACGCCTGATGTCTGCGCGCATTGGGACGGCCATGCCGTCTCGATCACGCCAGGTATCGGCAAGCAAGAAATGCCGGCCGAAGACCGCCTGGAGGAAATTTGGCGGCGCCATTCCAGGATTGTCGCGGGTTCCCGGAAAATCCGACCTGGCGTCACCGCACGCAAATTCCTGTGATTCAGAGCGATCCGGAGAAAATACCTGTACAACCTTTAATTGATAAATGATATCATCGCATTTTCGGCATGAATTGGGACGCCACTGCTTGGACCGGCGTTCCCATGTGGTGGGCGCGCTGCGCGGCTAACTGGCCCCGGACTGTGCAGCGCGCCACCTTTTCGGACCGAGCCGCGAGCGTTGCGCCAAAGAAAAAGGCCCGCATGCCGCGGGCCTTTTGCGTTTTTTGCGAAATGCAAAAGCCTGCCCTCACGCCGCCAGCGTATTCTCCACCAGCTTGATCCAGTACGAGGTGCCGTAGACGATCGCCTCGTCGTTGAAATTATAGGCGGGGTGATGCAGGCCGGCGCTGTCGCCATTGCCGCAGAAGATGAAGGCGCCCGGCCGCGCTTCCAGCATGTAGGAAAAATCCTCCGCGCCCATCAGCGGCGGCGTCTCGTGCACGTTGTTCTCGCCGGCAACCTCCTGCGCCACCCGCGTCGCCACGTCGGTCTGCGAGGGATGGTTGACGGTCACGGGGTAACCGCGCTCGTAGACGAGGTCGATCTTCGCGCCAGTGATCTGCGCCACGCCGGCGATGACCTCGCGCACGCGCTTCTCGACCAGCTCGCGCACTTCCGGCGTCAGCGTGCGGATGGTGCCGTGCAGCTCCGCGGTTTGCGGGATCACGTTGCGCGCGTTGCCGGCATGAAATTCGCAAATTGAAATCACCGCCAACTCCAGCGGGTCGACGCTGCGCGAGACGATCGACTGCAACGCCGTAATCACCTGCGCGCCGACCAGCACGGAATCGATGCAGATATGCGGCCGCGCCGCGTGGCCGCCAAGGCCGGTGATCTTGATGTCGATCGCATCGGTGGCGGCCATGATCGGACCGGTCCGGATCGCGAACTGGCCGACCGGAATGCCGGGGCCGTTGTGCATGCCGTAGACCTGCTCGATGCCAAAACGGTCCATCAGCCCGTCCTTGATCATCGCGGCGGCACCCGCGCCGCCCTCTTCCGCCGGCTGGAAGATCACCACCGCATCGCCGGCAAAATTGCGGGTCTCGGCGAGATAGCGCGCCGCGCCCAGCAGCATCGCGGTGTGGCCGTCATGGCCGCAGGCGTGCATCTTGCCGGGCGTTTTGGAGGCATAGGGCAGATTGGTTTCTTCCTCGATCGGCAGCGCATCCATGTCGGCGCGCAGCCCAATCACCTTGATATCGCCATTGCCGGCGGGTTTTTTGCCCTTGATGACGCCGACGACACCGGTCTTGCCGAGGCCGGTTGCCACCTCATCGCAGCCGAATTCCCGCAACCGGTCGGCCACGAATGCCGCAGTGCGGTGAACGTCGTACAGAAGTTCGGGATGCTGATGGATATCCCGGCGCCAGGCCTGAATGTCGGGTTGCAGATCGGCGACGCGGTTGACGATGGGCATGGAGTTTTAGGTCCGATTTGGTTGTTTTGTCATGTCTAGCACGTAATCGGCGTCCGGCCCACATCCCGGAGCGCTCCGAAAACCACCAAAGTTGGCTCGCAAAGGCCGTCACCGCCGGACGCGGCGAAGCCGATTTCCGTTTCGTTGCCTTTTCTCCGGGATGTTGATTACTCTGCCGTGCGGGGTTGATGCCTCTTCACCGGATGCAGTGCGGCTGCGCGATGCCCAAAAAAAGAAACGCCAACGGGAAGGAAGCGACATGCGAAGAGTCACCATTGAGGCCGCGGCGGTGGCAGGACTCTTCGCGGCGCTGATCGGCGCCGCATATGCGCAAGGCTCCGGTACCTATCCGGATCGTCCGATCAAGGTGGTTGTTCCGGCCGCGGCTGGCGGCGTTACCGATACCCCTGCGCGCGTCGTGACAAACCGCATGCGCGACAATCTCGGCCAGACATTTGTCGTTGAGAACCAGGGCGGCGCCGGCGGGATTCTGGGATCCGAGAGCGTCAAACGCGCACCGCCCGACGGCTACACGCTGCTTTACGTCAACGCCGCCACCCACGGCTTGTTGCCCGCGCTGAAGAAGTCGCTTTCCTACGACGCGCTGAAGGATTTCGTCCCCATCGCGATGGTGGTGCGGGCGCCGCTGGCGGTCGTTGTCCGCAGTGAATCCCCCTACAAGACGCTGGCCGATCTGGTCAAGGGAGCCAGCGATCAGTCGAAACCCCTGAACTACGGCTCTCCCGGCCCCGGCAACACATCGCATTTGATCGGCCTCATGCTGGCGCAGGCCAGCAAGACACCGATGCAAGTCGTACATTATCGCGGTGAAGCGCCGATGATTTAGGATCTGATTTCCGGTCAGGTGGATTTCGCCGCCTCGAACATCATCCGCAGCCATGTCGAGGCCGGCACGTTGCGCGTGCTGGCGACGACCGGCGAGAAGCGGTGGTTCGCATTCCCGGACGCGCCGACGCTCAAGGAATTGGGTTATCCCGTCGAATATTATGCCTGGTCGGGTTTTGTCGCGCCGGCCGGAACGCCCGCAGGCGGTCGTCGATCGCATCAACAAGTCAGCAAATATCGCACTCGCCGATCAGGATGTGATCAAGGCCTTGCAGGCGAACGGGTTCGAAATCGTCGGCGGAACGCCTGAGGTGTTCGTGAAAGCCATGACTTCCTATATCAATTCCGTCAGCGAGATCGGCCGCCAGAACAATCTCGCAATCGACTAACGCAAGCAGAAGTTCGAATCAGTGCAGGAAGCATGCGACGGCTTGAGGGTGATTTCGACTATATCGTCGTTGGCGCAGGTACCGCCGGCTGCATCATGGCCAACCGGCTGTCGGCTGAATCCAAAAAACCGCGTGCTGATCCTGGAAGCCGGCGGCAGCGACAACTGGATCTGGTTTCACATCCCGGTCGGCTATCTCTTCGCGATCGGCAATCCCCGCTCCGACTGGATGTTCAAGACCGACGCGGAGCCCGGCCTCAACGGCCGCGCGCTGGCCTATCCGCGCGGCAAGGTGATCGGCGGATCGTCGGCCATCAACGCCATGATCTCGATGCGGGGGCAAGCCGCCGATTACGACCATTGGCGCCAGCTCGGACTTGCCGGCTGGGGCTATGGCGATGTGTTGCCCGCGTTCAGGCGGCTGGAGGACCATTTTCTCGGAGCCAGCGAACATCACGGCACCGGCGGCGGCTGGCGGATCGAGGCGCCGCGGCTGTCGTGGGAAATTCTCGATGCGGTCGGCGATGCCGCCGTGCAGATGGGCATTCCAAGGATTCCGGATTTCAACACCGGCGACAACGAAGGCGTCAGCTATTTCCACGTCAACCAGAAGCGCGGACGGCGCTGGTCCTCGGCGCGCGGTTTTCTGAAACCCGCGTTGACGCGGCAGAACCTGCGTCTCGAAAAGAACGTGCTGGTCGAACGCCTCATTGTCGAGAACGGCCGCACTGTGGGCGTGCGCTTTTCGCAAGGCGGTGAAACCGTCGAAGCCCGCACCAAGGGCGAAGTGATCCTGTGCGCCGGTTCGATCGGATCGACCCAGGTGCTGCATCGCTCCGGCATCGGCCCCGCCGACTGGCTGGCGCCGCTCGGCATCGACGTCGTGCTCGACAGGCAAGGCGTCGGCCGCAATCTGCAGGACCACCTGCAGCAGCGCGCGATCTACAAGGTGAGCGGGGTGCGCACCCTGAACGAGACCTACTACTCGCTGTTTCGCCGCGGGCTGATGGGGCTCGACTATGCGCTGCGCCGCCGCGGGCCGCTGACGATGGCGCCGTCGCAGCTCGGCATCTTCACGCGCTCCGACCCGCGTCGCGAGCGCGCCAATATCCAGTTCCATGTGCAGCCGCTGTCGCTCGACAAGTTCGGCGATCCCCTGCATCGTTTCCCCGCGATCACGGTCAGCGCCTGCAATTTGCGGCCAACCTCGCGCGGCACCGTGCGGATCCGTTCGGCAAGACCGGACGAAGCTCCCTCGATCGCGCCGAACTATCTTTCGACCGATGAAGACCGCGAGGTCGCCGCCGACGCCATCCGCACCACGCGGCGTCTGATGAAGCAGAAGGTGCTCGAGAAATATCACCCCAGCGAATTCCTGCCGGGCCCCTCGGTCGGCGATGACGATACCGCGCTGGCGAAAGCCGCGGGCGACATCGGCACCACCATCTTCCATCCCGTCGGCACCGCGAAGATGGGTGCCGCAAGCGACGCATCCGCCGTGGTCGACGAACGCCTGCGCTTCTTTGGGCTGGCCGGCCTGCGCGTCGCCGATGCTTCCGTCATGCCGACCATCACATCGGGCAATACCAATACCCCGACGGCGATGATCGCGGAAAAAGGCGCGGCGATGATTCTCGAAGATTCACGCCGGTAGGCCCATGGTCAGTCCACGCCGCTTTTCGATCGGCTCTGCCGAGGATCGCCTTGCGCTGGTGCGTGGTGCAGGAAGCGCCGCAATTGGTGTTGAAGGCGTTGCGGGAGTTCGACGGTCAATCACGACAAAGATAAATATCCAGATCACGACTTTCGCAGAGAGTGGTGCGCGTTATCACGCCGAATGCTCACAAGATACCGGCCGATCGACCAGTTGCCCGGACCACAACAGGCCAGCACAAGAAACCCTCCCGCGATGGAAAAATCCTTCTGGAAATGCAGCAACTGATTGCGATCGGCAAACTGCCAGTGGAACAGGATCGCCGTGAGTACACAGAATGCCGCAAACAGCAGGGCCGCAAGACGCGTCATGAATCCTGCCGCGATCAGCAATCCCCCGCCGATCTGCAGGGCAATGACGGCTGGCAGCAGCAACGACGGAACGCCGGACTTCTGCATATAAGCGCCCGCGCCGGCAAAGTTGCCCAGGATGCTCCAACCCTCGTGCAGGAAAAGGAACACCAGGAGGCACCGGCCCGCAAGCAGGCCGGCATCTCGCAGGGCGTTGTCCAACGCGGCGGGCATCACTTCGCCTTGGCCGACTTCGCAAGGACCTTCTCCAGGTCCTCGCGTTCCTCGCAGCCTTGCGGGCACAACGAGGTCAGGACCGCGAGCTGCTCGCGGGCCTTCGGCAGGTCGCCCATGTCGACATAGAGCTCGCCGAGATATTCGCGGGCGCCCTTGTGATTGGTGTCGAAGTCCAGCGCCTTCTTGTAGAAGGTGAGCGCGGTCGGGTAGTCGCCGAGCTTACGCAGGCTGAAGCCCATCAGGCTGTAGACGTCGGCGTGCTGGTTAGTGTCGGCAATCGTCTTGAGTTCGGCGAACGCGCCGCGATAGTCCGTCGCCTTGATCTTGGCCCGGACGGAGGTGAGATCGGGCGCATCCGTCGAATTCATGTTGTCGACGGCGAATGCCGCTGATGATCCGACGATCGCGGTGGCCGGCACGGCGGCAAGGCGAAGCGCCAAAACCAGGGCATAACGGATGCGGGTTCGAATGGGACGCATGGGAGTATCCTGTTTCACTTGAGAAGTTGCGGTTTCAGTGGCTCGGGCCGGCCTAGGCCTGCACGGGGGTGAACGCATAGCCCGCGCCGTCCTTGGTAAACGTGCCGGCGCCGGGGAACGGAAAGTGCGCGCCGCAGATCGCCATCTTGTCTGATATGACGCGGCCGAGCAGCTTGCGGCGGGTTTCGACCGCCAGCGGTCCATCCTGGTCGTAGGCGCCCTGCCATTCCGGATGCGGTGCAAGCAGCGCCGGCACGTAAGCAACGTCGTTGGAAATCATCAGTTGCCGATTGCCCGACGCGAGCAGGAAGGCCGAATGCCCCGGCGTGTGCCCGGGTGCATCGACGCGCATGATGCCGGGCGCCACTTCCGTCTCGCCTTCCACAAGCCGGAAATTCTTCCAGGTCGGGAATACCGCCTGGATGCGGGCACCGAGCGGCTTGCGCGCCTCGGGCAGTTTTTCCACGCGCCCAGCCTCGGTCCACCAGCGATACTCGGTGGCGCTGACCACCAGCTCGGCATTGGGATAGTTGGCGGCGTTGGTGCCCTTCTGCATCAGTCCAAAAATGTGGTCGGGATGGAAATGCGAGATCAGCACGGTGCTGATTTTCGCGGGATCATTCCGGCGCCCTTCAGGTTGTCGGGCAGGCTGGTCGCGGTGGGTTGCCATTGGCCGGCGCCGGAGCCGGAGTCGATCATGATCAGCTTGTCGCCGATCTTAAGCACGAGAACGGTCAGCGGGATCGGAACATAATCCGTGGTCATGCCGGCCTGCGCCAGCGCAGCCTTGGTATCGTCGACACTGGCATTCTTGATGAAGGCCGGGTCGTGCGGTTTCTTCCAGATGCCGTCATAGAGCGCGGTCACCTCCACCGATCCGACCTTGTACTTGTAAAATCCTTTGCCCGTGTCCGGGGCGGGCTGGGCCAGCGCGGGCCCCACTATGGACAAGCGCGAAGTCAGGCCGAATGCGGCTGCGAGCCCGGCACTGACGACGACACCACGACGCGAAATGTTCAACATGGAGTTTCCCTTTCCAATGACTGGACGCCGCAAGGCGGCTTTGTGTGTTGCGACGTGGCAGTTGATTGGGTGACGGGTGCCGTTATTCCCCGCCGCGCTCGATCAATCGCGGCGGTCGATCACGATCGCGTTAGCCGGTCGACCGTCGTACGTGACGGTGGGATGACGGGAATAAATCGTGGCCCGGGTTGATCATGTCTGCGGAAAGCCCGGTCGGGCTATGCGCGATGACTGGAACGATCACAGTTGAGTAACGGAGCAAACCAAGGCATCACAGCCCTGCCCGCCCGGTGGCCTGCCGCTGGGCGGGCGCAGCCATCCGCGAGCGCCGGGCCAAGAGCGATGCCGGTAAAAATCGTCGACAACGATCCCGAGCAGGCGCGACGCTTCCGTGAGCTCGCGCTGCCGCATCTCGACGACGTCTACACGCTGGCGCGTTACCTGTTGCGCGATGCCGCGGACGCCGACGACGCGGTGCAGGAATGTTATTTGCGCGCCCTGAAGCATTTTCACACCTATCAGGGGCCGGCGATCAAACCATGGCTGTTCGCGATCCTGCGCAACGTCTGCCACGCCGAATATGCAAGACGCAAAAGCGCGCCGGCCACCTCGGCCGACGAATTGCCTGACAGTGCCGAACAGGCGCCGATGTGGCACGAAGCGCAGGAAACGCCCGAAGCCGAGATCGTGAAACGGCACGACGCCGGCACGATCCGGCGGCTGATAGACACACTCGCCGAACCGTTCCGCGAGACGTTTGTCCTGCGAGAGATCGAAAACCTTTCATACCGCGAGATTGCTGATGTTGCCGAGGTGCCCGTGGGCACCGTGATGTCGCGCCTCGCGCGCGCCCGCGCCATGCTCCGGTCGGCATGGCTTGCGGAACAGGAGAAGGCGAAATGACCTGCGACGAGGCTGAAATCCTGCTGCATGCGCTGATCGACGGCGAGCTCGATGCCGGGCACGCCCGCGAGGTCGAGGCGCATCTCGCCTCTTGCGCCAAATGCGCCGCCGCCGCGCGCGACTATCGCGAGATGAAGAAGGCGCTTGCCCAGGGCGGTCTGCGCTACACCGCACCGCCCGAATTGCGCCGCCGCATCGAGGCTTCACTGCCGCAGGCGGCGCCGACCCGCCGCGCGCTGCTGAAGGGATTTGCGATGGGCTCTGCGGTCTCGGCGATCGCCGCGACCGGGCTCGTCGCAATCGTGCTGCGCAGCGACGACGAGGCACGCATCCAGGGCCAGATCATCTCGGCGCATCTGCGTTCGCTGCAGGCAGGCCACCTCACCGACGTGATCTCGACTGACCAGCACACCGTGAAGCCATGGTTCAACGGCCGGCTGGACGTCGCGCCGCCCGTGATCGATCTCACCGCGCAGGGTTTTGCGCTGGTCGGCGGCCGGCTCGATTATGTCGACGCCCGCCCCGTCGGCGCTGTGGTCTACCGCCGCCGCCAGCACGTCATCAACCTGTTCGTAGCGCAGACGTCGAGCACTGAACGCCGAGCGGCGAAGATGACGATGCTGCAGGGATTCAATGTCCGCCGCTGGGCCGACCGCGGCCTCAACTACTGGGCCGTCAGCGACCTCGGCGCCGACGAGCTCTCCGATTTCGGAGAGAAGTTCGAAACGGCGATGCAGGCGAGCAAGGAAAGATAAAACAAGCAGGGCGGACCAGACCGCCCTGCTTCGCGCATTTCGGAGCGGCGTGCAGAACCTGCCTACTGCACGGTGCGATAGTGGCGTGGCGCGACCGGGCGATACCGCACCGGCGGAGCCGGCGCCATCTCGTTGTAATACGCGTTGGCCGACTCGAACGAGCGATAGCCGCCGCGGCCGCCGCTCAGCACATCGGCGTTGGGATGATTGAAGGCTGCGAGGCCAGGCTCCTGTACCGCAGCCTGCGCAAACACCGGCGTTGCAATGGCCGTCAGGAAAAGAGCTGTAGCGACGGTCGGGATGGATTTCGTCATGATGAGGATCCTCTGAGGGAGTGGACCTCATTTATGTGGGTGCTGCAGCGTGGCTGCGACGCTCACTTCACCGCCATTTGAAAATTGGCACAAAGTGCACAGGCGACGCCGTGCAACCTTGGGATATCTCTGCTGTCGACGCCGCCATGATGAGCAAAAGCGCCTGTACATGCGCCCTCGAATAGATCGAATTTTCTTCGCTTTTTATATCTACGTCGAGCCTCGCGCTATTGCTGCGGCGGATAGCGGTCGAACGCCGGCAATTCGTGCGCGCGCTCCATCCAGCGCAGCCGCTCGGCGGTCTGGATGTGCACCATTGCCGGAACGGCATCGGGGTCGTCATAGGTGCCGCTCTGAATATCGATGATCCCGGGCAACATGTTCGCGTTGGCGTAGAACAGGCCGGTGCCGCAATCGGCGCAAAAATGCCGCCGGCCATGTTCGGAGGATGCGTAGATCTTCGGCTGCCCCTTCGTCACCTTGACCGCATTCTCCGGATACATCGACCAGGCAACCATCGGCGCGCCCGCGTGCCGTCTGCAATCCGTGCAGTGACACAGCGCATGGACGATGAGTTCGCCCTCGATCTGATAGCGGATGGCGCCGCAATGACAGCCGCCGATGATGTTGCTCATGCTCTACTCCAAAAGGGTTTGCCGTCCACCGGGATAGATAGCGTGGGGATTTGCGGATTCAACAGCGCAACGGGCTTGCCGTTGCGTCCGGACGTCGCGTGCACTACGCCGACTTGCGCACGGCGTTGTCGACCAGCGTCTTGCCGAGCGACCAGATCGCGCCGGGGACCTTGTGGCTGGCGGCGATGACGTCGTCGAAGGATTTTTCGATCCAGCTGCAATCTTCTTCCGTCACCGTCAGCGACGGCAGCAGCTTGATGGTGTGGCTGCCGTGGCCGGAGACCTGGGTGAGGATCTTGTGGTCCTTGAACAGCGGCACGGTGATGAGCTGGCAGAACAGGCCCTTGTTGGCGGTCTCCAGCAGATTCCACGATGCCTTCAGCCGCAGCGACTTTGGCGGCCCGAACTCGACGCCGATCATCAGCCCCTTGCCGCGAACCTCTTTCATCAGCTCGTAGCCCGGCACCATCCGCGTCAGCGCCAGCCTCAATTCGGCGCCGCGCTTGGCCGAAGCCTCGACCAGCTTTTCGGCCTTCATCACTTCGAGCGTCGCAATGCCGGCCGCCATCGCCAGATCGTTCTTCGCAAAGGTCGAGCCGTGCACGACCGCGCGGTCCATCTGGTTGAAAATCTTGTCGAAGATATTCTTGCGCGTCAGCAGCGCGCCGATCGGGACGTGCCCGCCCGACAGCGCCTTCGCCAGCAGGATCATGTCGGGTTCGACGTTCCAGTGCTCGACCGCCAGAAACTTTCCGGTGCGGCCGATGCCGGTCTGAATCTCGTCGGCGATGAACAGCGTGCCGTATTTGCGGCACAGCGCGGCGGCGCCCGGCAGGTATTCGTCGCTGGGCATATTGACGCCCTTGCCCTGGATCGGCTCGACGATGAAGGCCGCGACCTCGCGCGACGACAGCGCCTTGTCGAGCGCGGCAAGATCGTTGAAGGGGATCGACGTGCAGCCCGGCAGCAGCGGTTCGAATCCGCCGCGGAAATTCGGATCGTCGGTCAGCGACAGCGCGCCATAGGACAGGCCGTGGAAGGAATGCGCGCAGTGAACGATGCCGGGCCGGCCTGTCGCACCACGCGCGAATTTGATCGCGGCCTCGACGGTTTCGGCGCCCGAATTGGCGAAAAATACCTTGTCCAGATATGGGACATGTTCCAGCAAACGCTCGGCGAGCACGCCCGCGAGCGTGGAGACGTCGAGTTGCACAAGATTTGGCAGGTCGGCGTCGAGCACGCTCTTCAGCGCATGGCGAAGCGCCGGATGATTGCGGCCAATCGCAAAAACGCCAAATCCGCTCAATAGATCGAGGTAACGCACCCCGTCACGGTCGTAGAGGTACTGGCCTTGTCCTTTCTGGAATCCGACGTCATAGCCGATCGTCTTGAGAACCCGGACCAGTTGCTCATTCAAGTGGCGCGCATGCATGGAACTGCGCTGCGCTTGCCGCTCCACAAACATCTCGGAAACGTCTAGATTTGAACTTAGCATTCGCTACATACGTCGGTTGATGGCCATTTCGTCAACTGAAAATGCGCAATGCGGCGTTTTGACCCCCGCTCGCCCATCCACATAAGCATAGGTTTGAACCATGTTGCACTGCCCACGATCAATCGCGCGCGCTATCGTTTGCTCCGGGTTCGTTTTGGCCACGGGCTCCGCCTTGGCAGCGGACCCGACGGGCGATTGGCGCGTCGCTGACGGCGTCGCCAACATTCGTGTCGCGCAGTGCTACGGCAACATGTGGGGCGCGGTGTCCTGGGAGAAAACTCCGGGCGGCCGCGACAGCAACAATCCGGACGCGTCGAAACAAAGCAGGCCGACGCTCGGCATGCCGATCTTGCTCGCCATGAAGAAGAAGCCCGGCGTCGATCAGTGGGAAGGCCAAGTCTATAACGCCAAGGACGGCCAGTCCTACAGTTCGACCATCAAGCCCGTCGGCACCGACCAGATGGAAATCCAGGGCTGCGTGCTGGGCTTCCTGTGCGGCGGCGAAACCTGGACGCGCGTCGGGCCGCCGATTCCGTCGAGCCCCGTCAACAGCATGGCCAAGGGCAGCAAGGGTTCGCCGGGCGCGCCGCCGAAGTCCGCGGCAACAGCGCCGGCACCCCAGCCCGCTCCGCCCAAGACCACCGGCTCAGTCACCCCTGCTCCGAAGGCAGCGGGCCAGAAGCAGGCGGCCGCTCAGCCCGATATCGGCGATATCTGCCTACTCGGCGATATCGCGCGGTTTGCCCATTAGCGCCGGCTGGAACAGCAACACGGCCGCGAGCGTGGTGACGAGCGAAAGCGCAAGCAGCTTGCCCATGCTCGCCGTGCCGGGATGACTGGATAGCCACAGACTGCCGAACGCGGTCGCCGTCGTCAGCGCGCTGAAAAAGATCGCCCGCGTCAGGCTGGTCTGCAGCAGGTTCGTCCTGCCCGAACGCCAGGCCACGACATAATAGATCTTGAACGCAACGCCGATGCCGAGCAGCAGCGGCAGCGCGACGATATTGGCGAAGTTGAGCGGCAGCCCGATCAGCACGCAGATTTCCATCGTCACGGCGCCGGCCACCAGCAGCGGCACCAGCGTCATCAGCACGTCGGTGAAGCGGCGCAGCGTGAGCCAGAGCAGAAGGCCGATCACGAGCAGTGCCCAGATGCCGGCATGGATGAACGCCTTGACGACGGTGTCGCCCGATTTGAGAATCGATACCGGTCCGCCGATCGCGGTCGGTTCGGCCGCCAGCACCGCGTCGGCAAACCGGCGCAGATTGTCGTTATCGTTGGGATCGCCCTTCGGCAGGGCCTCGACCCGGATCAGCCCGTCCTTGGCCTTCCAGCTATTGACGATCTCCGGCGGCAGGTTCTTCAGCGTGACCGGCTGTGCCGTCAGCAAGGCTTTCAGCCCGTCCAGGGTCGTCTTCAGCGGCGCCACGAAAACGTTCTGCGCCTTCTCCCGCGTCGCCTGATCGGCATCCGCGAGCTTTTGCAGGGCAGCGGCCAGACGGCGCGAAGCGACCGCGCCCGGTCCCTTGCCGTCGCCCGCGGTCTTGCGCAGGCTATCCACCGAACTCTTCAGCGACTCGACGTTCTCGCCGTCCGACGGCGCCGCATCGACCGATTCCGGGTTGAGCACCGGCATCAGCACCTTTGAAGCTTTTTCGATCAGCCTGAGTTTTGCGGGCTGGTCCGACGGCACGAAACTGTCCAGCGAGCGCACGCTTGCCACTTCCGGCAATTTCTCGAGTTTCGCCTCGATCTTCTTCGCGTCATCTTCCGACTTGGTCAGCACGTTGACGGCGTTGGCGCCGGTGTTGGGATCCTTGCGCAGGTCGAGGAACGTCGCGATCGACTCGACATGGGGATTGCGCAGGTTGATGGGATTGAAGTCGAACTTCATGAAATACAGCAGCGGCAATCCGCCGATCGCCAGCAGCAAGGTGCCGACGATGATCGGGACGCGGTAGTCCTCGAGGAACTTGTCGACCGGCGCCAGGAAGGCGTAGCCGACCGGCTCGCTTTCGCCGGGCGGATTGAGCAGCTTCAACAGCGCCGGCAGCGCCGTGATGCTGGTCAGGAAGGCGATCATCATGCCGGCGCCGGCGATCTTGCCGAGTTCGGCAATGCCCTTGTAGTCGGTCGGGATGAAGCAGAGGAAGCCTGCCGCGGTCGCCATCGCGGCGAGCGAGAGCGGGATCGCGGAGCGCCGCGCAGCTTCCGCCAGCGCCTCGGCCAGATCGTCGTTCTTGAAGCGCTCGGATCGGTAGCGCACGCTGAACTGGATGCCGAAGTCGACGCCGAGCCCGACGAACAGGACCGCGAACGCAATCGACAGCAGGTTGAGGGATTCCACCATCCACAGCCCGACCGCGGTGGTGATCGCAAGCCCGATGAACAGATTGACGAAGACGGCGAAGATGATCTTGGCGGAATGCAGCGCCAGCCAGAGGATGACAAGCACGATCAGGATCGTGCCGATGCCGTTGATGATGGCGCCTTCCTGAACCGTCGCATATTCCTCGTTGGCGATCGGGATCGGTCCGGTCAGCCGGACGCGCGCGCCATAATCGCTGGCGAATTTCAGGTCGGATGCGGCCTGCCGGATCGCGTCGGTGGCTTCCTTGCCGGGCTCCAGCGCCTGATAGTCGATGATCGGCTTGACCTCGATGAAGGCGCGCTTGTCGGCATCGGTCAGCGGCTTGTCGCTGACCAGTTCGCGCCACGAGAAATTCGCGTTCCCCTTGCTGAGCACGGTCTCGACGGTCTGCGAGATCAGATCGAATGGCCGGGCCGCGTTGTCGAGTTTGACCTGGCCGCGCTTGACGCCGGCAAGTCCCGTCTCGAGCGCCCCGGTGAGGCCGCGGATCGAGGGATCGCCGGCCATGATCTCGATCAGGGGAGCGGAGGCCTCCAACTGGCCGGTCGTCTTGGCCACCTCCTCCGTCGGCAGGAACAACAGGCCGTTCCGCGCAAAGAACTCGCCGGAACCGAGCGGCTGCACCGCTTCGAAATTCTTGGTGTCACCCTTGAGCTTTTCCGCCAGCGCATTGGCGGCGCTGCCGGCGAGTTCCGGCGTCGGTGCCTCGACCACCGCCAGGATCAGTTTTTCGCGATCGAACCCCTGCTCGAACTGGATGTCGCGCTTGCGCCAGTCCAGATCGGCCGAGATCAGCTTGTTGATGTCGGTATTGATGGCGAAATGGCGCGCGGCATAGACGCACGACGCGATCGCCAGCGCGAGCGAAAGGATCAGGACGAAAGGGGCGAAGCGCGTACAAGCCTTAACAATCGAGACAACAACACTTGTCAGCACGTCGTTTCTTTCTAATTTTGAGGAACTGATGTCGAGGAGCTTGGAAAAACGCCCGCTGTCTAGCGGAGTTCCATCCGCCGATCTAATGCTTGTTTCGTGACTTTCTCCGGGGGCGCGCAGAAAATGTCGAAACCGGGCCGGATCGGCTTCCGTTAGCCGGTATAGCCCGGTTCGGCGGGCGGAAAAGTGACGAAGGAGTGAGGGACAGATAGCGCGTCTTCTGTATTATAATACCGTAAATCGACGGTGCCCTTAACGATCCCGTCGTGATCTGCCTTTTCCACCAGCAGATTTTTTGACACAAGTCCCGTGCTTCCATGTGCTTGGGACGCGGGAACCGGCATGGTGCGGATATTGCACAGCCCGGTCGTGTGGAGCCTCCAGAAGGAATGTGGTGCAGCTTGCGTAACGGAAGTCCCATGGAAGTGTATCTGGCCCAGCCGCGCGGATTTTGTGCGGGCGTGGTCCGCGCTATCGAGATCGTCGAGCGCGCGCTCCAGAAATACGGCCCGCCGGTCTATGTGCGGCACGAGATCGTGCATAACAAATACGTGGTCGAAAGCCTGAAGAACAAGGGCGCGATCTTCGTCGAGGATCTGTCCGAAGTGCCGCCCCGGGCGGTCACGGTGTTCAGCGCCCATGGCGTGGCCCGCAGCGTCGAGGAAGAAGCCGCCGCCCGCGGCCTGCCCGTCCTCAATGCCACCTGCCCGCTGGTCACCAAGGTCCATAATCAAGGCAAGCGCTACATGTCCAAGGGCCGGGCGCTGATCCTGATCGGACACGCCGGCCACCCCGAGGTCGAGGGAACCATGGGCCAGGTTCCCGGCCCCGTTTTGCTGGTCCAGAACGTCGACGACGTGGCCGCGCTGGCCCTGCCGGCCGACACCCCGGTCGCCTACATCACCCAGACCACACTGAGCGTGGACGACACAAAAGACATAATTTCGGCCCTTCAGGGCCGTTTTACAGATATTCAAGGCCCTGACATCCGGGATATCTGCTATGCGACACAGAACCGCCAATCCGCGGTAAGGGACCTGAGCAAGCTGGTGGATGTCATCTTGGTGGTGGGGGCCGCCAATAGTTCCAACTCAAATCGACTGCGCGAAATCGGCACTGAGGTCGGGGTCGCGAGTTATCTCATCGCTGACGGCAGCGAGCTCAATCCGGAATGGCTTAGGGATGCAAAGGCGGTCGGTATCACCGCCGGCGCCTCCGCACCTGAAGTTCTGGTTGATGACGTGATCGAGGCCCTGCGGCGTATCGGACCGGTGACGGTTTCGGTGCTCCCAGGCCGGGAAGAAAATATCGAGTTCCGGCTTCCGGCCGAGCTGACTGCGGGCTGATCCACTTCTCTATCGTGAGTCCAGAAAGAAACTTCGTATGGCAATACCCTTCTTCAAGGAAATGCGTATCGGCGGTTATTTGATCAAGCAGAAACTGCTTGGCCGCAAACGCTATCCCCTCGTTCTGATGCTGGAACCTTTGTTCCGCTGTAACCTCGCCTGCGTCGGCTGCGGCAAGATCGACTATCCCGACGCCATCCTCAACCGGCGCATGAGCGCGCAGGAATGCTGGGACGCGGCCGATGAATGCGGCGCCCCCATGGTGGCGATCCCGGGCGGCGAACCGCTGATCCACAAGGAGATCGGCGAGATCGTGCGCGGCCTCGTGGCGCGCAAGAAGTTCGTCTCGCTCTGCACCAACGCGCTGCTGCTGGAGAAGAAGCTCGATCTGTTCGAGCCCTCGCCCTATCTGTTCTTCTCGGTGCATCTCGACGGCCTGAAGGACCACCACGACAAGGCGGTGTCGCAGAAGGGCGTGTTCGATCGCGCCGTCTCGGCGATCAAGGCTGCCAAGGCGCGCGGCTTCACCGTCAACGTCAACGCCACGATCTTCGACGGCCATGCCGCCGAAGACATCGCAAAATTCCTCGACTTCACCACCGAGCTCGGCGTCGGCGTGTCGATGTCACCGGGCTACGCCTATGAGCGCGCGCCGGACCAGGATCACTTCCTCAACCGCACCAAGACCAAGCGGCTGTTCCGCGACGTCTTTGCGCTGGGCAAGGGCAAGAAGTGGAATTTCATGCATTCCGGCCTGTTCCTCGACTTCCTCGCCGGCAACCAGACCTATGAATGCACCCCATGGGGCATGCCGGCGCGCAACATCTTTGGCTGGCAAAAGCCCTGCTATCTGCTCGGCGAAGGCTACACCAAGACCTTCAAGGAGCTGATGGACACCACCGACTGGGAAACCTACGGCACCGGCAAGTACGAGAAGTGCGCCGACTGTATGGCCCATTGCGGCTACGAGCCGACCGCGGCCAACGCGGCGCTGGTCAATCCGTTGAAGGCGATGTGGGTGGCGCTGCGCGGCGTCAGGACCACCGGCCCGATGGCGCCCGAAATCGACCTCAGCAAGCAGCGTCCGGCGCAATATATCTTCGCCGAACAGGTGCAGAAGAAGCTGTCGGACATCCGCCGCGACGAGGCGCTCGCTGCCCAGGCGAAGACCCAGCAAAAGGCCTCGACCGCCGCCTGACGCGGCCGGCCGCGACACACAAGCAAAAAGGCCCGACCGTCGGTCGGGCCTTTTTCATGCGTTGAATTCCAGATCTTGAATTTCAGGTGCTTAGCCTGACCTGTTGACCAAAACTCTCAGGCTTCTGCCGGGGCGAGGTTGTCGCCGCCCGCCAGAAAGCCGCGGCAGCCGCGCAGGCTCTTCAGCGCGCGGTTGAAGTCCATCCCGGTCGAGACCAGCGAGCGCAGCGTCATGGGGTTTCGCGCGAGGCCGCGCAGCACCATGCGCAGGTCGATATCGCCGTTCGGCTTGATGGCGGACATCGCCAGCGCGGGCAACGCCCGGCTGGCGGGATCGCTGATCACGCGCAGCGCCGCAAAGGGAAGTCCGGCCTCGGCGGCATAGGCGGCCGCGATATGGCTTTCCATGTCGACTGCGGCTGCTCCGGTTTCGGAGCGCAAGGCGGCCTTGCAGGAACGGCCCGCAACCACCTGCTCGACGCCTGCGAGGCCACCCCTGACCACGCGGCGGCGTTTCAGCGCGATGCTGGTGATCAGTTCCTCGTTCAGCGACATGCCGGCCAGCCAGCGCGTATCGCCGGCCGTGACTTCGGTCGCGACCACGACGTCACCGGATTTCAGCGCCGGGTCGAGCCCGCCGGCGACGCCGAAGCTGATGACACCCCTGAATGTGGACGAATCCAGCGTGGCAAGCAGATTGCGCAATTGCCTGGGATCGCTACTGCTGCAGATGACGATCATGCCGGGGCCGGCCGCAATGCGGGCCTCCTGCACAAGACCTGTCACAATCAACACCGGTCGTGGATCGATTGCATAGCCCCCAATCGAACTGCCCACGATCGCGGCGGCCCCCGCCCCCAAAGTCACATCCCGACCCCTACCACCTTGCTGTTGGTGCTTCTCAAATTCCGGTACCGCGCCAGCGCCCAGAGCGGAAAGAACTTCGCGTAGCCATGGTAACGCAGATAAAACACGCGCGGAAAGCCCGTTGCCGTGTGGCGCTGCTCGTCCCACAGTCCTTTTTCGGTCTGTGTGCTTTTTAGGTACTCAATTCCCCTGATAACTGCGACATTTTGGACCTCTCCCGCAGCCATCAGTGCAAGCAAAGCCCATGCCGTTTGCGACGCGGTCGACGGGCAACCCTCGAATCCCCGGTAGTCGAGCCGGTAGCTGACGGCATCCTCGCCCCAGCCGCCGTCCTTGTTCTGGATCGAGACCAGCCAGTCGACCGCCTTTCGAATCATCGGATCGCCGTGATCGACGCCTGCGGCATTGAGCGCGCACAAGACCGACCAGGTGCCGTAGACGTAGTTGAGCCCCCAGCGGCCATACCACGACCCCTCGCTGAGCTGGGTGCGGCGAAGATAGGCAACACCGTCGGCGACCGTCTTGCTGCTTTGGGCGGTCTCGCCGAGCTGCGCCAGCATCGAGACGCAGCGCGCGGTGACGTCCTCGGTCGGCGGATCGAGCAGCGCGCCATGATCGGAGAACGGGATGTTGTTGAGGTAGTATTCGAGGTTGTCGACGTCGAACGCCGCCCAGCCGCCGTCGCGGCTCTGCATGCCCTCGATCCATTCGCGGCCGCGGGCGATCGCACCGTCATATTCATGGCTGCCGGACTGGCGCTGGGTGCGGTCCATCGCCATCACCACGACCGCGGTGTCGTCCAGATCGGGATAGTAGGCGTTGTTGTACTGGAACGCCCAGCCGCCGGGGCGAACGTCCGGCCGCTTCACGGCCCAGTCACCCCTGAGATCGAGCTCCTGCTTGGGCTTGAGCCATTCGAGACCCTGCTTGGCCTCACGCACCGCGTTTTCGCCGCCGGCCTCCAGCAGCGCGTGGCAGGTCAGCGCGGTGTCCCACACCGGCGAGACGCAGGGCTGGCAATAGGCCTCGTCCTCGCCGATCACCAGCAGCTTGTCGATGCCCTTTCGGGTGATCGCGCGCGGCGGATAATCCGCGGGCTTGCCGAGCACCTCGTACATCATCACGGTATTGGCCATCGGCGGATAGATCGCGCCCAGGCCGTCTTCGCCGTTCAGCCGCTCTTCGACGAACGCAACGGCTTGGTCGATGGCGCGGGCGCGAAGCTTTTTCGGAAACAGCGGCTCGATCACGCGCAAGATGCTGTCGATCCCGCGGAACAGATAGAACCATCCCCAGCTCTGATGCGGCGCCTTCGCGGTCATGCCGATGGAGTGCGGCGGCTGCAGGAACAGCTCGTCGATGCCGATGCCGATGGCGTTCTTGGCGCGCGGTTTCAACGCCGCCAGCACCATCAGCGGCACGATCGTGGTGCGGGCCCAATAGGAAATCTTGTTGAGATGAAACGGCGACCACATCGGCAGCAGCATGATCTCGACCGGCAGCACCGGCACGGCGCGCCAGGTCACCACGCCGAACATCGCCAGCATGAAGCGCGTGAACACGTTGCTGCCCACGGCGCCGCCGCGCGAACGGATCGCCTCGCGCGCCCGCACCATGTGCGGCGCGTCGACGGAATCGCCGATCATCTTCAGCGCGAAATAGGCCTTTACGCTCGCGCTCATGTCGAAGGCGCCGTAATACACCAGCGGCCAGCCGCCATGATCGCCCTGCAGCCGCCGCAGATAATTTGCGATCTTGCGTTCCAGCTCCGCGTCGACGGGCTCGCCGAGATAGTGGCGCAGCAGGATGTATTCCGACGGGATGGTGGCGTCGGCTTCCAGTTCGAACACCCAGTGTCCGTCGGCCTGGCGGTAGCCGAGCAACGCTTCGGTCGCCGATGCAATGCTCGCCTCGAGCGCAGCGGGTTCGATGGCGGGGTGATTTCCGGAATGCATGTTCACTGACATACCCTGTCTTCGCGCCCGGTTCGATTGGAAACCGGGCTGAGATGACGCCGATCAGGCGCTTCGCCTGGCCAGCACCAGATCGGCGGCCCGGTCGCCCGACCGCACCGATCCCTCGATGGTTGCAGGCAACCCCGTAGCAGTCCAGTCGCCGGCGAGGAACAGGTTCCTGTACGCCGTGACCGGCCCCGGCCGCAGCGCATTCTGCTCCGGCGTCGCCTCGAATGTGGCACGGCGCTCGCGCACGATCTGCCACGGTGGCAGTTCGCCCGCGACGCCGCCTGCCTTGCAGACATCGCGCCAGATCGCCTGCGCCAGTTCCTCGCGCGGCATGTCCACCAGACGGTCGCCATTGCTGATGGTGACCGACAGCCGCTGCGGGAAGGCAAACAGCCATTCCACCAGGCCGCCGACGACACCCAGGATCGGCGGCGCGCCGGGCGGCGGATCAAAGCGGAAATGCGCATTGACGATGGCGCGGAATTTTGTCGGCGTCTTGAGGCCCGGCATCAGCGCGGCGGCAGGCCGCGGCGGCACCGCGAGGATGACAAAATCATCGGGTCCGATCGCGATCTTGTCCTCGCCGAAATCGAGTTCGTTGACGCGATCGCCGGAGCTTGCAAACGCGCGCAGCTCATGGCTCAGGCGCACGCTGGCGCCCCTGCCCTGCAACAGTTTGACGGCGGGCTCGACCAGCACGTCGGAAAGACCATCGCGCGCGATCAGCGGCCGGCAGGCCTGTCCGCCCGCGAGCAGCGTTTCCCGCACGATCGCACCGGCAAGTCCGGCCGAGCCTTCCGGCGGATCGCAATTGAGCGCCGCGAGCAACAGCGGCTGCACCAGACGCTGATACAGCGTGCCCTCGCACGGAATGGTATCGCCGACGAGCTTGTCCTCGCCGGCCCAGATGATCGGCGCGAGTTTCAGATAATCGAACACGCCGGTATCGGGAACGCGGCGCGCTTCGTCGAACACCCAGGTCGGCAGACGGCCGTCGCCGAGATCGAGCTGCCATCGCTGGCCCGTCGAAATATCCGCGAATGGAAATTGCGCGCGCGCCGGCCCGACCAGCCCCGCTTCGGTGCCGATCGCACGGGCATAAGCCAGCGCATGATGATTGCCCGACAGCAGCAGATGATTGCCGTTGTCGATGGTGAGGTTGGTCGCGGTGTCGAAATAGGAGCGGCAGCGGCCGCCGGCCTGCTGCGTCGCCTCGTGGACGTGGACCTGGCAGCCGGCATTGCTCAGCCGCACGGCTGCGGAAAGGCCGGAAATTCCGGCGCCGATGATGTGGACGGTTTTTGGCATCAGATCAGAGCGTAGCGGAACAGGATGGCGAGTTTCGTGAGTTTGGTCACACGAACGGGTTCGCGGGGAGCGGCAAACCCCCGCGCCAGCAGCAATTCAAGGATCGCGCGATAATATTTCGACATGATGCGGGGCGCGCGCACCGCGCGCCGCGAATTGCGCGACATGATCTCGTCGGCCTTGGCAAAATGCAGCTTTGCCCGCTCGCCAAGCGGCGCGCATACTTTTGGCAGCGCCCTCTCGGCGATCACCTTCTGCGGATCGTCGCCGGTGATCCCCGCAAGCAACAGGCCCTCGCGCGGCAGATAGAGCCGCCCGAGGCCGGCGTCTTCGTCGATGTCGCGCAGGATGTTGGTCAGTTGCAGCGCGCGGCCGAGGTGATGCGCCAGCAGAACGCCGTCCTCCTCGGGCAGACCGAATACCCGCACCGACAGCCGCCCGACCGCGCTGGCGACGCGGTCGCAATAGAGATCGAGCGTTGCCATGTCGGGCGCGCGGATATCCTGCGGCACGTCCATCTCCATGCCGTCGACGATGGCAAGAAAATCCTCGCGTTTGAGGCCGAACCTCTTCACCGACGCCACGTAGTCCTTCAGCCGCGCGGGCGGCCGGCCCTGGTACAGCGCATCGATATCGTCGCGCCATTGCTGGAGCGCGGCGAGCCGCTCGGGCCGTGGACCGTCAGAGTCCGCGATATCATCGACCTGACGGCAAAAGCTGTAGATCTGGAACATCGCTTCGCGCTGCGCGCGCGGCAGGATGCGCATCGCGGCGTAGAACGAACTGCCGGATGCAGTGCTTCCGTAATTTGCGTTGGCCGCCGCCTCAGCGCTCATGCGCCGGCCGCCGTTTTTGACATAGGTCGCCGGCCCGTGGCGCGGCGCGCGATCTCGCCGGCGATGCCGCCCATGCTGAGCGCGAGCAGTTCCAGCTTGCTCAGATGCACGCGCTCGCTGAGGGGATCGCGCACCTTCAGCATGGCGACAATCTTGTCGGCAAAGGCCTGGATCACCGAAATCTCCAACCCGAGCCGGAAATCCTTCACCTGGGGTGCGAGCGATTTGCTTTCGTCGAGCAAGGTTTCGGTGCGCACCGCCAGCGCCTGCAGGCATTGCAGCAGTTGCGGCGACGATCTTGCCGCACCGAGTTCCTCAACCGAAGCGCCGGCTGCGGCCAGCGCATCGCGCGGCAGGTAGACGCGATTGAGATCGCGAAAATCCTTGGCGCAGTCCTGCAGATGATTGTTGACCTGCAGGCCCGCGCACAGCGCATCCGAGGCCGCCCAGGTCGAGGTGCTCTCGCCGTGAACGTCGAGCATGAAACGGCCGACCGGCATCGCCGAATAGCGGCAGTAGTGAATCACCTCGTCCCAGTTCTCGTAGCGCAGTTTCGTCACGTCCATCCGGAACGCGACCAGCACATCGAGCGCGTGGCGCGGCGGCATCGCGCGCTCGGCCAGCGCATGGCGCAGCCTGACCGCCTCCGGCTGGCTGTCGCCCTTGCCCAGCAGTTCAGCCTCGAGCAGGTCGAGAATGCGAAGCTTCTCGTCGGCTGCGAGCGTTGCGTGATCGGCGATGTCGTCGGCGGTGCGGACGAAATTGTAGAAGGCGAGAATCAGCGCCCGATGCCGCGGATGAATGATCCACGACGCGACCGGAAAATTCTCGTCACGGTGTGTCTTGCCGGATCGCAGGTCGCTCGCGGTGGTCATGAAATACTGGCTACATTCATTGGCTTGGCGCGGGCCAGGGAACGCCCGCGCACGCAAGGGAACGCGTGCCCCATATAGGGGAATACGCCGCCAAAACCAATGCTGAGAGCGGCGTCCCTGCCGGGCGCCGCCGGCCGTCCGGGGGCGCTTATTGCCCGTGGTTCTTCAGCACCTGGTTGCAGGCTGCCGACAATTGGGCGCGGTTCTGCTGCAGGCAGGCGAGGATGACGAAATCGCCCTGGTCGATCACCTTGCGGCAATGGCGCTGAACGTCGCGGTTGCAAGCCGCCTGCTCTTCCGCGGTGCCGCTGCGCTGTTGCTGCTGAGCGAAGGTTCCGGTCGAGGCGACCGTGAGCGACAACAAGGTGAGTGCGAGGAGAGATTTACGCATCGTAGTCCTTCATTTCGACGGCAGAAATCCTGACCCAGACATCGCTTGGGCACGACCGGGACGGATTTAATGGATTGCAGGCGCCGCGTAACGCAGCAACGAGCAAGGGACAAGCACTGCAAAATGCGGCTAAATTAACGGCATTTCGTAGTGCACCGCATCCATTTGAAATATAAAGATAATTTCTCGATTATCTTTCTTCGCAAATGGCTATTGCAGGGCAAGGTCGTCGAAAGCTACATGAGGAGAATGAAACCCGCCGGCATCGAGCGATAGCCCGGCACGGTCGGACATTTGAACCTGACATACTGGGACGACAACTAAGTCTTCGATGCGGCGTGACGCTTCTCTGTTCAAGGCGTCTATTTAGATGGGAAACCTACCATGAAACTGTTTGGATCCGGCCTGCACAGGCAGGCTGTCACGGCTGCTGGCGTTGGTGCCGCGCTTCTTTTTGCGGTTGCGGCGGGCAATGCCCAGTCGGGCGGGCCGTTTGCCGGGTTTGACGGAAACTGGAGCGGCACCGGCACGGTTGCGCTGTCCAACGGCACGGTCGAAAACATCCGCTGCAAGGCCGATTACAAGGTCACTGCGACCGGAATGGGACTGCGGCAGAACCTGCACTGCGCCAGCGACAGCTACAAATTCGACCTTTCCAGCGACGTCACCAGCCAGGGCGATCGCATCTCCGGCAACTGGAGCGAAAAGAGCCGCAACATTTTCGGCAATCTGCAGGGCACTGCCGGCGGCGGCCAGATCGACGTCTTCGTCGAGGCGGCAGGGTTTGCAGCGAACCTGAATTTGCGCACCACCGGCAACAAGCAGGTCGTGCAGATCGACTCCAAGGGCGAAATCCGCGGCGTCAAGATCACGATGACGAAGGGCTGAGGCGTTCCGAGCCCCGCGTTGATTACAGGAGCCCGCCTCGCACTTGATGGGAGGCGGGCTCTGCTTTTTCTAGATTCCCTCTGCGGGCTTGCCGCGAATTCTTCTCCCAGAAATTGATCAGCCACATCGCCGTCGGCCGCAGGATGAAGAGATCCGCGATCAGCGCTGCGACCATCGAGAATGCGCTGAGCCAGCCGAACAGCCGCAGCGACGGCAGGTCGGAAAACACCGTCACCACCAGGCCGCAGGCCAGCACCACCGTGGTCAGGATCAGCGCCGGGCCGACCAGCACGGTGGCGCGTTCGACCGCAAGCTCGGCGCTGACGCCGGGCTTTCGCTCCAGCCGCAGCCGGTTGAGGAAGTGAATCGTCGCGGACAGACCGAGCCCGAACGACACCGTCAGCGCCACCACGCTGGCGAATTGCAGCCCCTCGTCGAGCAGCCACAGCACCGCACCTGACATCACAACCGGGAAGATTCCGGGCAGGATGCAGGAGAACATCACCACCACGGAGCGGAATGCGAGGCCGATGAAGACCGCCACCAGCAGGAACTCGATAGTCAATCCGTGATTGAGCTTGTCGATCATGTTGGCGCTGTTGCGCGCCGCGATCGCCGACAAGCCGGTCACGGCGATCTCGAAGCCGGGATGCTCGGCGCGCACCGCGTCGAGCGCCTTGTCGAGTTTGTCGACCACGGGAAGGATCTGGGCGGAATCCAGATCCGGCACGCGGCCCGACACCACGACGGCATGCTGATCGGCCGAGATGAAGCGCCGCACCAGATGTTCGGGGATCACGTCGACATATTGCTTCAGCGTCGACACGTCGGAACTGCCGGCCTTCTCCGCGAGCCAGCGCCGCAGGGTTTCCAGCGACCAGACGTTGCCGACGCCGGCCGCTTTTTCCACGATGGAATGCACCTCGGCGATCGTCTTCAGCGTATCAGGCGCGTAGAGATTGGCGCCCTTGGGGAATTCGATCAGCACGTCGATCGGATTGGCGCCCGTCAGCTTGGCGTCGAGGCGGCTGGAAGCCGCCACCGCCTGCCGCTTGTCCGGCACCTGATCGGCAAGGCGATAACGCGGCTCCAGGCTGGCATAGACGATGCCGAGGCCGCCGACCACGATCACCGCGAGCAGGCTGAACAGCCCGGGGCGGCTGACCATGCGCACCGCGATCCAGTAGCAGAAATTGCGCAGCATCTGCACGCCGGCATCCGCGCCCTGGAACTTTACCGCAAAGACCTTCTCGTTGCGTACCAGCAGCACGCCGAAGGCAGGCACCAGCGACAGCACCGCGATCAGCGCGATGATGGTGGCGGCAAGCCCCGCCTCGCCGAATTTGCGGATCAGTTCGGAATCCGAGAACATCAGCGCGATGAAGGAAATGCCGGCGGTGCCGTGGGTCAGCACGCAGGCGGGACCTACCACCAATACGGCGTTCTTGAAGGCGGTGAATTTGTCCTGCCCCGCGATCAGCCGGTCGCGCGCCGCGAAGGTAAGCTGCATCGAGTCGGAGAAGCTGATCACCATGATGAGCGGCGTCATCACGTTGAGGAACATGTTGAGATTGAAGCCGGTCCAGCCGAGGATCCCAAGCGCCAGCAGGATCGCGATGATCGGCGGGAACGCGGCAATCACCATGAACGATATCTTGCGGAAGAAGATGATCGCGATGATGCAACCGGCCAGGATACCGAGGATGTTGTAGGTCAGCCCGTCGCGCTTGACCGCGTTGCGGATCTCGAGCTGCATCACGGGAACGCCTGAGAGTTGCGCGTTGAGCCCGCTGCCGGTGAGATCAGTCGCCATGATCTTCCGCAGTTCGGCGACCACCGTCCCCAGCTTGTTGCTGGAGACGATCTCGGGTTCCAGCGACAACACGATCAACGCCAGCGTGCCGTCTTCCGACAACAGCTTGCCGCGGATGATCTCGTTGGTTTTGACGGTCTCGATGAATTTGTCGTAGGCCGCCCCCTCCGGCAGTTCGGACGGGAACAGCGCCGCCGGCAGCTTGCCGGGTTCCGGCGCCTGGCGCGCCGAGAACAGCGAGACCAGACCGCGCACGCCCTCGACGAGCTGCAGGTCGGTGACCATGTCGCGCACCTTTTCGAGGTTGCTGCGCGCCAGCAGCGTCTTGCCCTCGACCACGACCAGCACGTCGAACTCGGTCGACGGGAAGCGCTTGGTCACCGCCTCATATTGCTTGAAGTCTTTGGAGTTGGAACGGAACAGCTGGCTCAATGAGTCGTCGATCTTGATGCGTTCGATGCCGAACACGGCTCCGATCATCAGCGCGAGCAGAATAATGACGGACAGGACCGGCGCCTTGATCGCGATCAGTCCCATCTTCTCCAGCCCGAAGGCGATGCTCTTTCCCGGCCGCGGCTCCTCGATCGCTTCGACGTGGACGTGACTTTCAGAGTTCTTGTCGAGCATGCCCTGTCCAGTTCTAAAATCGGCTCAATCTGTCTAGCTTGGGTTTTTCGGGCGAGAAGTGAGGCTCGATAGCCACGTCTGATCGGTGCTAGCCCTTGAAAATATGCAGCTATTCACGGCCGCCGTTTTACAGGTCCGCCCTCCGTCTCGCAAGCGCAGCGAGACGGACAATACGGTACATCGTCATCAATATTGCCCATTAAGTGTCTGATTTGTCACACCGGTTTCACGATGCGCTGAGGCGTTGCATCACCGCTTTCATCTTTTAGTGCAACGCCGGTGATCCGGCGGCTCAAACCTTCGCGGATCAGCCAGGCGACCTTGAAGGCGGCCTCGTCGCTGGTCAGGCCCGCGCCGTGGATATTGGAGACGCAATTGCGCATCGCATCGGTGCAGCCGACCTTTGGCGCAAAGGTCAGATAGGCCCCGAGGCTGTCGGGTGCGGAAAGCCCCGGCCGTTCGCCGATCAGCATGACCATCATCCGCGCGCCGAGAATTTCGCCGATCTCGTCACCCAGCGCCACGCGCGCGCCGGTCGCCACCATCGTGTGGCCGATCCCGATGCTATCCGCCGCCAGCCGCGCCATCAGGTTTCTGACCAGTCCGGCGGCGTGGCTGTTGACCGCCGCCGGCGACAGGCCGTCACCGACGACGATGGCAAGGTCGCACCCGCCGCCACGGCGGCCCGTCAACAGGCGCTGCGATTCCGCATCGAGCACGCGCCCGAGGTCCGGACGGCGGAGATAATCGCGCCGTGTCCGCGCCTGGCTGGAAAGCTCAAGGGGCGACAAGCCGAGTTCGCGCAAGCCCGCCATCAACGCCTTGGTGTCGAAACCGGCATGAACGGCGTCGCGGGCCCGTGCATGGTCCAGCGTAAAGGCGAGCAGCGCGTCGGTCGGCAGACCGGCGCCGGAGCGGCCGAGGGCGACGCGGGCCGGCGTGAGTTTCCGCAGATCGCCGATCGAACGTGGCGGCGCCGGCGGTTTCATTTTCAGTTACTCGGCAGGGACGGAAGCCTCGCGCAGCCGGATCGAATAGTTCGACGCGCTCTGCCGGCCACTGGTCGCCGCGCGCGCAAACACGATCAGATGATGCGCAATCATCGACGAACCGATCAGGCCCTCGATGTCGCCGCGCCGCAGCCGGCCCAGCGCGAATTTCCAGAACACGCGCCTGTAATCGCCGAGCACACCCACCTTCCAGAAGATGTTGCGCAGCATGATCAGGCCGCGCCTGATATTGGACCAGCTCTTCTGCTCGCGTGCGGGCGGCACCTTGATGCGGTTGGCGTAGGTGTAGTCGCATTGATACTGGTAGCGCGCAAACAGCTTGGCCGGCTCGTAGGCGGCCTCCATGCACCTTTTCCAGGAGCTGACGACATCCTCATAGGGCAGCAGGAAATCGACATTGGAGTCGCGGCCCTCATCCTCGGGGACCAGGCGGCCTTCCTTCTCCAGCCGATCCCACAGCGGCGTCTTCGGCAACGCCTGCAACAGATTGATCGTCAGCAGCGGAATCCGGGATTCATCGACAAACTTGAGCAGCGCATCGGCCGTACCCGGCTTGTCGGTGTCCAGCCCCATGATGATGCCGGAGACGACTTCCATGCCGTAGGAATTGATGGTGTTGATGCCCTCCATGATCGGGACCATCATGTTGTGGTCCTTGTGCATCGCCTTCAGCGCGTCGGGATCGGGGGTCTCGATACCGCAGAACACGGTAACGAACAGCGCCTCTTTCATCAGTTCGAGGATTTCCGGCCGCTTGGCGATGTTCAGCGTCGCCTCGCAGGCGAGCCGCGTGATGTAGCCCTTCCGCTTCTGCCATTCGACGAGATGCGGCAACAGATCCATCGCCGCCTTGCGGTTGCCGATGAAATTGTCGTCGACGAAATAGACCGTGTCGGTCATGCCGCATTCGGCCAGCTTGTCGAGCTCGGCGATGATCTGGGCCGGCGTCTTCAGCCGCGGATTGCGGCCATAGAGGCCGGGGATGTCGCAGAACTCGCACTGATACGGACAGCCGCTCGAATACTGGATGCTGCCAAGCAGGTATTTTTTGGTCTCGGCCAGCTCATAGGCCGGAATCGGAAACTTGCTCATGTCGAGGCGGTCGCCGGTCTTCAGCACCACCTGCTGCTCCGGACGCGAAGGATCGTGCGCCAGCCGCGCGATCAGATCGTTGGTGGCATCGCCGAGTTCGCCGACATGGAGATAGTCGAACGACGGATAGTAATCCGGACAGGCGCTGACCGACGGCCCGCCGATCGCCACCGCCAGATCGAACGCGTGCGCCCGGCGGCAGATGTCGTTCATCTGCTGGCGCTGGATATGCATGCCGCTGACGAACACCGCTTCCGCCCACTCGAAATCTTCTTTCGTCGCGGGCTTGATGTTTTCGTCGACGAAACGGACCGGCCAATTCTCGGGCAGATAGGCCGCGATCAAAAGCAGCCCCTGCGGGGGCATGAAGGCCTGCACGCCATCGGTCAGCGGATAGGCGTGTTCGAACGTACCGAATGAAGACGTGTAGCGCGGAAAGACACAAAGGATCCGCCGAACCGTCTCGATGCCCTCAGCTCTCATCAAACTTCCTCAAGCAATTTCCACAACTTGGCCGCGGCCAGTGAATTTAAGCACGAGGGCGAACGCTCGGCTACAAATTCCTCAAGATTGTGGCCGGTTGGTTCAACGCCGAACCGGCCGAATGGTTGCGGGAAGCCGTCAGGAAGCCGTCCTGGAAGGGTTCTAGGCGATCAGGCGCGAGGCAAAATCGGGAAGCAGCCCCGCGCTGCCGGCAAGGCGAAAGTCAGTACCGGCCAGTCCAACGCGCTGCAGCCATTCGTCGAATTCCGGCGCCCGCTTGAGGCCGAAGAGGTCGCGGACATAGAGCGCGTCGTGGAACGAGGTCGACTGGTAGTTCAGCATGACGTCGTCGGCACCCGGCACGCCCATGATGAAGGTGACGCCGGCCGCCGCCAGCAGCGTCAGGAGATTGTCCATGTCGTCCTGGTCGGCCTCGGCATGGTTGGTGTAGCAGACGTCCACCCCAAGCGGCAGGCCGAGCAGCTTTCCGCAAAAATGGTCCTCCAGGCCAGCGCGGATGATCTCCTTGCCGTCATAGAGATATTCCGGGCCGATAAAACCGACCACGCTGTTGACCAGCAGCGGATCGAAGGCCCGCGCCACCGCATAGGCGCGCGCCTCCAGAGTTTGCTGGTCGACATTGTGATGGGCATTGGCCGACAGCGCCGAGCCCTGCCCGGTTTCGAAATACATCACATTGTTGCCGACGGTGCCGCGTTTCAGCGACAGCCCGGCCTCGCGCGCCTCCTTGAGCAGCGAGAGATCGACGCCAAAGCTGCGGTTGGCGGCTTGCGTGCCCGCGACCGACTGGAACACCAGGTCCACGGGAAACCCCTGCCCGATCAATCCGAGCGTGGTGGTGACATGGGTGAGCACGCAGCCCTGGGTCGGAACCTGCAGCCGCGCGATGATGTCATCGAGCAGCCGGACCAGCGAGCCGATCACGGCCGGGTCGTCGCTCGCCGGATTGATGCCGATGCAGGCGTCGCCCGAGCCCAGCAAGATGCCGTCGAGGATCGAGGCGGTGATGCCCCTTGCATCATCGAAGGGATGATTGGGTTGCAGGCGGACGCTCATCCGCCCCGGCAGGCCGATGCTGTTGCGAAACCGGGTGGTCGTCAGGCACTTCTTCGCCACTAAAATCAGATCCTGATTGCGCATCAATTTCGAGACCGCCGCCGCCATTTCCGGCGTGACCGCGCGCGATATCTTTGCCAGCGCCGCACTGCCGGCCGCGTCCGACAGCAACCAGTCGCGGAACGAACCGACCGTCAGCGACGCGATCGCGGCAAAGTTTTGCGCGTCGTGGCTGTCGACGATCAGGCGGGTGACCTCGTCGTCCTCATAGGGGATGACGGTCTCGTTGAGGAATTGCCGGAGCGGTACATTGGCCAGTGCCATCCGCGCCGCCACCATCTGCTCGGCGCTGTCGGCGGCGATCCCGGCCAGCCGGTCGCCGGAACGCGGCGGCGTCGCCTTGGCGAGCAGGTCGCGCAGATCATCGAACGTATAGGACGTGGCATCGATGACTTGGCGATAGACCATTGCGGTTCCGGGCCCTCATGCGCTTCGAAGATTTGCTGCGGACACTATCACCTCGGAAGGCCGGCGGCGGGCGGCCGCGCCAGGTTCCCTACAACCGCCGACCGGATGCCGGCAGGGCAAATGCACGTCCCGCGCAGCCTGGTCCAATCGCCCGAACCCACTATTTCAACCATAACTATTTGATTTTACTCAATAACAATCCAAAAAGTTGCAGTCAGGCAAAGCTCGCGCATTAAGGAAATATCCATGAAAATTCTGCATAATTTTTAGACGGCCGACGGTGCTCACCGGCCTCCAAGGAGCCCTGATGCCCGCCCCTGTCAAATCCCACCCCAAATTATTGTGACCGTCATGATCTCCCGGCTTTCGCTCGCTGCCAGGCTTTATTTGATTTTTGGATTGTTCGCCGCCCTGACCGCGGCCATCACCGCTTTGTCCGATTACAACACCCGCCGCAACACCGAGCTGACCGAACAGGTGTCGACCGCCAGCCGCGCGGCGCTGAACGTCGAGCGCATCAATTCGCTTGTCTATGCCGTGGTGATGGAATTCCGCGGCGTCTACATGTCGGCCGATCCGGCGGTGGTGAAGAAATACGGCGAAGGCCTGCTCAAGTTCAACGCGCAGATCCTCGAGGTCGTGAAGAGCTGGGAAGCGCTGGTGCAGGCCGACGATGCCGAGCAGTTCGCGGCTTTCAAGAAGCGGGTCCAGCAGTTCGTCGAATTCCGCGCCGAGCTCGTCCGCCGTGCCAACGAGATCAGCCCGGCCGCGGGCCGCGAATGGGGCGACAACGACGCCAACCGCACCGTTCGCACCGCCCTCAACAAGGACCTCGAAGCGCTCTCGAAGGTCTATGCCGAGCGCAGCAAGCGCCTTGCGCTTCGCACCGACGACAACCATCGGCTCGCTTTCATCCTCACCTGTCTCGGGGCCATTGCGCTGCTCGTGGTCGTGATCGGCGTGCTGATCATCGCCCGCTCGATCGCCCGCCCCCTGTCTGTCATCACCGACACCATCAAGCGCGTGGCCGACGGCGAGGATCGCGTCCAGGTGCCGCACACCGAGCGCGCCGACGAAATCGGCGGCCTGGCGCGGGCGATCCGCGTCTTCCAGGAGGCGATGGAGCGCAACCGAAATCTCAATTCGCAGGTGCTGGAGGATTCCAAGGCACGCGATGAGCGCACCAGGCATATCGAAGCTTCCGTGGACGCGTTCCGCGAGGCGATCGGCTCCGTGCTGCGCACCGTCAACGACAGCGCCGCCTCGATGCGCGACACCGCGCAGACGATTGCAAGCGTCGCCTCCGACGCCAACGATCGCGCGGCAGCTGCTACCGGCGCCACCGCACAGGCTTCCGCCAACGTCTCCGCGGTGGCGGGCGCCGCCGAGGAGTTGTCGGCCTCCGTCGAAGAGATCGGCCGGCAGGTCCGCCAGTCCGCCAGCGCCGTCGAGCAGGCCGGCCTGCGCACCGACAAGTCGGTCACCGAGATTGAGGGCCTTGCCGCGGCCACCCAGCGCATCGACGGCGTGGTCACCCTGATCCAGGCGATCGCCCAACAAACCAACCTGCTTGCGCTCAATGCCACCATCGAGGCGGCGCGCGCCGGCGACGCCGGACGTGGATTCGCCGTGGTCGCGCACGAGGTCAAGGCGCTGGCCGGGCAGACCGCCAAAGCCACCGCCGAGATCAGCGAAAACGTCGGCGTTATCCAGGCCTCGACGCGCACTTCCGTCGATGCCGTGCGCGAGATCGGCAACGCCGTGCGCGAGATCAACGACGTCACCACCAACATCGCCGGCGCCATCGGCCAGCAGGATCAGGCCACCCGCGAAATCTCGCAGAACGCGCAACTGGCGGCGCAGGGCAACGAGACCCTGGTCACCAATATCGGTTCGCTCAGCGAGGCCATGGGCAAGACCTCGACCGCCGCGGAATCCGTGCTCTCGGCCTCCAGCGAGCTCACCGCGATGGCGGAGACGCTGTCGCGCGAGGTCGACCAGTTCTTCCGCAGCCTGCGCGCCGACCCGCATCAGGGGATGCGGAAGACGGGCTGATATCCATCAGCGTAACCCTCCCCAAAGTCCGAGCAGAAAGTACGCCAGGAGAATCAAAAAGGGCCACAACAGCCCTTGGATATTTCGAATTGGCCGCTTCATTATCGGTCAGTATAGTCTGACGAGCGGCTGAAGCGGCGCGGCCAATGGACCCTGCGTAAAATGCGCGCAGAGGCTAGCGCGATTGCGTTTAATACCCCGGATGGTTGCGTTGAGCGCCTTCTGGGTTTGGTCGATCGCCCTGGAAAGTTGTTTGGTCTCGACAGCCACGGGTCGGGCGCACCCGGCACAAACGAAATCTTCTTCAGACTGAATCCGAATGAGCTGATGGACCGTCTGATGGCCGCAACCAGGGCAAACGATTTCGATCTCTCCGGCTTCGACCATCAATCAATCTCCGTTGGTTGAGTTCGAACTCAACCATGCCGACAAGCTTGCGGGCAGCCAGGGCCCGCGTCTCAGCCGGCATGGAGATGCCGACCATCGGATGTTGTAGCCGGAAATGAAAGAGGCCGCCAACCAAGGCGGCCCTTGAAACCGGAAAACCCCGCCCAAGTGATGGGCTCGGACGGGGCTCTCGGCGATGATCTACAGCGAAGGGGTAACAACGCTGTGGCATGATGGTATTCGATTCCGCTGATGATGCTACGGGCCGCCGGCAATTTGCTCCGGATGTGGCATGGCGGACACGCCACGGAACCCATTGAGGCGATACAAGCTCCGGAGATAAATGAATCAGGCCGGCGTTTGCCCTTGCGGCGCAGCGCTCTTCTGCGACGCGACAACAAGCCGGCGGTCGTGGATCAGGTTCTCCAGCCGGTGCGCCGCGACGTTGAGCGCGACGACGTCGCGGGCGGCTTCGTCGCCAAAACCCTGCTCCGTCCGCTGCGCCTTCAGCACGCGGTCGATTTCCTGCTCGATCTCGTCGAGTTCGGCTTCGCTGCCGCTGACGCGGATGCGGCGGCCGAGCGCATAGAGCGCATCCAGCGCCTGCTCCCGGGTCAGCGGCGTGCCGGCGCGCAGGAATTTCCAGGCCGCGGCGAGCACGGAGAGAAGGCCGCCGATGATCATCGGCGTCAGGAAGATGATGTTGCCCCACTTGTCGAGAAAACTTTCCTGCGTGCCGTTGTAGAAGGCGGCGGCGCCGGGATGGACGGCAATATAGGCGGACGCATCGGTATCGGGTGTCGAGATCTGACCGAGCAGCGGATACTCCACAAGCAGGTCCCGCCGCGCATTCATCAGCGATTGCGTCAGGTCGGTGATGAGGTCGTTGTCGAGCTTTTTCTGCGCCACGAGATAGAACGACGTGCGCAGCGTCGTCAGGTCGTCGGAAGGGTTTGGCGGCGAACCGCGCAGCGTGCCCTTTGGCACGTCAAAGCTTTCATAGGCGCGGTCCTTTCCGGCAATGGCGCCGGCCTGTTCGAGCGGGATCAGCACCGGGCCCGACTTCGCGTGCTGCGGAAACAGGCTGCGCAGCAGCGCGAGGTACTTTTCCGAAAGCGGCATCACGACGAGGATCGCGCGAACTTCCTTCGATTCAAGCGCGCGGCGCGCATCGGCAAGCGGAATATCCTTGAATGTGACGCCGGCCCGCGTGAGGTCGTACTCATCGCTCACGGCCTTGATGAGCCTTTTGTTGATGTCGCCGCCGATCACGCCGACGGTGACGCGCTTCAGGCCCGCCATATCAGTGATAGTGGAGCCCGGCGGCGCCACCAGCAGCGCCACGGTATGCGCGACGACGGCGACCACCTCTGCCTGGGACAGATCGCCGACGTCGCCCCTGACGACGGCGAGGTCGACCTTGCCGGACGAAAAAGCATTGGCCGCATCGAGCGCAGTTCCACTCTCCACCAGAGAAAGCCGCACCGGCGCCTTTTGCTGCGCCAGCTTGCCCGCCAGCGCAGCCACCACCCGGCTCGCCTCGCCGTCGAACGACCCCACCGCGATGGTGAGTGTGGTCGGCCGGGAATACCAGCGCCAGCCGAACAGGCTGGCGCCGGCGATCAGAACCACGATCCCGGCAACCAGGGTGATGCGCAGCCAGGGTGGCAATTTGGTTGGGTCCATGGCTGCCAGATTACTCGAACAGTTCGGCATCAACCAGCAACTGTTAACGGTTCGTAACGCCGAATGCTCAAATGCCCAGCGAACCGAGACCGGCTGCTTAAAATTAGAGGCTTATTGTCTCCGCAAAAGGTCAGCGGGGACGGCAATGAGCATTTCAAACAGGCAGCCCATCGATAGCGAGCATTGTCGCGCGATCTGCGATGAAATCGGCGCGCGGTTACGCGTAATACTTTCCCGCGACCTGACCGCCTTGCCGGTTCAATTACGCGTGCTGATGGATCGCCTCGCTGAACAGGATGACATGATCCTGGCGCCATCGATCGCACCTTCGATGGAAGACATGATGTGGCCGGTGGAAGCGTCAGGCGACCGGCCCGAATTGGCGCGTGTGGCCTGAGCCGCGGGCACTGCCGGATGGGCGTTGCGCGAAAAATCTAAATTCGCGAGCAATCTCAAGCTGATTTGGGCTGTCAGTCCGGCAAGCAAAATAATTGCGCTTGCAATTTCTGAAAATCAGAATTATAAACAATGCCGTCTCGCGCCCACCAGAGGGGCGTATCGCCATCGTCACGACACGTTGGGCGCGGGATGCGATGGACGCAGCACGCCATAGGCGAATGGCGGTAGCCCGGCGAAGCCTTCAGGCGAAGCCGGGTCTGCTGCGTACGGTCAAGTCGTGTGGTCCTGGCGCCGCGATGCTGGCGCTAAGCTTGCGGGAGGTCTTTTCGCAGGTGACGGTGACAACAAGCCCGCTCACCGGGGAGAGCACGAAGTAAGCCGTAAAGCCGTTGCGCGGGGGATGCCGGAGTGTTTCCGCTGAACCTGTATGCTCGTGTGCGCCAAATGCGCAATTCTTGGCACACGAGACCGCGGGTGCAGCGTGCACCCGGCATTCCCTGCGCCCTCTCTTGAAGAGAGGGACAACGAGATTGGCAAAGCTCGGGCGCAAATTGCGTCGCGAGAATGCGGACGCACACCCTCTCCCCACGTCGTCCCTGCGAAAGCCAGGAATCCATACTCCGCGGCGGTTAAATTGTGGGAACGCGCCATGGTGGACGGCTTTGCCTCGACAACGACCGGCCGTGGCTATTTGTCCCTGCTCGCGTGCAGCAATTGCGCACTAGCGCAGGGACGACACCGACAGCGCCCCGCCGTCACTCCACCGGCATCACATCGACCTCGACCCTCAGCTTCTGCTTGCGCGAGCCGACGATGATGCCGTCGACCGGGGAGACGTCGGAAAAGTCGCGGCCGGTTGCGAGGATGATGTGATCGCTCGCGACCAGCACATCGTTGGTCGGATCGAAGCCGATCCAGCCGAGCTCCGCGCCGCACCAGGCCGAGACCCAGGCGTGCGTCGCATCCGCGCCCTGCAGCCGCGGCTTTCCCGGCGGCGGGATGGTGCGGAGATAACCGCTGACGTAAGCGGCCGGCAGACCGAGCCCGCGCAGGCCCGCAATCATCACATGGGCAAAGTCCTGGCAGACGCCGTGGCGTTTCTCGAACACCTCCTTCAGCGGCGTCGAGATCACGGTCGCCTTCGGATCGTATTTGAAATCGCGGCGGATGCGGCGCATCAGGTCGGCAGCCCCAGCCAGGATGCCGCCGCCGGGCGGAAAGCTTTGCGGCCGCATAGGCGGTGACCGGCCGCTGCACCGGGATCAGCGAACTGGCAAAGACGTAGCCGACCGGCGAGGCAGGACCGAGGCTGGTGGCCTCGAACGCGACGTCGCGGACGCTCTCCCAGGCGGGGCTCTGCGCGGCGCGATCCGGAGCAACGCGCGAGACCGAAACGCGCGAGCGCGAATCGATCCGCAAACTGCGATGCGCGGTTTCGATCAGCACGTTCTCGGTATGGGTTCTGAAAAAGTCGTGCCGGATGGTGCGCTCGACCGGCCGCGGCCTGATCTCGACGCTGTGCGAGATCAGTTGCTGGCCATCGCCGCTGTTCGGCTCCAGCCGCAGCGAACAGCGCGCGAAACTGACCGCGCTTTCGTAAGCGTAGGTGGTGACGTGCCTTATGTCGTAGATCACGCGAGCCCTGTCAGCTTTTCCGGCCGGCTGGCGTTGGGCCCGTGCGGGAAATAATGCAGGCCGATGGCCTCGGCGAGATTGAGCAAATCCTGCTCCAGCGCAAACAGCGTCTTGACGTGCAGCGCCGAAGCCTCGGTGGTCGTCAGCGCCGACTGCGCCGCCACCGCCAGCCGCTGCGGCCGCTCGATCAGGCCATGCTCCTTCAGGCTCGGCAGCGCCGCGATATGATCGTTCAGCACTGCGACCTGAAACGCGACCGAGCGCGGATTATAGGGGTCGAGCACCACGAGATCGCGCACCGGCGCCAGCAACGGCCCGACCAGATAGCGCGAGCGATAGGTGATCTGGCAGTCGACCAGCGTCAAGAGGACGTCGAGGTCTTCCTCGCCCGCCTCGTCAAACGCGAACTGGCGGGCAAAGCGCATGGTGTTGATGGCGCGCTCCGCGCGGCGGCCCATGTCGAGAAAACGCCAGCCGGCGGCGCGATTCATGTTTTCCTGCGCCAGCCCCGCAAAACTCGCGAGCTCCCGCAAAATCAATTCGGCCGTAGAGACGACGCCGTCGTCGTCGTAGACCTCCAAAGCGAGGTCTTCCGTCATTTCGGTGATCACCTGCCAGGCATCGGGCGACAGCCGCTCGCGCAGCGAGGTCGCGGTGCGCTGCGCCGAACGCAACAGCGACAGCGCCGAGCCGAATTTCTCTTCGCTTTGCAGCGCCTCGGCGGCGACCTTGGCGGACTGCGATCGCGCGGTCTGCGTGGTGGCGCCCCAGGTCACGAGCAGCCGCTGGATCCGCTCGGCCGAATGCAGTCCCGTGGACGAACCCTTGGCCGGATCGCGCGCTTGCGTGCCGAGCGCACGGATCAGCCGCAGCGTCGCCTCGGCACGCTCGAGGTAGCGGCCGAGCCAGAACAGATTGTCGGCGGCGCGGCTCGGCACCACGCCGGCGATGCGCCTGATCCGCACGGTGTCCATTGCCGGCAACAGCGTCGAGGCCGAGACCGCCTTGTCCGAGACCACCCAGACGTCGGCGGCGCGTGCGCCATCGCCCATCGATACCGCGCGCGCATCGGGCTGTTCGGCGATCCGGCAAAAGCCGCCCGGCATGATGGTCCAGCCCTCGGGGGTAGCGGCGGCAAACACCCGGAGCACGAACGGCCGCGGCGCGATGCGTCCGTCTTCCCAGACCGGCGTGGTCGACAGCCGCACCAGTTCCTGGCCGACAAAGTCGATGCCGCGCTCGCTGATGGCGCTCTTCAGGCGTTCGCGGTCGCTTGCCGACAATTCGCTCGCCAGCACCGGACCGTTGCCGGGAAAACCGGGGACGCCGCGGGTATAGGCGCCTTCGATGGCGAAATCGTCGAGCCGCGCCAGCACCTCTTCGCGCGCGGCCTTCTGCCCGCACCACCAGGTGGCGATGTGCGGCATCTTCAGATCCTGGCCAAGCAGACGCCGGGCGAGGCTCGGCAGGAAGCCGAGCAGCGCCCTCGCCTCCAGCACGCCCGAACCCGGCATGTTGGCGACCACGACGCCGCCCTTGCGCAGCACGTCGATCAGCCCGGGCACGCCGAGATGCGAGGAGGCATCGAGCTCCAGCGGATCGAGGAAATTGGAATCCACCCGCCGCAGCAGCACGTCGAGCCGCTTCAGGCCGGCGACGGTGCGGATATGAATGCGGTCGCCGCTGACGGCGAGGTCGTCGCCCTCGACCAGCATGAAGCCGAGATAGCGGGCGAGCGTGGCATGTTCGAAATAGGTTTCGCTGAAGCTGCCGGGCGTGAGCAGCCCGATGCGCGGCTCGTCGCGGTCGGCGCTGGCGCGCAAGCTATCGCGGAACGCCTCGAAGAACGGCGCCACGCGCTCGATATTCATCGACTTGTAGAGCGAGGTGAAGGCGCGCGACAGCACCAGGCGATTTTCCAGCGCGTAGCCCGCGCCCGACGGCGCCTGCGTGCGATCGCCCAGCACCCACCAGCGCCCGTCCGGTCCACGGCCGACATCGGCGGCGTAGATGTTGAGGAAGCGGCCGCCCGGCGGCTTGATGCCGGAGACCGCGCGCAGATATTCGTTGCTGCCGGCAATCGCCGCCGCGGGGATGGCGCCTTCGGCCACCAGTTTTCCGTCGCCGTAGAGATCGCCCAAAACCATCTCGAGCAGTTCCGCGCGCTGCGCGATGCCTGCAGTCAATTGCCGCCAGTCGGCCTCGTCGATGATGAGCGGCAGATGGCTGAGCGACCACAGCCGGTCGGCGGTGTCGCCGGGGGCGCGGTAGGTGACGCCGGCCTCCCGCAAATGGCGGTCGGCGGAGGCAAACCGCCGCTCGATTTCGGCCGGCGCAAGGGTGGCGAAGGCATCGAAAAACCGGGTCCAGACCGCGCGGGGCGCGCCGTCCTGGCCGATATATTCGTCAGGGATTCCGGGCAGCCGGGCATAATCGCGGGCCCATTGCGCCAGCCGCCGGTTGCCCGGCCGCGCCTTGCTTTCCTGACTGTTTCCCTGGCCGGCCTGTCCCACCATCCGACTCTCCCAAGCGCAGCCCTTTCAATGCAGGAGCGGCGTCCTCAAGTCGAGGGTCAAGGGAAACTCAATTGTGCGTTCCTCCGGCGGCGGATCGATCTTGCCGGGGGTGTGGCCGTGGTCCTGGAAACGGGCCAGCCGCCGCGCCTCCGCCTCGTAGGAATTGACCGGTTTGGTCTCGTAATTGCGTCCGCCGGGATGGGCGACATGATAGACGCAGCCGCCGAGCGAGCGGCCGTTCCAGGTGTCGATGAGGTCAAACGTCAGGGGCGCATGGACCGGAATGGTCGGATGAAGCCCCGAGGCCGGCTGCCAGGCCTTGAACCGGACGCCGGCGACCGCCTCTCCGGAGCGGCCGGTCTCCGTCATCGGCATCCGCCGGCCATTGCAGGTGACGACGTGCCGGCCCTCGACAAAGCCGGTCGCCTTGACCTGCAGCCGCTCCACCGAGGAATCGACGTAGCGCACGGTGCCGCCGGCCGAACCCTCTTCGCCGAGCACATGCCACGGCTCGAGCGCCTGCCGCAGTTCCAGCGCGACACCGCCGTGATGGACGCGGCCGAAGACGGGAAAGCGGAATTCGAGCTGCGCGGTGTACCATTCCGGCGAAAAATCGTAGCCGGATTGTCTTCAGCTCCGCGAGCACGCCCAAAAAATCTTCCCAGAGGAAATGCGGCAGCATGAAGCGATCATGCAGCGTGGTGCCCCAGCGCACGAATTTTCCCTGCTGCGGCTCGCGCCACAATTTTGCGATCAGCGCGCGGATCAGGAGTTGCTGCGCCAGCGACATCCTGGGATCGGGCGGCATCTCCAGCGCACGGAACTCGACGAGGCCGAGCCGGCCGGTGGGGCTGTCGGGCGAGTAGAGCTTGTCGATGCAGATTTCGGCGCGATGGGTATTGCCGGTGATGTCGACCAGGATGTGCCGGAACAGGCGATCGACCAGCCACAGCGGCGAGTCGACGCCGGTCGGCGGCACGTGCGACAGCGCGACTTCGAGTTCATAGAGCCCGTCGTGGCGGGCTTCGTCGATGCGCGGCGCCTGGCTGGTCGGGCCGATGAACATGCCCGAGAACAGATAGGACAGCGACGGATGCCGCTGCCAATACAGCACAAGGCTCTTCAAGAGATCAGGCCGGCGCAGGAACGGCGAGTCCGGCGGCGTGCTACCGCCGACCACGACATGGTTGCCGCCGCCGGTGCCGGTATGACGGCCGTCGACCAGAAAACGGTTGGCGCCGAGCCGGGTTTTCGCGGCGTCCTCGTAAAGGCCGAGCGTGATGTCGACCGCCTCGCGCCAGTTTTGCGCGGGCTGGACGTTGATCTCGATCACGCCGGGATCGGGCGTCACCTTGATCACCTCGACACGGGGATCGAATGGCGGCGCGTAACCCTCGACATGCACCTGCAACTGCAATTCTTCGGCGGTCGCCTCGATCGCCGAAATCAGTTCGAGATAGTCCTCCAGCCGTTCCACCGGCGGCATGAAGGCGCACAGCACGCCGTCGCGGATTTCGATCGACATCGCCGTGCGCACCGGCTCAGGCCTTCCCTTCTCCTTGTCGGCTTTCGCTCGCGCCTCCCCGTCGAGTTCGGCCAGTTCGCCGCGCGGCTCCATCGGATCCTGCTCGACGATGTAGGGATATTCTTCCGGCGGAACGTATTCGAGCGATCCGATCGGCAGCCGCAGGCCCAGCGGCGAATCGCCGGGCGCCAGAAACAGATTGCCGCGCCGAAGCTTCCAGCGCTCGCTGCGCCAGCGTCCGGGATGCCGGCTGGCGATGCTGTTCCAGCGCTGGATCGGCAGCACAAAACCTTTTGGCGAGTTCAGCCCCTGATCGAACACCCGCGCCATGCGCGAGCGCTCTTCCGGATCGGACAGTTTCGAATCGGTCGGATCGACATTGGCCGGAAGCGCTGCTTCCTTCTGCATCCAGTGCGCGGGATCCTCATAGGCCGGCAACACGTAGTCGGAACCGAGCCCGAGTCTTGCTGCGGTGCCTTTGGTGAAGCGCTCGGCGTCCTTGACTGCCGCCTTGTTCGGATTCTCGATCTTCGCGATCAGATCGTCGTTCTTCCAGATCGGCACGCCGTCCTTGCGCCAGTACAGCCCGAACGCCCAGCGCGGCAGGCTTTCGCCGGGATACCATTTGCCCTGCCCGTAATGCAGCAAGCCGCCGGGCGCGAAACGCGTGCGCAGTTTTCTGATCAGATCGTCGGCGAGCGCGCGCTTGGTCGGACCGACCGCGGCGATATTCCATTCCGGCGATTCCAGATCGTCGACGGCAACAAAAGTCGGTTCGCCGCCCATCGTCAGCCGCACGTCATGCGTCTTGAGGTCGGCATCGACCTGCTCGCCCAAGCGATCGAGGCGGTCCCACGATTCATCGGAGAACGGCCGCGTGATCCGCGGCGCCTCGCGAATGCGCTTGACGCTCATCTCGAAGCCGAACTCGACATTGGCAGCGCCCGCGCTGCCGGAGATAGGTGCAGCGGAACGGTAATGCGGCGTGGCCGCGACCGGAATATGCCCCTCGCCCGGTCAGCATGCCCGAGGTGACGTCAAAGCCGATCCAGCCGGCGCCCGGCAGATAGACCTCGGCCCAGGCGTGCAAATCGCTGAAGTCGCTTTCGACCTCGCGCGGTCCCTCGACCGGATCGATGTCGGGGCGAAGCTGAATGAGGTAGCCGGAGACGAAGCGCGCGGCGAGACCGAGATGGCGGAAGATATGGATCAACAGCCACGCGGAGTCGCGGCAGGAGCCGGAGCCCTTCGCCAGCGTCTCCTCCGGCGTCTGGATGCCCGGCTCCATGCGGATGACGTAGCTGACTTTCTTCTGCAGTTGCGCGTTGAGATCGACCAGGAAATTGACGGTGCTGTCGGCCTCGCGCGGAATATCCTTCAGGTAAGCGGCAAACAGCGGCCCCTGCTCCGATGTCGCCAGATACGGCGCAAGCTCGGTCTTGAGGTCATTGGTGTAGGTAAACGGAAAACTGAAGGCGTAGGGCTCGACGAAGAAATCAAAGGGATTGACCACCGTCATCTGCGCGGTGAAATCGACCTCGATCTTCAGCTCGGTCGCCTTCTCCGGGAAGACGAACCGCGCCAGCCAGTTGCCTTGCGGATCCTGCTGCCAGTTCACGAAATGATTGGCAGGCGTCACCTTGAGCGAATAGCTCAGGATCGGCGTGCGGGTATGCGGCGCCGGACGCAAGCGGATGGTTTGAGGGCCGAGGTCGATCGGTCGGTCGTATCTGTAGTGCGTGACGTGATGTAGTGCGACGTAGATCGACACAGGCTGATAACTCCAGCAGCTTTTTTAAGCAGAACACTGCTGCGGGCCCCGATCAAGCACTAACAACGGGCACGGGGTGCCTATGGGGCTAGCGGATACGTCGTCCCGGCGAACGCCGATCATCCGCGTGATCTAGCGAAGGCAATCCAGAGCGCCGCAATGCCGCGAACATGGATGTGCTTCGTCGCTATCGCTCCTCGCATGACGCCAGGGGCGACAGCGCTGTCACATCGTCGCGCCCAGCACCCAGGGCGCGAACTCGGCGCCGCCGAAATCGAAAGCCTCGCTCTTGGTTGGCCTGCCCGAAGCAGTTTCCAGCATCAGCTCAAAGATGCGCTGGCCGCATTGCTGCACGCTTTCCTCGCCGTCGAGGATGGTGCCGCAATTGACGTCCATGTCGTCTTCCATCCGCTTGAACATCGGCGTGTTGGTCGCAAGCTTGATGGAGGGCGCCGGCTTGCAGCCGAACACGCTGCCGCGGCCGGTGGTGAAGCAGACGAGATTGGCGCCGCCTGCGACCTGCCCCGTCGCCGCCACCGGGTCGTAGCCCGGCGTGTCCATGAACACGAAGCCTTTCTTGGTCACCGGCTCGGCGTAGTTGAGGACATCGACGAGATTGGTGCTGCCGGCCTTGGCCATCGCGCCGAGCGACTTTTCCAGAATGGTGGTGAGGCCGCCGGCCTTGTTGCCGGGGCTCGGATTGGCGTTCATCTCGGCGCCTTCGCGCTCGGTGTATTCCTCCCACCAGCGCATCAGCCCGACCAGCTTTTCGCCGACCTCGCGGCTGACGGCGCGGCGCGTGAGCAGATGTTCGGCGCCATAGGTCTCCGGCGTTTCCGACAGGATCACGGTGCCGCCATGGCGCACCAGAAGATCGCTCGCCGCGCCCAGCGCGGGATTGGCGGAGACGCCGGAATAGCCGTCGGAGCCGCCACATTGCAGCGCCACCGTCAATTCGCTGGCCGGCACCGGCTCGCGCTTCACCTTGTTCGCTTCCGTCAGCGCCTCGCGCACGAAGGCAACGCCGGCCTCCACGGTCTTGCGGGTGCCGCCGACTTCCTGGATGTCCATCGCACGCAAACGCCCGGCGAGCTTTTGCTCTTCCATCAGCCCGCCGATCTGGTTCACCTCGCAGCCGAGGCCCAGCACGATCACGGCGGAAAAATTCGCGTGCCGCGCAAAGCCGCCGAGCGTGCGGCGGAGCAGCGCCAGCGGTTCGTCCTGCGTCATGCCGCAGCCGGTCTTGTGCGTCAGCGCGACCACGCCGTCGACATTGGGAAAATCGGCCAGCGGATTGTCGCCGGTGAACGGATTCTTCTTGAACACGTCGGCGACCAGGCCCGCGACATGCGCGCTGCAATTCACCGAGGTGAGGATGCCGATATAATTGCGCGTCGCCACGCGGCCATCGGGACGGCGGATGCCTTCGAAGGTCGCGGGCAGATCGAAGTTCGGCACCGCCTTCACATCGACGCCGTAAGCATAGTCCTTGGCGAAATCGCCCATGCCGCAGTTTTGCGTGTGTACATGCTGGCCCGGCGCAATCGGAACCGTGGCAAAGCCGATGATCTGGCCGTAGCGGCGCACCGGCTCGCCGACCGCGATCGGCTTGATCGCGACCTTGTGGCCCGCCGGAATCCGCTCGGCCGTGGTGACGCCATCGGCCACCACCATGCCCGGCGGCAGGCTCGAGCGCGCAATCAGCACGCCATCGTCGGGATGCAGGCGGATCACGGGTGGCGGGGCCATGGGAGTCTCCTTTGGCTGGGCGAACGGCGAGTAGCGGAATGATCTGTCCGCTACCCGCCTGTTCGCAACTCGCTATTCGTATCCCCTTACGCCTTGCCGCCAGAATCCTTGCGGGTCTGGTTCACCTGCATCTTGGCGTAGGTCATCATCAAGCCGCTCTCGTTCGACAGCGTCACGAGCTTGAAACCCATGTTGATGGCGCGCACCGCGCCTTCGGCGCCGGAGCAGTGGATGCCCGGATAGAGGCCGCGCTTGCCGCACTCCTTGACGATCTTCTCGTAGATCTTGAGGATTTCCGGCTCGTCGCGGTCGAGCTTCGGCACCAGCCCGTAAGAGAATCCGAGGTCGGAAGGGCCGACATAGACGCCGTTGATGCCTTCGACATCCAGGATCGCTTCCATGTTCTCGATCGCGGTCTTGGTCTCCATCATCGGCAGCAGCACGATCTCGTCATTGGCGGTCTGCTGATAGGTGCCGGCCGAACCATACATGCCGGAACGGATCGGGCCGTTGGAGCGCACGCCCTTGGGCGGATACTTCGAATAGGAAACCAGGTTCTTCGCTTCCTGCGGCGTGTTGATCATCGGGCAGATCACGCCATAGGCGCCGCCATCGAGCACCTTGCCGATGATGCCGGGCTCGTTCCAGGGCACGCGGACCATCGGCGTCACCGGATGGCCGTTCATGGCCTGAAAACATTGCACCATCGAGAGATAGTCCTGCACGCCGTGCTGCATGTCGACGGTGACGCTGTCGAAACCGCATTGCGCGATCACCTCGGCGGAAAATCCGGAGGGGATCGCCAGCCAGGCGTTCACCACCGCCTTGCCCGAAGCCCATACTTTCTTGACGTTGTTGGTAGCCATTGATCGCGTTTCCTTTTGTGATCGATCGGTTGGATTTCGTGAGCCGCCTAACCGGCGGCGCGCTGAATGCTGACTTCGCTGACGCCGACTTCGCGTGCGGTGTTGACGATCGCGGCCCAGGTGTCGTCGGGCAGCGGCACGCCGTTCTTGGTACGCTCGGCGCGCATCTTCCGCTCGGGATCGCCGGGGATCAGCACGGTATCGACGCCGGCGATCGGCTTGGTCTGGCGGATGAAGTCGGCATAGCGCGAGATTTCGCCGTCAAAGAAATTGGAGGTGTCGATCACCTTGGGATCGACATAGAACGCCAGCATGCCGTTGGCAAAACGCCGGTCGCCCGAAGTCGCGCCGGTGCCCGTCAAGGCGCCGCCGAGCAATTCGCAGATGAACGCGAGCCCGGAACCCTTGTGCTCGCCGAAGGCGCGGATCGCGCCGGTGCCTGCGGTGTGGTCGCGCGGACCGTCCGGCGTGTACGGGCCGTACAGCACGCTCGGCTCCTCGCTCAACGTTCCGTCGGAGTCCACCAATGCGCCCTTCGGCAGTTTCTTGCCGCCGCGGCTTGCAACCAGCACCTTGCCTTCGGCGACGACGGATGTCGCGAAATCCAGCACGATCGGATCCTGGCCCTTGCGCGGAATGCCGACGCAATAGGGCGCGGTCGACAGCCGTTTTTCGACGCCGCCATAGGGCGCGACCAGCAACGAGCCGGCGGCGTTGACGAAGTGCACGGACACCAAGCCTTCGGCCGCCGCCATTTCCGCCCAGTCGCCGACGCGGCCGATATGGCCGGCGTTGCGCAGCGCCACGGCGGCAAGCCCGGCCTTCTTGCATTTGTCGATGCCGATCCGGACCGCTTGCGGCGTCACGGTCTGTCCGTAGCCGAACTTGCCGTCGACGACGGCGAGCGAGGGCGTATCGACGATCACCTCGGCATTCTGGTTCGGAACCACCGAACCCATCTTCTTCCACCTGATATAGACCGGCACCCGGATCACACCGTGGCTGTCATGACCGGTCAGATTGGCCGTGGTGAGGTAGGTGGCGATGCGCCTGGCTTCGTCGGGCGAGGATTCCGAGTGTGAAAAAACCTCGCTGACAAAATCGATCAGATTGTTGACTTGTATCGTGACCATGTCTGGAGTTTTGCCCTGTCCTTGGTACGGGGCCGCTTGCATCGATCCGCAGCGATCCCCTGCTCCCGCGCCGGTTTTCATGACCGGCTTGGCCGGCACTTTGAGCGAAAAACCGCACGCATGTCCATGGCCTCAATCATCGATCGGTTGATGATCGCAATCATTTGCCAGCCGCTATGCATCGCGCCGGTAGCATCATGCAAATTTGTACTTACTCCTCCGGCCCGGCCTCGCCGTCGTCGGCGGCATCCAGGCCGCCAAGGCTGATTTCCAGCGCGCCCAGCATGTCCTGCAATTCGGCGAGCTTGCGTGCGCCGTAGCGCTTGGTGATTTCGGCGTAGATCATCTCCGACGTCGGAGCGACGGCTTCGATCAGCTTCAATCCCTTGGCGGAGATCGACACCATGCCGCGGCGCAGATCGGCCTTCGCCGCCTCGCGCTCGATCAACTGACGCGCCTCGAGATCGCGCAGGATACGCGACAGGCTCGGACCCAGCAGGAACGCAACCCGCGCCAGTTCGGTGACTTCGATGGTCTCGACCGCCGTCAGCGCGCGAAGGATCCGCCATTGCTGTTCGGTCAGGCCATGCTGGCGCAGCGAGGGACGGAATTGCCGCATCACAGCCTCGCGAGCCCGCAGCAGCGACATCGGCAGCGAGCGGGAGAATTCGCGCATCGGCGTGCGCCTAACCACCGCAGTGGCTTGCGAATTCGAGCCGGAACCCTCTGGCGATTTCTTCCGCGTCATCTGCGTTTCGTTTGCGCTGCAACAAGCAACGATTCAGTTTGCCGGAATACATTTAACATGTTAATCATCTGCCGGCACCACCTATTTTCCGGTCTCCGATGCCCCTTACCAACGACCAGATCCGCAGCGCCGCCGAACGGCTCGACCACGCTGAAAAGACCCGCACGCAGATCCGGCAGATATCGCTGGAGCATCCCGGCATCACGATCGAGGATTCCTACGCTATTCAGAAAGCCTGGGTCGAGATGAAGGTCGCGGCAGGCCGCACCGTCAAGGGCCACAAGATCGGCCTGACCTCGAAGGCGATGCAAAGCGCGCTCAATATCGACGAACCGGATTCCGGCATTCTGCTCGACGATATGTTCTTTGCCGATGGCGGCCTGGTGCCGACCGACCGCTTCATCGCCACCCGGGTCGAGGCTGAACTCGCGTTCGTCATGAAGCAGCGGCTGGCGGGCCCCGGCTGCACAATGTTCGATGTGCTCAATGCGACCGATTTCGTCGTGCCCGCGCTGGAAATTCTCGACACCCGCGTCGAGCGGGTGGATCCACAGACCAAATCGACGCGCAAGATTTACGACACCATCGCCGACAATGCCGCGAATGCCGGCATCGTGCTCGGCGGCCGCCCGATCCGCCCGCTCGATGCCGATCTGCGCTGGATCGGCGCGCTCTGCTATCGCAACGGGCAATTGGAAGAAACCGGACTTGCCGCCGGCGTGCTCAACCACCCGGCAACCGCGGTCGCCTGGCTCGCCAACAAGATCGCACCCAACGGACTGGCGCTGGAAGCCGGCCAGGTGGTGTTGGCGGGTTCGTTCATCCGCCCGATCGAGACCCGCAAAGGCGACACGATCCAGGCTGACTATGGACCCTATGGTTCGGTGAGCTGTTATTTCGCCTGAGGCTATCAATCAGATTCGCTGGAGTGATCCGCCATGCCACATTTCACGATCGAATATTCCGCCAATCTCGACAAGCGCGTCGACATGGGCGCGGTGGTCGAACTCGTCCGCAAGACGGCGGTGGAAACCGGCATCTTTCCGCTCGGCGGCATCCGCGTTCGCGCCGTCAAATGCGAGCATTTCGCGATTGCCGACGGAGCTGCTCATTTCGGCTTCCTCGACATGGTGCTGCGGCTTGGCGAGGGGCGCGACCTCGCCACCCGCAAGAAGGCCGGCGAACATATCTTCAAGGCGCTGTCGGCCTATCTCGATCCCGTATTCGCCAACAGCAAGTTCGCGCTGTCGTTCGACATGCAGATCAACGACAAGGAAACAAGCTGGAAACGCAACAACATCCACGACGCTTTGAAAGTGGAGGCTGCACATGGATAAAGTGACACCTAAGGATGGATTTCAGGCCAACCGGGACCGCGCCGCGCCGCTGCTCGCCAAGCTGAAGGCCGAAGGCATCGGCCATATGATCGGCGGCCAGATCGTGCCGTCGATCTCCGGCCAGACGTTTGAGACCAAGTCCCCGGTCGACGGCGCTGTGCTGACCTCTGTCGCGCGCGGCAATGCCGAAGATATCGACCGCGCCGCAAAGGCTGCCGCGGAAGCTTTCAAATCCTGGCGCGACATGGCGGCGGCGACGCGCAAAAAACTGCTGCATCGGATTGCGGACGCGATCGAAGACCGCGCCGACGATATCGCCGTGCTCGAATGTATCGACACCGGGCAGGCCCATCGGTTCATGGCCAAGGCCGCGATCCGCGCTGCGGAAAATTTTCGCTTCTTCGCTGACAGATGCTCGGAGGCCCGCGACGGCCTCAATACGCCGAGCGAGGAGCACTGGAACATCTCGACCCGCGTGCCGATCGGCCCGGTCGGCGTGATCACGCCGTGGAACACGCCGTTCATGCTCTCGACCTGGAAGATCGCGCCGGCGCTGGCGGCCGGCTGCACCGTCGTGCACAAGCCCGCGGAATGGTCGCCGGTGACGGCGGACCTCTTGGCAAGACTGGCGAAACAGGCGGGCGTGCCGGACGGCGTGCTCAACACCGTGCACGGCATCGGCGAAGAGGCGGGCAAGGCGCTGACCGAACATCCCGCCATCAAGGCGATCGGCTTCGTCGGCGAAAGCTCCACGGGTTCGGCGATCATGGCGCAGGGTGCGCGGACGCTGAAGCGCGTGCATTTCGAACTCGGCGGCAAGAACCCCGTCATCGTGTTCGACGATGCCGATCTCGACCGCGCGCTCGATGCCGTCGTGTTCATGATCTACTCGCTCAATGGCGAGCGCTGCACATCATCGAGCCGCCTGCTGGTCCAGCAAGGCATCGCTGAAAAGTTCATCGAAAAACTCACCGCGCGGGTGAAGGCGCTCAGGGTCGGTCACCCCCTCGATCCCGCCACCGAAATCGGGCCGCTGATCCATGAGCGGCACCTGGCAAAGGTGTGCTCCTATTTCGAGGTCGCGAAGAAGGACGGCGCCACCATTGCCGTCGGCGGCAAGCCGCATGACGGTCCCGGCGGCGGACATTACGTACAGCCGACGCTCGTCACCGGCGCACACGCAAAGATGCGCGTGGCGCAGGAAGAAGTGTTCGGCCCGTTCCTGACGGTCATCCCCTTCAAGGACGAGAATGATGCGATCGAGATCGCCAACGGTGTGCAATATGGCCTGACCGGCTATGTCTGGACCGGCGACATGGGCCGTGCACTCCGCGTTGCGGATGCGCTGGAAGCCGGCATGATCTGGCTCAACTCGGAAAACGTCCGCCATCTGCCGACGCCGTTCGGCGGCATGAAATCGTCGGGCATCGGCCGCGATGGCGGCGACTATTCGTTCGACTTCTATATGGAGACCAAACACGTCTCGCTCGCGCGCGGGACGCACAAGATTCAGAAACTGGGAATGTAAACGCCATCATTCCGGGGGGCGAAGCGAGCTATGCATAGCCACCATCGTGAGTATGGATTCTCAGATGCGCATCGCGCTCGCCGCGCTTGCGGCGTATCCCGGAATGACAGAATAGACCGAGGAAACAATGCCCGTTCCAAAACACATCTTCGATCCGCCGTTCAACATCATCCGCTCCAGTCACGCCGTGCTCGACGTGACCGACTTGAAGGCGAGCAGCGATTTCTACCAAAACACCGTCGGCCTCCATGTCGAGGATCGCGACGACAAGGCGGTTTATCTGCGCGGCAGCGAGGAGCATCAGCATCACTCGCTGGTGCTGCGCAAGGCGCCAGTCGCCGCCTGCAACCGGCTGGGGTTCAAGGTCGGCAATGACGGCGATCTCGACAAGGCGGCCGCCTTCCTGTCCGAGAACGGCATCACCTATGCCTTCACCGAGCAGCCGTTCCAGGGCCGCACGCTGCAGTTCACCGATCCCTTCGGCTACCAGATCGAACTCTACGCCACGATGGACAAGCGGCCGCATCTGTTGCGGCGCTACGATCTCTACAAGGGTTGCCACCCGCAGCGGCTCGACCACTTCAACGTGTTCGCCGCCGAGGTCCAGGGCACCGTCGATTTCTATGCGCGGCTGGGTTTCCGGCTCACCGAGTATGCCGAGGAAGACGGACCGAACGGTCGCATTGCCGCGGCCTGGCTGCATCGCAAGGGCAATGTCCACGATTTCGCCATCACCAACGGCAAGGGCCCTCGCCTGCACCACTTTGCCTATTGGGTGCCGACCGCGATGAACATTTTGCATCTCTGCGACGTGATGGCTTCCAGCGGATTTCTGAAGAACATCGAGCGCGGCCCCGGCCGCCACGGCATCTCGAATGCGTTCTTCCTCTACATCCGCGACCCCGACGGCCATCGGATGGAGCTCTACACCAGCGATTATTTCACCGGGGATCACGACCATGAACCGTTGCGCTGGTCGCTGCGGGATCCGCGCCGCCAGACGCTGTGGGGCGCGCCGGCGCCGCGTTCCTGGTTCGAGGAGGGCTCGCCGTTTGCAGGACAGACCGTGCGCGAGCCGGAGTTTGTCGCACAAGTCCTGGTCGCGGACTGAGCCATGACCTCACCTCGCCTCGCTACCTACTCCGTCAACGGCATCGCCAAATATGGCGCGGTGACCGATCGCGGCATCGTCGATCTCTCCGCGCGCTTCGACTATCCGACCTTGCGCGAGGCGATCGAGGCCGGCGCCTTGATGAAATTGGCAGAAGAAGGCGCAAGACATTCGCCGGACCATGCGCTGGATGCGATCGCATGGCTGACGCCGATCCCCTCGCCGGAAAAGATCATCTGCATCGGCGTCAACTATCCGGACCGCAACGCCGAGTACAAGGACGGCCAGGACGCGCCAAAATATCCCAGCATGTTCATGCGCACGCCACGTTCCTTTGTCGGGCACAACACGCCGCTGGTGCGGCCGCGGGCGTCAAGCCAGCTCGACTATGAGGGCGAGCTCGTCATCGTGATCGGCAAGGCCGGCCGGCACATCCAGGAGAGCGCGGCGCTCGATCACATCGCAGCCATCACGCTGTGCAACGAAGGCACGCTGCGCGACTGGGTGCGCCACGCCAAATTCAACGTCACGCAGGGCAAGAATTTCGATTCCACCGGCAGCCTCGGGCCGTGGCTGGTGCCCTACACCGATCATGCCCAGATTGCCGACATTCGCCTGACCACGCGCGTCAACGGCGAGACGCGGCAGGATGACCGGACCGGCCGGCTGATTTTCGGCTTCCGCTACCTGCTCAACTACATCTCGACCTTCACCACGCTGGTGCCCGGCGACGTCATCGTCACGGGCACGCCGACCGGCGCCGGCGCGCGGTTCGATCCGCCGCGCTATCTCAAGCCCGGCGACGTCATCGAGGTCGAGGCCGAAGGCGTCGGGATCTTGCGCAACGGCGTCGTCGACGAAGCATCATCAGTGATGGGAAAGTAGCATGAGTCTGACTTCCGGCGGCGAAGCCATCGTCAACGGCCTTGTGGCGCATGGCGTCGACACCGTGTTCGGCCTGCCCGGCGCGCAAATCTACGGCCTGTTCGACGCCTTCCATCAGGCGCAGTTGAAAGTGATCGGCGCGCGGCATGAGCAGGCCTGCGGCTACATGGCCTATGGCTATGCGCGCGCGAGCGGAAAACCTGGCGTGTTCAGCGTGGTGCCCGGCCCCGGCGTGCTCAATGCGGGCGCAGCGCTACTCACCGCATTCGGGTCGAACGAGCCGGTGCTGTGCCTGACCGGTCAGGTGCCGACGCAGTTTCTGGGCAAAGGCCGCGGACATCTGCACGAGATGCCGGATCAGCTGGCGACGCTGCGCACGTTCGTGAAATGGGCCGACCGTATCGAATACCCTGATATCGCGCCCGCGATGGTGTCGCGCGCCTTCCAGGAAATGCTGTCGGGCCGCCGCGGGCCGGTGTCGCTTGAAATGCCCTGGGATGTGTTCACCCAGCGCGCCGAAGTAGGTCCCGCAACGGTGTTCGATCCGTTCCCGGCGCCAAAACCCGATCCCGATCGCATCAAGGCGGCGGCCGCGCTGATTGCCGGCAGCAAGACCCCGATGATCTTCGTCGGCAGCGGCGCGATCCACGCCCGGCGATGAAATCCTGGAACTCGCCGAAATGATCGACGCGCCGGTCGTCGCCTTCCGCAGCGGCCGCGGCATCGTTTCCAATGCGCATGAGCTCGGGCTCACCATGGCGGCGGCCTACAGGCTGTGGCCGAAAACCGATCTGATGATCGGCATCGGCACGCGGCTGGAATTGCCGACGATGTCGCGCTGGCCCTATCAGCCGGATGGACTGAAATCCGTTCGCATCGACATCGATCCTGTCGAGATGCGCCGCTACACGCCCAACGTCGCGGTCATTGCCGACGCCAAGGCCGGCACCGCTGAACTGGTCGCGGCGGTGAAGAAAGCCGGCTACAGCAAAACGGCGGGCCGCCGCGCCACCATCCGCGAGGCAACTGCGGCGGCGCAGCAGGAAATCCAAAAAGTCCAGCCGCAGATGGCTTATCTGAAGATCCTGCGCGAGGTGCTGCCGCACAACGCCATCGTCACCGACGAGCTGTCGCAGGTCGGCTTTGCCTCCTGGTACGGCTTTCCGATCTATGAGCCGCGGACCTTCATCACCTCGGGCTATCAGGGCACGCTCGGCTCGGGATTTCCGACCGCGCTCGGCGCCAAGGTCGCGTATCCGGACCGGCCGGTGGTGGCGATCACCGGCGACGGCGGTTTCATGTTCGGCGTGCAGGAACTCGCGACCGCCGTGCAATTCCGCATCGGCGTGGTGACGCTGGTGTTCAACAACAACGCCTACGGCAATGTGCGGCGCGACCAGCGCGAGCGTTTTGACGGCCGCGTGGTGGCGTCCGACCTCGTCAATCCGGATTTTGTGAAGCTGGCTGAAATCATTCGGTGTCGGCGCCGCGCGCGTAACCTCGCCGGATCATTTCCGGCCTGCGCTGGAGAAGGCGCTTGCCGACGGCGGGCCTTACGTCATTGCGGTGGAGGTGCCGACGGATTCCGAGGTCAGCCCCTGGGCGTTCATCCATCCGCCGAAGCCCTAGACCCGCCCGCCTCCGCGCTCGCCTGCACCCGCGACGCAACGATCGCCAGCAGGCCCGCGCCGGCAACCGCCCAGCACGCCACCGGTGCCCACTGCAGCAGCGGGGCATATTCCGGCAGCTTTTGCAGGCCGCCTGCGACTGCCGCCATCCGCGCAAAGGTGGCGAGCGCCAGCGCGGAGAATACGAGGCCGACCACCTTGCCCTCGGCGCCGGTCTCCCCGATCGCGAGCGCTGCAGACACCGCACTCATCAGCATGCAGCCCCAGGCGGCGCCTGCCAAAAATTGCGCGGCGATGAGCATGTGGAGATTGCCCGCCAGTTCGGCGCCCAACACGGCAAGCGCGCCGAGCAGACCGGCGGCGCCCATCACGATCAGCCCTCCGCGATGCTTGACGATGACGCTCGCCGGGAACATCGCGATGTTGAAGCCGATCCAGAACACCGGGATCAGCCATTGCAGGTCGGCCGGCTCCGCGAAGCGCCGATAGAGCGGCGCGCTGTTGATCGCAAAATGCAGCTGGTAGCCAAGCGAGAGAATGACCATCGAGGCGATGAAGAAGATCGGCACGGCGCTCAGCGGTTTCGCAGGCACGGCAGGCTTTGCGGCGGGATCCGCCACGATGCCCTTCTCCACCTTGGACAGCGCCAGCGTCGTCACCAGCAGCACCACCCCGGAGACGACGAAGGGCAACCGCGGGTCTTCATTGCGCAGAAGCACGCCGAGATAGGGCGATACCGCACCCGCAAGGCCATAGCCGAGCATGGCGAGCGCCGACAGGAACGGGATTGCCGGCGTTGCGCGATGCTTGCCGAGCAAGGTCAGCGGCGGCGCACGCAGCGCCGACGAGGTGATCACCCAGATCACGATCAGCGCGATGAACCAGGCTTGCGCGCCCGGGCCGGTGCCGGCGACGAAGGGCAATGCGATGAAGGCCGCGCAGGAGATCGCGGTCAGCACACCGACGAACACGCTGAGCCTGCCGACCAACCGCGCGACCTTGTCGGCCGCGACGCCCATCACAGTATCCGTGATGGTGAAGATCGCCTGATCCAGCATCAGGATGAGGATCACCGCCGATGGCGCGATGCCGACGCTTGCCGCCAGCTTTGGCAGAAAAATGACGTAAGTGGTCCAGCCCAGCGTGAACACCAGTTGCAGCACGGCGATATAGACGCCGGTGCGGTTGGCGCTGCGGTCGGCGGTCGTTTCTGTGGTGGTCATGTCGGGCCCCCCGGCCGAGGAGAGCATAGACCGGACAAAACGTCGATGGGAAGACGGCTTCCTTCTCCCCTTGTGGGAGAGGGAAAGAAAAATATCGAAAACAACCCCATGCAAAGTAGCAAACGGCCGCCGGCATAAGTGCTTTGTCAGCGCGCCTTGCGAAAGGTCAGGTTGATGCGCTGGCGGCCCAGCACGGCATGTTCGCCATCCGCCAGCGGGGCGACGCCGTGGAAGAACAGCCGCGACGGCCCGCCCCACACCGCGATATCGCCATGCTCCAGCCGAAACCGGCTTCGGCTTGTCGCTGCGCTTGCGCCGCCGAACATGAAGACGGCCGGCAACCCGAGCGAGACCGAGACGATCGGCGCGCCAAAATCCTGCTCGTCCTTGTCCTGGTGCAGGGACATTTTTGCGCCCGGCTCGTAGCGGTTGATCAGGCAGGCGTCCGGCACGAAGCCGTTGAAGCCGCCCTCCTCCGCCGCGCGGTCGCGCCAGTTCGCGAAACGGCGCCGGCATCGCCGGCCAGGCCTTCCCGGACTCGGGATCGATGCCGTCGTAGCGATAGCCGCTGCGGTCGGTGACCCATCCGGCAGTGCCACAGTTGGTCATCGCCACCGACATCTGATGGCCGCCCGGCGTGAACATGCGGCGAAACGGCGCCTGCGCGATGATCTCGCGCAGCGCAGCGAGCAATTCGGCCTCACGCGGCTTCGCAAAGCCGCGCAACAGCACGGCGCCCTCCGCCATCGCTTCGCGCGACGGGCGGGCATATCGGCGACGCCTTCAAACAGATCCGCAGTCAATGCTGACAGCACTCATTTCGCATCGTGAAAGATCACGCCGAGGGTGTGGCGATGGCCGGAGCGCAGCCGGCTGACACCATGGCGCAGATTAACGCGATAGAACCCGCGTGTCCCCTGCACCGGCCGATGATGCACAGCGAAGGCGACCGCATCGCCCTGCCCCAGCGCGACCACTTCCGCGCGCGACTGCATGCGCGGGCGCTGTTCGGTCAGCACGAATTCGCCGCCGGTGAAATCCCTGCCCGGTTCCGACAACAGGATCGCGACCTGGATCGGAAACACGTGCTCGCCATAGAGATCCTGATGCAGGCAGTTGTAGTCGCCGGCCTCGTATTGCAGCAGCAGCGGCGTCGGGCGGGTCTGCCCCGCGGCGTGGCATCGCTTCAGGAAATCTTCGTGGCGATCCGGATAGCCGATATCGATCCCCATCGTCTCGTTCCAGCGATTGGCGATGCCATAGAGCTGCGCGTACAGCGCCGGCCGCAATTCCGCGATCAGGTCGGGCAGCGGATAGGAAAAATACTTGTACTCGCCGCGGCCAAAGCCGTGGCGGCCCATCACGACGCGGCTGCGAAAATTCTTGTCGTCGGGATAGAGCGCGGCCATCGCGCGGCATTCATCCGGCGACAGCAGACCCTTCAGGAGGGCGCAACCCTGTGCGTCCAGATCAGTCGTGGCCTGCACCCAGTCGATGGCATCGACGCGGGCGGCGATGGCGGTTGGAGGAGCGGTCTGGGCGATTTTCGCGTTTGCTTTCATGTGCAGTAGTCTTGCAGACACTGCCGGTTCCAACCACCCGATTTCCGAAATCTCTCCGCTGTCGTCCCGGCGAAAGCCGGGAGGTGGATTCACACTCGAAGTGCAACAGTTGGGCAAAGGACTCGGCTGGGGTCCTGAAGTCAAGGCACTTGCGTGGGGTGTTGTTGTAGGCGGCCACGAGGTTGCGGAAGCGGCTGTTTGAGAGTGTGGCCAAGTCGGTCTTGCGGGGGATGAAGCGGCGCATCCGGCCGATGGCGTTCTCGATGCCGCCCTTCTGCCAAGGAGCGTAGGGATCGCAGAAGAATGTTTCGATCTTCAGATCGTGGAGCGCGAGATGGCGGGCAAACTCGGTGCCGTTGTCGAAGGTGACGGTCTGGCGCAGCGGCGGCGGCATGGCGCCAAACAGATTGACCAGATGACGGGCGACGCCGTTGGCGGCCTTGCTGGAGAGCCTGATCGCCAGCAGCAGGCGGGATTTGCGCTCATGCACGGTCAGGATGGCCTGACCGTATTTTGTGAACATCATCAGGTCGGCCTCCCAGTGGCCGCAGGTCGATCGGTCGGCGGCCTCGAGGGGTCGATTTGCCAAGGAAACACGGCCTTCAATGAAGCTTGCCGGGCTGCCGCCCTTCCTGCCGCGGCAGCCGCGCTTGCTCTTGCCGCGCGGCAGGTAGCGCCGCCAGCGGTAGTCCCTGGTGCGGGAGAGCTGCGCGTAGATGAAGCGGTAGATGGTCTCGTAGGAGATCACCTTGCGACCCTGTTCGCGTTCGAGCCGGCCAGCGATCTGCTCGGGCGACCATCCGCTTGCGAGCCGCTCAATGACAGCGGCTCGCAAGCTCTCATCTCGCTCCAGGCGCGAGCCCTTCCAGCGCCGGGCGCGGGTCTGCTGGTTGGCGTAACTGGACCGGTATCCGACCTGAGCCCCACTATTGCGCTTCAGCTCCCGAGAGATCGTTGATGGCGAGCGATCCAGAGCTGCCGCGATTTGCCGGACCGAGCTGCCATTGGCCGAAAGCCGGGCAATCTCGCATCGGTCGTCCAGGGAAAGCTGATCGTAACTCCGCCCCATGGCAACACCTCCAACCGGAAGTGTTGCACTTCGTTTGTGAACCCAGGGGACCCATAACCACCGGCTGGAGTTGTTGCTCGAAAGCCGTCGAACAGCTTTTTCAGATCGATGGGCCGCGGAGTATGGGTCCCGGCGTTCGCCGGGACGACGATTACCCCCGCACCGGCAGCACGATCACGTCATAGGCGTGGTTGAGCTTGCGCTTCAGCACGGGGTCTTCCAGCTCATATTCGAACCGGCTGGCCGGGCGGATGCCGCCCTTGGCGGCGAAGGTGCCGCCGAACATGGCGCAGCCGTCGGGAAATCCCGCCGCGCCAAAGCCGCGCTCGATCAGTTCCTTCACGGGCAACATCGCATCCAGCGTGCCTTCCTGGTAGAGCACGCGCGCGCCGTCGATCCAGGCCCAGGAGCGCAGGATCATTTTGTCCCAGTGACCGATGACGTCTTCGAGCTCCCACAATTCCGGCGCCATCGGCTTGTCGCACATCTGTTTCGACACCGTGACGCTGTAGGCTTCGACCTTGCGGTCGGTGTGGTCGGAGCCGAGACCGACAAAGATGCGGCCCTGCCAGCCGATCACCACGAACTCCACCTCGCCGGAGGAATCGCCACCGCAGACTTCGATGACGTCTGCGGTGTTCAGCCGCCGCGCCGAGCAGCGGTAAAAGATCGGCGTCGTCGCCGGACGCGCGATGCCGATCGCTTCCAATTCGGCGATATGCTTGTCGCGCGCCACCGGATCGCGGCCGGTCCAGCCGGCGATGACGGCCTGGTCGATCGACAGCGTCAGCGGCGTCGGCGCGCCGTTGTCCATCACGGTGAAGGTCAGGTCATACACGAATAGTGCCCTCCATTCCGGCGGCAAGTTCGAAGATACGGCGATCGGAGCCGCCGGTCGCGGCCAGCATGAAGCCAACCGGCACCTCGCCCTCGCGATGCGCCGGCAGCGAGATGGCGCAGCCGTCGATCATGTTGATCAGCACGCAGTTGCGCAAAGAGCGCAGGTTTTGCGTGGTGAACGCCTTGTCGTCGGCGAGATCGGCGATGCGCGGCGGCGTGTTCGCCGTGGTCGGCATGACCAGCGCGTCATACGGCGCAAGACGGATCGCGATGCGCTCGATCAGCGACTTACGCGCGTTGAGCAGGTCGATATATTCGGCGCCGCTGATGGCTTCGCCGCGCATGATGCGCGTCGCTACACGCGGGTCGTAGACATTGCCCTTGCTGGTGATCAGGAAACGGTGCCAGGCAAAACTTTCTGCGGCGGAAAATCCACCCTTCGAATTCATGACGCCGACGTCCAGCAATTCCGGCGCCTCGATACGCTCGATCAGCGCGCCCGCCTTTGAGAGCGCCTGCAGCGTCCGCTCGAAGGTCTTTGCGACCGCCTCATCCAGATCATCCAGCGCGACCGTCGTCGGCACCGCCAGCCGCATGCCCTTGATCGGGCGCGGCCGCAGCGGCGTGACCGGTTCATCGGCGAGCACGGCATCGAGGATCGCGCAGCATTCGGTGGAATTCGCCAGCGGCCCAAAACTGTCGAGCGAGAATGACAGCGGCACGCCGCCATCGAGCGGCACCCGGCGCTGCGTCGGCTTGTAGCCAACGATGCCGTTATAGGCCGCCGGAATCCGGCAGGAGCCGCCGGTGTCGGTGCCGAGCGCGCCATAGGCCATGCCGTCGGCGATCGATACGGCCGCGCCCGACGACGAGCCGCCGGGCACGTGTCCGACGCTGCGGTTCCAGGCGCCCTTCGGCGTGCCGTAATGCGGATTGATGCCGATGCCGGAATAGGCGAACTCGGTCATGTTGGTGCGGCCGATCACGATGAAGCCGGCCCGGCGCAGCCGCGCCACCACGGGCGCATCGGCCTCCGCCGGCGCGGAATCTTCCAGCGCGCGCGAACCGGCGCGGGTCACCTGCCCCCTGATGTCGAAGAGATCCTTTACCGAGACGGGAATGCCGGCAAACGGCGACGGCGCCGCATTCGCCTTGCGAAGCGCATCCATCGCATCGGCGGCTTCAAGCGCGGCCTGCCTGTCGACATGAATGAAGGCGCGCTGGCCCTCGCCGGCGGGATCGGCAATCCTGGCGAGACATTCTTCGACCAGCTTTCGGGCGCTGGTGCGGCCATTGGCGAGATCGTCGGCGAGCGCAGCAAGCGTCTTGTTCGGCATGATTGTCCCGTTTTGTGGCTGGTCCCGCCTTGCAAAGGCGGCGCACCCTAACGCGGGACATCGCTGGCATACAAGCGCTCTGGCTTCCCGGGAATGCGGCTATGCGGCAGCCCCGGTGGCGTTGACGGCGGATAGTCGATAGCGCATCAAGATCGCAACAAGCATCGAATTCAGGGAGGATTTCAGGTATGGCGGAGCCAGCGCGCGCGAAACCAAAACCAACGCCGGAAACCCAGCACTTTTGGGATGGCACGCAAGCCGGCGAACTGCGCCTGCAGCGCTGCGACGCCTGCTCCAATGTCTATTTCCCGCCGCGCCCGTTCTGCCCGTCCTGCGCCTCGCGCAAGGTCAGCGTGTTCAAGGCCAGCGGCAAGGGCACGCTTTACAGCTACGTCATCAACCACCGCCCCGCCGCGCCGGGCTTCACGCCGCCTTACGCCATCGCGGTGGTCGAGCTCGACGAAGGCCCGCGCATGATGAGCAACATCATCGATTGCCCGCAGACGCCGGAAGCGCTCGAGCTCGACATGAAGCTGGAGGTCGCGTTCGAAAAGCTCGACGACAAGATCACCCTTCCTCTGTTCCGTCCGGCGAAGGGTTAAGCAGATGCGCAGAAACGCAGTTGCCGTCGTCGGCGCGGCCGAGACCACCGAACTCGGCGTCATCCCGAACATGTCGCAGATCCAGTTGCACGCGGATGCGGCGCTGAATGCGATCGCCGATGCCGGACTAAAGCTGTCCGACATCGACGGCTTTGCCACCGCGGTCGAAAGCCCGCAGCAGGTCGCGCATTATCTCGGCATCACGCCGACCTGGGTCGATGGCACCTCGGTCGGCGGCTGCTCGTTCATGCTGCATGTCCGCCATGCCGCGGCGGCGATCGAGGCCGGCCTGTGCAAGACCGTGCTGATCACGCATGCCGAGAGCGGCAAGTCGATGATCGGCAAGCTGCCGCGCTCGACGCCGCCGGACAGCCTCAACGGCCAGTTCGAATCGCCGTTCGGCGTGTACGGACCGCCGAGCATGTTCCCGATCCCCGTGCTGCGCTACATGAAGACGCACGGCATCACCCATGAGCAGATCGCCATGGTCGCGGTGGTGCAGCGCGAATGGGCCGCAAAAAATCCGCGCGCTACCATGAAGGCGCCGATCACAGTCGAGGACGTCCTGAACTCGCGGATGATCGCCTACCCGTTCCGCATCCTGCAATGCTGTCTCGTTACCGACGGCGGCGGCGCGCTGATCCTCACCTCGGCTGATCGTGCAAAAGACTTTCCGAGAAAGCCGGTCTATATCCTCGGCACCGGCGAGAGCGTGGAAACGCCGATGGTCAGCCAGATGAAGACGTTCAATTCATCGCGCGCCTTCAAGACAGCCGGTCCCCTCGCCTTCAAGGAGGCCGGCATCAAGCATGGCGATGTCGATCATCTCATGATCTACGACGCCTTCGCCCATCTGCCGCTTTATGGCCTCGGCGATCTCGGCTTCATGCCGCATGAAGAGACCGGCAAGTTCATCGCCGACGGCCATACAAGGCCCGGCGGCAAACTGCCGCTCAACACCAATGGCGGCGGCCTCAGCTACATGCATTCCGGCATGTACGGCATGTACGCGCTGCAGGAGAGCGTGCGGCAGATGCGCGGCATCGCGCCGGCACAGGTCAAGGACGCCAAAATATCCGTGTGCCACGGCGTCGGCGGCATGTTCGCGGCGAGTGGCACGATCATTTTTACGAACGAGAAGTAAGCCCCTTCGTCATTCCGGGATGCGCCGCTTGGCGCAGGCCCGGAATCCATACTCCCGATCGTGGTTATGGATTCCGGGCTCGTCGCTGCGCTCCGCCCCGGAATGACGATCATTGAAAGACATAGGAGCACCCATGGCCAAATCACTGCAGGATAAAGTCATCATCGTCACCGGCGCGGGCCGCGGCATCGGCCGCGAGATCGCGCTGCTTTGCGCCGCCGAAGGCGCCAAGGTCGTGGTCAACGATCCCGGCGGCGCCGCCGACGGCGCGGGCAACAGCGCCGCACCGGCCGAGGAAGTGGTCGCGGAAATCAAGAAGCGCGGCGGCACGGCGGTGCCCAACTTCGAGTCGGTGGCGGAAGCAATCCCCGCCAGCAAGATCGTCAAGACGGCGACCGATCATTTCGGCCGGCTCGACGGCGTCGTCAACAATGCCGGCATTTTGCGCGACATGATCTTCCACAAGATGAGCGTTGAAGCTTTCGAGGCCGTCATCAAGGTGCATTTGATGGGCTCGTTCTACGTCAGCCACGCCGCGGCGCGGCTGTTCCGCGAACAGGAGAGCGGCTCCTTTGTGCACTTCACCTCGACCTCGGGCCTGATCGGCAATTTCGGCCAGGCCAACTACGCGGCCGCCAAGCTCGGCATCGTCGGCCTGTCGAAGTCGATCGCGCTCGACATGGGCCGCTTCAACGTCCGCTCGAACTGCGTCTCGCCATTCGCCTGGACCCGCATGATCGGCACCATCCCGACCGAGACCGAGGCCGAGAAGGCGCGGGTCGAGAAGATCAAGCAGATGGGCCCGGAAAAGATCGCGCCGATGTGCGCCTATCTGCTCAGCGATCTCGCCAAGGACGTGACGGGGCAAATCTTCGGCGTGCGCATGAACGAGATTTTCCTGTTCAGCCAGAACCGCCCGCTGCGTTCGGTACAGCGCAGCGAAGGCTGGACGCCGCAGAGCATTGCCGAGCACGGCATGCCGGCGCTGAAGGGTTCGTTCTACAAGCTCGACCGCTCGGCGGATATTTTTCCCTGGGATCCGATCTAGCACGCTTCGCCACGACGCATACCTACCCTTCGGGTGCGGCACGACCATCTCCGGTTGTCGCCCGCTTTATGCCCGATTACGCACCGATGGTTTCCTCCCAACAAAAAACGTGGGAGGAAATCATGACAAGTCCACTGACCTTTCCCGATCCCGAAAACAAGGGCGGCGGTCTCGACCGCCGCAGGATGCTGACAGGCGCAGCCGCGCTTGCCGCGTCGGCAGTGACGGTGAAAGCGGCCTCTGCGGCGAGCGTCGCGCCATTGGGCCAAACGGGTGCGCCCACCCTGCAAACGCCGCTGCCGCTGGGTCCGCTTCCGGGGGCCCGCTATCCGGATGCACGTCTGGAGTCGCTCAAGAAAGCCAAAGGTCTCGTTCGGGCCGACGGGCTTTCCGGCCTTCGCCGGCACCATGGCGGTCGAGCGCGTCGCGACCGGGTTCCGCTGGGCCGAGGGCCCGGTCTACTTCCCGGCAGGACGCTACGTGCTGTTCAGCTGACATTCCCAACAACCGCATCATGCGATTCTCGGAGGATGACGGTCACGTCAGCGTCTACCGCCAGCCGTCGATGAACTCGAACGGCAACACCATCGATCGCGAAGGACGCCTGATCACGTGCGAACATTCCGGCCGGCGGGTCACCCGGACCGAACTCGACGGCTCGATCACCATCATCGCCGACAAGTACAACGGCAAGAAGCTCAACTCGCCGAACGATGCGGTCGTCGCGGCCGACGGTTCGATCTGGTTCTGCGACCCAGCCTACGGTATCGGCGGCTTTTACGAGGGCATCAAGGCCGATGCCGAGCAGGACAAGAAAAACGTCTACCGGGTGGATCCGAAATCCGGTGACATCAAGATGGTCGTCGATGATTTCGTGCAGCCCAACGGCCTTTGCTTCTCGCCCGACGAGAAGAAACTTTATATCTGCGACACCGGTTTCACCGACGGGCCGGACAACCCGTCGCATATTCGCGTGTTCGACGTGGACCTCGCGGCCGGCAAACTTTCGAACAGCAAAGTCTTTGCGGATATGCCAAAGCCCAGCATTACCGACGGGCTGCGCTGCGACACCGCCGGGCGTCTGTGGTGCTCCGTGGGCTGGGGCGATCCGAACGAGGACGGCGTGCGCTGCTACATGCCGGACGGCGATCTGCTCGGCAAGATCCACATCCCGGAAACGGTCGCCAATTTGTGCTTCGGCGGCCAGCAGCGCAACAGATTGTATATCTGCGGCTCGTCATCGCTCTATGCCGTCTACACCAGTGTGCAGGGCGCCATGAAGCCGTGACTGCTCAGACATCCGTCGTCCCGGCGAGCGAAGCGCGAGCCGGACCCATAACCACAGGGCGATGTTGTTAGATCAAGGTGTCTGCCACATCGCCCAGACAACGACTGCCGCGGAGTATACGGGTCCCGGCTTTCGCAGGCGACGCCACTCACCCGCTATTCCTCAACCCCGCCGAAATGCCGTTGATCGTGATCTGAATGCCGCGCAGCACCTGCTCGTCGGGGTTTTGCGCGCGGTGTTCCTTCAACAGCTCCACCTGCACATGGTTGAGCGGATCGAGATAGGGAAAGCGGTTGCGGATCGAGCGCTCCAGCAGCGGGTTGCCCTGCAGCAGGCGCTCCTGCCCCATGATCTGCAGCAGCAGGTCGATGCAGCTGTGCCATTCGCGCCGGATGCGCTCAAAAATCTTCTCGCGCAACGCGACATCGGGCACCAGTTCGGCATAGCGCGAGGCGATGGCGATCGAGCTCTTGGCCAGCACCATGTCCATGTTCGACAGCAGCATGCGGAAGAACGGCCAGTCGCGATAGAGCTCCTGCAGGAAAGGCATGCCCTGGTCGGGATGCTTTGCGATCCAGGCCTCGACCGCACTGGCAAAACCGTACCAGCCCGGCAGCATCAGCCGGCATTGCGCCCAACTGAATACCCATGGGATAGCGCGAAGATCCTCGATCTCGCGGGTCTTCTTGCGTGAAGCCGGACGGCTGCCGATGTTGAGCGTCGCGATTTCGTTGATGACGGTGGAGCCCCAGAAATACTCGGCAAAGCCCTCGGTCTCGTAGACCAGCCCGCGATAGGCCTTGAAGGCCAGCGCCGACAATTCTTCCATCGTCCGCAGATATTCCGGCTGCGGCGCGCTGTGCTTGGGCTGCAGCAGGCTCGCCTCCAGCGTCGCCGCGGCCAGAATTTCCAGATTGTTGCGGCCGACTTCGGCGTTGGAATATTTGCTGGAGATGATTTCACCCTGCTCGGTGATCCTGATCTGGCCGTTCACCGCGCCGCCGGGCTGCGCGATGATGGCCTCGTAGCTCGGGCCGCCGCCGCGGCCGACCGAGCCGCCGCGGCCATGAAACAGCCGCAGGCGCACATGATGGCGTTCGAACACTTCGACCAGATCGATCTCGGCCTTGTAGAGCTCCCAGCCCGAGGTGACGAAGCCGCCGTCCTTGTTGCTGTCGGAATAGCCGAGCATCACTTCCTGCAGCGAACCGCAGCTGTCGACCAGCTTGCGGTAGTCGTGCAGCGACAGCATGCGGTCCATGATGCCGCTGGAAGCCTGCAGATCCTCGATGGTTTCGAACAGCGGCACGATGTTGATGGCGCAGCGGCCGGAGGGGTGGACGAGGCCCGCCTCCTTCAAAAGCAGCGCCACCTCCAGCATGTCGGACATCCCCTTGCACATGGAGATGATGCATTGGGGGATCGCGGCCGCGCCGTAGCGCGCATGCGCGTCGGCAGCGGCATGGAACAGCGCGAGTTCGCCGACGGTTTCCTCGCTGTATTTCACGAACGACGATGTCAGCGGCCGCGCGTTGCTCAGCTCCTTGCTGAGCAGCGCCACCCGCGCCTCCTCGTTCAGCGACAGATAGGACATGCCGGGCATGGCCGCGTCGACCAGTTCGGCGACCGTGCGCTCGTGCACGGCGGAGTTTTGCCTGATGTCGAGGCTTGCGAGGTGGAATCCGAAACAATCCACAGCGCGGCGCAACAGCCGCAGCCGTCCGCGCGCGATCACGCCGGAATTGTTCGAGATCAGCGAGCGGTAGAGGATGTCGAGATCGGCCTTGAACTCCGCGACATCGGCGTAAGGCGCGGCTTCGCCGACCGCACGCCGTGTGGTTTCCACATCCAGCCTCTCGGCGGTCGCGGTAAGCCGCGCATAGATGCCGGATACCGCCAGGCGATACGGCTCGCCGCTGCGATGCTCCGACTTGTCGGGCGAGCGCTCGGCGAGCCCGCGCAAATCCTTGGACACATCGGCCAGATGCGCCGCCAGCGACAATTCGGAACCGAGAACGTGCAGTTCCTCCAGATAGAAGCGCAGCACCCGGCTCGATTGCAGTTTCAGCGTGCCGCGCATTACGTCTGCCGTCACGAACGGGTTGCCGTCGCGGTCGCCGCCGATCCAGCTTCCCATCTTCAGGAACGAGGCCAATTCGTCCCGCCCGGCGCCATCGCCCTCGTTCAGCCGGTCTTCCAACGCGCAATGCAGCCGCGGCACCTCATGCAGGAAGGTGTAGTCGTAGAAGGAAAGGCCGTTGGCGACTTCGTCGAGCACCGTCAGCTTGGTCCGGCGCAACAGATTGGTCTTCCACAGCGTCAACACGGCGCGGCGCAACTGCTCGTCGCCCGCCTCAGCCTCCTCGGGCGTGAGTTGAACCCGTTCGCGGCGGTCGAGCAGCGCGGCGATCTCCATCTCGCGGTCGATCGTGCTCTTGCGGCGGACTTCGGTGGGATGCGCTGTCAGCACCGGACTGACCTGGGCGGTTGCGAAGAACCGGCGCAGATCGGCGGCGCTGATCCCGGCCGTGCGCGCATGCGCCAGCGTCTGGGTCAAGAGGCTCGGGCGCGGCGTCCCGCCCGGCCCTCGCGCCCGCATCTGGCGGATGTTGTTCTGGTCCTCGGCGATGTTGGCGAGGTGCGAAAAATAGCTGAAGGCGCGCACGATCCGCAGGGTCTGGCTGATCGACATGCTGTCGAGGATCAACTCCAGCTCGCGCCGCGCCGGCTTGTCGTCGTCGCGGTGGAACCGGATCGAGGTCTGCCGGATGCGCTCGACCAGGTCGAACACGTCGGCGCCCTCCTGGTCGCGCACGGTGTCGCCCAGGATGCGTCCGAGCAGTCGGATCTCTTCCCGCAGCCGGGCGTCTGCCTGCGCATCCTCGACGCGGTTGGCGCGGACTTCGGTCTCGGAAGGCACGGTCTGGGGAGACATAGGCTGGCTACTCCAGAGGCTGCCCGGCAGTTGGAGTGTGCAAGTTTTTTGCCGCAGTGCAAGATAAAGATGGAGGCGGTGCATCCGGTTGCCGCCGTCATCCGCGAGAGCGGGGCCCATACGCCGTGGCCTCGCGGCTCGAAGGATGGAGCCACGGGTCGCACGGTTCGCGACGCGCGACAGCGCGTGCGTCATCGGGCCATGCGGCGTCAACGCCGGGCGCGACGCGGCTAAATCCTCCGCCCCGCCCGCTCCCAGTAGGGATCGCGCAGCCGGCGCTTGAAGATTTTTCCGGAATCCTCGCGCGGCAGGTTTTTCTGGATTTCGACGTGCTTCGGCACCTTGTAGTCGGCGAGCGAGGTTTTCAGCCGCTTGCGGATGTCGGCGATGTCGAGCGTCACGCCGGGCTGCGGCTCCACCACCGCCATCAGGGCCTCGCCGAACTTCGGTGTCGGGAATGCCGAACACCGCGCAATCATGCACGCCGGGCACCGCATGCAGCGCCGCCTCGATCTCGGCGGGATAGATGTTGACGCCGCCCGAGATCACCATGTCGCGCTTGCGGTCGCAGATGAAGACATAGCCGTCTTCGTCGATATAGCCGACGTCGCCCGAGGTGATGAATCCCTCGCGGTCGATCTCGGTGCGCTTTTCCGGCTTGTTGTGATAGGTGAAATCCGGATTGCCTGATATGCGCGAATAGATCTCGCCGATCTCGCCCGGCGGCAGCACGCGCCCGTCGTCGCCGATGAAGCGCAGCTCCGCGCCCGGCGAAATTTTGCCGACCGTGCCCGGCTTTTTCAGCGCGTCTTCCGATGTCGCAAAGGTCACCGCGCCTGACTCGGTCGAGCCGTAGAATTCGTAGATCACCGGCCCCCACCATTCGATCATGGCGCGCTTGACGTCGGCCGGGCAAGGCGCGGCGGCATGGATGATATGGCGCAGCGAGGACATGTCGTATTTTTTGCGCACCGCTTCCGGCAGCTTCATCAGGCGGATGAACATGGTCGGCACCATGAAGATGGTGTCGATCTTCTCGTGCTCGATCAGGTGCAAGAATTCTTCCGCATCGAACCGCGGCATCAGCGCCAGCAGGCCGCCGAGGCGGCCGGCGCGCAGGCCGAACGAATTCGGCGCGGAGTGATAGAGCGGGCCCGGCAGGATGGTGCGGGCGCCGGGCTTGAGCCCGTAGATCATGCCGCGCATGGCTTCCGCATTCGCGGTCTGCTCCGGCGTCGGTGCGTTACGGCGCACGCCCTTGGGATGGCCTGTGGTGCCCGAGGTGTAGATCATGTTTTGCGGCTGCGGCACCGCCGGCCCGTCGTAGCGCGGGAAATTCTTCAGCCAGGATTCGAAATCGATCGCAAAATCCGGCGTCGAAAGGTGATCCGGATCGATCTTGTAGTTCGCCAGAATTTCCGGCGGCGTCGGGACGCTGAGCGCGGTGACGCCTTCGGGGATAGCATCGCGCAAGTGATGCAGCATGTCGGCATGCGCGATCAGCACCCGCGTGCCGGAATCCTTCAGCACGTAGTTGATCTCTTCCGGCTTGAAGTGCCAGTTCACGGGAACGCCATAGGCCCCGAGCCGCATCGCCGCATAGGCGGCCTCGATGAAGGCGATGTCGTTGCGCATCAGCATGCAGACGCTGTCGCCCTGCGCGACGCCGAGTTATTGCAGGCCGCTGCGCGATGCGGTCGGCGCGCTCGGCGACCTCGTCATGGCTGCGCCGGCGTTTTCCGCTGATGATGCCGTGGAAGAGAGAGCGACATTGTCGCTTTCCGATCTGTAGCGCTCAGGTTATCGTCATGGCCGGACTTGCCGGTCATCCACGATGCGCTGCTTGCGCACTGCAGAAGCCGTGGATCACCGGGACATTCCGGGTTGAGACGGCGCTTCGCGCCTTGCCCCGGAATGACGAGAATACTATCCCGCCTCCGCAAAGCGCGGCGCGCGCTTTTCCATGTTGGCGCGGACGGCTTCGGTCTGGTTGGGACTGCCGATCAGCTTCTGCTGCTCGACCGATTCCGCCAGCAGCGCCGGCCCGGGATCGACGGAGAGATTGTTCAGCATCCGCTTGGCGGCGCGGATCGCATCCGGACTTTTGCCGGCGATATCGCGCGCGAGTTCGAACGCCGCCGCGCGCGGGTCGTCCGCGATCCGCGTGGCGAGGCCGTAGCTCAGCGCTTCCTGCGCCGAGAAAATCCGGCCCGTATAGGTCAGTTCGCGCAGGATATCGTCACGCACGAGGCTCGCCAGGATCGGCGTGCCGGCCATGTCGGGCACCAGGCCCCATTTGATCTCCATGATCGACATCCGCGCATCCGGCGCGAGCAGGCGGATGTCGGCGCCGAGCGCGAGCTGAAAGCCGCCGCCGAACGCCACGCCCTGGATCGCGGCGATCACGGGCACCGGCAGCTGGCGCCAGCCCCACACCGCCTGCTGCGGGAAAATTGGCGAGGCCATGGGTGCGCTCGGTAAGGTCGCGGCTTTCGCCGCCCGGCACCCCATTACCGCCCTGCTCCTTCATGGCGGCAAAGCGGCCCATGTCGAGACCGGCGCAGAACGCGCGCCCCTCGCCGGACAATACTACCGCCCGCACGGCTTTTTCCTGGGAAAGCCGCTCGGTTGCCGCCACCAGCGCCTCGAACATCGCCTGATCCAGCGCGTTCATCTTGTCCGCCCGCACCAGGCGGACGTCGGCGATACCGTCCGAAATCGATATCGAGACGCGATCTTCCATGAGCAAATCTCCTCACCCTAAATTCTTCCGCGCTTGCGGTTGCGCTTTACAGAAAGGCCGTTGTCCGGTTTTAGTCAATCGACCAATTAACAGACAATTCCTTCTGGGTGGAAACGATGTTCAACGATCAGCTTCTTGCCGGGCGACGCATTCTCGTGACCGGCGGCGGAACCGGCCTCGGCAAATCCATGGCCGCGCGCTTTCTTGCAACTGGGCGCCGAGGTTCATATCTGCGGCCGCCGCAAGATCGTCTGCGACGAGACCGCAACCGAACTGATGGACTTGCACGGCGGACGTGTGGTCAGCCACGGCATCGACATCCGCAACGCGATGGCCGTCGACGAGATGATCGAGCAGATCTGGACCGCCGGTCCCCTCACCGATCTCATCAACAACGCCGCCGGCAATTTCGTTTCCCGTACCCAAGACCTTTCGCCACGCGGCTTCGACGCGGTTGCCAACATCGTCATGCACGGCACCTTCTATGTGACGCACGCGGTGGGCCGGCGCTGGATCGCGGCCAAGCACCGCGGCAACGTCGTCTCGATCACGGTGACATGGGTGCGCAACGGCAGCCCGTTCGTGGTGCCGTCGGCGATGAGCAAATCGGCCATCCACGCCATGACGATGTCGCTGGCGATGGAATGGGGGCGCTACGGCATCCGCCTCAACACCATCGCGCCCGGCGAAATTCCGACCGAGGGCATGAGCAAGCGCCTCAACCCCAATGACGAGCCGGGCGCGCGAACCATCGCGCGAAATCCGATGGGCCGCGTCGGCAAGATGGAAGAGTTGCAGAACCTCGCCGTGTTCCTGATTTCCGGCGGCTGCGACTGGATCAACGGCGAGACCATCGCCATGGACGGCGCCCAGGCGCTGGCCACCGGCGGCAACTTCTACGAACTGCGCGAATGGTCCGATGCCGACTGGCAGCGCGCGCGCGACGCGATCTCGGCGCAGAACGAGAAGGACCGCGCGGCACGGGGTTGAGTTGATCTCGTCCCGGCGCAGACGCTCGGGACAGACGCTAGAGAAACAAAAAACATCCACGGGAGAAACATGTCCGCTCAGGGAGTACCGGCAAACCTTGCCGAGATGGTCCGCGCGCAGGCAAAGAACCGCGGCAATGCGCTGGCCTACGAATTCGAGGGCCGCCAAACCACCTTCGCCGAATTCGACATCAAGACCAACCGCGTCGCCAACGCGCTGATTGCGATGGGCGTGAAGAAAGGCGAGCGCATCGCCTATCTCGGCAAGAACAGCGACTTCTATTTCGAACTGCTGATGGGCGCGATGAAGGCGGGCGTCGTGATGGCGCCGGTGAACTGGCGGCTGGCCGGGCCCGAGGTCGCGTTCATCGTCGAGGACTGCAAGGCGCCGGTGCTGTTTGTCGGCCCGGAATTCATCACGCAGGTCAAGAACATCAAGGCGCAGTTGCCTGAGCGTGAAGCACGTCATCACCACCGAAGGCGGCGCGCCGGAATGGCAGGATTTTACGGCCTGGCGCGACGCGCAGAGCGGCGACGATCCCAACGTGCCGATCAGCCCGAAGGACATCGCGATCCAGCTCTATACGTCGGGCACCACAGGCAAGCCGAAAGGCGCGATGCTGTCGCACGCCAACTTTCTCAACCTGGTGCAGACCGGCAACGAGGCCGAAAAGCCGGAATGGAACAAATGGTCGACCGATGACGTCTCACTGGTCGCGATGCCGATCTTTCACATCGGCGGCTCCGGCTGGGGCGTGATGGGGCTCTATCACGGCGCCAAGGGCGTGATCGCGCGCGAGTTCGATCCGACAAAGGTGCTGGATTTCTTCGAGCAGTCCGGCATCACCAAACTGTTCATGGTGCCGGCGGCGATGCAGTTCGTGGTGCGGCAGCCCCGCGCGCGCACGATGGATTTTTCGCGGCTGAAATACATGCTCTATGGCGCCTCGCCGATTCCGGCGGCACTGCTGAAGGAATGCATCGAAGTCTTCAAATGCGGCTTTGTGCAGATGTACGGCATGACGGAGACAACCGGCACCATCGTCGCGCTGCCGCCGGAAGACCACATCGAGGGGCTCGACCGCATGCGCTCGGCCGGCAAGGCCCTGCCCGGCATCGAGCTTGCGATCATCGATCACGACGGCAAACCCTTGCCGCCGGGCGAAGTCGGCGAGATCGCCACCCGCTCCGGCTCCAACATGGTCGGCTACTGGAATTTGCCGGAGGCGACCGCAAAGACGCTCGGCAGCGACGGCTGGCTGCGCACCGGCGATGCCGGCTACATGGACAAGGACGGCTATCTCTACATCCACGACCGCATCAAGGACATGATCATCTCCGGCGGCGAGAACATCTATCCGGCCGAGGTCGAGAGCGCGCTGTGCGACCACCCTGATGTGGCCGAAGCCGCCGTGATCGGCATCCCCGACGACAAATGGGGCGAAGCGGTCAAGGCGATCGTGGTGATGAAGCCGGGCAAGAGCGCGACCGCCACCGACATCATCAATTTCACCCGCGAACGCATCGCCGGGTTCAAGACGCCGAAGTCGGTGGATTTCATCGAGGCGCTGCCGCGCAATCCGTCAGGCAAGATTTTGCGCCGGAATCTGCGCGATCCCTATTGGGCGGGCAAGGACCGGCAGGTGAATTAAGCGTCATTGCGAGCTGCGAAGCGCGAACGGGTCGCGCGAAATGCGCGCCCGATGCTACACTGGCTCACGCGAAGCCGTGCTTACTTCTTCGCCCGCTCGCGCATCACGCGGCGGCGTTCCTTCGCCTCATCAGACCATACCTCGTTCAGATCATAGAACTCGGCAAATGCCTTGGCGTCGGGCGGCAACGTCACCCAGGGCTGCTTGGTCGACGTGAATATGTGAACGTCGGGCGGACACAAGGTCGGATCGTCCATCGTACCCACGCGGACGAACCGCACGGCGGGACCGGCCTGCGGATAGTTGCTCCAGATGGCGACTTTGCAGATCGGGCAGCGCGCGATGCGTTGGCCCTTGCCGCTGGCCGAAGGTGTATCGACGATCTCCGGCTCGGCCGCGATATGCTCGACCCTGTCCGCTTCATACACCGCATTGAGCGCGTGCACGGAGCCGGTCTCCCGCTGGCACCAGGTGCAGTGGCAGGCGTGCACGATCATCGGCTTGCCGTTCAGGCGATAGCGGACATGTTCCGCGCACGTACATCCACCTTCCATGGCTTTGGCTCGCTCCTAGTGCTTGCCCGCCCCCATATAGCCGAACAGGAACCCCGCCACCTTGCGCTTCTGGATCTCCTCGCTGCCTTCGGTGATGCGGTAGCGGCGGTGATGGCGGTAGATGTGTTCGAACGGCTTGTGGCGTGAATAGCCCATGCCGCCATGCACCTGCATGGCGCGGTCGGCGGCCTCGCAGCAGAGACGGTTTGCCCAGAAGTTGCACATCGAGACGCGGTCGGAGAGCGTGTGCTCGACCTGCGCCTGCGTGAGCTGGTCCATCTCCCAGGCGGTCTTGCGGATCAACAGCCGCAGCATCTCGGCTTGCGTCGCCAGCTCCACCAGCGGCCACTGGATCGCCTGGTTCTCGGCCAGCGCCTTGCCGAACGGCTTTCGCTCGCCGCGCATATTTGACGCTTTCATTGATGCAATAGACCGCCGCGCCCAGCGAGCTCGCGGCCTGCCGGATGCGGTTCTCGTGCACAAAGCATTGCGCCAGCGACAAGCCGCGGCCGACCTCGCCGAACAGCGCATCATCAGGCACGAACACGTCGGTAAAGCTGACGCGCGGGTGGTCGGTCGGCATGTTGAAGGTCCACATATACTCCTCGACCTTCACGCCTTCGCTTTTTGCCGGCACCAGCAGGCAGGTAATGCCGCGCGCATCGCCGTCATTGCCGCTGGTGCGGGCGAACAGCGCGCAATGCGTGGCGACGTGCATGCCCGTGGTCCACATCTTTTCGCCATTGATGATGCCAGCCCTTGACGTTGTCGCGGGTCGCCGGAACCGCCCTGGTCTCCATATGTGTCGCATCCGACCCGTGCCCCGGTTCGGTCAAACCAAACGTGATGCGGTACTTGCCGGTGATGGAGCCGTCGATCATCGCCTTCTGGTCGTCGCGGCCGTAGCGGTCGAGCATGGTGACGAGCGGCAAATTGCCGACGATGGAATGCTCGTTCTGCAGATCGTTGTGCAGGCCAAGTCCCTTGGAGGCAAAATGCTCGCGGATCACGGCCATCCAGAGATTGGAGCCGTCCTTGCCGCCATAGCGTTTCGGGATCGCGAAGCGCAGATGGCCGGCGGCGTCGGCGAGGTTCTTCGCCTTGCGCAGCAGCGCTTCCCATTCATGCCGCGGCAGGCCGCCGTTCTCGAAATCGGTGCGCGCCCATTCGCGGCGATGGTCGAAGAAGCGGATGTTGTCGTCGGCCTCTTCCAGCGGCTTGATCTCGCGCGCGATGAACCGGTCGAGTTCTCCGAGATAGGCGACGAGGTCGGCAGGCAGGTTGAAATCCAAGGCGGTCTCTCCCGGAATTGTTTGTTTTTGTCATTTGCGTTTAGGCGCTATGCGGCGCTCTCGCCTGGATCGATTAAGGTGAGAAGAGACCGCCCAAGTCAAGCAACGGAATAAGGCTTGGCACGCGCAGGCCTGTTGCGTAATTGGATGGGATCAGTCGGCGGGCAAAGGCTAAAAATTCCTCGCCGCAGAAAAAGCCAACGGGAGCAAACATGGACCTGAAATTCTCAAAGGTGACGCGCAAGGGCCCGATCACGATCATCACGCTGTCCCGCCCCGAAGTGTACAACGCGCTGCATACCGATGCGCATTTCGAGCTCAACAAGGTGTTTGACGATTTCTCCGCCGATCCCGAGCAGTGGGTCGCGATCGTCACCGGCGCCGGCGACAAGGCGTTTTGCGCCGGCAACGATCTGAAGTGGCAGGCGGCGGGAGGAAAACGCGGCTGGGACACGGGCGGCTTTGCCGGGCTCACCTCGCGCTTCGATTGCGACAAGCCGATCATCGCCGCCGTCAACGGCGTCGCCATGGGCGGCGGCTTTGAGATCGCGCTCGCCTGCGACCTCATCATTGCCGCCGAGAACGCCACCTTCGCCTTGCCGGAGCCGCGCGTCGGCCTTGCCGCACTCGCCGGCGGCGTGCACCGCCTGCCGCGCCAGATCGGGCTGAAGCGCGCCATGGGCATGATCCTCACCGCGCGCCATGTCAGCGCCAAGGAAGGGCTCGAGCTTGGCTTCGTCAACGAAGTGGTGCCGCTGGGCGAGGCGCTGGCGGCCGCCGAGCGCTGGGCGGAAACCATCTGCCAAGAATTCGCCGATGTCGATCCGAGCTTCCAAGCAGGCGATCCAGAAGGGCCTCAACGTGTCGCTGGAACAGGCCATCGCCGAGCAGCGCGAATATCCGGCCGTGAAGGCCATGGCGGCGTCGCAGGACTACATCGAGGGCCCGAAGGCGTTTTCGGAGAAGCGCGCGCCGAAATGGCTGGGGAAGTAACCACCGCTCTATCCGTCATGGCCGGGCATAGCCGTCCGAAGCCGGCATCGCTTCGCGCTCGCCGATGCGACATCACGGACTTGCGATCGCGCAGGCGTTGCGACAAGCCCGGGCATGACGACAAGTTACGAACCGGGCTTCGTCCCCAACTCCCTCTTGTACGACGCATAATTCGGCTGATCGACCGCGAGCTTGTCCATCGTGGTCTGCCACAGATGCTCCGTCAGCCCCGGCGTCTGCAGATCGACCTCGCCCTTCGCGATCTCGGTCGCAAAGCGCCCGATTGAGATCGATCAGCGAACCGTCCATGCCGAGCAACTGCTGCAGCCGCGCCGCTTCGGCCGCATCGCCACCACCCTCCAGCGCCAGTTGCCGCGTCACCACGTCAAGCGCGTTGATGCCGACCCGCAGCTTGAAAGCGTTGTGGCCCTTGATCGCGGGCGTGATCTCGGTGCGCAGGAAATCCGCGACTGCCTTGATCAGTTCGGTAGGTGTCGGTTCGTCCTGCATGTCATCTCGCTCCTCTTCGGAGCCAGCAAGCGCAAGCAAATCGATCTCCGTCTCCGACGATCGCCGCCCGATCATCGCGCGCTCCATCGAATGGTCCGGCCCTGTGCGGAAACGCTGCATCATGCCGCAGCACATCACGCCCCAGCGCAGCGTGCCCATCACTTCCCAGAACATCACGCGATCGGGATCGACCTTGCGGCCGGCCTCCTCGTAGCCGGCAAACAGATCCTCGCGCGAACCAAAGCCGCCGACGGGCTTGTCGATCTCGCCAAAGCGCCAGGAGTTGACGCAGATCCAGCCCAGATCCTCCATGGGGTCGCCGAGATGCGCGAGCTCCCAGTCCAGCACGGCGCGCACGCCGTCGGGGCCGATGATGAGATTGCCGTGGCGGAAATCGCCATGCACCAGCGTGATCTCGCGCGAAGGCCCGGGGTCGTGCTCCGCCAGCCAGCGCAGCGCCAGCTCGAACACCGGGCGCGGCCAGTCAAAGCCGCGATACTCGCGTTCGAGATCGCCGATCTCCTTGGTCGCCGTCACCGTGCGAAGCTCTTGGCAGTTTTGCTTGCGGCAGCCCGTGAATGCCGGCGGCGACCTTGCCGAGCTGGCGCGCCAGCATCGGCCGCGCCCTTGCGAACTCCTCATCGCGCAGAATTTTGCGCGCGATGGTTTCGCCCTCGACCCGCACCATGATGAAGCCGGTGCCGAGATCGTCCTCGGGCCTCAGCACATGCATCACCCTTGGCGACGGCAGCCCGGCATCATGGGCGAGCTGCATCAAGCACAGCCTCGGCATCGAGCCCGGCCGCCCGCCCCGGCGACGCACCATAGCCCGGCGGCGCGCGGCGCAGGATCGCGCCGACATTGCCGCTCGGGGTGCAGGATATCGAACGTCCAGGTCTCCTGGCTGGCGCCGCCGGAAAGTTTTGCCGCGCCAGCGACGCCGGTCGCTCCCGGATAGAAGGAGGCGACGCAGCGTCCGAGTTGCGCTTCGATCATTTGCCCTTGAACTTCGCCGGCCGCTTTTCGAGGAACGCGGTGACGCCTTCCTTGAAGTCTTCGGCTGCGCCCGCGATCCGCTGCGATTCGAATTCGAGATTGAGCTGCTCCTCGAACGAGTTCTCCGGGCTGTCCCAATAGAGCTTTCGGATCAGCGACAGCGCCATCGTCGGACCGTTGGCGAGATCATGCGCGAGCTTCATGGCCTCGTCCATCAGTACGGCATCGTCATGGACGCGGTTGACGAGGCCCCATTCCAGCGCCTTCTCGGCCGGCAGCCGCTCGCCCATCAGCGACAATTCCACCGAGCGCGCCTTGCCGATCATCCGCGGCAGCAGCCAGGTCGATCCGCAATCCGGCACCAGGCCGATGCGGCGGAACGCCTGCAGGAAATAGGACGAGCGCGCGCACAGGATCATGTCGCCCATCAGCGCAAAGCTCATGCCGGCGCCGGCGGCAGGTCCATTCACCGACGTCACGAGCGGACAATGCAGTTTGCGCAAGCGCCGCAGGAATGGATGGAATCCGACTTCCAGCGAGGCGCCGGCGTTGCTCTTGCCCGGCTTCTGGTTGTTGCGGCCCTGCAGATTGGCGCCGGTGCAGAACGCGCGGCCTGCGCCCGTGATGACGAGGCAACGCACCTCCGCCCGCTTCTCGTCGATCGTATCGAGCGCTTCAGCCAGTCCGCCCAGCATGTCCATCGACACCGCGTTCATGACCTCCTGATGGTCGAGCTTGAGAACCGCGACCGGTCCGTCGAAATCGAGCGTGACGTGCTTGAACTGCATTGTTTCCTCGTGAATTTGTGGCCCGCGTTCTCGGTGCCGCGGTGAGCTAGTTGGGATGTCTCGACGCCATATTTGATTTTTGGGGCGGGCTTGTCCATGCTTAGCAAGAAACATCTGACGCGCGTCATACCAAACAAATGGAAACGCCCCATGAACATTTTCGACCTCTCCGGCCGCACGGCCGTCATCACCGGCGGCAATGGCGGTATCGGGCTCGGCATCGCGCAGGCACTTGCGTCTAGTGGCTGCAGTGTCTCGATCTGGGGCCGCAACGCCGAGAAGAACAAGAGCGCGGCGGCGACCATGGCCTCCCTCCCCGGCAAGGTCGATACCCGCGTTTGCGACGTCAGCGACCCCGCGTCCGTGAAGGACGCCATGAAGGCGACGCTCGATGCGTTCGGCCGCGTCGACGGTTGCTTCGCCAATGCCGGCATCGGCGGCGGCGGCCGGCGCGCCTTCATCGACCGCACCGAGGAGGAATGGCGAAGGATGTTTGCGACCAATCTCGACGGCGTCTTCCACGTGTTTCAGGCCGCGGCCCGCCACATGACCGAACGCGCCGAAGCCGGCGACGAGTTTGGCCGGCTGGTCGCGACATCAAGCCTCGCCTCGCTGTTCGGCACCGCGCGCAACGAACACTATGCCGGCACCAAGGCCGCGCTCAACGCGCTGTGCCGCGCACTTGCGGTGGAACTGGCGCGTTATGGCGTCACCGCGAATGCGATCCTGCCCGGCTGGATCAAGAGCGATATGACGGCCGGCATCATGGCCAACGACAAGTTCGTCGCCAACGTGATGCCGCGCATTCCGGTGCGCCGGTTCGGCGAGCCCTCGGATTTCGGCGGCATCGCGGTGTATCTGATGAGCAAGGCGTCGTCGTATCACACGGCCGATTGTTTTGTGATCGACGGCGGCTATACGGCGTTTTGATCGGTCGATCCGTAGGGTGGGCAAAGGCGCATCAGCGCCGTGCCCACCACTCCTTGCGCGAATGTTGAGCGGTGGGCACGCTTCGCTTTGCGCCACCCTACGACACTTACGACGCAGCCACCTTCTGCGGCTTCTCCGTCCCCACCATCACAAATCCCTCATACCCCTTCGCGGCAACCTCGTTGCAGATCTGCCGGTACGGCCCGACCCCGCCGATATAGGGCATGAAAATCCGCGGCTTGCCGGGAACATTGGCGCCCATGTACCAGGAATTGGCTTGCGGATAGAGCGTGGTGTAGGCGACCTCGTTGACGTGGGCGACCCATTTGTCCTCGGCATCAACAGTCGCCTCCATCGCGTCGAGATCGTGTTCGCGCATGTAGGCGAGGCAATCGGCGATCCAGTCGACATGCTGCTCGATCGAAACGATCATGTTCGACAGCACCGACGGGCTGCCGGGCCCGGTGATGATGAAGAGGTTGGGAAAGCCCGCGCTCATCAGGCCGAGATAGGTTTTCGGCCCTTCCGCCCATTTCTGGTTCAGCGTCTGTCCGTTGCGGCCGGTGATATCGATCCTGGCGACCGAACCCGTCATCGCGTCGAAGCCGGTGGCCAGCACGATCGCATCGACTTCATAATCCTTGCCGCCGGCGCGGACCGTATCCGCAGTGATTTCTTCAATCGGATTTGACTTGATATCCACCAGCGTCACGTTCGGACGATTGAACGCCGCGAAATAGTCGCTATCGATGCAGATGCGTTTCGAACCGATCGGATGATTATTCGGCTGCAGCAGCTTTGCCGTCGCAGGGTCCTTGACGATTTCGGCGATTTTTTCGCGCACAAAGCCGGCGGCGGTGTCGTTGGCTGCCTGATCGAGCGCCAGATTGTTGTAGACCGACATAAAGGTCAGGCCGCCGCGCTGCCAGCGCGCTTCATATTTGGAGCGGCGCTCATTGTCGCCGTCGTCGAGCGCGCCGCGATCGGGCATTTCGGTGTAGATGCCATTGCGCGCCTCCTCTCGGGCAAAGCGCCGGATTTCCGGATAGTTTTGCCGGAACCATTTTCGCTCCGCTTCCGTCAACGCGGCGTTGCGGGCGGGAATCGAGAAATTCGCGGTGCGCTGAAACACCGTGAGCTGGCTGGCCTGCTCCGCGATCACGGGCACCGACTGGATGCCCGACGATCCCGTGCCGATCACGGCCACGCGCTGGCCGGTGAAATCAACCGGTTCATGCGGCCAGTGGCCGGTGTGGTAGACCTTGCCCTTGAAACGATCGAGCCCCTTGATATCGGGCATCCGCGCATTGGACAGACAGCCGGTGGCAAGCACCACGAATTTGGCCGTCACTGTCTTGCCGTCGGACGTTGTCACCGACCATGTGTTGGCGCGCTCGTCGAATTCAGCGCGTTCGACGCTTGTATCGAACTGGATGTCGGAGCGAAGATCGAAGCGATCGGCGACATGGTTGGCGTAGGCAAGGATTTCCGGCTGCGGCGCGTAGCGCTCGCTCCAGTTCCATTCCTGCTGCAATTCATCGGAGAATGAATAGGAATACTGCATGCTCTCGACGTCGCAGCGCGCGCCGGGATAGCGGTTCCAGTACCAGGTGCCGCCGACGCCGCTGCCCTGCTCAAAGACCCGCGCCGTCATGCCCTGCCCGCGCAATCGGTGCAGCATGTACATGCCGGCAAATCCCGCGCCGACCACGACCACGTCGTAGGATTGAGCCGATTTACCGGCGGCGGATTGCAAAGCGGCCATCGAAGCGCTCTCCCGAAATTCTCATCTGTTTGGCCAACAGCATTCCTCCCGCAGCGCCAAAGCGCAAGACGCAAAACCCGCCTATGGCATTGCATATTTTGCGGCGTGGAATGTGCGATACGGCAGGTATTAAACCGGCTTGGCTTCCCGGCCCCGGATGGGCTAGCGTCCAGCCGCAAAATCGAAAACCAGGAATAAGCAGCATCAAGCTGCCGCAGGGAGAGAGCACAACCATGAAATCGCCGATCTGCGACATGCTGGGGATCGAGTTTCCGCTGTTTGCTTTCAGCCATTGCCGCGACGTCGTCGCCGCCGTCAGCCGCGCCGGCGGTTTCGGCGTGCTCGGCGCGACCTCGCATTCGCCGGAAACGGTCGAGCAGGAGCTGAAATGGATCGACGATCACGTCGACGGCAAGCCCTATGGCATCGACGTGCTGATCCCGGAGAACATCTCGACATCGGGCGAGAAGGACGTCACCTGGAAGAGCCTCGAGGCGCGGATATCGCCTGCGCATCGCGACTTCACCAAGAACCTGCTGAAGAAATACGGCATCGAGCTGCAGACCACCAATGTCGCCGACAACCAGCCGCAGCCGTTCGACGCGCGCCGCGCCATGGAAGTACTGGATGTCTCGTTCCGGCATCCGATCAAGCTGATTGCCAACGCACTCGGCGTGCCGCCGAAAGAGATGATTGCCATGGGCAAGAAGCACAATGTGCCGGTGGCGGCGCTGGTCGGCGCCAAGGAACACGCGGTGCGTCAGGTCGCGGCCGGCGTCGATATTCTGGTGGCGCAGGGCACGGAGGCCGGCGGCCATTGCGGCGAGGTTTCGACCATGGTCGTCGTGCCGGAAGTCATCAAGGCGGTGAAGCCGATCCGCGACGTGCCGGTGCTGGCCGCAGGCGGCATCATGACCGGGCGGCAGATGGCGGCTGCGATGGCGATGGGCGCCGCCGGTGCCTGGACCGGCTCGGTGTGGCTTGCCACCGTCGAGTCCGAAACCACGGAAATCTTCCGCGAGAAAATGATCGCGGCGTCCTCGCGCGATGCGGTGCGTTCGCGCGGCCGCACCGGAAAGCCGGCGCGGCAATTGCGTTCGGTGTGGACCGATGCCTGGGATCGCGGGCCCGACAGCCCCGGCGCGCTGCCGATGCCGCTGCAAAGCATCATCAGCCGCGACGCCTTCAACTCGATCGACCGCTCCGCTGCCGCCGGCAATGCGCAGGCGCGTGACCTCGTCAGCTATTTCGTCGGCCAGGGCGTCGGCCTGATCGACAGCGTGAAATCGGCAAGCGCCGTGGTGCAGGAATTCAAGGAAGAGTTTATCGAAGCCGTCGAGCACATGAACGCGCTGGTGGCGGAGTAATTTTCCGTCATAGCGAGCGCAGCGAAGCAATCCATCGCGCCGAAAAAAAAAAAGAGAGAAGAACAAGAACAATGACCGCAATTCCTGAAGACCGCATCCCCGTCATCGTCGGCGTCGGCGAAATCGTCGACCGTCCCAAGGATATCGCCGCCGGGCTTGAGCCCCTCACCCTGCTTGAAGAAGCGCTCAAGCGTGCGGAGGCTGACTCGGGCGGAAAGCTGCTCGGCGATATCGGCTCGCTCGACGTCGTCAACTTCCTGAGCTGGCGCTACCGCGATCCGGAAAAGCTTCTTGCCGATCGCCTCGGCATCAAGCCGGCGCATCTCTATTACGGCCCGGTCGGCGGCGAGAGCCCGATCCGCTATCTGCACGAGGCGGCGCAGCGCATTGCGCGCGGCGAATGCAGCGTCGCTGCCGTCTGCGGCGCCGAGGCGCAGTCGACCGCAACCAAGGCCGAGCGCGCCGGGGTGACGCCGTCCTGGACGCCGTTCGCCCATGACGTGGAAGAGCCGAAGCGCGGCGCGGCATTCCAGAAGCCGCTTGCCGTCAAGCTCGGCGTGTTCCGGCCGATCACGGTCTATCCGCTGTATGAATCCGCGACCTCAGCGCATTGGGGACAAACGCCGCGCGAGGCGTTGGCGGAGTCGGGCGATCTCTGGTCGACCTTTTCCAGCGTTGCCTCGCAAAATCCCAACTCCTGGCTGAAGCGCAGTTTCAAGCCCGAAGAGATCACGACGCCGACGCCGGACAATCGGCTGATCGCCTGGCCCTACACCAAGCTGATGGTGGCCAATCCGACCGTCAACATGGGCGGCGCGCTGCTTCTGACCAGTCTCGCGAAAGCGCGCGCGGCCGGCGTGCCCGAGGATCGCATCGTCTACGCCTGGGGCGGCGCGTCGGCGGAGGAGCCGCGCGATTATCTGATCCGCGACCAGTTCTTCGAAAGCCATCCGCAGAATGCCGTGCTGAAGGCGATCATGGACCTCGTCGAGGGCGACGGCAGGAAATTCGACGCCATCGAGCTCTATAGCTGCTTTCCCGTGGTGCCGAAGATGGCAAGGCGAACGCTGGGGCTCGGCCCCGACGTGCAGCCGACGGTGACGGGCGGGTCTGACGTTCTTCGGCGCGCCGCTCAACACCTATATGACGCATGCGGCCTGCGCGATGGTGCGCAGCTTGCGCAACGGCGCAAAGCTCGGCCTGCTCTACGGCCAGGGCGGCTTTGTCACCAAGCATCACGGCCTGGTGCTGTCGCGCGAGGCGCCGAAGCAGGCGCTCGCGCAGGACACCAGCGTGCAGGCGGAAGCCGACCGCAATCGCCGCAAGGTGCCGGAGTTCGTCACCGAAGCCAGCGGCAAGGGCAAGGTCGAGGCCTTCACCGTGATCTACGGCCGCAACGGCGAGGTCGAGCACGGCGTGACCATGCTGCGCACCGAGGACGACCGGCGGACGCTGGGACGGATTCCTGCCAGCGACGCCAAAACGCTGGCGCATCTCCTCAACATGGACCGCACGCCGGTCGGCTCGCTCGGCGACATCGTCACCGCCGCGGACGGCATGCTGGAGTGGCGGGTGGCGTAGGCGCCCTACCCCTTCACTTCCTGCTTCTCCGAAGCCGTCGCGGGCTTCGAGCCCTTCGAGCCGGCCACGCGGACCTGATCGCCATCGGCGAGGCCATCCGGCGGCGCGATGATGATGCGGTCGTCCGCCGCGAGCCCCGAGGCGAGTTCGATCTCGCGGCCGAGATCGCGGGCGATGGTGACCTTCTTGAACAGCACCTTGTCGTCGGGCCCGACGGTTGCGACGGTGAGGCCGTTCTGGTTGAAGATCAGCGCGCTGGAGGGAATATGCAGCGGCACCGCGTCGCGCTGCAGGCTCAGCTTCACGCTGGCATAGCCGCCGGGCATCAATTCGCCGCCGGAATTATCCAGCGCCAGCTGCATCCGCGTGGTGCCGGAGGAGACTTCGACCGATTGCGAGGAAGCTTCCACCGTCGCCGCAAAGGTGCGGTTCGGATATTCCGGCATCGCGATGACGGCCTTGGCGCCGATCTTGATCGCCGGCACGTAGTTCTGCGGCACGTTGACGTAGACGCGGAGCTTGGTGATGTCGGAGACCACGAACATCGGCGGCCCCGAACCGCCGCCCGCATTGATCAGCGCGCCGACGTCGGTATCGCGCGCCGTAACGATGCCATCGAACGGCACCGTGATTTTCTTGTAGCCGGCAAGCGCTTCCAGCCGCTCGACATTGGCCTGTCCCGAATTGACGGCAGCCTTCTTGTTGGCGAGGTCGGCGGTGCGCTCGTCGATTTCCTGCGCCGAGACGAAATTCGATGCGACCAGGGTCTTGCGGCGGTTGAGGGTTGCTTCCGAGAGACGCGCGCTCGATTGCTGGCTGGCAAGATCGGCTCTGGCCTGCAGCAATTGCTGGTCGAGATCGGGCGCCTCGATCTCGGCGATCACCTGGCCCGTCTTGACCCGCGCGCCGATATCGGCGCTCCAGCTCTTTAAGTACCCGCTGACGCGCGCGAAGATCGGCGCGCGATAATAGGCTTCCAGCCGCCCCGGCAGGTCGATGGTCGGATTGAGCGCCCTGCCGCTGGGAAGCGCCACCGCGACCGTCGGAATGGCCTGATCGTCGGTCCATTCCTTCAGCCTGGAACCCTGATCCTCGCGCGCGCGGATGCCGGTGGCGACGATCAGTCCGGCCGCGACCACCGCTACCACGCCGAATATGCCCAGTTTCCGGCGCGATACCGGCGGGGGCTGTTCAGTGGGCATGCGAAGTCTCCGGTGCGGCGGCGGCTTTGGCGCCTTGTTTCTTGTGTACCATGCTGAACACCACGGGGACAAACATCAGCGTCGCGATCGTTGCGAAAATCAGACCGCCGATCACGGCGCGGCCGAGCGGCGCGTTCTGCTCGCCGCCCTCGCCCAGCCCGAGCGCCATCGGCGTCATGCCGATGATCATGGCAAGCGCCGTCATCAGCACGGGACGGAACCGGACGAAACCTGCTTCCAGCGCCGCCGCGACGGGATCGCCGAGCTCTTCATAGCGCTCGCGCGCAAAGCTGATCACGAGCACGCTGTTGGCGGTGGCGACGCCCATGCACATGATGGCGCCGGTCAGCGCCGGCACCGACAATGTGGTCTCCGTCGCAAACAGCATCCAGACGATGCCGGCAAGCGCCGCCGGCAGTGCGGTGATGATCACGAACGGGTCGGACCACGACTGGAAGTTCACCACGATCAGGAAATAGATCAGCACGACCGCGGCGAGCAGTCCGAACAGCAGGCCCGCGAACGCACTGTTCATGGTCTGCACCTGGCCGAGCAGCACCACCGAGGAACCTTTCGGCACGTCCTTTGCCGTATCGGCAATTGCTGTCCTGACATCGGTCGCGACCGCGCCGAGGTCGCGGCCCTGTGTGGTGGCGTAGATCTGCACCATCGACTGGATGTCGTATTGCGAGACCACCGCGCTCGACGTCGAACGCTTGATATCGGCGATGCCGCCGAGGATCGGCGACTGCGGATTACCGGTCGCGGTGATCGGCAGCGCCTGCAGCGCGCTCAGCGAGTCCATCTGGTATTGCGGCGTCTGCATCACGATCGAATAGGACACGCCGTTATCGGGGTTGAGGTAGTAGGTCGGCGCGACCTGCGAGCTGCCCGCAAGATTGACCACGAGGCTGTTGGTGACGTCGCGTTCGGTGAGACCGACATATTGCGCGCGGGTGCGGTCGACATCGATATTGAAGGTCGGCGCGTTCGGCGACTGCTGGATGCGGGCATCGGCAATGCCGGGAATGCGGCGGATGCGGCTCAGCAACTGGTTGGCGTAGGCAAAATTGGCTTGCAGGTTGGCGCCGCGGATCTGCAGGTCGATCGGCGCCGGCGCGCCGAAATTGAGGATCTGGCTGACGATATCGGCCGGCAGGAACGAGAAGCTCATGCCCGGGAACAACCGCGGCAATTGCTCGCGCAGCGCCTGAACGTGCTGCTCGGTCGGACGGTGACCTTCCCTCAGCTTGATCTGGATGTCGCCGTCCTGCGGGCCGATCACGCCGGTGTTGTTGTAGGTCATGTTGATGCCGGAAATCGGCACACCGATATTGTCGGTCAGCGTTTCGATCTCGCCCGGGATCAGCTTGCGGATCGCCTTTTGCACGTCGGCGAGCTGATTGGCGGTTTCCTCGACGCGGGTGCCGATCTGGCTGCGCACATGGATCAGGATGTTGCCGGAATCGACGGAGGGAAAGAAGTTGCGTCCCAGGAACGGCACCAGCAGGAACGAGAGCGCGACCGCGGCCAGGAAGCCCGTCACGAACAGCGGCCGGCGTCCGAGCGCCATTGTCAGCAGACCGCGATAGCCGTCACGGAACGCTCGAACCGCGCCTCGAAGGCGCGCTGGAACCGCACCAGCGGATTGCGCGACGGCGGCGGCCCCTCGCCTTCGGCGTGATGGGTATGCGGCTGCAGCAGATACTTCGCCATGGTCGGCACCAGCGTGCGCGACAGGAGGAACGACCAGATCATCGCGAACATCACGGCTTCCGCCATCGGCACGAACAGGAAGCGCGCGACGCCCTGCAGGAAGAACATCGGCACGAACACGATGCAGATGCAGAGCAGCGAGACGAAGGCCGGCGTCACGATCTGGTTGGCGCCGTCGAGGATGGATTGCTCGACCGGCTTGCCCTGCTCGAGGTGATAGTTGATGTTCTCGATCGTCACGGTGGCGTCGTCGACAAGGATGCCGACCGCCAGCGCAAGCCCGCCGAGCGTCATGATGTTCAGCGTCTCGCCGATCGCCGACAGCATGATGATCGCGCCCAGCACCGAGAGCGGGATCGAGACTGCGATGATGACGGTGGAGCGCCAGCTTCCCAGGAACAGCAGGATCATGACGCTGGTCAAGAGCGCCGCGATCACGCCTTCAACGGCGACGCCGGTGATGGCGCCACGAACGAATACCGACTGATCGCCGATGAAGCCGACCTTCAGCGCTTCCGGCAGCTGGTCCTTGACGTCGATCACCTTCTGCTTGATGCCGGCGATGATATCGAGCGTCGAGGTCGCGCCGGCCTTCAGCACCATCATCAGCACCGAGCGATTGCCGTCGACATGGACGATGTTGGTCTGCGGCGGGTTGCCGTCGCGCACGCTGGCGACGTCGCGGACATAGACCATGGCGCCGTTGACGGTCTTGATCGGCAGGTTGCCGAGCTCTTCCATTCGTAAGCGGCGAGTTGTTGAGCTGGATGGTGTATTCGAAACCGCCGATTTTTTGCGTGCCGACCGGCGTGATCAGGTTTTGCGCGGCGAGCGCGTTGGCGACGTCCTGGCCGGACAGGCCCGCGCGCCTGCAGCGCCGTGGGGTTGAGGTCGATCTGGACCTGGCGTTGCTTGCCGCCGAACGGATACGGGATCGCGGCGCCGGGCACGGTGACCAGCGGCGTGCGCAACTGGTTGATGCCGATATCGGCGAGGTTTTGCTCGGTCAGCCCCTCGCCTGACAGCGCGACCTGGAGGATCGGCACCGTGGAGGCGCTGTAGTTCAGGATCAGAGGCGGCGTGGCGCCGGGCGGCAATTGCCTGATCATCGTCTGCGAGATCGCCGTCACCTGCGCGTTGGCGGTGCGGATATCGACATTCGGCTGGAAGAAGATCTTGACGATCCCGATGCCGGTATAGGAATTGGCGACGATGTGCTCGATGTCGTTGACCGTCGTCGTCAGCGCCCGCTGAAACGGCGTGATGATGCGGCCGGCCATCTGGTCCGGCGGCAGGCCGGTATAGTTCCAGACCACGCCGATCACGGGAATCCGGATGTCGGGAAAGATATCGGTCGGCGTGCGCAGCGCCGCCAATGGTCCGATGATCAAAAGCAGAAGCGCGAGCACGACGAAAGTATATGGCCGGCTCAGCGCGATACGGACCAGTGCGATCATAAATCAGGCATTCCTGATGCCCCTAAATGGGCAGGATTTGGCTCCCCCGCGAGCCAATTCTCATCCGCGCCCATTTAGCCGAATCCGCGCCGAAACGCCACGCCGGCGGGGCGCAGCCGTCCTTCACGTCCCCGGCATAGCTGATGTGCGGAAGCGGCGGCCCGAAGGCCGCCACGTCGTCAGGCTGCCCGCACCGAACTGAGGAACTTCGAAACCTCGTTCTTGAGGCGGTTGCTGTCGCCCGACAGCATCTGCGCGGCGGAGAGCACCTGCGAGGACGCCGAGCCGGTCTCGCTGGCGCCGCGCTGCACGTCGGTGATGTTGGCGGAGACCTGATGGGTGCCCTGGGCGGCCTGCTGCACGTTGCGGGAAATTTCCTGGGTCGCCGCGCCCTGCTCTTCCACCGCGGCCGCGATGGTCGAGGCGATTTCCGACAGTTTTTCGATGGTGCCGCTGATTTCCTTGATCGCGTTGACCAACTCCTGCGTCGCGCCCTGGATGCCCGAAATCTGCTGGCTGATTTCGCCGGTGGCTTTCGCCGTCTGTTCGGCCAGCGCCTTCACTTCGGACGCCACGACCGCAAAGCCGCGGCCGGCCTCGCCGGCACGCGCCGCCTCGATGGTGGCGTTGAGCGCGAGCAGGTTGGTCTGGCCTGCGATGGTGTTGATCAGCTCGACGACGTCGCCGATGCGGCTCGCCGCCTTCGACAATTCGCTGACGCGATCATTGGTGGTGCGGGCCTGCCCGACGGCATCGGTCGCCATCCGCGCCGATTCCTGCACCTGACGGCCGATCTCGTTGATCGACGACGACAGCTCTTCGGTCGCCGAGGCCACCGACTGCACATTGGTGGAGGCTTCTTCCGAAGCCGCCGCCACCATGGTGGTCAGTTCCTGCGAGCGCTCGGCGGTGGCCGACAGCGTGCCGGCCGAGGCCTCGAGCTGGGTCGAGGCCGAGGAGACGGTCTCGACGATCTCGCCGATCATCGATTCGAATTCCCGGGTGATGTTGTCGACCCGGCGGCCGCGCTCGATCTTGGCTTCGGCGTCGGCCGCGGCGGCCTCGTCGGCCGCCTTCTTGGCGATCAGCGCATCCTTGAACACCTGCAGCGTATCGGCCATGGCGCCGATCTCGGTCTTCTCGCCCTGGTGCGGAACGGTCGCGCTCAGATCGCCCTTGCCCAGCGCCTGCATCGGCGTGACGATCGAGGCAATGCCGGCCGAGACGTCGCGAACCAGATAGAAGCTGACGCCGATGCCGATGAGGATGGCGGCGCCGAGGATGACGGCCAGCATCATGAACGCGGAAGCATAATGGTCGGCGGCATCCTGGCCGGCCTTGTCGGCGCCTGCGTTGTTGAGATCGATGCTCTTCTTCAGGACGGCGTCGGCTTCGAGCCCGATCTTGTTCACGGTCGTGGTGTTGAGATCATGCGCCTCGGTGGGGATCTGGCCGACGGCGTTGCGCGACAGTTCCATGACTTCCAGGGTGCCCCGCCTGTACTTTTCCCAGAGGTCCGACCATTGCTTGTACAGCGCGCGCTCTTCCGGCGAGCTGATCAGCGGCTCGTAGGCCGCGCGGATCTTGTTGTTGCTCTCGATGACGCTCGCCAGCGTCTTTTCCGTCGCCTGCTTCTCGCCCAGCGTCTCGCACAGCATGTGCTCGCGGATGACGTTGCGGTAGGTGATGACGCCGGCGCGCAGATCGCCCAGCACGCGCACGCCCGGCAGCCAGCTCGTGGTGATATCCGCCGTGTTGGCGTTCATGGCCCGCATGTTCCCGACCGCGAGCAGGCCCATGCCGGTCATCGCCACCAGCAGGAACGCGACCACGGCGATGATCTTCGAACGGATCGAGAACCTGGCGAGCATGGCGGCAATCTCTTGGCTTTGGACGCTGAAAGCGTCGGGCACGGCGGGATTCGAATCAGGCGAACGAACGCCCGACGGCATCAGACCCAATGCCTCCTGAGGTTGTGTTAATTAATATCTCCGTAGATTTACCTAGTTCGAAAAATTGTCCCGGCATCGAAATACACGTGGGCCGTCAGCGCATCAGCTTGAGCGCGTCGGAAAAGAACTCCGGACCGCCGAAATTGCCCGATTTCAGGGCAAGCAGCATGTCGCCGTTTTTGGCCCCGACCGCGCGCAAAACCGGCACGCCCGCAGCGATTTCCTCGCCGACGAGGAAGCCTGGAATTTTCAGGCGATCCACCACGGCGCCCGACGTTTCGCCACCGGCGACGACCAGGCGGCGCACGCCTGAGCGCACCAGCCCTTCGGCGATATCGGCCATTGCCTGCTCGATGGCATGTCCGGCGGCATCGCGACCATGACGGGATTGCAGGGCTGCGACTTCTTCCGGCGTCGAACTGCTGGCGATCAGGATCGGGCCGCTGCCGACCCGCTCGACCGCCCACGCCACGGCGCGGCGGGCTTCCTCCTTGCCCGCCACCACCCGGTCGGGGTCGAGGTGCAGGACCGGCATCGCGCGCTCGGCGCTGGCGATCTGCCCCAGCGTCGCCTGCGAACAACTGCCGGCAAGGCACGCCGCCGGCCCGCCAACCGCGGCGCCGGCAACGGCATTCGGTGCGCTGGAGCGGACTTTGCCGGAAGCGACCAGCGCCCGGGCCAGCCCAAGACCGATCCCGGAGGCGCCGACGGACAGCCGATGATCCAGCGCCACCGTGCCAATGGTCTCCAAGTCGCGGTCGAACACGGCGTCGATGATGGCAGCGCCAGTGCCCTTGGCGGCGAGATCGGCCAACCGCGCCTTCACCGCGTCGGCACCGCGCGTCAGCACGGCCAGTTCGACCAGGCCGATTTTGGTCTTGCTCTGCCGCGCCAGCACCCGCACCAGATTGGAATCGTGCATCGGGTTGAGCGGATGATCCTTGAGCGGGCTCTCGTTCAGCGGCACCAGGCCGACGAACAAATTGCCCTGATAGATGGTGCGGCCGGTTTCCGGAAAGGCCGGCGTCACCAGCACGATGGCATCGCCGGAGTCGGCGCGGAGCGCATCCATCACCGGGCCGATATTGCCGGCATCGGTGGAATCGAAGGTCGAGCAGATCTTGAACAGCACATGGCGGGCGCCGCGCCCGCGCAGCCATTTTTCCGCATCGCGCGACTTCGACACCGCAAGGCCTGCCTCGATCGAGCGGCTCTTCAGGGAGACCACGACTGCGTCGACTTCGGGCATTGCCAGATCATCTGAGGGCACGCCGATGGTCTGCACCGTGCGCAGGCCCTGACGCGTCAGCGTGTTGGCGAGATCGGACGCGCCGGTATAGTCGTCGGCGATGCAGCCGAGCGCGAGCGTCATGATTTGGCTCCGGCGTACGGCTTGAACCAGCCGAGGCCGTCGGTGGTCTTGCCGCGCGGATTGTATTCGCAGCCGACGAAGCCGTCATAGCCGAGACGATCGAGCTCCGCGAACAGGAACGGATAGTTCAGTTCCTCGCCATCGGGTTCATTGCGCGAGGGAATGCTGGCGATCTGGACGTGGCCTGTGATCGGCATCATCTCGCGCAGCCGCATGGTGACGTCGCCATGGATGATCTGGCAGTGATAGATGTCGAACTGCAGTTTCAGGTTCGGGATCTTCAGCTCGTTGATGAGATCGCGCGCGAACAGAAAATCGTTGAGGAAATAGCCGGGCACGTTGCGCGGGTTGATCGGTTCGATCACGACGTCAAGCCCGTGCGGGGCGAAGAATTCGGCGGCCGTGGCCACCGACTTGTAAAATGCTTCCACCGCCTTGTTGTCGCTGCGATTGGCGATACCCGCCATCAAATGCACCCGCTTGACGCCGGTCGGCTTGCGCGTAAGGCAGCGCGGTGTCAAAACTCTTCTTGAGATCGTCGAAGCGCGCGGGCAGCGCCGCAAAACCTTTTTCGCCGGCATCCCAATTGCCGGGCGGCAGGTTGAACAGCGCCTGCGTCAGGCCGTTGCCCTTCAACCGCTTGCCGACTTCTTCGGCCGGATGATCGTAAGGAAACAGGAATTCGACTGCGGTGAATCCCGCTTTCGCCGCCGCTTCAAAGCGGTCGAGGAACGGGACGTCGGTGAACATCATGGAAAGATTGGCGGCGAAACGGGGCATCGATTGACCTCTTCGTTACTTTTCGCCCGGCAGCTTCGTGCCGGTGACTCTGTGCATACATCCGTGCGACCGACGCATCGTCATCGCGGCCCATGCCGGCGGCTGATGTCATCAGAAACATCTGCAGCGCGGCGGCGGAGACCGGCACCGGGAAGCGCGCATTGCGCGCCATGTCCTGGATGATGCCGAGGTCCTTTACAAAAATCTCCACCGCGCTGCGCGGGGCATAGTCGCCGTCGAGCACATGCGGGATGCGGTTCTCGAACATCCAGGAATTGCCGGCGGAGGCCGTGATCACCTCATAGACCTTTCGGATATCGAGGCCCTGCTTGGCCGCGAACGCGATCGCCTCGGAGGCGGCTGCGATATGCACGCCGGCGAGCAGCTGGTTGATCATCTTGAAGGCGGCGCCCTGGCCGGCGGCATCGCCGAGCTCGTAGAGCTTTGCGGCCATCGCATCCAGCGCCGGCCGCGCCTTGGCGAACGCGGCGGGACTGCCGGAAGCCAGAATGGTGAGTTCGCCCTGCGCCGCGCGCTGCGCGCCGCCGGAGATCGGCGCGTCGAGATAATGCCGCCCGGTCGCCTCCAGTTGTTTGGCGAGCCGCCGCGCGACGTCGGGGTCCATGGTGGCGGAGGAGATGAACACGCCGCCCTGCGCAAGCGTTTCCGCAACGCCGGCGGCGCCAAACAGGATGGTTTCGGTCTGGGCGGCATTGACCACCACACTGACGACAATGTCGGCGACCCTGGCCGCTTCGGCCGGCGTTTTGGCGCCCTTGCCGCCATCGGCGGTGAACCGCGCCACGGCCTCAGTCGAGACGTCGCAACCGGTGACGGCAAAGCCCGCGCGCTTGAGCGAGGTCGCCATGCCAAATCCCATCGAGCCGAGCCCGATCACGGCGATGTCCGGTTTGGTGGATTCAGGCATGCGGCGTCCCCTCAACGTCTCTTGTGGCCGCAACCTTGCGACTTTGCCTCTGGGTAACACGGCTTGGCCGCGCTGCCAAAGCGTGAGACAAGGCCGAAACAGGATGGCCGCCATGAGCGAAACAAAGATCCGCGAGGAAATCTGCCGGCTCGGCCGTTCGCTGTTCGAGCGCGGGCTGACGCCGGGTTCTTCCGGCAATATCAGCGTGAAACTCGACGACGGCGGCTGGCTGGTGACGCCGACCAATGCCTCGCTGGGCTTTCTCGATCCGGCAAAACTGTCGCGGCTCGGCGCCGACGGACGGCTGGTCTCCGGCGACGCCCCGACCAAGGAGGTGCCGCTGCACACCGCGCTTTACCAGACCCGCAATGCCGCTCGCGCCGTGGTGCATCTGCACTCCACCCATTCGGTCGCGCTCTCGATGCTGCCCGAGATCGACCCGCGCGCCGCGCTGCCGCCGATGACGCCGTATTACCTGATGAAGTGCGGCGCGACCGCGCTGGTGCCCTATTATCGGCCCGGCGATCCCGCGGTGGCCGACGCGATCAAGGGGCTGGCGGGCAAATATTCCTCGGTGCTCTTGGCCAATCATGGCCCGGTCGTGTCCGGCGATACGCTGGAGGCCGCGGTGTTTGCGATGGAGGAGCTGGAAGAGACGGCGAAACTGTATCTGCTGCTGCGCGGGTTGAACCCGCGATATCTGTCGCCGGCGCAGGTGGCGGATCTGGTGAGGACGTTCGGGTTGGCGTTGCCGGAGCATGGGCACGATCATAGCGATCGTCGTCCCGGCGAAGGCCGGGACCCATAACCACGGGTCGCGTTGCTTTAGCAAAGCCGTCGACCATCGCGCTCTCACAATTTCCGCCGCGGCGTATGGGTCCCGGCCTTCGCCGGGACGACGTGAAGCTGATCTCGCGGCATGATTTTCGCCCGAGGTTTACAAATTCGTTGCTCCTCTCCGAACAGAGGGCGCAGGGAATGCCGGGTGCACGCTGCACCCGCGGTCTCGTGTGCCAAGAACTGCGCATATTGGCGCACACGAGCATACAGGTGAGCGGAAACACTCCGACATCCCCTGCGCAATGGCTTTACGGCTTACTTCGTGCTCTCCCCGGTGAGCGGGCTTGTTGTCACCGTCACTCGCGGATAACTCCGCAAGCTTGACGCCAGCATCGCGGCGCCAGGACCACACGACTTCGCCGTACGCAAGCGGCGCTTCGTCAGCGTGCCACCCGCGTCCACCGCATCCCATCCCAACGTTTGGTGGCGATGGCCAACGCCCCTCCTCGGGGATGAGGTGGGAGATTTATAATTCTGATTTTCAGAAATGGAAAGCGGAATATTTTTGCTGCGAGGGGTTGACGGATTTTGACTGATTTGCCCGACGGGTCGAATTGTCGCACGCTGGCTCTCCGTCCCTCATGGTCGAGGAGCCTGCGAAGCAAGCGTCTCGAACCATTGGCCCCGATATCGCCTCTGGCACATCCTTCGGAGACGCCGCTTCGCGGCTCGCTCAGGAATGAGGCGGAGGTCGCGGCCCGTCAATCATTGGCGCCGCGGATGGAGTCGATGACGGCGGCGGTCACCTCCGTCGTCCTCGCCTTGCCGCCGAGGTCGGGCGTGTGAAAACGCTTGTCGGCGGTGACGCGTTCGACCGCTTGCATCAGCCGCTCGGCGGCGGCGGGCTCGCCGATGTGTTCCAGCATCATGACCGATGACCAGAAGGTGCCGACGGGATTGGCGATGCCCTTGCCGATGATGTCGAAGGCCGAGCCATGGATCGGCTCGAACATCGAGGGAAAAGTCCGCTCCGGATTGAGGTTCGCGGTCGGCGCGATGCCGAGCGAGCCGGCCAGCGCGGCGGCGAGATCCGACAGCACATCGGCATGCAGATTGGTGGCCACGACAGTGTCGATGCTTTCCGGCTTCATCACCATGCGCATGGTCATGGCGTCGACCAGCATCTTGTCCCAGGTGACGTCCTTGAACTCGGCGGCGATTTCGGTGGCGATCTCGTCCCACATCACCATGGCGTGGCGCTGGGCGTTGGACTTTGTGACGACGGTCAGCAGTTTTCGCGGACGCGACTGCGCCAGCTTGAAGGCAAAGCGCATGATGCGCTCGACGCCGGCGCGGGTCAGGATCGATACGTCGGTTGCGACTTCCAGCGGCAAGCCCCGGTGCACGCGGCCGCCGACCCCGGCATATTCGCCTTCGGAGTTTTCGCGGACGATCACCCAGTCGAGTTCCTTGCCGTGCACGTTGCGCAGCGGGCTGGTGATGCCCGGCAGGATCCGGGTCGGACGGACATTGGCGTACTGGTCAAACGGCTGGCAGATCGCGAGCCGCAGGCCCCACAGCGTGATGTGGTCGGGCACGTCGGGCGCGCCGGCCGAGCCGAACAGGATGGCGTCGTGCTTCCTGATCTGGTCGCGGCCGTCTTCCGGCATCATGATGCCGTGCTTCTTGTAGTATTCCGACCCCCAGTCGAAATGATCGACCTTGAAGTTGAATTTTCCTTCGCGCGCGGCGAGGGCGTGCAGCACCTCCACGCCTGCGGAAATGACTTCGGTGCCGATCCCGTCGCCCGGGATCGCTGCGATTGCATAGGTCTTCATGGACGGTCTCCGGATTGAAAATGGTTCCTGGCTGGCAGCCGGGCCTCGTGGTTCGAGACGCGCGGCTAAGCCGCGCTCCTCACCATGAGGGTTTGATCGTCATTGCGAGGAGCCAACGGGTCGGCGCAAGCGCCGCCCGATGACAGGCTCCGCGACGAAGCAATCCAGCTTTCTTGTTGAGGCAAAGCTGGATTGCTTCGCTTCGCTCGCAATGACGAATACTCAGTTTCCTTTGACTCCGGCAGCCTTGATGATGGCACTCCATCGCGGGACTTCGGCTTCCAGCTGTGACTTGAGGGCGGCGGGCGTTGCAAGCGCGGCAGGAACCGGCTCGGTGCCGAGGCTGGCGAACCGCTCGATCACCTTCGGGTCCTTCAGCGCGGCCTGAAGCGCGGGGACGAGCTTGTCGATCGCTTCCTTCGGCATTCCCTTTGGCGCCCACATCGCGTGCCAGGCCGTGGCCTCAAAACCCTTGACCGCGGTGGCATCGAGCGTCGGCAGGTCGGGCAATGACGAGACCTTGGCCTTGGTCGTCACCGCAAAACCCTTGATCTTGCCTTCCTTGATCTGGTTGGTCGTATTGGTGGTCTGGTCGCACATCACGTCGAACTGGCCGGCGAGCAGATCGTTCATCGCAGGTCCCGTGCCGCGATAGGGAACGCCGTTCATCTGGATGCCGAGTTCCTTCATCAGCACCAGCATGCACAGATGCGAGGCGGAGCCGATGCCGGCATGTCCATACGTCGCCTTCTCGCCATTGGCCTTCATCCACGCCACGATCTCGGTGACGTTCTTGGGCGGCAGGTCCAGTTTTGACACCAGCGTCATCGGCACGTCGGTGATGCGGCCGATTGAATCGAAATCGCCCACGACGTCGTATTTGATGGAATCATACAGCGCCGGCGCGGTGGCATGCGCGATGTGCCAGACCGCGAGCGTGTAGCCGTCGGGGGCGGATTTCGACACGCGGGTCATGCCGATGGTTCCGCCGGCGCCGCCGACGTTTTCCACCAGTATGGTCTGGCCGAGGGTTCGGCTCATGGATTCGCCGATCAGGCGGGCGACCGTATCGGTCGGGCCTCCCGCGGCGGCGGGAACGATGATGGTGATGGGTTTGTTGGGATAGGTTTGCGCGGCAAGCGGCTGACGATATCAGCGCTGTCAGCCCGGCGACGATAGCGCCGGCCAGCATCGTGCGACGATCAAATGGCATCGGTCTCTCCCTCTTCCCG
>CAVSXQ010000042.1:0-142634 GCA_963731915.1 uncultured Alphaproteobacteria bacterium
GACCCTAAGCGGACATATGGCGGCCCGCTTACTCATTCACCTCGGTGCAAGGATGGCGGCGAGGCGGCGGGCGCTCATTGGGCGGCCCCGCGAGGCGCAGGCCGTCGATCCATGTCTTGCGATCTTGCGGCCTGCGTAAGGGAAGGAAGGCCCCGAGTAAGGAGATCCGCATCGCGGGGTCCTGCTCGCGTATCCGATCGACGAATTTGCGTGCCTCGTCGAAATTCCCGAGATAGGCATTGGCCGCCGCCGATATCAGAACGGCCGTTCTCCAGCCCTGTTGGTGGGCCAGCGCCTGGCCGTCCATTCCAGGGCTTCGCCGTATCTGCCCTGGCAAAAATGGACGGCCGCCATGCCTGTTTTCGGCCGATACGTCTCGGGATCCTTCGGGTCGAGGCGCAGTGCGCGCGCATACTCTTCCGGGGCCGATTCGTGTCGTCCGAGAAACAGGCTGATGGTCGCGCGGGCGATCCAGCCCGCCGCGAGGTTCTCGTTGATCGAAAGCGCCTGGTCGATCATCGCCGCGCCGACGTCATAGTCGTCGCAGACCCAGACGAGGGCATAGCCCGCCGAGCAAAGCGCAAGGGCATCGTCGGGTCGATGGCGGCGAGGTGCAAGGCCAGCCGCCGGATCTCGGCTTCCTCGCGATCCCGGTCGACGACCCAGCCCTGCACCTTGCGAAACGCATAGACGCGCGCCGCCATTCCGTACGGCGTGGCGAAGTCGGGGTCGAGTTCGATCGCGCGATTGAACAGCCGCAGCGACTCCTCCTGCGCCTCCTTTGTCAGCACATGCGAATGCGCCAAGCCCCGGAGAAAGAGGTCGTAGGCGTCGAGGTTCTCGACCGGCTTGCGCCGGGCACGCTCGATCTCCGCCTGGTCGACCTTGGGCGCCACGGCGGTGACGACGCTCGTCGTCACCCGATCCTGGAGTTCGAAAATGTCCTCCAACGATCCATCGAACCGGTCGGCCCACAAATGCGCGCCCGTCTCGCTGTCGATGAGCTGGCCGGTGATGCGAACCTTGCCGCCGGCCTTGCGGATGCTGCCTTCGAGGACGTAGCGCACGCCCAGTTCACGCCCGACCTGCTTGATGTCAACGGCGCTGCCCTTATAGGTAAACGAGCTGTTCCGGGCGATCACAAACAGAGATTTGAAGCGCGAGAGCGAGGTGATGATGTCCTCGACCATGCCGTCGGCGAAGTATTCCTGATCGGGATCGCCGCTGATGTTGGGGAACGGCAGCACCGCGATGGAGGGCTTGTTGGGAAGTGCGAGCGGCATTTCTGCGGCGGGATGCGCGGCGGTAGTCTTTGCTGGAGCCGTGGCGCCGAGACCTTCCAGTCCGCCAGCTCCCATTTCACACCGAACGCCTGCACCGGCCGCTCGATATTCTTCAGCGCGAGGCTACCAAGGTCTTCAAATGAGGCTTTCAACCGGCCCGTGACGGCATCATGGACGTTCCGCGAAATCACGATGCTTCCGGCCGGCGCTTCCGCCTCCAGGCGCGCGGCTACATTCACGCCATCGCCATAGAGATCGTCGCCATCCACGATCAGGTCGCCGAGATGCAGGCCGATCCGAAACACGATGGCGGTGTCGTCGGGTTGACCCTGGTTGGCCTCGGCCATGGCCTGCTGGAACTCGATGGCCGCGCTCAGTGCGTCGACGGCACTGGGGAACTCGACCAGGGCCCCGTCGCCCGTCAGCTTGACCAGGCGGCCGCCGTGGCGGGCCAGGGTTGGCCCAAGGCGGTCGGTGCGATGGGCCTTCAGCCGGGCAAGGGTGCCGTGCTCATCACGACCCATCAGGCGCGAATAGCCAACGACATCCGCCGCCAGAATTGCCGCCAGTCGCCGTACAACCCGCTCGCCGGTCATCAAGCCCCCAAGGCCGTAGCCATATTACTTGAGGATTCTCCCAAGCACCCCGGCTGGCTGCATCTTAGGCAAGACGCATGGCGGTGTCGTCCCTGTTCCGGCGTCTTGGGTCAAGGAGTTCTCGCGGATCGGGCCGGTGCACTGGCGCCCGACCAAGGTCGCCGCCATCGCACTTGCCAACAAGATTGCGCGGATGGCCTGGGCCATGATGGCAAAGGGTGAACGATATAGGAATCCCGTCGCACTTGCGCGGTAAACGAGATCGCGCCGGACTACCGGCGTGATGTGAAGGTTGGGAGGCGAACAGCAAGTAATGCAAAGCCGGCCGATCCGGCGATCAGGACAACCCACTTGTGCCATCGCATCGTCGAATGCGAGCTTTTGACCGGGACCTGATCCGCGGTGGCATTATGGCCAGCGGTCATGTGAGCCGCTTCTATAGGCCGAACACATGGCATCACCGACCAAGCCTGCGAGTGAAGATTTCTCTTGCCAATCCGGAGCCGTCCACACATGGCACTTAGCGGACATAGGCACGACAACAGTCGATGTCCATTGTCGGAGGTAAAGCGGACCTAGCTCGCCAGCCAGCCATGTCGCCTTTTGACCCAGAGCGGACATTGGGTCGCAGCGACCGGACCGATGTTTGCCCATTCGCGCGCGCGGCCCGTCGCAAAGTGCTAAGCTCCGGATGGCGATGAGGCATTTCCTTCAGGAGGATCATCCATGAGGCGGCGCGAGTTCATCGCAGGCATCGGCGGAACGGCTGCCCTGTGGCCGCTTGCCGCGCGCGCGCAGAAATCGATGCCCCGGATTGGGTGGCTCGTGTTCGGCGGAGCAACATTGGGTCCAATCGATCAGTCGTTGAAGGACGCACTCGCTCAGGCCGGACTTGTTGATGGCCGCAACATCGAAATCGTCTTCCGCTATGCCAATGGTAAGCCGGATCGACTTGCGGAATTGGCCGACGAACTTGTCGCGCAAAAGCCCGACCTTCTGCTCGCTGTTGGCGGTGATGTTATCAAGCCGCTGTTCGAGGCAAGCAAAGGCCGCATACCCATCGTCGGTGGCGTCAGCGATAGCCCGATGCGGGCGGGAATTGCCGTGTCTCTTGCTCGGCCAAGCAAGAATTTCACCGGGATCACGTTTCTCACGGATGAAATGGCGGCCAAGCGGATGGAAATCCTCAAGGAAGTGGCACCCAACGCAAGGCGCGTTGCGGTGATATTCAATCCCCAGCATTTCGACGACGAAGTGACATTTGCGCGGCGCGGAGCTGAATCGCTCGGCATCGAGCTAACGACCCATCCGATAGACAGCGTCGCCGATCTCGATGCAGCGTTGCTCGCGGCGAGTGCGAGCGGCGCCGATAGCCTGTTCATCATCTCGTCACGGCTGACTGGCATTGTTGCTGCCAAAATCGCCCAGCATGGCCAGGAGCGTCGGCTGCCCGTGATTGCTTCGTGGCGCGAATTCGCAGCCAGTGGTGCTTTGTTGTCCTACGGGCCAAGTCGGATTTTCGAGGCCAAGCGTCTGGCGGGTTATGTGCAAAAGGTTTTAAGCGGAGCGAAGCCCGCCGATTTGCCTATCGAGCAACCTGTGAAATTCGAGCTTGTTATCAATCTCAAGACCGCCAAGGCGCTCGGCCTCACATGTGCCGCTTCCGCTGCTAGACCGTGCCGACGAGTTGATCGAATGAAGCGAGTGATGTCCGCTACTGATGCTGTGGACGGCTCCTCCACCGGCACGTGAGTGCCATGAATGTGGGTGCTGTTAAGGCTCCCACAATTCAGAGGAGCGACCCATGCAGACGATCACGACAATCGGTCTCGACATCGCCAAGTCGGTGTTCCAGGTTCACGGAGTTGATGCCGCTGGCCAGGTGGTGATCCGCCGCCAGTTGAAGCGCCGCTATGTCTTGGCGTTCTTCCAGAAGCTGCCGCCCTGCCTGGTTGGCATTGAGGCGTGCGCCTCGTCTCACCATTGGTCGCGCGAACTCCAGGCACTTGGCCATACCGTGCGACTGATGCCGCCGGCTTACGTGAAGCCTTATGTCAAGCGGCAGAAGAACGATATGGCTGACGCTGAGGCGATTTGCGAAGCGGTCACGCGAGCCAACATGCGGTTTGTGCCAACAAAGACGCCCGAGCAGCAGAGCTGCCTGATGCTTCACCGCACACGCCATCTGTTCATCCGCCAGCAGACCGCGGTGATTAATTCGATCCGGGCTCACCTTGCCGAGTTCGGCATTGTCGCGCCGGTCGGGCGAAAAGGGGTCACCGAACTGCTGCATGTTGTTGCCGATCCGAGCGACAAACGGGTGCCTGAGGTTGCCCGTGCGTGCCTTGCTGCGCTTGGCGATCAACTACTCGGCCTCAAGCGGCAGATTTTGGAGTTCGATCGAATGATCATGGCCTGGCATCGGTCCAACCAGACGAGCAAGCGCCTTCATTACATTCCTGGGGTCGGTCCGATGCTGGCGACCGCTCTGGTTGCGAGTGTTGCTGACCCCAGGACCTTCCGATCAGGACGTAACTTCTCGGCCTGGATTGGGCTCGTTCCGAAGCAGCACTCAAGTGGGGGCAAGGAGCGGCTCGGCAGCATCAGCAAACAGGGGGACCGCTATCTGCGCAGCCTGTTCGTGGCCGGAGCACTCGCCGTCATCCGCTATGCCAAGATCCATGGCACCGGGCATCGGCCCTGGCTCACGGCGTTGTTAGGCCGGCGCCCGACAAAGGTCGCCGCCATCGCACTTGCCAACAAGATTGCGCGCATGGCCTGGGCCATGATGGCCAAGGGCGAGCGTTACAAACAACCCGTCGCGCTTGCGGCATAAACGAGATCGCGCCGGACATCCGGCGTGATGTGAAGGTTGGGAGGGCGAACAGCACGTAATGCAGAGCCGGTCGATCCGGCGATCAGGACAACCCACTAGTGCCATCGCATCGTCGAATGCGGGCTTTTGACCGGGACCTGATCCGCGGAGGGCATTATGGCCAGCGGTCATGTGAACCGCATCTACAGGCCGAACACATGGCCGCACCGACCAATGCTGCAACGTGAAGAAATCCTTGCCAACTCGGAGCCGTCCACACATGGCACTTAGCGGACATGCCGGGTGCGGTCTGACGATGTCGGGGGTAAAGCGGACCTAGCCCAGTCGCCGGTCGATGTCGCCTTCTGACCATCTCGGACGTTGGGCATGTCCTTAAAATGGGTTATTCTGACACTCACCAGTTTTGTGGTTGATCTGCTGGTATTGGCATTTTGCGTGATCACATGCATCAAAAGGCCATGAGACGACGCGACGTCATTACACTGATTGGCAGTACGGCCTTTACGTGGCCGCTCGCCGCAAGGGCACAACAGACGGCCAGGATTCGCCGTATCTTCTGGGTTTCGACTAAATCGCAACCCGATCCTTTCGTTGATGGATTTCGCGAAGGTTTGCGTGAGCGCGGATATGTCGAAGGCAAGGACGTATTGCTGGAACTGCGTTATTCGCCCGGCAATCCCGACGCGCTTCGTTCGGTCTTGGCCGAATTGATTCGCGGCAAGGTGGACCTTGTGGTGTCGAGCGGACCCGCCACTCGAGCAATGAGGGCGGCAACTGAAGTTCCCGTTCTTTTTGCCATTAGCGGCGATCCGGTGCAACTCGGTCTCGTCGAAAGCCTCGCACGGCCGGGGAGAAATTTTACGGGCAGTACGTTCTTGTCACTCGATCTCGCCGCAAAGCAAGTCGATTTGTTGAAAGATGTATTTCCGAAATTGCTGAAGCTTGCTGTGCTGTCGAATACCGATCATCCCGGTGAGCCAGCGGAATGGCATGCCACCCAACAGGCAGCCCAAAAGCTAAGCATCAATCTGGTCTACGTTCCGTTCCTGGGCGCGCGGGAATTGGACAAAGCGCTAGCTACCGTCGGCAGTGCACGCGCGGACGCGATGCTAGTGTTCCCAGAAGGCGCCACTATGGTGCATCGAGTCAAGGTTGCGCAATTTGCCATCGATCAAAAGCTGCCATCGATGTTCGGTTGGAGCGAGTACTGCGATGCCGGTGGGCTCTTGAGTTACGGAGCCAACCAGCGATCGACCTATTTGCGACTTGCGACCTACGCTGACCGGATATTCCGTGGCGAAAGCCCTGCAAATCTTCCGGTCGAGCAGCCGACCAAGTTCGAACTCGTAGTGAACGTCAGAACGGCGAAGGCGCTGGACATCGAGGTCCCGACATCGATCTTGCTAGGTGCGAGCCGAACGATCGAATGAGACAAGCCACCAGCAGTCTCATGGCATGCGGACCGAGTTTTGACGGCAGTTTTCGGCGGGCGGCTACGGGTGATCAAGTAGGGCGGATTGCTGCATTGCAGGTCTGCTTCTGGCAGATATTGTTGCAAAAGTCGAAAATCGAACAACCCAAAAAATCTCGCGAAAGTTGATCTTTGGACTTCTCTGCTGCTGCGTCGCTTTTCAGCGCCACTACGGAGGTCCGTGATCGATTTTGGATGAAACGATATGGTCCCTCACGTCGCCGCGCGCAAAACGCATCAGCGGCTCTAAGAATTTTCGTTCGCCACCCCAAAAAGACTTTTGCAACAATATCGGCACTTAGCGGACATTGATCGGCGACGGTCGATGTCCGATTATCGGGGTGAAGCGGACATCCCTGAGCCTTGCATCGAGGTCCGCTTTTGACCCATTTTCGGAAGGATTTACGCACTGGCCCAGACGGGTCCTGGTCCTTGGATGGTGACACTCCCAACGCGTTAATTGACTTTTGAGGTGGGCAACAAATGGCCAAACTGGTTTTTTTGAACCGCTTTATACGGTTCCTTCACCGTTGGGCCGCTAAGTAGGTTTTCAGGGGACCGGAAATAATCTCCTATTTTCGAGCGGGCCGGCCTAGCTTTTTGACACACGGCTTCGAACCGATGTCGTTTGAACTACCGCACTGGCTGATGATCGCAGGGGCCTTACTGGTGGGCGCGGGCTTTGTTGGCTTCCTCGTCAGCGGAGGGAAGGCGGACGAGATTGGTCCACCTCCAGAAGAGCCGATCGATCTGCCGGCTTTGCCGATCCTCAACTCTCGCAAGAGGCAGTAGCTCGCCGCAGCTCCAGACCCCTAGGAAAGGCCGGGTTGGATCTCGCCATCGATCGCGCCTCGCTGTGACGCTGCACGGAGTGCTGAGCTGAGCCACTGAGGTTGAGATGATCGCGTTCTTGAGAAACCCCGGAATTTACCGACCCGACACACGGTCTATCAATAGAACGCGGTCGACAATAGCCATCTTCCATTCGTTAACTCTTCCGCGAACAACTCATCACCGGAGTGAAATTCTTCCATCCCTCGGGGACTCTTTTTTTGAAATGCTGCTGATCAGCTGAGAACTGCGGGTTGATGACTTTTTCACAGCTAGAGAATTGGTATTCAGCAAAGCTGGTTTGTCAAAGTCTTGAGGTGCGGGGGCAGCCGCTTGAGCAAATGCGGCGCCGGGCATTCCAATAGCAATGCAACACCAAATGCTACGATGCTGAGCATGTTCGTTCTCCCTTAATGGGCAATCGAGATAACAAACAGAAATAAACGTAGTTCCAATTGTTGCGCCATACAGCCTAAGCGTGGACTCTAGTAAGGGGCCAAGCCCGCCGACCTGCCGGTCTTGCAACCGGCCAAGTTCGATTTGGTGATCAATCTGAAGACCGCAAAGTGAAGAGGACGGCCGGACCACCAGTGACCCGACCGTCGACCCGAAACCGAGGTCTTGGAAGTCGTTCGTGAGCACTAGGCCTCACCCGAGGATCGGCAACGCCCGGCCGGGACCTGACCGTGCTCTTTTCAGGCGGGCCCTTCTGCGACAGGATAGTTTACGGGAGGATTGTAGGAGTTAAAAATGTTGCGCTGGTTTAAGTCCGAACGGCGTGAGCGACGAAGAACGATTAGGTTGGACCGGAAATATCTTGAAGCAAGGTCACGGCGCTTTCTTAAAATTTATCTGGACGCAGATGAGACGCGAAAACCTCAATTCTATCGGGCGGTCGAAGAGGCGTCCAAGCGATGCCAGCCAGCGGTCTCGGGCTTACCGCCGTCCGAACTAGAAGATGCTCAGATCGCCGAAGCCACTTCCCGGGCGGCGATGAAAATAGTCTTAGAGCGGAATGCGTTGAAAAAGGATGATCGACTTGCCGACTTCCTGACAGATGCGTACGCAACCGTAGGCGTCGCATACCATCGCGCAGCAGGTGTCTACACGATGGATAAAGACATGCAGGAATTGGGGACTGCGGCTGTTCACCTCCTCACGATGGCAACGTCATACACGAATGCGCAAAAAGCTGAGGGATGATCGCGCGCTCCGAGGGGAATCAGCTTTCACGTGCTTTCCTGACGTCGCACCCGGCCAAGCGCAATTTCCCAGCATTGCCACTTATTCCCGAAATTTGGCCTTTAAGTCGGGTACCGGACAGACTGGGACACACCTCGAGGGCTCTAAATATGGAGGGTGGGCGCAAAAAGAGGAATTAGGTGTGGAGGGACCGCTCCATGCTAAAGCGCCGTCGTTTTAAGCAAAAGCAATCCTTCGAAGATCGGTTGGCATCATACGCCAAGACTGCTCGCCAACTCGCTGCCCTTCTTCCACCCGGGGCAGAGAAAGACGAACTCCTCCGAAAGGCGCGGCAGGCCGACACGGCCGCCCACCTTGACGGAAGGGCCAACTCACCTGGGCTTCAATCACCAAAATAAAATGCTTCTAGCTGCCCTCATGGGAATGATCGGGCTGGTGGTGCTGATTGAAACGGCCATCATCTGATTCATTTCAATCTGCACGACCGACTGCGCCGCCATCCGAAAAGGTAAAGGGCGGCCTCAGTCGGCTGCCTTCATCCTTGCGACGGCTCGGCGCATCGGCGAATGAACGCGAGGCTGCGGCTAATCACCCGCGGTGGGAACCCCACTGCGGTTGCCACCGTTGTACCGTGCGGTTCCCGGTCCATCGTGCGGAGTGTCTCCATGAAATGGATACTTGTGGTCCTGGTCGGCGGCGTGACCCCCGTGCAGACTGACGTGATCTTTGAGAAACTCGCAGATTGCCTTGCGGCCGAAGAACAGCTTCGCAAGACATACTCAGACGCGCTAATGGCATGGGACCAACGGGCTGCGACCACATTTGAGCGCCGCCGCGATTATGTCAGGGCTCGCGAGCTGCAAGCGAGGAAGCTCGATAATAGCGGGACTTGCATACCCCACACGGGGGGCGGCCAGCCGATTACCTCATCTCGGATTTCCGATCAGCCTGCCTCGGCCTCGACACCGACAACGCCAACTACCCCGTCAAGATAACAGCCGCGATAATCTCAATGTGCCGCTCGCGGACAAACGGCGGGCTTGTGTTCTGTTGACGGCAATGTCGGAAGAGGCTTAGATTGTTGGGTCTGGGGGAAAGCCGATGACACGCCGCAACATCACGCGTCTCGATCTCTATAATGCCGTCTACCAAAAGGTGGGTCTGTCGCGCACAAAGTCAGTGGCCATCGTCGAACTTGTCTTGAAGGAGATCACGGACACCTTGGAGAAAGGCGAGACCGTCAAGCTGTCGTCGTTCGGGTAATTTCATCGTTCGCAAGAAGAAGGAACGTCTTGGCCGAAACCCGAAGACCGGCGCTGAAGCGACGGTCACGGCGCTCGCGTCGAGATTTTCAAGTCACGGTGATTCAAGCAGCGCATCAACGGAAAGCGATCGATACCAGGCACGGTAATGCGGAACTGGGTTCGTCGGCACCGGCCGGAGGCCCTGCTCTTGTGGTCAGAGCAGACGAGTTTAGGTGCCCGGCCCGCAGCTTTGCCACGCTATCTTCCCAGTGACTTCGTCAAAGCCCAAGATCGCCTCCACCACACCCACCGGGGTACGGTAGAAGACCGAAACGACGTTTTCGCCGCGCGCGATCAGGTCCACTAACTCGAACGCGGGCTCCTCTTTAAAGCGATCTCGCCAGTACTCCGCGATGGCCGTTGTCCCCAACACCATCTTCGCCGTACCACACGCGCAGCCGAGCACGGCGTCAGCCTGATACAGCTCGATCAGGTCCAGGGACTTTCCTCGATAAGCATCCAGCCAGTCCACAGCCAGAGCCATGCTGTCGAAACTCATCTCACCATCCACCTAATGAAACGGCTCGCGTCTAAGTGAACGTCGCTGAACACAATGTGATTACGGATTATTAATGCCCGCCCGGCACCGAGCGAACAACTACCCCGAAGGTGGGGCTGAAAGAGACTGCAAGCGTCACCCGATACCAGACTGCAGCGGACCAGCGTCACCTTCGCCGCCGCGCTCGACTGTGTGTTGAGCGTGAAGCGATACGCGGCGATAGGCAGGCCGCTGGTGCCGAGTGAGACATAGATGTCGCCGCTGCCGGTCCCGATGGTGAAGGCGGTCGGTGTCGAGCTGTTCGGGTTCGGGGTTCGGGGTAGAACCGGCAGCACCACGCCGGTCGCCGGGCTGGGCGTTGATCAGAACCCCACTCAACGCCGGACGACGTAATTCGCGATCCGGTCGCACTTGGACTTAAGTGGCAAAGAAAAAGCCGCCCGGAGGCGGCCAGTTCTTCAGCTTCCCTCTTATTTATTTCGGATGGCGTCAGCTGCGTTCCGAGCTGCATCCTTCACGTCACCTGCGGCGTTGTGAGCGGCCCCCTTGGCCTTGTCGAGCTTGCCTTCGTTTTCCATTTCCTTGTCACCAGTGAGTTTACCGGCACCTTCCTTGATGGTGCCCTTTGCTTATCGGCAGCGCCCTTCACATGCTCGCGATCCATGATCGGCTCCTTTGCTGTCTGGGATATGGGGACAACGGAACAGTTGCGCAGTCGTTCCTCGGGAACAGCAAAAGAGATGGGAAAACTCTTCACACAAGCCGGATGGCAGGGATGCTGCATGTCGTGGTACCGCCCCTGATGACGGTCGACGCAGTCCTGGAGTAAGAACGGCACATCGCGAAACTGCAAGTCGCAACGCTGGCGAATTTCGATGGCGACGTCTGCTGAAACATCACGAGCCCAGCCCTCTCTCACATTGAAGCCGATGACGCGAACCGGGTTGCTGTATTGGCCATCCAGGAGGTCCTGGATCACCGCCTCCAAATCAGGGGTATCTGCATCGGCCTCTGGCCATATCCGGCCGCGCTCGCCGAGATCGTCCATCACCAGGTATACGGTCTGGTCGTCATCATCGGGCAAGATAGACGGCGACCAGGACGACCCGCTCATAACCAACTCCGACACTACAGAACCCGGACTCAAGCCCGCTCTTCTATAAATGTTACGGTCCTCACAACCCCTCACCAGCCACAGGCTGCCCGAACGCGCCATGGGCCTTTCCCGCAGGAAGGGCACGAAGACGCCGATGCGTGAGGATGTTCCCCATCTCACGGCCGTGGGGCAGAACACGGTGTGGCAGCGATAGCGCGGCAAGCGGATGCGTCGCCTTCAACGCTCTACGTCCATAGCAGCGATGATCAAAATGCCAGCAGCACAGGCCCCCGCGAGCAGAACCAGGATGATTGGGCGCGCCGGTCCCCGCGATGCGGATCGAGCCGTGAAGTCACTGAAGGCCTGAGCGCGCCTTGAACCACGCCGCTATTTCCTCGGGTTCGATCCGCTCACCGTCTGGTCCTTCGATGCGAAGGACCTTGATAAGAAGGTCCACAGTCGGGCTATATGTCAGTTGCCACGCAGCCTTCAGGGCATCCTCCTTCAAGTCGTATTCTGTATTTTCCAGCGCCTCTGTTGGAGGGCTGACGTTCTCGTCTCGGGTCCATATTTTCCAGCCCCTGGCCACCGGGTCCTCCTTTTGAAGAGCTGCAAAGCCGGGAACTTGTTTCCACGTCCAACAATGAGCAGGGGCCGGGTAGGTTCCCCGGCCGCGCAAGTGGCGCACCGCGCTATCTCGGTCCAGCCGCACCTTCACAGGTCCTCCCGCAGCCCCTTGAAGAACGGATGCCGCACCTTGCCCTCGGCGGACTTCGCCCGGTACTCGATCTCGGCCAGCAGCTCCGGCTCGACCCAGATGCCCTTGTGCGCGATCCTCTTGGCGTAGGGCTGGGTCTTGCGGATCAGCGGCGTCAGGCGCTCGCGCAGCTCGGCGGCCGATGTCTTGTCGAAGCCGTGGTCGACCTTGCCGGCATAGACCAGGTCCTTGCCCTTGCGGCGGCCGACATAGATGCCGTCCCATTTGCTGCCGTCGAGCGCGAAGCCCGCGATCGGTCAGCGTCTCGCGCTGGGCGCAGGTTTTCTTGACCCAGTCGTTGCCGCGGCCGGAGGTATAGCGGCTGTCGCGGACCTTGGAGACGACGCCTTCCAGCCCGACCTTGCAGGCGTGCGCGATACATCTCGGTGCCGTCGACCTCGAAGCTCTCGCTGAACTGGATGTCGGTGCCGCGCGATCAGCTTCTTCAGATGCGCCTTGCGCTCGATCAGCGGCAGCTTCCGCAGATCGTAGCCGTTGAGATAGAGCAGATCGAAGGCGACCATCACGATCTTGGTCGGACTTGCCCTTCAGCTCGTTCTGCAGCACCGAGAAGTCGGTGGTGCCGTCGGCGGCGGGCACCACGATCTCGCCGTCGATGATCGCGGAGCCGGCGCTGATGTGCCAGGCATCGGCGGCGATCTTCTTGAAGCGCTTGGTCCAGTCGTTGCCGCGCCGGGTGAAGACCTTGACGGCCTCGTTGGCGAGGTGGACCTGGACCCGGTAGCCGTCGAACTTGATTTCGTGGATCCAGCGGTCGCCGGATCGGCACCTTCTCGATCGATGTCGCCAGCGCGGGCTCGATGAAGCCGGGGAAGGTCGCCTTGACGCCGATCGCCGCCGGTTTCTTACGCTGGAACGCCACAACAAAACTCCACAAAGAACGGCCCCAGTGACACTGGGGCCGCCAGCCTAGGGGGGCTTGCTCCCGGCTGGGTTGGGGGCTTCTGACCGGGAGCACTGTATCGACGCGGCAGAAACCTGGCCGTTCCCTATGGTTACCATTTTTTCCCGACCTTCCTACTACCGGACAGACAGCGGCCCAGGGACACGTTCTTATTTTTACTATTCGTTTTCGTTGCGGAGGATGACGTCTTGAACAGGCGACGGCACTCAACCATACCGCCTCCCTTGACGTTCTTGCGGAGGAAGCAAAGAGACTTATGACGCGCGACACGATCCTGTTCTGCATTTCGCTGGTCCGGGACCGCCGTCCTCTTGAGCACGTTCTTCTATATTCTGCTGAAGGTGTAGGCGACCTGCACCGCTCTCCGCTCCCCCGTTGCACGGGATGAGAAGTGTTGCCGGTAGAAGCGAGAGCGCCATGCATCTTTTGCGATAGTGGCGGCTGTCCAGCTTCTTCAAGATGCAGTGCGGCCTGTTGCCGACTGGACTTGCGTTCGTGTCGTACTGGGAATGGTTCAAGCTGATCGCGCTCTCGCTTGCGATCTCCATAGCAACGACAGCCGCCAGCGCCGCCATATGGTGGTGGATTATAAAGTAAGGCTCGGCAACGGCCGGGTAAACTTCACCAGCGAGTGAACTGCGCTCTGCCGAGAATGGCCTCCCGCAAAGTTAATGTTCCTAAGTTCACTTTTGCATGGAATACGCAGCGCCGATGTCCTTTAATGGCGGTGCCGGGAAGCACCCCGGCCGACTCCTCAGTACCGCAGTGGGCCCTGGCTCCGGCAAGCCGGGGCCTCTGTTGTTAGAGGTTGCCATCTGGCTCAAACCCCTCGGAAGACGCGGTGGATCGTTACTGCGACTCGATGGATTACAACGAGGGCAGGGCATTCCGCCACCGCCGCAGCGGCAGCCGTGGGGCCCGCTGAACGGCTGGTCGGGATGCGTTTCGCACACCCAGCCTTCGTCCTCGCAAAGCAGGCACGTCACGATGGGCTTACTGGGCATGGCCTGAAGATAGGCGTCTTTGGATCAACAGAAACGGTAATGGCCTATTTCGACCCCTAGTGGGTCTAGTCGAAAGTAGCAGTGGCTTGATTTGATTATGGCGGAACGAATGTTGGTTTCGTAACTTATGGTCGCACTGCTGGAGGGTATGACGTGAGTGGGTTAGAACCGGAGAAGGTCGCCCCGTGGAGAGCGGCCCCCCTTATGTCTTGTGGCCGCTGCGGCGGCATCCCAATCGCCATTGCCATGCTCGACAGTCGCGATGGCAAGTCCTACCGCATGTTCCGGTGCTCCTGTTGTGAGCAGATTAATTGGCGCGAGGAGCGGACGTGACCTTGGCGCTAGCCATGCTCGTGGTTGGGTCCGTCGCGTTGGTCGTCATTGTGGGATCATTCATCTACTTCGACCGCCGTGACTGCGATAAGGCCGCCTCAGCGGGCCTCTTTAATTCCCCATCCAGATGAAAACGGCGAATTGCGGCTAGGCATGTCGTGCCAATTCGGCGTGATGTTCACTGATCCTGCCGCGCCGCATTGTTTGCACACGAAGCGCCAGCCGACGCGCGACCAAGGTTGATCTTGGGGCAACGCCTCGAGGCGGACGTCGACCCTTCGTCGTTCGCACTCACCACTGAGACACTGCACGCAGCAAGTGACGTGGCCATCAGCAACCCATTCCGCGGGACTGCCTGGAGGATATTTGCCTGCCCATCTCGTGTATCGCCGCAGCACCTACAGCCATCTCCAAAGGGCGCCAGCCGCCATCGGACGCCTCACTCAACGACGCAGCCTATATATCGTGGCCAACTGAACCGCAGGGCTGGAGAGTTTGCAGCGAGCGCCCGCGCAAGCACCCCTCATGTTTCTGGGCGTACGCGAGTGTGACCATGATCATTAGAGCCACTACGACAAATCCCTGTACGAGCTTCTCGATCATGGCTGCCACTCCAAGCGGTTCATGCCGCATGATTCCGCGGCCGTCGACGTTGTGCAAATTATCAATCCCTTGGGGGTCGGAACGGCGGAGAGCTACAGCGCATCGTGGGTGTGCAGAACCTCTCTGCTTTTCGAGGCTCAAATGCAACATAGGCCGTTAACCCGCGCTCGGCGTGATGTATCATGCACCTCGAATGAAAGGAGCAAAACATGAAAGTCGTCGTGTTTGGGCTCGCGATGGTGCTTATGATTTTTACCCCGGGGGCGTCCTCAAGGGCACAAAATACCCTCGGCTACGGTGAAACATCTTGCAGATTGTGGATCAAGGAGCACCGGACCAGGTCAGCGTTGTCGCGTGCATACAGTGCATGGGTTTTGGGTTTTGTCAGTGGCGTAAATGCGGTGGGCATTCTTTCGTTCGATGAGACCAGCGACTTCATTAGAACCGCAGTCGCAAGCGGGATCATTGCTTCGATTAACAATTACTGTACGGCCCACCCGAATGATAATCTGGACACTGCAGCTTTTACTTTGATCGGCGAATTGAAAGGAAATGACCCCCACCGCTAGCGTTCCTTCCGGCGGAGGCATGCAAGTCGGAAGGGTATGGCTTTTTTAGCAAATCAGGTGCGGTCCGCTTCTGGCACAAAGCCGACATCGACGCAGCGATGGTAGATGTCCGTTATCGGGGGTGAAGTATATGTCCGATAGCTGATGATAGTCCTTGGGCGCTCGTCCCTTTCCCGGAATATGAGCCGCGGCAGCCAGCACGTGAGGGTCTTTGACTATGACCACCGTCGAGATCTGGGGGCGCCCGGAAGTTGGAACCGGAGTTCCCTTGGCATCGAAAATCAGCCCTGAGGCCGCCGATGTGAGGGCGTCTTATCCCCATTGCTGTTGCCACTCGTTCAATAGGTCTCGCGCCTCTTTGAGGTATCGCCGGACCGTATCGTCCGACAGTGGAATGCCCTCCAACTCCAATCGGAGACGATTTCGGCAACGGTTTTCGAGCGTTTGTCTGCCGGGTTGTAGGAATATCCTCGAATCGGCCATGCCGAAGATCGCCTTCAGCATGTTTTGTCGCTCGATTAGCGATTGTGTCTTCGCAGGTTGGAGCTGGTGGGCGCCGTTGATCGCGGCCAGTTCGCCCTCAAGCTCAGCGATTTGCAGATTGGCAGCTTCAATCAGGTCCGACTTCTTTTCGACAACGCCCTTCCAGTCCGCAACGTGCTTTTCGTACATTCCCTGAAAACGGACGTAGCCGCCGTTCAGTTTATCGAAATCGGCCTGCAACTCCTCGCACCGCTTTTTCCAATCAACGTACTTGCCCTTCAGTCTTTCGACCTTTGCGGCCAGATCAGGAGGAACGGCAATTTCGTTGTCCTCCGCCCATTTTAGAAAAATCGGTGGAAGCACGGGATCATATAGTTTTTTCCATACCTTTGCCCTTTCGGCTAGGTCACGCAGCCGAGAGTATCGCTTCACGAATGGCGAGGTTCCGTTGTAGGTCTTAATCTTGTCCCAGCTTACGATTTCAGGGGCTTTCCCTAAGACAAGCGCAATGGCTTCGTCGAGAGACCAGTGTTCCGCTCTACTCCAATGATCGAAATCGGCGGTCGCATGCTGCTGATTAAAGAATCGCGCCCTCCTCGCGCTGCATGTCGGCAATCGCAGCGGCCGTCTCCTTCTCGTAAAGCGACTGAAATTCGTCAGAAGGAAGGTTTTCGAGTTCGGAACGATACCTACTTATCTCCTCGTGCCGAAGTATCCGACCCAACGCCCTGTTCCTTTCGACCGCGGCTGGTTCGACAAGGTCGCAAGTACCAATGGCGGAATTTCCGAGAAACCAGAAACTCCACCATGATTTCCTTGTGGCCAGGCAGGTGAGCCATGATCACTCTCCACAGGCGGCTGGCGAATCGCCAGTTGCCGCACTATCGATGTGATCACGGCGGAGGAGTAGAAGTTCAAGTCCGCCGCGCCGAATTCGGCAATCTTTCCCGGCTACAAACAGGCTCACCTGCCGCCACCAAATGTTGGTATATTTGTTGGTATCATTCCGCGGTGACGGAATAAAACCATTGGATTTCATTGTGTTAGTAACAAAATGTGATGCCCTCTTGCGCACCACAGAGTTACCAGACGCCGAGGCATTGTTTCCGTCAGTCGGCACCCGTGATTTTCCGAAGGTGGCGAACGAAGCTACCGCGGCCGCCGTATTGGAGCAATGACACGGATAATGGGTGAATGCCGATGCTGGTAAGAATGATCTGAATCGGACGAAGCAACGCCCGCAATGCGAGCGATACAAGCGTTGATTGCCTGTGAACGAAGAAATGCTTCGCAGCTCCGTTCACGGCGGCGTCTTCGAGGATTCGCTCACGGTAATTTGGATCGTCACGAAACCATTGCGCGAGCAATTCGTGTTCTGAGCTAACGCGGCGAGTATAACTACCCTCTCTTGCGCCAGCAGATACGACAACGACCGTGACCGAGCGCAGAAACCGCAACTTCGCGCCTGAGCGCCAAGCTCGAAACAACCAGTCCTGAGACGGCACGACATACATTTTCTCGGGTGAGCGCCAGGGCCCAACCCGGCCGGCTAACTCTCGTCGAAACACCCATGACGAAGCGAAATATATTGCGAGCGGGGCATAGACCAAGTCGTGCGGAACGCCCTCGAGCGCAAACGAAAACGGCCGCTCGCCCGGTAAGAACCGGCTTCTGGGTGCGCGACCGCACAAGGCACCCAAACCAGGTCGGCGCCGCTTGATTCCAGTTCGGCAATACAGCCGGTGAGATGATCGGGAAGATGGAAGTCGTCGTGATTCAGGAACGCCACGTATCGACCGCGCGCCAGAGCCAGGCCGTGATTGTTGGGACCGGATTGATCGCCGCACCGGGTCGGCAAATTCACAAATTGTATGCGCGGATCGCCAAATGCGGAAACACACTCGGCCGTATCGTCGGTGCAGGCGTCACCAACGACGATCAGCTCCCAATCGGTAAGCAGTGAATTGCGCACGCTCTGGATGGCGTGGCGCAAGGTCTGGCTTCTATTGTAAGTGGCAATGATGACGGAAACTGCTGGAGACACGGACGTTCCGCTCGGGTTCATCCTGCGAGGGCACTTTCTTGGTAAGCGCTGGAAAGGGCGTCGTATTCTGCGACCATTTCGGAATAGGAGCCGGATGCGCTATCCCGGTTTGAAAGCATCGCGCTTTCCGCGCGGGCCAATTCAGCGATGGGTCGAGATCATCCCATCGACAACCCACGCGATCGAGTTCCGCTTTCCAGTAGCCGCTGAGTCCAAACGCAAGAACCGAGTTTTCCAGGAAGAATACGGCGTGCGCAACGCCGGCGGGCACAGGCACCGCAAATCCGTCAGCGGCGGACCACTCAAAGCCGATGCTCTTGCCAAAAGTCGGTGATGATCGCCGAATGTCTCGCAGCGCGAGGAATACCCTGCCAAACGGCAAGGTATAGAACTCGTCGTAATCGATATGAACATGGACGCCGCGCATCACGCCAGCCAGCGATCTGCAAGCGTTCCATTGAACCGTCTTGAAGGCGCCCGGCCATTCCTCGCGGAAAATTTCAAACAAACATCCGCGACTGTCGGAATTGGCCTTTACCAACACCGGCGCGCAGCCCTCGATCGGGATTTTCGGATGTGTCATGGCGTCGACTTGTACCCTTTCCACCGGCCCAATTCTCGGCACTCGGGCCGCATCCACTCGCGGTGGTATAGTGCATAGGCATGCTAACGGAAACCCGGTGATCCGCTTATCACATCTCACTTTCCTGGGGAACCGGCACGAGCTTGCGTCCGTTGATCTCCATTGGAGAAGACTTCGATGATCCACGGTCGGCCTGATTGCTCTCGGTTTGCTTATGCGCTCTCGCCCGTGTCATCGCTGGCGCAACTCACGCCGCCTGCGGGATCGGCGGGCGCGGGCAACTCGTCGATCTCGGGCATTCCGGCAGGGCCGGCCAACAATCCCACGGTGTATGATCCGAGCGGCATCGGCAATGCGGGCAGGTCTCCGTCGTTGCCATCGCAGGCGGCGATTCCGGTCACGCCGGCATCGCCCGGTTTCGGCAACACGGTTTTGACGCCGCGTAGTGGTGCGCGACCGGCAAGGGTGCGTGCGGTGCGCCGGGCCGAGGTGCGCGCGCCGCGTTCGGCCCGCTCCAAGGGTCGCGCGTCCGTCACTGCGGAGCAGAAGAAGATCGACAGCAAATTCAGCATTTGCAGGGGTTGCTGAGGCGGCAGGATCTGCGTCCGTGATCTAAATCACAGTGAACCTTGCCACTGTGTGCCATGTCTCACGAATAATCGGGAGATTCACATGCGCAAATTCATTTTGATCGCAGCGATGGCCTTTGCGTCCGCGACATCGGCGCTGGCCGGCGATTCGCGAAGCCTTTCGCTTGCAGGCGTTGACGAAAAGGTCCCTGCCGCGCTCGGCAAGGCGGCGGGAGCGCCGAAGATCGTGGAGGCGCCGAAGCCACCGGATCACGCCCAAGCGCTGCAGAAACTGCAAAGCCTGCCGAGACGGCGAAGCCCGTTGAAGCGCCAAAGGCAGAACAACCGCCGTCCTATGTTGCGCGGCCCGCGCCCACCAAGACCGAGCCGAGCAAGGCGGAATCCAGCAAAACCGGTCAGGTCACGTTCGAGGACAACAAGCCGGTCGCTGCCAAGGAACAGCCAGCGGTCGAGAAGGGCCAGCAGAAAACCGCCAAGGCCGACAAGCCGCGCCGCAAGCGCGTGTACTGGAACGAAGCGCGCATCATGCGCGAACTCTATCGCTACGGCGCCATGGCCGCCTGGTAGGGGCGGCTGGTAAGCACCCACAACGCAAGACGCCCTCGGAGACGATCCGAGGGCGTTTTGTTTTTTGCGGATAGACGTCAGCGCTAATCCGTCACCGTCTGCACGACGCTGCTGACCGGACGGCTCGAAATCACCGGCAGCTTCTGGTCCTTGACCATCATCGCGTCGTATTCGGGCAGCGTCTCGAACGGCGTCTTCGCCTTCATCAGCACCACCTTGTAACCGCCGGCCTTCAGCCGGCGCAGCAGCGCGGGCAGCGCTTCGGCGGTGTGCTTCTGGAAATCGTGCATCAGGATGATGCCCTTGCCGAGCTTGTCGACCTTGGTCATCACGGTGGTGATGATCTGCTCGGGACCATTGGAGCGGAAATCGAAGGAGTCCAGATCAGTCGAGAACATCGCGACATTGCGCGTGCCCAGATAAGCCATTCCGCCGGGATTGTGCTGCAACTGGGGAAAGCGGAAGAACGGCGCGGGCGCGGTGCCGATCGCCATCTTCACGGCGGAAAAGCCCTTCTCGAGTTCGTCTTTGACCTGCTGCTCGTTCAGCTTCTTGCTGTTGAGGTTGACGTGCGACCAGGTGTGGGTGCCCACGGTGTGGCCGGCGCTGGCAACGGCTTTCAGGATCTCGGGATGATAGGTCGCGTGCTTGCCGACCGCGAAGAACACGGCCTTGGTGCATTCGTCGGCGAGCGCCTTCAGCACGGCGGGCGTGTTGTTCGGCCACGGGCCGTCATCGAAGGTCAGCACCACTTCCTTGTCCTGCAGGAAGTCGAGCTGCTTGAAATGCTCGAAGCCGAAGCCGGGACCGCCTGTGGTGTCGACCGTGACGGTGCGGGCCAGGCCCAGCGCATCCGGATTGGCGCAAGCAGGCTTTTGCGCAACGACCGGCGGCGGGGCGGCCGGCAGGCGCTGCGGCTTCATGCTGAGCGCAGCCGTCGTCTGCACGTCATCCTTTGCAGCCTTTGCAGCGGCTGCCGGTGTGAGCGGCTCGGCCTTGCGGGCGGCGAGGGTTTGCGGGGGAGCCGCGTCGGCGCGCGGCGAGGAGGTCCAGAACCAAACTCCGGCGATCACGACCGCCGCAACAACACTGGCCAGCATCAGGCCGAACGCATTACGCATCGTTACAATTCCTACTCAACTGTACTTGACGCGTTTTCTGGCGCGAACCGGTACCCACTTCGCTCGAAAACGCTCCAATTCGTAACGGCGCATTAATGCGAACGAGGTCTTAACACCCCACCAACAGCAGGCTTGTTCCGGCAAAGAAAATTGACGCACCCCTCGGCCGGCCGGCCCGTCGCGTTAAATAACCTACATATTTTCAATGGTCTTAACGGATGATTCGGGTGAAGCTCGGCCGCTGTGTGATCTCTGTGTGATGTCTCTCACAGCGTCCCGGAACCGTTCCAGGCGCATGTTCGCACCAACAGACAACAGGCCCGCCGGGCCCACAGGAGCCGACCATGACCAACGCCTTCACCAAGACCATCCGCAACGCCAGTATCGCTCTGGCTTTCGCCGCTTCGTTCTCTGCGATCTCTTCGACCGCGAGCTTCGCCTACAGCTCTGAAGCGCAGGCGCAGTGCACCGGCGACGCGTTCCGCCTGTGCAGCGACGAGATCCCCAACATCCCGAAGATCACCGCCTGCATGTTCAAGAAGCGCGCTCAACTGAGCACCGGCTGCCGCGCCGTGATGGACCGCGATCTCGCCAAGAAGCCGCGCAGCAAGGTCGCCGCTGAATGATTTTCGAATGTCGGCTCCGATGCGGTGCAGGATGAAATGCCTGCGCCGCATCGCCGCGTTTGTTCCCCTGCCGCATGCAGATAAATGCATTGCCGCGCGCGGGTCCGCGGCCTAGAACGCCTTCATCGCTGGGTATGAAGGCATAATAAAATGACCCGTTTTCTTCTCGCCATTTCCTTTGTTCTGATCGCCGCTACAAGCGCTTCGGCGCAACAGCAGGGACATGATGCCTGCTCGCGCGACGCCTCGCGGTTCTGCCGCGCCCATCTCAATGACGGCGATCAGGTGGTGCTGGCCTGCCTGCAGCAGAACCGCGCGCGGTTGAGCAAGGCGTGCCAGGCGACGCTGGCCGCGCACGGGCGGTAGGCTACCGTCATTCCGGGTCGTGCTTCGCTGCCCCGAATGACGATGAAATTACGTACTGCTTCCCGCCGCGGTCGCGACAGGCAACACCTCGTTCGCGGCGCTGTCAGGCGTCTCTTCCTTCCAGCGCACCGAGCCGAACGGCCGCTCCAGCATGCGGCGGACGCGGATCGGCTCGGGGCCGAGATGGAATGCGATCGCCTGCTGTTGCAGTTCGCGTTCGGCCAGCGTGGCGCGGTTGCGCTGGCGCAGATAATCGAGCCAGGTCGGGCAGTGATAGCGCTCGGTCCATAATTCGGGATCGGCGATGTCGCGCGCGATCGACCAGCCATAGGCGCCGTTGCGCTGGCGGCTGAGCTGCACTTCCTGCATCACGTTGTGGAAGGCGCGCGCATTGTCCTGCGCCACGCGGTATTCGATCTCGACCACCAGCGGCCCGCTGCGCCCCGTCAGCTGCAATTGCACCTCGGGATCGGCGAGCAGTTCGGTGGCCACTTCATTGCGCGCGCCGACCGGCGGCATCCGCAGCCAGATGCCGAGCAGCGGCGACAGCGCCATCAGCCCCGCGGAAACCAATAGCGCGATCTCGACGCCGACATGATCGGTGAGGTAGCCCCAGCCCCAGCTACCGACCGCGATGCCGCCGGCAATCGCGGCCTGGAACGCCGCCAGCGAACGCCCCGCCACCCAGCGCGGCGCCGAGAGCTGCACGCCGATATTGAACAGCGCCACCGCCAGCATCCACACCGCGCCGGCGACCACCAGCGCCGCCGCGGTCAATACCGGCTCCTTGCTCAGCGCAATCGCGACGATGGCGCCCGCCATCGACAGCGTGCAGGCGCGGATCGCGGCCTCGCCGGAAAGGCGCTTGCGCACCTCGCCGATATTGAGCGCGCCGATCACCGCGCCCATGCCGAAGGCGCCCAGCATGATGCCGTACATCTGCGCGCCGCCATGCAGGAGGTCGCGCGCGATCAGCGGCATCAGCGCCGATACCGAGCCGCCGATGATGCCGGTGACCAGCGTGCGCGTCAGCACGATCTTGATCGAGGGCGAGTTGGTGATGTAGCGCACGCCGGAAACCATCGCGCGGTTGAGCCGCTCACGCGGCAGGCGCGACGGCTCGCTGACGCGCTTCCACAGGAACAGCACGACCAGCAGCGGCAGATAGAGCAGAGCATTGGCCGCGAACGCCGCCACCGAACCCGCGGTCGCCACGACGATGCCGCCGATGGCGGGGCCAAAGCTGCGCGCGATGTTGTAGCTGATGCCGTTGAGCGCGACCGCGGCGGGCAGGGTTTCCGGCGGCACCTGTTCGCTGACCGAGGATTGCCAGGCCGGTCCCATCAACGCCATGCCGGTGCCGACGATGAAGCAGAACACCAGCAGGATATTCGGCGTGACCAGATTGTGCCAGGCCAGCACGGTCAGCGCGGTGGCGCCGACCAGCGAGATCGCGAGCGCGACCATCGCCACCACGCGGCGGTCATGCATGTCGGCGATGGCGCCGGCCGGCATCGAGATCAGCATGATCGGCAGCATCAGCGCGGTCTGCACCAGCGCGACCTTGTCGGCCGACGACGTCATCTGCGTCATCGCCCAGGCGGCGCCGACGCCCTGGATCAGGAGGCCGAGGTTGGAGAGCAGGCTCGCCAGCCAGATGCGCCGGAACACTGCGTGTCTCAAAGGGGCGGTGATGCTGTGGTCGTGGCTCGCGGATTTCGGCGCTTCAGTCATATCCCGTTCCGTTTGGCCTGCTAGAGCATGATCCGGAAAAGTGGGCACCGGTTTTCCGAAAAGATCATGCTCAAACAGAAATTGGCAGGCCCGTGATTCCGGCCGGTCAGTGATGCCCGCGAAAGTCCCGTCCTGTCCAGTGCCTAAAGGTGCTTTTCGCGCCTCCGCGACGTAGCTAAAAGGTTGAAATCAAAGGGGAGATCATCATGTTCCTGTCGCGCCGGACGTCTGCTCCCACGGGCGCAAGCGACATGCCGCCGGTCCTGTTCGCGCATGGCGATGGGGCGACCATGCGGCGCTGTGGATCACCACGCTGTGGCGAATGGAATCCAGCGGCGTGCCGCGCGAATTGCGGTTGCCGAACTGACTTATTAGCTATCTTGTGTGGCCGGCGCCGTGATGGCGCCGGGCCGGGGCCCGGATCCGTTTTTGAGCGAGGCGCTGATGAGCATTGCCGAAGCCTACGACATCCCGGTCGCCCGCCAGCCGCTGGTGCCGCCCGCACCGGCCCGTGCCCCCGACAACATGAGCGTCTTCGGCCAGGTGAGGGCGATTCGCCGAAACCCGATCGGCGCCTGGAGCCAGCGCGCCTATGAGGAAGAAATCGTCGCTGGACGCTTCTTCGGTCGCGGCAGTTTCATCGTCAATTCGCCGGACGCGATCAAGCATGTGCTGGTCGACAATTACGAGAACTATACCCGCACCCGGTTTGCCATGCGCGTGTTGCGGCCGATCGTCGGCGATGGCCTGCTGGTTGCCGAAGGCCGCCCCTGGAAGCATCAGCGCAGAACGTTGGCGCCTGCCTTCACGCCGCGCGCCGTCTCTACGCTGATCCCGCATATGGTCTCGGCCACCGACGACACGATCGCGAAACTGAAGGCCGCGAGCAACGCACCGGTGGATTTGCGCGAGGCGATGCAGCGCATGACGCTGGAAATCGCCGGACGCACCATGTTCTCGTTCGGCATGGATCGTCACGGCGCCGCGCTGCGCGATTATGTGACCGAATATGGGGATATGGCGCGGCCCAAATTCCTCGACATGGTCTTGCCGCTGAGCTGGCCGAGCCCGCAGGATTTTGCGCGCGCCCGTTTCCGCAAGCGCTGGACGAAGTTCGTCGACATGCTGATGGCCGAGCGCCGTGCCGCCGGCAAGCCAGAGGGCGCGCCGCCGCGCGACCTGTTCGAACTGATGGTCGACGCGCGCGATCCCGAGACCGGACAGGCGTTCACGGAGGAACAGCTCGGCGACGAAGTGGCCACCATGATCCTCGCCGGCCATGAGACCACCGCCACCGCGCTGTTCTGGGCGCTCTATCTGCTCGCGCTCGATCCTGCCGTGCAGGAAGAACTGGCGACCGAGGTCCGCGCCGCCAACGGCAATCTCGATTTCGACCGGCTGAAATTCACCCGCGCCGTCATCGACGAGACCCAGCGGCTCTATCCGTCAGTCTTCCTGATCGCACGCGCTGCCGAACAGGCCGATACCATCGCGGGCATGCCGGTCCGCAAGAGCGACATGGTGTTTATCTCGCCCTGGCTGTTGCACCGGCACGAAAAACTCTGGCGCGATCCCAACGTCTTCATGCCGTCACGCTTCATGGCGCCGTCGCCGCCGCCGGATCGGTTTGCCTATCTGCCGTTCGGCGTCGGCGCCCGCGTCTGCATCGGCGCGCATTTCGCGCTGGTGGAGGCGACGCTGGCGCTGGCGAAATTGATCGGCGCGTTCCGCGTCACACTGATCGACAAGGAACCGGTGATGCCGGTCGGCGTGGTGACGACGCAGCCGGATCGCTCCCCGATGTTTGCGATCACGCCGCGTTGAGGCGCGTTTTCGAGCGAAGTGGGTACCGGTTCGCGTGAAGAAAACGCGCCAAATATTAAGAGACCAATCTTGCGACAAGACTTTCCGAACTCATCTAAGCGAGCAACATGAGCGATACTCAGGCCCAATTCGCTGTTCTGAAGCAGACCGCCGATCCCGCGGTCGTCGACGCTATTTCGCAGTTGATCGAAAAGGGCGAGGACCGCGATCTCAACCGGATCAATCTGCTGGATTTTGCAGCGCGCACCGGGCTCGACGAGGAAAAGGTGATTTCGGCCTTCCTCCATGCTTCGCGGCTCGGGTTGTTCGATCTCAACTGGAATGTGCTGTGCCCCGGCTGCGGCGGCGTGCTTGGCGCGCACAACACCCTGAAATCCCTGCGTCACGAGGACTACAATTGCGCGCTGTGCGCGCAGGGCTATGAGGCATCGATCGACGACCGGGTCGAGGTCGCCTTCACCGTCAGTCCGCGCGTGCGGCGCATCGCGGCGCATGATCCCAATACGTTGCCGATCTGGGAATACAACCGCCAGGTTTTCTGGAGCTCGGGCATGGACCTGAGCGAGGAATCGATCAATCGACTGATCGATGAGGTGTCGCTCGAGGCCATCGAACTGCCGGCGGGCGAAAAAGCGGTGCTGTCGCTGCAATTGCCCAATCAGTTCGTGATCGTGTTCGAGCCGGTGACGCATGCGGCGCATTTCATCAACGTTCAGGGCGAGCCGACCCGTGAGCGGCAGCAACTTTCGATGGTGTTCAACAAGCTGCAGGCGCCGACGGGGACCACGGTGATGCGCCCCGGACCGTTGCGGCTGTCACTCGAGAATCAGACCGATACCCGCGTGCTTCCCGCGGTCTGGGTCGCCAACGACACGCTCCATGACCTGCTCGGCAGGCGCAAGCCGATCCTCACCGCCAAGCGGATGCTGTCCAACCAGACGTTTCGCGACGTCTTCAAGGCGGACAATCTCAACGTCGACCAGCGGCTGAAGATCACCTCGCTGACCTTCCTGTTCACCGACCTCAAGGGCTCGACGGCGCTCTACGAACGGGTCGGCGATCTCTCCGCCTTCGATCTGGTGCGCGCGCATTTCCATGCGCTGCTCGAAATCATCTCGTCGGAGAAGGGCGCGGTGGTCAAGACCATCGGCGATGCCGTGATGGCGACATTCATCCGGCCCGAACATGCGCTCGCCGCGGGCTTGAGGATGCGCGCGGCGATGAAGGCGCTCAATGCCGAGCGCGGCAAGGAAGACCTGATCGTCAAGATCGGTATTCATGAAGGGCCGTGCCTCGCCGTGGTGCTTAACGAGCGTCAGGATTATTTCGGGCAGACGGTGAATGTCGCGGCGCGCGTGCAGAGCCTGTCGACGAATCAGGAGATCCACATCACCGGGCCGGTGATCGGCGCTCCCGCGGTTGCCGGCATCCTGGAGCGCGCGGCGATCAAGCCGATCCAGAAGGAGGCGGCGTTGCGCGGCATTGCCGACAAGGTCGTGGTGTACGAGATACCGTGATTGTTGCGGAAACGTAATGGTTCGGCGCGAGTGATCGCCAATTGCACGGGCCGGATTTCCGGCCCATATATTTGACACCAAGGCCTCACGCATTTTGAGAGAGAATGATGCTGGACGGACTTCGCCAATTCATCGCCGATATCGTTTCCCCCGATGTGCAGAAGGGCGCGTTTGACGAGAACGACTATCGGCTCGCCGCGACCGCGCTGCTGATCCATGTCGTCTCGCTCGACGGCGAGCCGACGGCGAAGGAGAAGCGCAAGCTGCACAGCCTGATCGAAACCCGGTTCAAGCTGGATTCCGGCACGGCGGATCAATTGATCGCCTCCGCCACGCGGGCCGAGGGCGATGCCGTCGATCTCTATCGCTTCACCAGCGTGATCATGCGCGAGGTCGACGAAGCGGGCCGGCTGCGCATCGTCGAGATGTTGTGGGAGATGGTTTTCGCCGACGGCAAGGTCACCGAGTTCGAGGACAACGTGCTGTGGCGCGCGGCCGATCTGCTCGGCATTTCCGGGCGCGACCGCATCGATCTCAAGCACCGCGTTGCCGAGCAGCAGGCGGGCACGGCCAAGGGCGAAACGGACAAGGGTGGAACTGACAAGGCCGACGCCGCCACCTGACGCGGCCGGCTGCCTGCACGGTCCTGAGATGACGAAAATTTAAGGTGCCGGGCAATCCACGGCATTTCGCCGATATTCACGGCAGAATGCGGATGTTCCCCTGCTTTTGGACATGGCGACATGCCATGCGTGTGGCTTGCGCGGAACCGCAGGCCTATGCTCTCGTTCGCTCGCGACAGGGCATTTCCAGCAATTGATTTAGAGCATTGAATCGTGACTGAGCGTGTAACGCTGATTACCGGCGCCTCGGCGGGCATAGGCACGGAGCTGGCGCGCGTTTTTGCTTCGAACGGCCATCGCGTGGCCTTGATCGCACGGCGCGAAGATCGTTTGACCAAACTCGCCGCCGAAATCACCGCCGCCGGCGGTAGCGCCCCGATCGTCATTGCCTGCGATCTCGGGCAAGCCGGATGCCTGCGACAGGATCGAAGCCGCGCTCGCGGCCGCAGGCGTCGAGGTCGAATACGTCGTCAACAATGCTGGATTTGGTCTGTTCGGTTATGCGGTCAAGCGCGACCGCGCCGAGCAGTTGAACATGATCGCGGTCAATATCCGCGCGCTCACCGATCTGTCGCTGCGGTTTTCCGAACAGCTGATCCGCAATCGCGGCGGCATCCTCAATCTCGGTTCGATCGCCGGCTTTCTGCCGGGGCCGGGCATGGCGGTTTATTACGCCTCCAAGGCCTATGTGCTCTCGTTCACGGAAGCGATGCGCGCCGAACTTGGCGCCGCACGGCGTGCGGGTGACCGTGGTGTGCCCGGGTCCGGTGCCGTCCGAATTCCAGGCGCGGGCCGGTTTTGCGCCCGGGTTCGATTCCACCATCCTGAATGTCAGCCCGGCCGAGGTCGCGCGCCAGGGCTATCAGGGGCTGATGGCCAACAAACGGGCGGTGCTGCCCGGCCTCGGCATCAAGATGGTGCCGTTTATGCTCCGGCTGTTTCCCCGCTCGTTCATTTTGGCGGCGGTCGGCCGGCTTTCAGCTCCGGAAACGCTGAAAATACCCCCAAAACCGCCCGAAGCGGGCTGGCCCGCCACTTGCTTGGATATTTCCCAAGTGTGAGTGAACTCACGCGAAATTAACGCCCACTTAGCTACGATCACAGTCTCGGTTCCGTCAGAAGCTAAGGAAGATGTCGTTCCGGCCGACCATAGATGGCGCAAAAATCCTGCCCTTTCCGGGCCGCAGGACGCTGGCCGCCACAGAGGTCAAGGAGCCCTCCGCCGACCTCCTGCCGGTGCTGATCATCCTGCACCAGGAGACCTCGACGCCCGGCCGTGTCGGCAACGCGCTGCGGGCGCTGGGCCACCGGCTGGATATCCGCCGCCCGCGCTTTGGCGACGCCCTGCCGGAAACGCTGGACGAGCATGCCGGCGCCGTGATGTTCGGCGGGCCGATGAGCGCCAACGATTCCGACCCCTACATCCGCCATGAGATCGACTGGATCGGCGTGCCCTTGCGCGAGCAGCGGCCGTTCCTCGGCATCTGCCTCGGTGCGCAAATGCTCGCGATGCATCTCGGCGCAAAAGTCGCGCCGCATCCGCAAGGCGTGACCCAGATCGGCTATTACCCGATCCAGCCCACGGCAGCGGGCGAGGCGGTCTGCCCGAACTGGCCGGATCAGGTCTATCACTGGCACCGCGAGGGATTTGAGCTTGCCTGCCGGCGCCGAGCTGCTGGCGGCGGGCGATGACTTTCCGGTGCAGGCGTTCCAGAGCGGCCACGCCTTCGGCTTCCAGTTTCATCCCGACGTGACCTGGGCGATGATGCATTGCTGGACCACGCGCGGCTACGATCGCATGGACGCGCCGGGCGCGCAGGCGCGGCATCGTCACTTCGAAGCACGCGCGATGTACGACGTCGCCGAGCGCGCCTGGCTCAAGCACTTCATCGATGGCTGGCTGGCGCGCATGCCGCGCTCGGTGATGTCGGAAGCCGCGGAATAATCCGCGAGAGCAAAATATCCGCACGGTTTTCCGCAGCTCAAATAAAGTGAACCGCGGCTTTCCAAATCCGCAGATGTGCTAGTGTCGTTCCCATAAGAAAAATGGGAGGCGGCATGACGCGCGATGAATTCGCAAAACTGCTGAGCGATTTCACGCACTCGGCGGAGACCGGCGACGGCGCGCGCTTCGCGGCCCATTTCACCGAAGATGCCACCTATTACGATTACATCTACGGCCCGCATACCGGCCGCGCCGACATCGCGCACATGATGCAAGATCTGTTTCATCGCGACGCGACCGATTATCGCTGGGAAATGTTCGATCCCGTGTTCGATGGCCGCATGGGCTATGCGTGGTCGCTGTCGAGCTTCACCTCCACCATTCCGCAGTTCAAAGGCCAGCGCGTCGTGATCGACGGCATGAGCCGCTTCATCCTGCGCGACGGGCTGATCGCCGAGTATCGCGAATCCGTCAATGGCGGCGTCGCCATGCAGCAGCTCGGCGTCGCGCCGGAGCGGATGGCAAAGGTGTTTCGGCGCTGGACCGGATGGCTCGAGGAGCGGCCCGAGACGAAGGATTATCTGGCGCGGCCGAAGGGATCGCGCGCCAGAAAACAATCAAGGCAAACTAGAATCAACAACGCGCAGCCGCGGAAAGCGGCGCATCAAGGGAGATCGACGTGAGCTATCAGCACATCCTCTACGACGTGGCCGACAAGATCGCGACCATCACGCTGAACCGGCCCGACCGCATGAATGCGTGGACGCCGATCATGGAGCGCGACGTGCGCCATGCCATGGAGGCTGCGGTAGCCGACGACAATGTGCGGGTGATCGTGCTGACCGGCGCGGGGCGCGCATTCTGCGCCGGCGCCGATATGGACGCGCTGAAGACGCTCGACCCTGATGATATCAAGCGCGCCCAGATCCTTCCGCCGTTCGACATGAATCGCGGGCCGGACTGGCAGACCCGCTACGGCTATTACCCGTCGATCCCGAAACCCGTCATCGGCATGCTCAACGGCGCCACCGCCGGCATCGGGCTGGTGCATGCATTGTACTGCGACCTGCGCTTTGCCGCCGACAATACCGTGTTCACCACGGCGTTTTCACGCCGCGGGCTGATCGCCGAGCACGGCATCAGCTGGATGCTGCCGCGCATCGTCGGCCACGCCAACGCGCTGGATCTGCTGATGTCCGCGCGGCGGGTCTACAGCGACGAGGCGCTGCGCATCGGTCTGGTCAACCGGCTCTATCCGGCCGACCAATTGCGCGAGCAGACTCTCGCCTATGCGCGCGACCTCGCCGATTTCGTCTCGCCGAGCGCGATTTCGGTGATCAAGCGGCAGCTCTACGACGTGCCGTTCCAGACGCTGGCGGAAGCCACCATCGACGCCAACCGCGAAATGGTGGTGGCGCTGCGCGGCAGCGATTTCAGGGAAGGCGTGGCGAGTTTTATGGAGAAGCGGCCGCCGCGGTTTACCGGGAAGTGAGGGGGGTGTCGGGCCGACCTAGCCCGTCTTCGCCCAAGAGGGCTTCGGCGCGGCAGCCTTCGCTACGTCGCTACGGGCTTTGCCCGGCTCGCCAAGCGAAGCCGCGAAGCGAGCGAAGGCTGGTGGAGCCAGGCGGGATCGAACCGCCGACCTCGTCATTGCGAACGACGCGCTCTCCCAGCTGAGCTATGGCCCCGTCGCGGCCGCCTCTGGTTTCAAGCGGCCGACAATCGGCGCCATTTACCGTCCGCGACTATGCCAAGTCAAGAACGGCGAAATCGGTGATTCCGGGCTGATTTTGCCGGCAAGTTCCCTTGTTTGAGAGGGGGGGAACCGATATCTAGCAGCGCATCACAGCCCGCGAGCCCCTCCCGCCATGCGCGCCGTTCTCGACATCGTCCTCATCATCCTCGACCTCTATGTCTGGCTTTTGATCGCTTCCGCCATCCTGTCCTGGCTGATCGCCTTCAATGTCGTGAACACGCGCAACCAGTTCGTCGCTGCGGTTGCCGAATTCCTGTACCGGATCACCGAGCCGGTGCTGCGGCCGATCCGCTCCTTCATGCCCTCGCTGGGCGGGCTGGATATCTCGCCGATCATCGTGATCCTGATCATCATGTTCATCCAGCGGGTGATCACCTACTACATCTATCCCAACGTAATCTGACCGCGGACGGAGCGCATTGGCTGAACGTTCGACGGTTCCTTGGCGTTACTCCACCGAGGGCATCAGCGTCGCCTTGCGCGTGACGCCGCGCGGCGGCCGCGACGAGATCGACGGCATCGAGACGCTCGCCAACGGCCGCTCCGTGGTCAAGTTGCGGGTCCGCGCCATCGCCGACGGCGGCGAGGCCAATCGCGCGGTGACGGAATTATTGGCAAAAGCGCTTGGCGTGCCCAAGGCGCGCGTGAAGATATTGTCCGGCGTGACCTCGCGCCTCAAGCAGGTCGCGGTCGATGGCAATCCCAAAACCCTTGGGGATGCGCTGCGCGCGCTGACCACCGCGAAAGCCAATCAACAAAAGGATTGAGATGACGGCCCGCATCATCGATGGAAAAATCATTGCCGCCGAACTTCGCGGCCGCGTTGCCGAAGAGGTTATCAGGGTCAAGCGCGAGCATGGCGTGACACCCGGGCTCGCGGTGGTGCTGGTCGGCAATGACCCCGCCAGCGAAATCTATGTCCGCAACAAGCACACCCAGACGCAAGCCGCCGGCATGGCGTCGTTCGAGCACAGGCTGCCGGCCGATGTCGCGCAAGCCGATTTGCTGGCGCTGATCGCAAAACTCAACGCGGATCCCGCGGTGCACGGCATTTTGGTGCAGTTGCCGCTGCCGAAATCGATCCACACCGAAACCGTCATCAACGCCATCGATCCCGCCAAGGACGTCGACGGCCTGCACCCGAACAATGCCGGCCGTCTCGCCGGCGGTTTTGCCGCGCTGTCGCCCTGCACGCCGCTCGGCTGCATCATCCTGACCAAGAGCGTGCATGCCTCGCTGGAAGGCATGAACGCGATCGTGATCGGCCGCTCCAATCTGGTCGGCCGTCCGCTGGTGCAATTGCTGCTGAACGAAAACGCCACGGTGACGATCGCGCATTCGCGCTCGCGCGATCTGGCAAAACTCTGCGCCCGCGCCGATCTGGTTTATGCCGCCGTGGGCAAGCCCGAAATGGTGCGCGGCGACTGGATCAAGCCGGGCGCGACCGTGATCGATGTCGGCATCAACCGCATTCCCGTGCCCGGCGGCAAGCCGCGCGTGATCGGCGACGTCGCGTTTGCGGAAGCGATGGAAGTCGCCGGCGCGATCACGCCGGTGCCCGGCGGCGTCGGGCAGATGACGGTGGCGTGCCTTTTGGTGAACACGCTGCGCGCGGCCTGCGCGATCCACAAGCTGCCGGCGCCGGGGGTTTAGTTACTGTCATTCCGGGGCGGCGCGAAGCGGCGAACCCGGAATCTCGAGATTCCGGGTCTGGTCCTGCGGACCATCCCGGAATGACGACTGCGTCGTCACCCCGCGCTATTCTCGATCAGCCGCCGGTAGAACCGGATCATGTCGGCATAGCCCTCGATGCTGAGGCGCTCATTGGTGCCGTGAAAGCGCTTCAGATCTTCCGAGTTGGCGCGCACCGGCGAGAAGCGGAAAATCTTGTCGGTGACCCCGACATAATGCCGCGAGTCGGTCGCGGCGACCATCAGGCCGGGCGCCACGATCACATCGGGAAAAATCTCGCGGATGGTGCGGTTCAGCATCTGGAACGACGGGCTCGCGCTGCCCGTCACCGGCGGCGGATCGGTATTGCCGGGAAACGGCTTTATCGAGATGCGATCGTTATTGATCGTGCCGCGAACGTGCTCGGTGACGCTCGCCTGGGTGTCGCCGGGGATGAGGCGGAAATTGACGGTCGCTTCCGCATTGCCGGGCAGCACATTGTCCTTGTCGCCGGCGTTGAAGATGGTCAGCGCCGTGGTGGTGCGCACGGTGGCCTCGGTCGGTCCGCTCTTTTCGAATTCGCGCAGCAGCAGCGGCTTGAACAGCCACAGGTTCGACAGCACCACGCGGTTGAAACCGTTCATCTCCGGCGCCAGCGTGTCGAACATCTCCGCGACCGTGCCGCGGATATGCATCGGCAGGCGATGGTCCTCGAGCCGTGCCAGCGCCGCCGCCATCATGCCGATCGCGGTCTGCTTTGGCGGCATCGAGGAATGGCCGGGCGTCGCTTGCGCATTCAGCACCAGCGTCGCATAGCCCTTTTCGGCGAGGCCGATCAGCGCGGCGGGCTTGTCGAGGCCCTTGATCATGCCGTCGGTGATGAGAAGGCCTTCGTCGAGCACGAAATCCAGCTTGACGCCGCGCGAGGCCAGCAGCGCCGCGATGCTCTTGGCGCCTCTGGTGCCGGCGGTTTCCTCGTCATGGCCGAACGCGAAATAGATCGTGCGCTTCGGCTTGAAGCCGGCTTTCGCCATCGCCTCGGCGGCTTCCAGCATCGAATAGAGATTGCCCTTGTCGTCCCAGGCGCCGCGGCCCCAGATGAAACCGTCGGCGATCACGCCGTCATAGGGCGGCTGCTGCCAGTCCTTTTCGGTGCCGGGCGCGACCGGCACCACGTCCTGATGCGCCAGCAGCGCGATCGGCTGCGCCTTCGGGTCGGAACCTGCCAGGTGTAGAGCAGGCTGTAATCGGCGACGATTTCGCGTTTGGCCGCGGCATGAAACGCCGGAAAGCTTTTTTCGATATGCGCCTGCATGCCGCGCAGGGCGTCGGCGTGCTGGTCGGGCTTTTCGTAACTCGAAATGGTGCGAAAGCGGATCGCCTCGGCCAGCCGAGTTGCCGCAGCCTTGCGCATCGACCTCGGCGCGCGGGATCGCGGTGACCTGAAGCTGGCGCGAGCCATGCGTGAAGGTGTTGAAGGCGAGCACGCCGGCAAGGATGAGGATTGCGCGAGCAGCAGCAGCAATTTGCGGTGATTCGCACCGTCCAAGACGTCTTGCGCGGACGAGATCCTTAACACTCGCGTCGCAATACTCGACTCACTTCCCCTTCGCCCGCTCGATCCCTTCCAAAATCAGCTTCTGCGCTTCCGCGGCATCGCCCCATTTCAGCACCTTGACCCATTTGCCGGGCTCGAGATCCTTGTAGTGCTCGAAAAAATGCTGGATCTGCTGCAGCGTGATGTCGGGCAGGTCGCTGAAATTCTTCACCTTGTCGTAGCGCTGGGTCAGCTTTGACGTCGGCACCGCGATGATTTTTTCGTCGCCGCCGGCTTCGTCCTCCATCAGCAGCACGCCGACCGGGCGCACGCTTATGACCGCGCCCGGCACGATGGCGCGGGTGTTGGCGACCAGCACGTCGCAGGGGTCGCCGTCGCCGGACAGCGTGTGCGGGATGAAACCGTAATTGCCGGGATAGCGCATCGCCGTATAGAGGAAGCGGTCGACCACCAGCGTGCCGGCTTCCTTGTCCATCTCGTATTTGATCGGCTCGCCGCCGACCGGGACTTCGATGATGACATTGACGTCGTGCGGCGGATTTTTTCCGATCGATATCGCGTCAATGCGCATGGAAGGCTCCGCTTGGCTTGGAAATGACGCGCCCTAAATCAGGCGCGCGTTAAAGCCGGTTTAGACCGGTAGCGGAAGACGGGAAAAGCCTCAAATAGAGCCTCAGTTGGTCCAGGCGAAGGCGACCTTGTCGAGCGACTTCGGCCCGAACTTTTCCGACGAGCGGGCCACCATGCGGCCGCCGAGCGCGCGGTAGAATTCCGTGGCGCCGTTCATTGTCGGAGAGCGCCCAGATCACCATGCTCTTCAGGCCGCTCTGCATGAGATCGCGGCGGGCCGAGGTGAACAGGCGGCGGCCGAAGCCGAGGCCCTGGAATTCCGGACGAAGATAGAGCTCGTAGATTTCGCCTTCGAAGTGCAGGCTGCGGGCGCGGTTGCGGCCGTAATTGGCGTAGCCCGCGACCTTGTCGCCGAACACCAGCACGCTGACGCGGCTGCCCTTGCGGATCGCTAAGTCCCACCAATGCGGGCCGCGGCGGTTGATCAACTTCTCGAGTTCGGCGCCGGGGATGATGCCCTGATAGGCCGAGCGCCAGGCTTCGTCATGGGTAGACGCTACCGCAGCTGCGTCTGCAGCTTTGGCCGGCCGGACCTCGATTAGCGTTGTGCTCATGGTCTGATCAAAGCAAGTCAGCGCGCTCGCTTCAAGATGCATCGTTAATTATCGGTTAACCTGTGGATTTTGTGCATCAGTTTTCCGTTAACTATGTGCCGAAAGAGGACAGGATGTTGCCTTAACCGGCATTTTGCCGCTGCCGCGCAGGGGAAAACGAAGCGGATGAACGCGCCTTTGCGAAAGCCGCGCGCGGAAAAATCCCCGCAACCTGATTCGTTGCCGGTATTCTGCTGGCGAATCTGATCCCGCTATTCTGCCGCGTCAGGCCACCCGATGCCCTCGCTTAAAGTGCTTTTCACGCTGGCCGCCCTGGCCTGGATCGGTCCGCAGGCGGCGTCGGCGCAGGCGAACCCTGGCGCGCAAGGCGGCGAGGGACAACCAAATCGGATGCAGCAATGGCTGGTGCCGACGCCGGCCATGGAGACGCTGTCGCACGCGGTGTTGTTTCGCCCACCGGGCGAGGGGCCATTTCCACTCGCGGTGATTGCGCATGCCACGACGCAAAACGTATTGCGTCGTGCGCAAATGCCGCAACCGGAATACCGCGCGCTGGCGGCGTGGCTGGTGGCGCGCGGCTTTGCCGTGCTGGTGCCCGAACGTCCCGGCCATGGCGCGACCGGCGGCAAATATCTCGAGGATCAGGGCGGCTGCGACGAGGCGGACTATTCGCGCTCCGGCCGCGCCACGGCGAATGTGATCGCCGCCGCCTCAGGCTTCATGCGCAAGCAGCCCTTCATCAAGCCCGGCGGAATGGTGATTCTCGGACATTCCGCCGGCGGCTGGGGCGCGCTGCCGCTGGCCAGCGAGGATCCCGCGGATGTCGCCGCCATCATCGTGTTCGCCGCCGGACGCGGCGGCCGCGCCAATGATTTTCCCGAATCGGATCTGCGCGCCGCATACGCTGATCGCGGCGGCAAAGGAATTCGGCAAGGGCGCGCGCGTGCCGGTGACATGGCTGGTCGCGGCCAATGACAGCTATTTTTCGCCGGCGTTCTCGAAACAGCTCGCCGATGCGTTTCGCAGCGCCGGCGGCAAGGTGGATTTTCATGCACTGCCGGCTTCCGGCAGCGAGGGCCACTGGCTGGTCGAAACCGAAAGCGGCGTTAAACTCGCCGCGCCCGATCTCGATCGCGCCTTGAAGGGGCGGTCTCCGACGGCTGTGAACAAGCGATGACGCTGTATTTTGCGCTGAAATATCTGCATGTGCTCGGCGCCATCGTCATCCTCGGCACCGGCTCGGGCATCGCCTTCTTCATGCTGATGGCGCATCGCAGCCGCGATACCGCCTTCATCGCGCGCACGGCGGCGGTCGTTGTGATCGCCGACATGCTGTTCACGCTGACGGCGGTGCTGCTGCAGCCGGTCACCGGCGTATCTCCTGATGATGCTGTCGTCGACGTCGCTTAGCGAACGCTGGATGATGGCGTCGCTCGGGCTCTATGCCGTCGCCGGACTGTTCTGGGTGCCCGTGATCTTCATGCAGATCGAGATGCGCGATCTCGCGCGCGAAGCCGAATGCCGCCAAGATCATCCGCTGCCGCCGCGCTATTTTGCGCTGTTCCGCCGCTGGTTCCTGTTCGGCATTCCCGGCTTTGGATCGGTCATGGCCATCCTGTGGCTGATGATCGCAAAGCCGATTTAGGAAATCCCGCATGAGCTGCGACCACCGCAAGATCCTCGTGCTCGGCGCCTCCGGCCTGATCGGCCGCTTCGTCACCGACGATCTGCGCGCGCGAGGTTTTCGCGTGGTCGGGGTCGCGCGAACGTTTCGGCTCTCGCAAAAGCTCGAGCGAGCTCGATCTCGAATTGCCCGTGATGTCGATGGATGCAGCATCGCTGGCGCGGCTGCTGCGCGATCATGCCGCCGATGTCGTGGTCAATTGCATCGGCGTGCTGCAGGACGGGCCCGGCAGCGACACCGGCGCGGTGCATCGCGATTTCGTCGCAAGACTGCTGCAGGCGATCCGCGACTGCGGCCGCGCGATCCGCTTCGTGCATATCTCGATTCCCGGCGCGGCCAACGAGGATCGCACCGCGTTCAGCCAGACCAAGCGCGAGGCCGAACGGCTGATCGCGGCGTCCGGCATTGCCTACGCGATCCTGCGGCCGGGCTTTGTGGTGGCGCCCTCGGCCTATGGCGGCAGCGCGATGCTGCGCGCGCTGGCGGCGTTTCCGTTCGACCTTCCCGCGGCGGAAGCGGCGACGCCGTTCCAGCCGGTTGCTGCCGAGGACATCGCCGCGACCATCGCCTGGCTCGCCGCGCGCGAACGTCGACGAGGCGAATGCGCGTGACCTGGGACCTGATGCAGCCGCAACCGGTCACGCTTGGCGGCGTGATCGAGCAATTCCGCCGCGCGTTCGGCACTGCCGGCTGGCCGCGCATCGCGCTGCCCGCCTTCCTGCTCAATCTCGGCGCCAAGCTCGGCGATCTCTCAAGCTTCCTCGGCTGGATGCCGCCGATGCGCTCCACCGCGATTGCCGAACTGCGCCGCGGCGTCACCGGCGATCCCGCGGGCTGGATGGCCGCCACCGGCATCGTGCCGAAAACCATCGCGGAGATGGTCGGCCGGCGCTCCGCCACCATTCAGGACAAATGGTTTTCGCGGCTGTTTCTGGTCAAGGCGCTCGTCATCGCCAGCCTTGCCCTGTTCTGGACGGTGTCGGGCTTCATCTCGCTGGTGATCTCCTATGACGCCGCCGCCGGAATTTTGCGCGCGCACGATTTTCCGGCAGCGCTGGTCGGGCCGATCACGGTCATCACCAGCCTGATGGACATGAGCATCGGCATCTTGATCGCCTTCCGCCGCACCTGCGCCTTCGGGCTGATCGCCGGCATTGCCGTATCGCTCGGCTACATGGCGGGCGCCGCGATCCTGACGCCGGACCTCTGGATCGAACCGCTCGGCGCGCTGGTGAAAACCGGCCCGGCGATCGTGCTGATGTTCGTGGCGCTGCTCACTTTGGATAACAGGTAGCGTTTTCGAGCGAAGTGGGACCGGTTCGCGTGAAGAAAACGCGTCAAACAAGAGAAGCTGATGGTCTCCGACGACGACGTGATCCTCTACGACGGCGTCTGCGTGTTCTGCTCGCGCTGGGTCCGCTTCGTCGCCACCCGCGATACGGCAAAACGCTTCCGCTTCACCGCGATCCAGTCGCCCTACGGCACGCGGCTGGCGCAGGCCTTCGGCATCAACCCCGATGATCCCGACACCAACGCGGTGATCCATGGCGGCGTCGCGTATTTCAAATCCGACGCCGCGCTGACGGTGCTTGGCGCGCTGCCGGGATGGGGATGGGTGCGGGTGCTGCGCGCGGTGCCGAAGCCGATGCGCGATGCGGCATACAGCCTCGTCGCGCGAAATCGCTACCGGATTTTCGGGAAGTACGAGGAATGCTTCGTGCCGGATGCGGAGATGCGGGCGAGGGTGCTGGAGTAGGTGTGCGCTAGGCTAGACTGAACGCTCGTAGGTAGAGGTGATACGTCTAAGGACGTAACTAGCTTTGCGAGCAGGCGGCGCAATTCGAACATTCTAGGACGCATAGAGAAGTCGAAAACGCCGACAAAGTCGAAACGCCTCTGGCTCGCTCTGCCAGAGAAACGAAAGCTCATTTCTGCGTTAAATAAAAAGGCGTATGTATGACAGGCAGACGGTCGTCTTCACTTCCAACAAGCGTCGCGACCTCCCGTGCAAATGAACGAATATCATATCCTGCGCCGTCACCGTCCTCTCGCGAAATCCAGCGTACCTGCTTGGCGAGATCTAGCGCCGTGTAGCAATTGAAGCTTCTGACGTTCAAGCGATAACACCATCTCTTCTCCGTCTCGCCCAAGTCTCTGGATTTCGAAAATCGCGTTCGTACGGGTCAAACTTGCCGGATTAGCGCTCGATAGCTCGTCTTGTGTGCGTAGCAGGGAGAAGATGGTGGGGGCATCACAACAAAAAGTGCGTTGGAGATTCGGCTCAGCGTACTCGACAACGTCTTCTCAGGCGTGCAGCCTTTCGGATTGTGAGTGAGAGTAGCGATCGATTGCAGTCGATGATTGCTGCCTGAAAATTCGGAAGCTGGCAGATACCTGATATAATCGCGACAGCGCCGAGTTCGCGAAGAACGGCTAGAGATATTCTGATGCATTGCGATTGACCGATCCTTCGGCTTCGGTCGATGCGAGTCATCAGCACGACGATTGAGCGGCCTTGTTGATGCACAAGCCATTGACGATTCTGAGCGAGCATCGAGAAATAATCGGTCACGATGAGATCGAGCTCATGCGTCATGTCCAATCTGTGGCCGATACTGATACTTGTTGCCACCTAGCTAACTCGGAAGCGAGGTTACGCTACTCTGGAACCGCCCGTCTAGATCGAGATGGCTATTTGTTTCCGACCCTCAACAAACTGAGCTGGTATTTCGGATGATTGCCAGTGACGATTGCAAGTATTCGCTCGTCGAAGCACGGCGTTCTCTATCGTGATGCAATAGATTTCGCTTAGCTGCTTAATCAACACGCAACGATGAGCCAACCGAGATATCCCTCGTCCGCCTGTAATCGACTGCCTCAAACCGATGTCATCGCGAGAATGACCTGTTGGGTTGGCTTACGCAAGCCTCGTAGGGACGGCCGGCTAGAGCCTTCGCGAGCGCGGCCAACACCTCCCCCGCCGCCCGCTCCCCCTGTCCCGCGCCCCATGCGCCGTGGAGAAAAAGTTCGGCGAGGTCGCCTCTCCCGCAAAGAACAACCGCCCGTCGACCGGCGCGGCCAGCACCGCGCGATCGCCCGCGTGCCCGGGCAGCGCGTGCGAATAGGAGCCGCGTGCGAACGGATCATGCGCCCAGCGCGATTCCGCCAGCGGTTTTAGTTTGCGGCGAAAGTCGTTGCCGAGGAAGCCCGCGATCTCGTCGATCGCCGCGGCGGCGATGGCGCCGTCGCCGGCGTCTTCGAGTTGTCTCGCAAAGCGGCCGCCGAAAAAGCCTTCGATGCAGGGCTGGCCGAACGGGCGCAAATGATAGGTGCCCATCTCGGTTCGCATGGTGGCGCCGCGCAGATTTCCTTCGCTTCGGCAGCGCTTCGGGTTCGTCGAGCGCGAGCGTGACCTTGTCGGCGAGGCCGAGCGGCAGGCCGCGCGCGGCGTCGACTTTTGCCGGCAGTGCCGGATGAAAGCGGATCGTCTCATCGGCGATCAGGTTGGTCGGCACGGTGACGATCACCTTTGCCGCCGTGAGCGTGCCTTGCGAGGTCTCGATGCGGACGCGCTTTCCGGAATGGTCGATCAGCGTGACCTGGCAGTTCAGCGCCAGCGGGCAGGTGGCGCCATAGGCCGCGACCAGCGCGCCATAGCCGCGGCGGATGCGCCAGTTGATCTCGGTGTCCTCATAGGCGTCCATGTCGAGAATGGAGACCTGATCGAGCTCGGTGCCGTTGATATAGGTCGAGATCGCATCGATCATCGGATTCCAGCGATTGCCGGGCTCGAGATAGAGGCTGGCAGGCTGGTCGCGGCCGGTACGCTCGGCCTCGATCGCGGCCTGCTCGGCGCGGTCGTAGAATGCATCGAGCGCGCGGATGAACTCGTCGCGCTCGTTTTGCGGAAACGCCTTGCCGTGGGCGCGCTCGCGCCACGGCGGCAGGTTCTTGTTGATCTCGAAACCAAGCTGTTCGGCGATGCCGACGAAGGAGTTTTGGTCAGCCGAATGCAACCAGCCGCAGCCGACATCGAACACCACGCCGGGCGCGGCCAAAATCGTGTGCGCCCGCCCGCCGACGCGGTCGCGCGCTTCCAGCACGATGGTGGAGAGGCCGGAATTTTTCAGCGCGTGCGCGGCGCCGAGGCCCGCGGCACCGGCACCGATGATGGCGACGTCGATGGTGGAGGGGAGGGAACTCATGGGAGCGATCTAGCACGTCCGCATGAGGGGCTGAAGACGCTGCGCGCATAGCCGTCATCGCGTGCAGGAAGCCGATGCCATCGTGTCCCGCGGTGCAGCGTGTAACGCTGCTCCGCAGAGCCGCGGGCACGAGAGTCAGGCCACCGCTTGCTTGGCCTTTTCCGCGCGCTTGCGGTCGTTGGCGTCCAGAAACTTCTTGCGCAGCCGGATCGATTTCGGGGTCACCTCGACCAGCTCGTCGTCCTCGATATAGGCCAGCGCCTTTTCCAGCGTCATCTTGATCGGCGGGGTCAGGCGCACCGCTTCATCCTTGGAGGTGGTGCGGATGTTGGTGAGCTGCTTGCCCTTGAGGACGTTGATCTCGAGATCGTTGTCGCGGGTGTGCTCGCCGACGATCATGCCCTTGTAGACCTTCCAGCCGGGCTCGATCATCATCGGGCCGCGGTCTTCCAGCTTGAACATGGCGTAGGCGACCGCCTCGCCCTGGTCGTTGGAGATCAGGACGCCGTTGCGGCGGCCCTGGATATCGCCCTTGTAGGGCGCGTAGCCGTGGAACAGGCGGTTCATGACCGCGGTGCCGCGGGTGTCGGTCAGCAATTCGCCCTGATAGCCGATCAGGCCGCGGGTCGGCGCATAAAACACCAGCCGTTGCCGGTGACCGCCGGAGGGACGCATCTCGATCAACTCGGCCTTGCGTTCGCTCATCTTCTGCACGACGACGCCGGAATGCTCCTCGTCGACGTCGATCACGACTTCTTCGACCGGCTCCTGCCAGTCGCCGGTAGCATCGTCCTTTTTCAGCACGACGCGCGGGCGCGACACCGACAGCTCAAAGCCTTCGCGGCGCATGGTCTCGATCAGGATGCCGAGCTGCAACTCGCCGCGTCCGGCGACTTCCATCGCGTCGTTGTCATCGGATTCGCGAACCCCCAGCGCCACATTGCCTTCGGCCTCACGCAGCAATCGGTCGCGGATCATGCGGCCAGTGACCTTGCTGCCTTCGGTGCCGGCCAGCGGGGAATCGTTGACGCGAAACGTCATCGCCAGGGTCGGCGGATCGATCGGCTGCGCCTGGATCGGCAATTCCACGGCGGGATCGCAGATGGTGTGAGCGACGGTGGCGTTCGGCAGGCCCGCGAGCGCGACGATGTCGCCGGCTTCCGCCTCTTCCACGGCGGTGCGTTCAATGCCGCGGAAGGCCAGCACCTTGGTAATACGGCCGGTCTCGATCAGCTTGCCGTCATGATCGAGCACCTTGACGCTCTGGTTCGGCTTGACCGATCCCGAAGTAACGCGCCCGGTGATGATGCGGCCGAGATAGGGATTGGCTTCCAGAATGGTGCCGAGCAGGCGGAACGGGCCTTCCTCCACCACCGGTGGCTTGACGTGGCTGAGGATCAGATCGAACAGCGGCTGCATGCCGTCGTCATGCGAACCCTCCAGCGACGTCGCCATCCAGCCCTGCTTGGCGGACCCGTAGAGAATCGGGAAATCGAGCTGCTCCTCGCTGGCGTCGAGCGCCGCGAACAGGTCGAACACCTCGTTGATGACTTCGACGGGGCGCGCGTCGGGACGGTCGACCTTGTTGATGACGACGATCGGCTTGAGGCCCATCCGCAGCGCCTTCGACACCACGAATTTGGTTTGCGGCAGCGGGCCCTCGGCGGCGTCCACCAGCACCAGCGCGCCGTCCACCATGTTGAGGATGCGCTCGACCTCGCCGCCGAAATCGGCGTGGCCCGGCGTATCGACGATGTTGATGCGGGTGTCCTTCCACTGCACCGAAGCGGCCTTGGCCAGAATGGTGATGCCGCGCTCGCGCTCCAGATCGTTGGAATCCATGGCGCGCTCAACCTGGCGCTGGTTGTCGCGGTAGACGCCGGATTGCTGCAGCAGGCGATCGACCAGTGTGGTCTTGCCGTGGTCGACGTGGGCGATGATGGCGACGTTACGAAGGTTCATGGCTCTTCTTCTGGTCGTGCAAGATGGCGCGATCTCGCCGGAAAACCGGGACCCCAACTTTTCCGGATCGCGCTCTAAAACCTTGGAATTCGAGGGGCCGTCTCGGCCCCAAAAAGGAAGCCCGGCCAAAAGGACCGGGCACACCTTACGCGTTGCGGCGCAATATATTCAGAAAACGCTAAAAAACAATGGTTTGTTTGCGGTTTGGTTAGCCCATTTTCGGGCATCTGAGCCGCTCAATTGTCCTTTTCGGGGTCCGGATAGACCCCCCGGAGCACCTCTTCGAAGTGGTTTTTGACGGCTTCATTACAAAGGCATGACCGGGCGCGCAGCGCCTCGGCATTGCGGACCAGAATCGAGCCGCGGCGGGTCTCCAGCACGCCCTCGGCCTTGAAGGTCTGGATCACGCGGCTGGTGTAGGAGCGGCCGACCCCGAGCAGGGTGGAAAGCTGCTCATGGGTCAGCGGCACGATGTTGTCGCCGTCGGTGCGCTCCATCGCCGAAATGATCCATTTGGCCGTGCGCTGCTCGATCGAATGGATGGCGTTGCAGGCGGTGGACTGAAAGATCTGCGCCAGCATGCAATCGGCGTAGCGCGCGAAGATGTTGCGCAAGCTGTCGACTTCACCTTCGCGGCATCGAGTTTGCTGACGGGAAGCCGCACGAACGGCCCGCCGAATTTGACGATGATGCGGGTATAGGCGGGCAGAAAACCCTGGCTGACGATGCCGCCGACCGCGCCCTCGCGCCCGATCAAAATGGTCTCGACGTCGCGGCCGTCTTCGTTGGGCACCATGTAGGAGACCAGCGCCGGGCCGCAGGGAAAATGCACGATCTCGACGTCGTCGCCGGGATTGTAGAGCAGGTCGTTCGCTTCGGCATCGCTCTCGATCAGGTGCGGCGCAAGCAGCGCGTAGTCCGCCGCATTGAGGCGGCGCAGCAGATTGTTGAACGGCCTGTCGGCCACTTCGGCTGTTTGATCCCGTCGCGTCAGCATTGGAACTCCCCGCCCATCACCAAGTCACAATAACCATTCCGGTTCCCGATTTATGTTCACAAGTGAACAGACAGCGGATGGGCGATGTGGTGGGTTTCATGCAGGGAACCGTCGGTGCGCTCCAGGTGAGGCGCCGGCCATCAGGCCCCCTCCGGGCGTCCGCCGGGGGCAATCGATCATCAGAACGAAATCATGGAACCCGCTGCTCCCGAGGGAATGCCCCGCGACGTGCTGATCGTCGAGGACGACCCGCTGATCGCGCTCGACTTCGAGGACAGGATCCTCGGCTTTGGCGTGAAGATTGTGCGCGCGACCGGCAGCGTGGCGGGCGCGCTCGCATCTCATCGCCAAGCGCGCGCCGGATTTCGCGCTGCTCGATGTGGCGCTGGTGCGGGAAAAAAGCTTTGCGGTTGCCGAACGGCTGGATGCGCTGAACATTCCGTTCGTCTTCATCACCGGCTATGGCAGCGAGGTCAGGCTGCCGCCGGCATTTTCGAAAAAGCCGCTGCTGCCAAAGCCGTGCCCGAGCGATGCGCTGGAGGCGGTGTTGAAGCGGACCGGAAAATAGCCGTGCTCATCTCGGGCCGATGCAGAGTTCGGCCAAATCGGCTTCGACGCCGCCGAAGAATGCGCTGGGCCCTGCTTTCCGCGCGTCTTCCTTCTTCATCGCCGCAACGCTCGCGGCAATCGATTGTTGCGACAGTTTGAGATATTTCTTCAGCGCGGGCGATTTGCTCGCCGCCACGAACTTGTCGATCTTTTCTTCCGTGGCTTCTGTCGGGTTTTTGTTCAGAAGTGCTTCGTTTCCGGTCCCCAGTGGCGAAACCGCCGTCAGTTTGATCCGCTGGACCAGCAGGTGGCGATCGAACTGTTCGAAAATTGAATCGGCGATATTCGCCAGCCGGATCGGCCTTTCCATCTCGAGGAGGCGCTTCACGTCCACATCGTTGCGCAGCCGCTTCAGCTCGGCGACGGCGCCACGCCCGCTACTTGCAGTGAATTTTTCGTCGTAGACCTCGCGATCGACCATGGAGTTGTAGATCTCCCTCATCCGCGTACCCCATTTGACGATGAGGTCGCGGCCGCGCTGCTCGAGCTGATCGGGCGCAATCCCCTTGGCGCTCAGGCAAGCCGCATCGGCGTCCTTGCGCAACGATTTGCCGAGTTCGGCGACCAGCGCCTTGCCATATCCGGAATCGAAGGCGTCGCGCACCAGCGAGGGAATTTCGGCGCGCGCCTCGTCCGGCGGCTGCGCATGCGCCGCCATCGTCATGCCGGCGAGCCACAGCACGCCGGCGAACATCAATCTGCCAAACTTCATGGCTGCTTCCTGCCCCGACCGGGCGCAAGACCAAAACGAGGGTTTCAGCCGCTTAGGTCGGGCTTACACCGGCTTCGGTTCAAGCGTCGTCGACCACAGCGCGACGTCGGCGCGGTCGCGCAGCGTCACGGTCATCTGGCCGCTCTTGCCGTCGATCTTGACGTGACCGAAGAACTGCATGCCGGCCGACGGCGGCAGGTTCTGCTTGCCGGGCCCCGGCGCCTTGATGAATTTCACCTCGGGGCCAAAGGTGTTGTCGAGTTCGTTCGGCCCGAATGTGCCGGCATGCAGCGGGCCGGAGATGAATTCCCAGAATGGCTCGAACTCCTGGAATTGCGCCTTGTCGGGATTGTAGTAGTGCGCGGCGGTGTAATGCACGTCCGCCGTCAGCCACACCGTGTTGACGACGCCCGATGCCTTGATGAAGCGCAGCAGGTCGGCGATCTCGAGCTCACGGCCGCGCGGCGGGCCATCGCCCTGCGCCACGGCTTCCGAGCCCTTTTTGTTGGGCGCATCGTCATAGACGATGATGGAAAGCGGCATGTCGGAGGCGATCACCTTCCAGGTGGCGCGCGAATTGAGCAGGCCTCGTTTCAGCCAGGCAAGCTGATCCGGGCCGAGGAAATAGCTTTCGGGACCATAGGTCGTCTGGTCGTTCGGCCCGTTGGGGCCGCGATAGCTGCGCTCGTCCAGCACGAACACGTCGAGATGCGGGCCGTAGTTGAAGCTGCAATAAATCCGGCCGGGTTCAACGATACTCTCGCGCATCGGATACATTTCGTGGAAGGCGCGCTTCGCCCGCGCCGCCAGCAGATGGATGTCGCGTTCCCTGTAGGCGGCCGGCAACTGTTTTGATGCCGACCAGTTGTTGACGACCTCGTGGTCGTCCCACTGCACGAAGAGCGGCACCTCGGCGTTGAAGGCGCGCAGATTATCGTCGAGGAAATTGTATTTGTGGGCGGCGCGGAATTCGTCGAGCGTCTCGGCGACCTTTGCCTTTTCGGGAATGGTGACGTTCTTCCACACCTTGCCGTCGGCCAGCGTTACCTCGGGCTTGAGCGGACCGTCGGCATAGATCGTGTCGCCGGAATGCAGCAGAAAATCCGGCCGGTGCTTGCGCATGGTGGCGAAAGTGAACATGCCGCCATCATCGGGATTGATGCCCCAGCCCTGGCCTGCGACATCGCCGCCCCAGACGAAACTGACGTCGCGCCGGTCGGCGGGCGCGGTGCGGAAGCGGCCGGTGACCGGCTCGCTCAGGATGCTGGTGTGGGAGAGGTCGCGGAATTTGACGCGATAGAAGATGTCCTGCCCCGCGGGCAGATTTTCCAAAAGCATCTTTGCCGTGAAATCGCTCTCGGGCAGCGCTGCGATCGGCGGCAGGGCCCGGACCTGCGCGAAAGATTCGGTGGTGGAAACCTCGACCATCATCTGCGAGGGCCGGTCGGCGCGCGCCCACACCACGCCGCCATCGGCGCTGACGTCGCCGGATTGCACGCCGCAGGTCAGTTGCGGCCTGTCGGCGGCGCGGCTGAGATATGGCATGGCGATCGCGCCGAGCGCGCCGGCGCCGGCGGAGGAAAGAAAGCGCCGGCGGGAAAATCGAACGGTCATGCTTGTCTCCTTGGCCCGGCCGTCATCATGCGCCGAAAGCGCCGACAGGCCTAGACGGGTTTGATGACGGTGCGATTAAGAGCATGATCCGGAAAAGTGGGTACCGGTTTTCCCTCGCGACAAACGCGAAGCGTTTGCGAGGAGATCATGCTCAAAAAGAAAAGCCGTTTACGCAGTCCCTGCCGCGCGAAACTGCGCGCCGGCGCGCTGCAGGCTTTGCGGCATGCTCATCAGCAGCATCTTGCGGTCGACGACCGCATTGTGGAACTGCTCGAGCGCGATGTTGAAGGCGGTCAACGTGCCCTCTTCGATCGCGCCGCGCTCGAAGCATTGCAGGGTATCGCGCAGGATGTCGTCGGCTTCCGCCTGCATGCGGTCGAGGTCGTCGATGGAATCGCAATGGCGCGCGACGCGCAGCATGTCGAGCAGGCGCTCGCGCTGCGAGGTGTTGGTCTCGCGCTCGTCCTTCTTGAGATAGCCCGCGAACCAGGCGCCCGCCGAGCCCATGGCGGAGAGCGCCATCAGGCCCCACCAGATGAAATCGCTGTAGCGGTCGAGGAAGGTCTTTTCCTCGCCATCGACAAAGGCGGCAGCGCCGGGATGAACCGGGATGGTGGCGTCCTTGTCGGTATCCGGCGTCTCGATCTTGGCGGCCAGCGGGAATTCGTTCTTCAGCGATTGCCGGATCGCAAATAATTGCCGGGTGAAGGCTGCAACGGTCGCTTCCGACAGGCCGCGGCGCGCCACGACGTGGTGCGCGAAGCTGATGGTCTTGACCTCATCGTCCGGCCGGTCGGTGCCGAACGAGCCGGCGGGAATTTCCGACGCCTCGTAGGCCGGATGGTTTTGTGCGATGGCGTCTGCCAGATCGATCTTCAGGAAAGTGGGGCTGCCGCCGTCACGGCTCGAAGCCGCGATGGCGTCGGTGGTGATCTTGCTGTTGACGGGACCGGCGGCGATATAGGCGTCGGCCTTCTGGTTGCGGATCGCTTCCACCGCTTCATTGGCCGGAAACTGGACGATCGTGACCTTGCCGGCGTCGACGCCATATTGCTGCAGGATCACCTTCAGCAGATTGACGTTGGCCTGGGTGCGGCCGATGACGCCGATGCGATGTCCGGCGAGCTGCGCGACCTTGGTGATTTTGGCCGCGGCCTTCTTGCCCTTGACCTTGGCCGGCGGCGGCACCCACAGCACGGCGACATTCTTGCGCAGCGTCGCTACGGCTTGCGCATTCTTCGGCACTTCGAGATCGCCGCGGATGATGGCGAGATCGGCCTTGCCGTCTGCGAGCGCCTGCGCGCTGGCGACCGCGCCATCGGTCGCCACCGGGCGCAAACGGATCTGGCTGGTTTTCTGGTTGCTGAAGGCCTGCGCCAGCGTCTGCACCACCTTGAGATCGTCGCTGTTGGCCGGGCCCGACCGCGATCCGCAGAACCTCCGTTCGCATCGCGAAGTAATAGCCGGCCGCGAGCGCGCCGACGATGGCGAGAACACCTGCCAGCGAAACGAACATCAGCCTGCGCTTCGCCGAGCGGGGCGATGGCGGCGCTGTCGGTTCGACGGGATCAGGTCCGGTCATCGATCTCTTGAACAATGCGCTGAAGGTTCAATGTGCTGCTGCCAATACGCGGACTATCTCAACATTCTAGCAAAATCCTTGCCTAACTGGCTGTTACGTCCGCCTCATGGTTAGCACGGCCGCAATGGACCGGATTTGCCGCCATAATGTGGCATGGATCCCATAGCCGGCCTTCGGTGTTAGGGTAAAGTTCCCGTGAAAGGTGGAGGCGAGCATGGCGGAGCGGCTATCGGCGGAGGCGCGGAACGGCGGCGCTGCAGGAACTATCCGGCTGGTCGGAGGTGTCCGGCCGGGAGGCGATTGCCCGCACCTTCACCTTCAAGGATTTCAACGAGGCCTTCGGCTTCATGTCGCGCGCCGCGCTGGTCGCCGAAAAGAAGGACCATCACCCGGAATGGCGCAATGTCTACAAGACGGTGGAAGTGGTGCTGGCGACCCATGACGCCGGCGGCGTCACCCGGCTCGATATTGAGCTCGCCAAGTCCATGAACGCCATCGCCAGGCAGCTTGGCGTGGTCTGATTATCCTGCATGCCCGCTTGCGGTGGCCAATTGCCATCCCCAATTAAGTACCGCCGCCGCGGCGATCCGTTGCGCCGGTCGAGGGGAGTGGCTGATGGCATCGTCCGAACACAGCGTGGGGTTTGAGCCGGCCGACCGGCTGGCGCAGGACCGCGACAGCGTGCGCCGGCGGTTCAAGGCCAAGTTCAAGCAGGTGGTGGCGAAGCTGCCCTTCGCCGAGGATCTGCTCGCGGCCTATTATTGCGCGTTCGATCGGCAGACGCCGCGGCATGTGCAGGCGGCGCTGCTCGGCGCAATCGCCTATTTCGTCCTGCCGTTCGATTTCATGCCGGACATGCTGCCGATCCTCGGCTTCACCGACGATGCCGCCGTGCTCGCCACCGCGATCCGCATGGTGGCCAGCCACATCACGCCGGAGCACCGGGAAGCGGCCCGCGCCGCGCTGAAGCGCGGCGTCGAGCCGTCCGATGATGTCGCGCCGTAGCGCCTAGCGCTGCGGTTTTGCCGCCGGTGCCGGCGCCGGCACCTGTGCCCGCGCGTTCTTCTCGGCTTCCCACGCCTGGAATTGCTTGAACAGGGCTTCGCGGTCGCCGTCGGTCTGCGCCCTCGCAGCCGTTGCCGGGCTCTGCTTCAGGAAATCATCGAACTTGGCGCGCGTCACCGCCTCGATGTTGCGGGATTTCAGCCATTGCTCGGCGGCGGGCAGGCGCTGCCAGTCCTGCAGCGGCGCCGACAACGAGACTTCCTTCCACTTGGGATGGAACGGCGGGTTCTGGAAGGTCGGGAACTTGGTGAAGAACGCGTCCACGAACTGCGAGAGCTTGCGATAGCGCTCGGTGTTGGGCGCCCAGTTATACGCCGCGAGCACCGCCGGCACCGCGATGGTGTCGACCTTCTCGCCTTCCGCGATCAGGTTGGGATAGTCCTTCGACGAAAGGCTCGCCGGCAGGTAATCGTTCTGCAGCGGCTTTTCGTAGTCGACCGTCACCAGGTGGAAGCGGTCGTCCTTGAAGTTGCTCACGGAGCGGTACGGCTTGCCGCCGCAGACGATCACGGCATCGATCTGGCCGGCCTTCATCTTCTCCAGCGCGATGCGCTGCTCGATATAGACCACCTTCGGCTTCATCCCGAGCCGCTCGAACACGGTCAGCGCGGTGACGAAGGTGCCGCCATTGGGCAGGTCGACGCTGACCGTCTTGCCTTCGAGATCCCGCAAGCTGCGGATCGACTTCGAGCGCGACGACATGCATCTCTTCATTGTAGAGCTTGGTCACATAGGTGAACTGCTTCTTGATGTCCTTGGCAAAGCCCTTGCGCTCGAGATAGTCGAGCGTGTCGGAGCGGACAATGCCGAGGTCGACGCCCTGCAGGAACAGGATGTCGGCCACGCTCTGGACCGATCCGCGCCCGACGATCGGCAGTACGCGTAACTTGTTGCCGTCGTCGAGCACGGATGCGAGGTCTGCGCCGAACTGAACATAGGTGCCGCCGATCGTGCCTGAGATCAGCGTCACCGTGTTCGCGTTCAGGGCCTGCTTTGTCGCCGCAGAACCAAATTGGAAAATTGCCTTGAGGCTTTCGCTGACCTTGGCCGGGTCCAGTTCGGTTTCGTCGGCCGCGCGGGCTGTCAGGCCGCAAGCCATTGCCATGGCAAACAATGCCATTCCAAATAAACGTCGCATGTTGTCCCCTGCGCTGGTTCGTTCGAAGTGATGCTTGGCTGCTTATGATGCCTGGCGTGTCTGATTGAGTGATGCCTAGTTCTGGCTTTGCAGACGCCGCTTCGCATCGGCCGAGCCGAGCTGCGCCGCCTTCTGGTACCAGCTGCGCGCCATCGCCGGATCCGGCGTGATGCTGCGCATGTCCTGCACGCCGAGCACCTGCGGATCGTAGGTGCCGGCCAGCATGAAGGCTGCTTCCGCTTCCTGCCCGTCCGCGGCGCGCTCGAGCAGCAGGCGGGCGGAGGTGATGTCGCCGACCGCAAGCAGGCCCTTCGCCCGCTTCAGCAGTGCCGCGAGTTCATCCGGATCGATGCGCCGGACTGCCGCGGCGGCAGGCGGTGGCTCGCGCACCGCGGGCTCCAGCGCCACGACCTTGCTCTTTAGCGCGGTCTGGTAGGCCGCCGTGATTTCCTCGCGTGAGCGGCAAGCCCGCCCGCCGCCGCTGCGTCCGGCTGCGAGCGTCGCGCGGCCTGCAGCTGCACATTCGGTGCTGCCACTGCTGGTTCGGGCGTTACCGGTGAGACGGCTGCGACACGCGGCTGCTGCGGCGTGGATTCCGGCGGCGCGGCACCGATGGAAACGGGGGCCACGCCGGCAAGCGATGCCTTGCTGTTGGCCACGACGTTGCGTGTCGAGTCCATGGCAAAGACCGCGAAACCGCCAACCGCCGTCGCGACGACAAGTGCGCCGGCCAGGATCCGCGACATGCGGAACGTGCGCAGCGGTTTGCCATTGCCGAACGTATATTCGCGGCCATCCTTATAACGATCGTCGTCATAGTCGGAGAGGAAAAGCGGGACCGGTTCGTGGGACTGATCGGAAGGCGTCAGCTCGGTCGGCGCATATGGAGCAAGCTCCGTTCGCCCATACGGCGCCAGGTCTGCTCGCTCATAGGTTTCATACAACCGTGGATCGTTGACGGCTTCGTCGAATCTGTCGAACGGATCTTTCGATTGGACCTGTCGTGTACTCTCCACCATGGTGACGCTCCCCAAACAAACGCAACAATGGGCAGCCCGGCATCGATTTTCTTTGCCTTATTGGCGTCCGGGGACCCGCTACTGGGGTCTAAATCGCACGGGGAATGGGATGAAAAAACGACACTGGCCGGCGCGAATCAGGAAAAATTTTGTTTTGATTGAGGCAGCCGCGCGCAATCCAGAGAATTATCAACGGGCTGGCGAGCCCGCGATGATCGCGAAAAGCCCTGATTTAAGGGCCTGTAAACCACGTCCGCTTCACCACCCGCTGCACGTGCAATGAGGCGCTGCGCGTTAACCATAGGGCATGATCCGTACTCTCACGGATGCAGGATCACCTTGCCCATCGCCTTGCGGCCGGCGAGCACTTTGAGCGCCTCGGCGGTCTGCGCCAGCGGGAAGGTGCGGTCGACATGCGAGGAGATCTTGCCTTCGGCGGTCCACTTCACGAGCTTTTCCAGATTGGCGCGGTTCTTCTCCGGCATTGAGCCGCGTCCATGCGCCCCAGAACACGCCGCGGATATCGCAGCCCTTGAGCAGCGCCAGATTGAGCGGCATCTTTGGAATGTCGCCGGCGGCAAATCCGATCACGAGGAAACGTCCCTCCCACGCGATCGAGCGCAGCGCTGCTTCCGCATAGGTGCCGCCGACCGGATCGAAGATGATGTCGACGCCCTTGCCGCCCGTGAGCTTGCGAAGACCTTCCTTCAGATCTTCCTTGGCATAGTTCAGCGTCAGTTCGGCGCCGTGCGCCTTGGCGAATTCAAGCTTCTCTTCCGAGGAAGCGCAGGCGATCACCTTCAGGCCCATCAGCTTGCCGAGTTCGCAGGCCGCAAGTCCGGTGCCGCCGGCGGCGCCCAGCACGGCCATCGTCTCGCCGGGCTTCGGGCTGGCGCGATCTTCCAGCGCATGCAGCGCGGTGCCGTAGATGATGATGATGCCGGCGGCGCGGTCGAAATCCAGGTTGTCGGGAATCTTCACGATGGTATTGGCCGGCAGCGCGATCTTCTCGCGCGCGCCGTTATGGCCGCAGGACGCCACCACGCGGTCGCCGACCTTGATGTCGGTCACGCCGGCGCCGACGCTTTCGATCACGCCGGCGACTTCGGCGGCCGGCGAAAACGGGAACGGCGGCTTGATCTGGTATTTGCCCTGGATCATCAGGATGTCGAAGAAATTCAGCGCCGCCGACTTGATCGCGATCACGGCCTCGCCGGGCCCGGCCACGGGCTCGGGCACGTCGGCGAGAACGAGATCGTCGGGCTGGCAATATTGCGAGCAGAGAATGGCTTTCATGGACACACCTGATTTTCGGACGCAGAAAGAAGGCTGAACGCTTCTTGCCGGATTTAGGGGCAGGCGACAATACAGCGGGGAGGAATAGGACAATGTTTGAAAAGGGCCTGCTGGCGGGTAAACGCATTTTGGTGACGGGCGGCGGCTCCGGGCTTGGCGCCGCGATGGGGCGGCGCTTCGTCGAGCTGGGCGCCGAACTGATCATCTGCGGCCGCCGGCTGGAATTGCTGGAGCAGACCGCGGAACGGATGCGCGGCGATCTCAACGCCAAGGTCACGACGGTGAGGTGCGACATCCGCGACGGCGCCGCGGTTGACGCCATGCTGGATGCAGTCTTTCGCGAGGCGCCGATCGACGTGCTGGTCAACAATGCGGCGGCGACCTTCATCGCGCAGACCGAGCATCTGTCGTTCCGCGCGGCCGATGCGATCCTCGGGCCCACGCTGCACGGCACGATGTATTGCACCCTCGGCGCGGGCAAGCGCTGGATCGAGGGCAAGCACAAAGGCGTGGTGCTCAGCATCCTCTCGACCTCGACCATCACCGGCCGCGCCTTCACGGTGCCGTCGGCGATGGCGAAATCGGCGGTGCTGGCGATGACCAAGAGTCTGGCGGTGGAATGGGGTCCGAAGGGCATCCGCACGGTGGCGATCGCCCCCGGCGCATTCCCGACCCCCGGCGCTTCCGGCCAGCTCCGGCCCGAGGGCCGCGACGAGGGCTGGTCGTCCAGGAATCCGCTCGGCCGCACCGGCGAGCATGGCGAACTGGCCAACCTCGCGAGTTTTCTGATTTCCGACGCTGCCGGCTACATCAATGGCGAGATGGTGGTGCAGGACGGCGGCGCGCATTTGCGCAGTTCCGGCGCCGAAGATCTGCTGCAATGGAGCGATGCGCAGTGGGAGAAGCAGCGGGCGGCGCGCGCGAAAGGCTGAGGCGGCAGTATGGCGATGAGGCGGTGGACGCCGCGGCCGCGCGCGTCCTAACTGCCTTCCCAAAAAGACGTTTCCCGGCTATCCATCTGATCGTGACGATGCGATGTCGGGCCATCATCCAGTCACAATGATGGGGGAACCAGACCTGATCATGGTGCGGCAGATTTTGACATCGCTGATTGCGGGGGCGATTGCGTGCGGGACGTTTGGTCTCGCGCAGGCACAGGCCCCGGCGAAAGACACGAAGAACGCCAAGAGCGCGCCCAAGGCCGCGCCGGCGGCGGCTCCCGCAGCCGCTGCTGCGGCAGGCGGGGCCGAGCCGACGCTGATCGGCCAGTTCGGCACCTGGGGCGCTTACACCGCGGCGCCGGACGGCAAGAAGGTGTGCTTTGCGCTGGCCAAGCCGCAATCGTCGAAGACCAATCCGCCGAACCGGCCGCGCGATCCCGCCTATGCCTTCGTCTCGACGCGTCCGGCGGAAAAGGTCGTCAACGAAGTCTCGATCATGATCGGCTACACGCTGAAGCCCGGTTCGGAATCCACCCTCGAAGTCGGTGGCGGGTCTTACGCGATGTATACCCAGGGCGACGGGCTCTGGATCAAGAACGCCGCCGAGGAAGAGCGGATGGTCGATGCCATGCGCAAGGCCGCCGATGTCACCGTCAAGGGCGTTTCCGCCAAGGGAACCGAGACGGTCGACACCTTCTCGCTCAAGGGCCTGGCGCAGGCGCTCGACCGGCTGGCGCAGGATTGCAAGCGCTAGGAGCATGATCCGGAAAAGTGGGTACGGTTTTCCTCGCAAAAGCCTATTTGATCATGCTCAAACAAGAAGATCATACCCCGAAACTGACCATTTCGTGGCTTTCCAGCGCAGGCTGGAAGGCCTATTTGATGTTCCATGACCGACATGACGACCACCCCGGCCGCGGCCCTCTCCGGCGCAGGCGCGCCCTTGGAAAAAGTCCCGCTGGAAACCTATGTGCCGCCGGCAAAGCCGTCGCTGGTCGGGCTGTCGCGCGCCGAGATTGCCGATCGCCTCGGCGAGATCGGCGTGGCTGCCTCGCAGCGCAAGATGCGCACGCAGCAGCTCTGGCACTGGATGTATTTTCGCGGCGCCAAAGTCCTTCGACGAGATGACCAACGTCTCAAAGGAAATGCGCGCCGAGCTGGAAAAGCATTTTACCGTCGACCGTCCCGAAGTGGTCGCCGAGCAGATTTCCAGCGACGGCACCCGCAAATGGCTGCTGCGGCTGCCGAGCGGCGATGCCTTCCAGAAGGCGCATGAGGTCGAGTGCGTCTACATTCCCGAAACCGACCGCGGCACGCTGTGCGTCTCCTCGCAGGTCGGCTGCACGCTCAATTGCTCGTTCTGCCACACCGGCACGCAGCGGCTGGTGCGCAACCTCACCGCCGGCGAGATCGTCGGCCAGATCATGGTGGCGCGCGATCGCCTCAATGACTGGGCCGACCGCGAGACGCCGCTCGGCAACCGCCTCGTCACCAATGTCGTGATGATGGGCATGGGCGAGCCGCTGTACAATTTCGACGCGGTGCGCGATGCGCTGCTGATCGTCGCCGACAATGAAGGCATCGGCATCTCCCGCCGCCGCATCACGCTGTCGACCTCGGGCGTGGTGCCGAACATCGTCCGCACCGGCGAAGAGATCGGCGTCATGCTGGCGATCTCGCTGCATGCGGTGCGCGACGAGCTGCGCAACGAGCTGGTGCCGCTGAACCGCAAATATCCGATTGCCGAATTGCTGCAGGCCTGCCGCGATTATCCCGGCGCGTCGAACGCGCGCCGCATCACGTTCGAGTATGTGATGCTCAAGGGCGTCAACGATTCGCTGGACGATGCAAAGCTGCTGGTGAAAATGCTCAAGGGCATTCCGGCAAAAATCAACCTCATTCCGTTCAATCCGTGGCCGGGCACGGCTTACGAATGTTCGGACTGGGACCAGATCGAAAAATTCTCCGAGTATATTTTCAACGCCGGCTATTCCTCGCCGGTGCGCACGCCGCGCGGCCGCGACATCCTCGCCGCCTGCGGCCAGTTGAAATCGGAGACCGAAAAATTGTCGGCGCGCGAGCGGCAGGCGCTGCGCGCCATGGCGATGACGGACTAGTTATGGCCCTGATCGGCCGCCTCTTCGTCATCCTCTTCGCCTTCCTCGCCGCGTGCCTCGTGGCGGGCATGATCGTGGTCGGCGCGGTGCTGTTTCCGGAATTCACCGATCTCGGCACCGGACCGATCGATCCCAGCGCACTCAATGTCGTGCTCGGCTTCGGATTCATCTTCATCTCCGGCTTTGCGCTGCTGCCGGCCTTGATCGTGGTGCTGATCACAGAAGCATTTTACATCAGGAGCGTGCTGGCCTACGCGCTCGGCGGCGGGCTGGTCGGACTGGCCTGCTATCTCGGCCTGATCCCGTTCGATCCGGACACCATGCGCTTCGACGGCATCGTGCGCAGACATCTTGAAATCATGACCGGGGCGGGGATTGTCGCCGGCCTGATCTACTGGGTGATCGCCGGCCGCAACGCCGGTGCCTGGCGCGGGCCGTCGCGCCCGCAGCGTCAGCCGCCGCCCGTGCCGTCGAACCTGCGGCCGCCGTCGCTGTAAGCGAGGCATTTCGCAGCCTTTTCATCCCCGCTTCGCCTCGGCTAAACCCCGCGCCATGAATCGAACCGGACTTTTCATCGCGATCGGACTTTCGCTGGTGGTCGGCCTCCTGTTCGGGCTCTATCCCGAGCTCGACCTGAAGCTGTCGGCGATGTTTTACGATGTCGCGGCAAAAACCTTTCCGCTGAAGGTCGACGCTGATCGCAGCCTTCGCGCGCGATGCGGCGATGTGGATCGCGTGGGGCCTTGCGCTGCCGTCGATCGCAGCACTCGTGGTGAAGATGATCCGGCCCGACAGGCCGCTGCTGGTGTCGGGCCGCGCGATCGTTTTCCTGCTGGTCACGCTGCTGCTGTCGGCGGGCGTCCTCACCAATCTCGTCTTCAAGAGCTATTGGGGCCGGCCGCGGCCGGTGGTGGTGACGCAGTTCAACGGGCCGGAGCCGTTCGTGGCGTGGTGGGATCCGCGCGGCACCTGCGGGCGAAACTGTTCGTTCTTCTCCGGCGAGGGCGCCACCGCGTTCTGGACCTATGCGCCCGCGGCGCTGGCGCCGCCGGCATGGCGGCCGGCGGCCTATACGGCCGCAACCGTGTTCGGCATCGTCACCAGCGGACTGCGGATGGCGTTCGGCGGGCACTTTTTCACCGACGTCGCCATCGCCGGGCTGGTGACGTTTTTGGTGGTCTGGCTGGCGTTCGCCCTGATCTACCGCTGGCAGCGCACCCGGCTGTCGGACGAGCGCATCGACGCCGCGCTGACGCGGTTTGCCTGGCCGGTGTACCGGCTGGTCCAGCGCTGGCGCGGCCGCGATGTCAGCCCAAATCCGGCGGTGTGAGGCACTTCATCGCTCTATATCCTTGTTTGAGCATGATCTTATCGGAAAACCGGTATCCACTTTTCCGGATCAGCTCTAGCCGCCATTAATCGCGTGCCCATTGCTGCGAAATTTGATAATCGCGCACTCAAGCCGCAAACGACATCCGCTACTTGGACCGATTGGAAGTCTTGATGAGTACGATCCTGAAAAGCCTGCCCAAAGGGGAAAAAGTCGGCATCGCTTTCTCGGGCGGCCTCGACACGTCAGCGGCGCTGCTGTGGATGAAGCAAAAGGGCGCCCGCGTCTTTGCCTATACCGCCAATCTCGGCCAGCCCGACGAGAGCGACTACGACGAGATTCCGCGTAAAGCGCTCGAGTTCGGCGCCGAAAAAGCCCGCCTCGTGGATTGCCGCACGCAACTGGTCCACGAAGGCATTGCCGCCATCCAGTCCGGCGCCTTCCACGTCTCCACCGGCGGCCTGGCGTATTTCAACACCACGCCGCTCGGCCGCGCCGTCACCGGCACGATGCTGGTTGCGGCCATGAAGGAGGACGGCGTCAACATCTGGGGCGACGGCTCCACCTACAAGGGCAACGACATCGAGCGGTTCTATCGCTACGGCCTGCTGACCAATCCGAACTTGCGGATCTACAAGCCCTGGCTCGACCAGCAGTTCATCGACGAACTGGGCGGCCGCGCCGAAATGTCTGCGTTCATGACCGCACAGTGGATTTGCCTACAAGATGAGCGCCGAGAAAGCGTATTCGACCGACAGCAATATTCTGGGCGCAACCCACGAGGCCAAGGATCTCGAGAGCCTCGACAGCGGCATCAAGATCGTCAATCCGATCATGGGCGTGCCGTTCTGGCGCGACGACTGCGCCGTCAAGGCTGAAAAGGTGACGGTGCGTTTCGAGGAGGGCCAGCCCGTCGCGCTGAACGGATAAGAGGTTCGCCGATCCGGTCGCGCTGTTCCTCGAGGCCAACGCCATCGGCGGCCGGCATGGCCTCGGCATGAGCGACCAGATCGAGAACCGCATCATCGAGGCCAAGAGCCGCGGCATCTATGAGGCGCCCGGCATGGCGCTGCTGCACATCGCCTATGAGCGCCTGGTCACCGGCATTCACAACGAAGACACCATCGAGCAGTATCGCATCAGCGGCATGCGCCTTGGCCGATTGCTCTACCAGGGACGGTGGTTCAATTCGCAGGCGCTGATGCTGCGCGAAACCGCCCGTTGGGTGGCGTGCGCCGTCACCGGCGAGGTGACGCTCGAGCTGCGCCGCGGCAACGACTACTCGCTCCTCAACACCGAGAGCCCGAACCTGACCTATGCGCCGGAGCGGCTGAGCATGGAGAAGGTCGAGGATGCGGCGTTCACGCCGGCGGACCGTATCGGCCAGTTGACCATGCGCAACCTCGATATTTCAGACACCCGCGCCAAGCTGAAGCTCTATTCGGAGACAGGCTTGCTGTCGGGCAGCGAAGGCTCGGAGATCTTCAAGCTCGAAAGCGACAAGGACTGAACCGCGGTTTAACACAGCTGTCGTCCCGGCGCAGGCCGGGAAAGGCCGCAGGTCGATCGGTCGGCGGCCTCGAGGGGTCGATTTGCCAAGGAAACACGGCCTTCAATGAAGCTTGCCGGGCTGCCGCCCTTCCTGCCGCGGCAGCCGCGCTTGCTCTTGCCGCGCGGCAGGTAGCGCCGCCAGCGGTAGTCCCTGGTGCGGGAGAGCTGCGCGTAGATGAAGCGGTAGATGGTCTCGTAGGAGATCACCTTGCGACCCTGTTCGCGTTCGAGCCGGCCAGCGATCTGCTCGGGCGACCATCCGCTTGCGAGCCGCTCAATGACAGCGGCTCGCAAGCTCTCATCTCGCTCCAGGCGCGAGCCCTTCCAGCGCCGGGCGCGGGTCTGCTGGTTGGCGTAACTGGACCGGTATCCGACCTGAGCCCCACTATTGCGCTTCAGCTCCCGAGAGATCGTTGATGGCGAGCGATCCAGAGCTGCCGCGATTTGCCGGACCGAGCTGCCATTGGCCGAAAGCCGGGCAATCTCGCATCGGTCGTCCAGGGAAAGCTGATCGTAACTCCGCCCCATGGCAACACCTCCAACCGGAAGTGTTGCACTTCGTTTGTGAACTCAGGGGACCCATAACCACCGGCGCTTGTGATAGCGGGGACAATTGGTGGTTTGCCTGAAAGTCAGGCCGCGGCGTATGGGCCCCGGCCTTCGCCGGGGCGACACAGGTCAGATCGGGTTTTCGTCGAACAGGCGCTGCACCAGCGCGGAATCGAGATACGCGCGCACTTCGACGATCTTGCCGTTTGCGAACCGGCATACCCAGCAATAGCGGTTGTCGAAGCGAAGACCGTTTTTCGCGGTCGCCATCGATTGCAATTCGACGACCGCCCAGTCGCCGCTGGTGATGAGGCTGGTGACATGAAGCTCTGCGCCGTTGGGCAGGACCTTGTGCAGCTTCGCGAACGTATGCTGCTGGAATTCCGTCTTGCTGTGGTAGTGCCCGGCAAGCGGATGGGTGCCCTCCACGGTCCAGTCGACATCGTCGGCGACATGCGCGAAGAACGCTGCACCGTCACCGTTCTCGAGGCCCTTGAACAGGCTGCGCACTTCTTCCGGTGAAACAGCCATTTCTTGTTTCCTCTGCCTGCAGCGGATGGAGCGCGGGCTTTGTAGCCTTATTTCACCCGCAACGCATCAAGCAGCCGCCGGAAGGCGCGGGCATATTCGGCGCCCGAGACCGCGCTGCCGGTGGAGCAGGCGACCGCGGCCTCCGTCATCGCGCCGAGCAACAGCCGCGCCATCGGTTCGACCGGCTGCCGCGCGATCAATCCGTTCTCGATCGCAATAGTAAGCGCGCGCGGAATCTTGCCGCCGAAATGTTTGGCGTCGATTTCGCGCCAGCGTTCCCAGCCAAGCACGGCAGGCCCGTCGCGCAGGATGATCTGGCCGGTGGCGCCCTTGGCGCAGGCCGCGAAATAGGCCTCGGTGCCGGCGGCCATCGCCGCCAGCACATCTTTTTCCGCACGCGCGATGCGGTCGATCTCGACGACGAGCTCGCGCGAGACCTGATCGAACACGGCGCCGAACAGCTCTTCCTTGGTCTTGAAGTGGTGATAGACCGCGCCCTTGGCGACGCGCGCGCCGGCCTGCGATGTCGTCCATCGTCGCCGCCGCAAAGCCGCGCTCGCCAAAGATGCGCTTCGCCGCCTTGACTACAGCGGTTCTGGTTTTTTCGCGCCGCTCGCTCTGCGTTGCCATGGTTTCGATCCGGATGGCCTTGTTTAATCCAGTTCCGCGTCCGCCGCCAATTGACTTTCCGACTGACGGTCAATATATACCGACTATAAGTCGGTATATGGAGATTGCGATGCCTTCCTTGGCGACACTGCAGGCGTTTGCCGCAACCGTCGAATCCAACGACCATGTCGGCGCCATCACGAAATTCTATGCGCCTGATGCGCAGACCCGGGAGAACAACAATCCGCCGATCGCCGGCCGCGACGTGCTGGCCGAAAAGGAGCGCCGCGTGCTGGCGTCGGTGCAAGGCGTGGCGACCACCCGGCTGGGGCCATTGTTCCTCGACGGCGACCATTCGGCGATCTGCTGGCGCTTCGAGTTCACGCGAAAGGACGGCACGCAGTGGGCGATGGAGGAGATGGCGCTGCAGACCTGGCGCGGCGAGCAACTGGTCGAGGAACGCTTCTTCTACGATCCGAAGCAGATGCCGCGCTGAGGCGCCGTGAGAGCGCGTCTGCGCGTCCGAACCATGAGCCGTGGCCCATCCTTCAGACGCGCCCGGCCTCTGGAGAAGCAAAAAAATGGCCGGGATTGCTCCCGGCCATTTTCATTTCGTAGCTGCGCCTCAGCGCGGCGGCGCGGTGCCGGGCGGCGGGGGCGGCAGCGAGGCCTGGCCGCCGTTGAGCAGCGGGGTGATGTTGCGGACGGTGACGCGCCGGTTGACGATGCTCGGTCCGTCGGTCTCCTCTTTCGGGTACTGCTCGCCGTAGCCCTGCGAGGTCAGGTTCTCCGCCGGCACGTTGAACTGCTGGGTCAGCAAGGTCGCGGCCGACTCGGCGCGGCGATCCGACAGCGACAGATTGTCGACGTCGTTGCCGACCTTGTCGGTATGGCCCTCGATCAGGAACACCGCGCGCGGATTGGCCTGGATCACCTGGTTGAGGCCGTCGGCGATGCCCTGCAGCTTCGCCGCCTGATCGGGCGGAATTTCCCACGATCCGGTTTCGAAGTTGATGCTGTCGAGATCGATGCTCGGCATGCGCTGGCGGACGCCGGCGCTGTAGCGGATCTCGTCCAGCGTGTAGCGCCGTTCCAGCCGCTCCACCGGCGGCGCCATCATGGTTTCGTAGAGCAGCGCCGCCGGCGCGGTCGCGGCCTCGACGATATAGCGATCGCGCGGAATCCGCAGGATCGGCGGCGCCAGGTCGACATAGAAGCCGCCGATCGAATTACGATCGCGGTAGCTGTTGTCGATGATGATGATCTCGCGGCCGCGATTGTCGCGCCGGATCCGGCGCATCAGCCCGCCGTCGCGGCCGGTGACCGTGATGATCTGCGTGCCGTCGGGACGGATCACGATGGTGCGGGTTTCGCCGCCCACCGTTTGCGTCCGGACATCGCGCGCGCCGTAGCGGAAACGGTCCACCTCGTTGTGGCGGACAAAGGACTGCCCGCCTGGATCGCGGAAGATCGTCCGGCCCGGCTCGGTGATGACCGTGCGGCCGCCTTGCTGGACTTCCCGCCGCTGGCCGCGGAAGGAATCGAGATTGCGCGGCCCCTGCGCCGCTGCGCCCGGCGCGATCGGCTTGAGTTCGGCGGCGGTGGGAGCCGGCGCCGCGGGAAGCGGCGTGGTGACCTGCGGCGGCGCGCGGCGCACGAAGTTCGGTGCGCCGCCGGGCGGCGTGGTCTGCGAGCCCTGGCCCGGGGTCGGCGTCGCGGCCGGAGCCGCGGGTGCCGGAAGAGGCGTCGCGCCTGGTGCCGCTGGCGGAACGCCCGGTGTGGGTGAAGCGCCCGGCGTCGAAGCGCCCGGAGGCGGTCCCGAACGCGGCGGCGGAGTCGCGGTGCTGCCGGCCGGTGGCGTGGTCGTTGCGCCGCTCGCCGGAGGGGGCGGTGTGGTCGGAGTGGCCTGCGGCGCCGGCGTCGGTGTTGCGGGCGAACCCGGCACCGGTCGGCCCGTTGCAGCGGGCGGGCCCTTCTGCGAGCCCGGCCCAGTCGGCGGCGCAGCCGTCGACGGTGCGGCAGGTGTCGGGGCAGGCGTCGTCGTCGGACGACCCGGTGGAGGCGTTTGCGACTGCGGCACAGTTGTCGGAGCGGCGGTCGGGGCGGTGCGCGGAGTTGTGGAGCTGCCGGCTGGAGGCGGAGTCGTACTGCTGCCGGCCGCTGGCGGGGTCGGGCGCGACGGCGCGGCCGGTGGAGGCGGGGCCTTGGGCGCAGCTGCGGGCGGCGCAGAAACCGGCGGCGGCGGTGCGGGCCTCGGCGGCGGCGGTGCAGCCGCGGGCGGCGGCGCAGTAGGCCTCGGCGGCGGCGGAGCAGCTGCGGGCGGCGGCGCGCTGGGCCTCGGCGGAGGCGGCGGTGCAGCCGCGGGTGGCGGCGGGGCTGAGGGCCTCGGCGGCGGCGGAGCTGCGGCGGGCGGCGCTGCCGGACGCGGAGCGGCGGCGGGTGGGGCGCCCTTCGCGGGTGGCTGCTTCGACTTGTCCTCCGGGGTGGCGGGAGCGGCCTGCGCCAGCACCATCGGCGCGGTTTGCGCCTGCGATGGCGCGCTTGCGAATTGCATTGCCGTGAGGGCGGTCGTGGCAAGCAGCACGATACGAAGGTTTGTCATGATGATCTCGGTCCCCGGAGAATGTTCGCGTAAAGGGTCGTTCAGCCGAGTGTTTTCGGCATGACGATCAACGGCCAGCCATTAGGCCGGATTGTGGCGGCTAGAAAACGCTGGTCGGCTTTTATATTTTGCGGCGCAAGGGGTTACACAATGCTCCCGTTCATGACGCATTCAGAAGACGGTTTCAAATCGTAGTTCCACGTTGTCCCCTGCGGCGTAACGGGCATGCCGAAGAAGCCGAGCCCGAGGCCCGGCCGGCGTCAGCGATAACGGGGACAATACCGCAAGGTTCCTTCCCGGAACCGGATTATCCCGGCGCGTGACAGACGGCTTCGACGTTGTGGCCGTCGGGATCGAACACGAAGGCGCCGTAGTAATTGGGGTGATAATGCGCGCGGATGCCGGGCGCGCCATTGTCGCGTCCGCCCGCGGCGATGGCGGCTTTGTAGAACGCATCGACGGTGGCGCGATCCTTGGCCAGGATCGCGACATGCAGCGGCTTGTTCAATCCGCCTTCGCCGCCGATCCAGAAATCCGGCTTGCCATTGGCGCCGAATCCGCAAGCCGGCGCGTTGTCGTTCTGATCCTGCGTCACTTCCATGATCAGGCTGTAGCCGAGCGGCGCCAGCGCCTTCAGGTAAAAGGCCTTGGCGCGTTGATAGTCGGAAACCGGAAAACCGATGTGGTCGATCATCAAAATCTCCTTCGGTGAGGGGCCGTTGATACGTAGCCCGGCAACGCCGGGATTTTTAGCCGCGCACCAGCAGCGTGTTGCTGCGGGTGCGGCCGGATTCGACATAGCCGCGGGAAACCATGTCGGCGATGCAGTCGGCGAGCCATTCGTTCTTCGACAAATGCTCGATCACGACGGCGCGGGGCCACAGCGATGGCGGGGCATCCTTGAAGAACGGGATCAGCGCGCGATCCTCATAGCCTTCGATGTCGATCTTCAGCGCGTCGACATGCGCCACGCCGGCCTGCTCGAGGATGCGCTGCAGCCGCAGCGAGGGCACCCTGATCGCCTTGGCCGAGATGTCGCCGGTCACGATATGGCTGGCGCCGAGATTGTCGCCGTCGGTCTCGATCATCAATTCGCCGTCGGATGCTCCGGCCGCCGCCGCCACCAGCTTGACCTGCGTGAAGCGCGAGGCTGACTTGTTGAATGCCAGCCGCGCATGGGTGACGGGATGCGGCTCGACCGCGATCACCGTGCCGTTGTCGCCGACATGCCGCGCCATTGGCATGGCATAGGTGCCGACATTGGCGCCGACATCGACGAACACGCCGCCTTCCGGCGTATGCTTGCGCAGGAAATCCAGCTCCTCGATGTTGTAGTCGGGATTGAACAGCGCACCGCGCTCGGTGGCGCTGGCCTGATGATAGAACCGGAACGAGGCGCCCTGATACGGCACGTCGAGCGGGCCCGCGCGCAAAAGATTGATCAACCGCGACAGCATCGGCCGAAACGCGCCACGCTTCAGCCGCGTGCGCTGCGCCAGCCGGATGATCGCGGCCTGCGCGGCATTCGGTGCAAAGGCGCCGAACGGCGCGGGCGACGGGTCGTTGTCGGGCTTCAAGCGGATAACCTCGGATACGGCGAAAAGCGGCGCATCCATAACCGGTTTTACCGGGAAGGCCAACGAGTCTTCTCACTCCTGAAGGACCGAACGTGGGCAAGCTCTAATACAGTCGCGACCGGTACGCTTCTTCCATGGTCTTCTCCGCCGCCTCCACCGACACGGCCGCGGTCTGCTCGGCGATGATGCGGCCGAGAGTCGGAAAACTGTGGCGCTCCACCTGCGCCTTGGGGTCCCATAGTTTCGAGCGGATCAGCGCCTTGCCGCAATGGAAATAGCACTCGTCGACATGCACCTTGAGGCCGATCGCTGGCGTGACGTTCTGCACCGTCAGCGGCGTCAGCAGCGCCGGATCCTGCGTGATCTCCGCTCTGCCGTTGACGCGCAGCGTCTCGTTGATGCCCGGCACCATGAAGATCAGTCCGACGCCGGGCGAGGCAAGAACGTTGCCGAACGTATCGACCCGGTTGTTGCCGCGCCGGTCCGGGATCAACAATGATTTGTCGTCGAGCACCGCGACGAAGCCCGGCCCGTCGCCGCGCGGGCTCGCATCGGCGTTGCCCTTGCCGTCGCTCGAGGCGAGCACCAGGAAGGGGGAGAGCGCGATGAAGTCGCGGCAGAACTTGTCGAGGTGGCGCAGGACCTTCTTCTCGGCGAGCGGGTTCTGCTGTCCGAAATGCGCACGCAAATCATCTGGCGTCCGCACCGGCGGCTTGCCGTCCGCACCGTTGCTCTCCATGGCAGGTCTCCTCTTCTTGCGTAGCGGTTGGATTCGACGACACCGCCACGGTCTTGAACACTCCTGCGGTGCGCCTTTCGCCGATACGCTAGCGCAGTATTACTTTCATTGGCATCCCCCGCTTCGGAAGCAGGAACATCTGTCCAGAAGGACGAGGATCAAAGCCGGGGGCAATCTCGAAGCGTGCAGCGCGGACAAAGGTGGCAAGCATGATGGTCAACTCAAGCATGGCAAAGGCGGCCCCAATGCAGATCCTCGGTCCAACCCCGAACGGCAGGAACTGAAAGCGCATGAGCTTTGCGCGATTGTCCTGGGCAAATCGGGCGGGATCGAACCGATGAGGGTCTTTCCAGTAGCTGCTATGACGATGGATGGCATAGATCGGTATGATCCCAATGGTCCCCTTTGGGATCGTCACGCCACCGAACTCGAAATCCTCGACGAAGTCGCGGACAATAATCGGTGCTGTTGGAAAGAGCCGGAGTGACTCATTGAGCACCTGCTGCACGACTTTCAGCTTCTCGACATGAGCCGAGGTAGCCGGCCCGGACCCGACCACGCTCGCAATCTCCTCGTGCATCCGCATCTCCCAATCGGGGCTCTGGGAGATCAAATAGAGGGTCCAGGTCAGCGCAAGCGCCGTCGTATCGTAGCCGGCCATAAGGAAAGAGACGATGTTGTCAACGACGAGTTCATCGGAGAGATGCTGTCCTGTCTCAGGATCGCTGGCGCGCAGCATCCGCGCCAGCAGGTCGTCATCGTTTGTCGCTCCCGCGCGTCTGGTGCGGACCAGTTCGGTAACCCGGCTTCGCAGCCGCGCCTCATGCGCACGCATCGCTTGCCCACCAGGCCTCGGGAGCCAGTGCGGCAGCCCCAGCAGCGTATAGATAATCCACCAATTCATGCCGCGGTAGTAATCCTCATGCCCTTTCTCGATCGCATCGAACATGTCTCCGGCGACATCGCGCATCTCCACGCTATGCACGAAAGACCCTCCCAGGATCGACGTTGACAGCTGGGCGGACCGCAATCAAGGAAGCCAGGACGCAGAGCATGAGCAAAGCAGCGCTCACAAAGAAGTACATCCACCAGGGGACTGCGAGCCAAGTCACAATCGAACGTGATGCCCTGACGTAGGGTTCAACGAGCAACAATCCCAAAGCTCCGCCAAAAATGCCACAAATAATCGACTGCAGAAGCACAACGAGTTGCACGTCAAACCTTGAAGCCCCCATCGCCTTCATAGTGGCAAACTCTTCGACGTTCTCCGCGGTAATGCTGTAGATTGTCTGAGCAACCAGAACCAGACCGATACCAAAGCCCAGGATGGCTGCCAGCAGAAGGGCAGCGCCGGCCCCCGTCTGAACCAGCCAGAATAGCCGTGACCTGGTTGCAAGTTCGGCCTGTGTCCAGACATCGACGTCCGAAAAGCGCGCCCGCAGAGCATCGCGTACGATCCTTACATCCTGACCGGGTTTCACGTTCAGAACGAGGAAGCTGGCTTGCGTTTGCTCAAGCCGCAAGAACCGCCGGACATCAGTATAGTCAGAAAAGACAAGCGGGGTTCCTATGAACGAGGCGAACCCCGTAGTTTTCGCAAAAAGGTACGATCTCTGAAAACCAATCTGAGCAGCTTGCACGCGGCCGTCAAACCCGATCGTTGCTGCGTCGGTTTCATCGACAACAATCGCCGAATCGCTCAATCCGTTTGCTGCGGCGAGATCCTTTACTGGCGGCAGGGCGCCCCGGTATCTTTCCTCAATTCCAATTATCATCACGAGAGTGCGGTCACCATTCGGGCGTTCGATGGGTGCCCAGCCAGACGCTCCCCGACCTGCATCCAGAACTCCCTCTATGCCCAATGCATACTGGGCGTACCGCTCCGGGATACTTGTTACATAGTCGAAAGTTGGCGTGCCCTTGCCGATTATCCAAAGGTCGGCATGCACGGAGTCCACGACACGAGAGGCGGTCAGCGTGAAGCTGTAGAGCAGGCTACCCTGAACACACATCAAGAATGTCGCGAAGGCGATCCCGAACAGCGAAACCCAGAAACGCCCTCCTGACCGCAGCAGATTTCGAACGGCTAACGTTGCTTTCATGGACGACGTTGTCACCAAGCGCACTCCATAAGTGCCGTCGCTTTCCGATTTGTTCACAAGGTTGGCGTCGTATCAAACCGCTCTTTTAGCTTCTTGAGAGGCGTTCTTTCTGACGACACCTTGTCGTACACAATTTGATAGTCCGGCCATTCCGTCTTGAACAATCTATCCAGCACCCTCGTGCCGAGACCGTAGTTACCGGTGTATCTCGAATGATGAAGTGAATGGTATGTCGTGCTCGTGATGACCTTGCCGAGGAATCGATTGAAATCCGGAGGCTTCAACTCGAAATTCGCATGGCTGAATGAGTTGATAACGAGATAGCCGATATACCAGCCTGCAATACCGAGGAAGTTCAGGCTGGCGAACGTGTCGACTAGGGCGAGCGGAAGCAGGAGGCCGAGGTCAAAGATCAGCTTCTCAGAAAACGAGAACGAGATTGCAGTCATCCACGTGTTAACGTGGCTTTTATGATGCTCAAGGTGAATCCAGTGCAGCGGGCGCCAATGGAAGGCGCGATGCGAAGCATAGTGCCAAACTTCTGCCCAGACAGTTGTGATGGCGGCCGCCAATAAGAATGAAGCAAAGCTGTCGTTCCGAAAAAAACCTGCGTATACGAACAGTGCAAGCAGTACGGCATGGATCGGCGCGTGTATCGAGTTTAGCGTCTCACGCCTGATTTGCTCCTTGTCGACGGGCAAATCATAGATGGTCCTTTCGCAAATCTTCCATTTTCCGGTGGCGGCAGAATACCAAACCATCGCCATGATGTGACCAAGTGCGGCGATCAGGACGAGCGCGGCTATCGTTGAAACGCTGAACATCAGACCTCATGCTGCATGACGTCACGGGTTCATAGTGGAAAATCGATTTCTGAGTTTGTAGAATTGGCTCCGGATAATAAAGGCCGCAAATGAGGCGAGCCCCATTTCGATCGTAAGCCGTTTACCGTATTTTTCGAGGTCCAGCCGCAAAGGATCGGACGGGCCATTCTCGCGATGAAGAAATCTCCGGCCGCACGATACGAAACCCATCGCCTGATAATAGGGTAACAAACTGGGAATGCAGTCAATATAGCATTCCTTTACCTGCCTTTGTCGGCCGTACTTCACGACCGCGGCGATGAGCTTGAATGCCGTCGGCCCTCCGCGCCGGGATTTCCTGACGACGAATTTGGTGCAAACGGCGGTAGCTCGCGGGTGATGCGGGGATTTGTTCATCCCATAGAGTTCACCGAGAATTCCAAGCGAACCAAGATCGGCTTCGTTGCTTCGCAGCGTTCCGATTATCTCACCATCCTGGATTGCAACAAAGGTATTGCCAAAGCGGTCAAGGTCGTCCGTGATAATCCTCCGGGCATGATCCGCAAATGGAGACTGCCGGCCCAGCTCTACACAATAGACTTCGTACCTGAGCTTTTGTGCGCGCTGGAGCATCTCGTCGGTTCTGCAAATCAGGACCTCTATCTCCGAACTCTTTGAGTACGCGGGTCCCTTCGCGGCAGTGAGAAGATTGTAACTGGTCCGCTCTTCGGCAATTTGTGCCAGACGATGCAGGAACTGCGATGCGATGCTGGGTTGATCGCGTTCCAATTGTTCCAGGACATCATCGTCAATCAGAATTGCGGAGCCGCTGGAGGCCGCTCTTACTGTGGCGTTCGCTGGCGTACCCCGAAGAAATCCTATTTCGCCAATCGCGGTGCCCGGCTCCGAAATTCGTAGCTGCGATGGCGCACCTTCGGTCTCGAAGTCGACTTCAATATCTCCGTTGATGGTTAGAAGCATATCACGGTAGTGCACGCCCTTTTGACGAAGCAGATCGCCGGGTTGAAACGACACTGTTTTTGGATTTGAGTGCCGGGAGAAGGCTTCCACGAAATCGCCGGTCCGATCATGATCGGCAACCGAAATGAATGGATTGCGCTTGAACATGTCTGCTCTCAAAACTCAAATACTGGAACAAGAAAAATCACGTCGTCGCAAACTACTCTGATCCTAGGAAATCCTGCACGTGCAGTAAATGCGTAGATTGAGCGGGAGAAACGCCAGGGTGCATCCAAAACGCCCCGGCCGTAGCGTTGGGCTAGGCCGCTTTCTTTCGGCCGCGCAGAAACCGCCCGAGCAATCTTCGCTTGCCCTTGCGCGGAATCGAGATCGACGTCGCTGACGAGTTTGGCGCCGCCCTTGCGCCGCTCCAGCACGATCTTGCGGCTGTGAAAGGCTTCGAGCTCGGCGCGGTGCGCGACGCTGACGATGGTGGCTTTCGGCAGCGCCTTCGTCACCATGTCCATCATCTTGTCCTGGCTCTTCTCGTCGAGCGCGGAGGTCGCCTCGTCCAGCACCACGATATCAGGGTTGTGCAGCAACAGCCGCGCAAAGGCCAGCCGCTGCTTCTCGCCGCCGGACAGCGTCTGGTCCCACGGCGCCTCTTCCTCGAGCTTTTCCTTGAGATGATCGAGCCCGACCTTGTGCAGGGCCTCGCCCATCTGCTCGATGGTCCAGTCCTCGGCGGCGCCGGGATAGGCAACGGCGCGGCGCAGCGTGCCCGAGGGCACGTACGGCTTTTGCGGCAGCATGAACAGGCGGCGGTCGGGATGGAAATTGACGCTGCCGCCGCCCCAGGGCCACAGCCCTGCGATGGCGCGCACCAGCGTGCTTTTGCCGGAGCCGGACTCGCCGGCCACCAATAGCCGCTCGCCCGGCTCGATCACGACGTCGGTCTCGCCGACCACGGCGGTGCCGTCAGTCGAGCGTCACCGAAAAATCGTGCAGGCCGAGCATGGCCTCGCCCTCGGTCTCGCCGCGCTGGATGCGGCCGATGCCGTCGCCCTTTTCGGCGCGCTCCAGACCGTCGAGCGACATCATCAGCGAGGCGATGCGGCGCGCGCAGGCGTTCCAGTCGGCGAGCCGCGGATAATTGTCGACCAGCCAGCCGAACGCGGTCTGCACGATGGTGAAGGCGGAGGCCGCCTGCATCACCTGCCCGAGGCTCATGCTCGCCGGCGAGGAATTTTGGCGCGCACAACAGCAACGGCACCACGGGCGCGATCAGGCCCGATCCCTGCGACACCAGCGTGGTGCGCATGTGCTGGCGGGCAAGCTGCGACCATTGCCGCAGCACGTTGGTAAAATTCCTGTCGATGCCGTCGCGTTCTTCCTCCTCGCCGCCGAGCAGCGCGATGCTTTCGCCGTTCTCGCGCACGCGGGTCAGCGTGTAGCGGAATTCGGCCTCGGCCTGGTTCTTGGCCTCGGAGACCTGCACAAAGCGGCGGCCGATCATGGTGATCGCGCCGGAGGCAATCGCGGCGTAGATGACCGCGGCGATGACGAGGAAGCCGGGAATGGTGATATCAGATCCGCCCAGCGTCACCGTCAGCGCGCCGCCGATGGTCCAGAGCACGACGATGAAGGTGGCGGCGGAAAGAAACGCCGAGGTGACGCCGGCGACAAAGTCCACCGGCGAGTCGGTCGAGATGCGAAGATCCTCGGCGATGCGGTATTCCGGATTCTTGTGGTCGCCGCCGACGAGGTTGAGCTGGTAGTAGCGGCCGCTGGCCAGCCAGCGCGTCAGCACCGCGCTGGTCAGCCAGGCGCGCCAGCGGCGCTGGATGCCCATCCGCGCGAACACCTGGGCTACGCCGAGCAGCACGCTGCCGATCGCCAGCGGAAAGAACACCGCGCTCAGATAGAACACGGTCGCGGAATCGCGCTTTTCGATGGCGTCGAAGATCGCGCGGTTCCAGACATTGATGCCGTACTGGAAGCCGACATGGCCGACGATCAGCAGCAACAGCCCGATCGTAAACGCCCACGCCAGCCGGTCGCCGCTCCTGCCCCAAAAGCCGCGCGCGCTGATCCAGAACCGCGTCAGCAGATAATCCTTGCGCGCCTGCTCGGCTTCTTCCGGCGTCATCTCCGGATCGGGCTCGACAAGTTCGGGCGGCGGCGGCTCGACCGGATCGCCATTCTCCGCGTCGATTTCGACAACCGGCGGCTTTTTCGCGGACGATTTTTTTCGCGGGCGATTTCGACTTCACTGCGGATTTGGCCATGCCGGCACAACGGCAGGGAAATCAAAAGGTTCCCGATCGGTTCCGTTCTCCGTCATTGCCGGGCGAAGCGCCGGCCATCCACGTCCTTGCTTCAGCAGCAAGGAAGCAAGTGGATGCCCGGGACTTGTCCTCGCCATGACGGGAGTTGCGCCTTCACGACGCCGCCGGCGCCGCGTCGCGCGTCTTGCGCCGCCGCGCCACCTTGTGCAGCGCGCGCGAAAGCTGCTCGACCGAATACGGCTTTTGCAGCAATTCAAAACCGTGCGTGCCCTGCTCGGACAGCACATGGCTGTAGCCGCTGGTCAGCACGATCGGCACGTCGTAACCCCTGCGGCGGATTTCCTGCGCCAGCTCGATGCCGGTCATGCCCGGCATCACCACGTCGGAAAACACCACGTCGAACCGGCTGGCGCCGCTGACCAGTTCTTCCAGCGCATGGGTGGCGTTGCCGACCATGGTGGTGTCGTAGCCGAGCTCGGTGAGCGCATCGCTGGCGAACTTTCCGACCTCGGCATTGTCCTCGACCACCAGCACCGAGATGCCGTGGCCGTCGACCGGCGGCGCTTCTTCCGGCGCGACCTGCAGCGGCCGCTCGTCGCTGGCGACGCGCGGCAGGTACAGCGTGAACGTGCTGCCTTTGCCGACCTCGCTGTCCACCATCACCTCGCCGCCGGATTGCTTTGCGAAATCCGAACACCTGCGACAGCCCGAGCCCGGTGCCCTGGCCGACTTCCTTGGTGGTGAAGAACGGCTCGAAAATGCGCTCGAGCTGGTCCTGCGGAATCCCGGAGCCGGTATCCTCGACCGTAACAGCCACATAGCCCTCGGCGCGCTTCCGGATGCGGCGCCGGGCCTGGAATATCGGGAACGGTGCGAACCGCAATCGTCAGCCGGCCTTCGCCGCCCATGGCGTCGCGCGCATTGACCGCCATGTTGATCATCGCGGTCTCGAACTGGCCGGCATCGGCATTGATCAGGCAGGGCCCGCCCGGCACGCGGGTGACGATCTCGATCCGCGCGCCGGTCAGCGTCCGGATGATCTCGCTCAGCATCTGCACGTTCTCGCCGACGTCGAACAGTTCGGGTTTCAGCGTTTGCCGCCGCGCGAAGGCCAGTAGCTGCGCGGTCAGCTTTGCGGCGCGATTGACGGTGTCGGAAATCGCCTCGACATAGCGCTGCCGCCGCTCCTCGGCCAGATGCGGCCGCCGCAACAGGTCGGCCGAGGCGCGGATCACGGTCAGCAGATTGTTGAAGTCATGCGCGACGCCGCCGGTGAGCTGGCCGAGCGCCTCCAGCCGCTGGCCATGCTTGAGCGCTTCCTCGGCCTCCAGCGCGCTTGTCGGCTTCGGCATGAAAATACTGCGTCCGCCGCAGCGCCAGCGCCAGGAACAGAAACAGCAGCGCGGTCGCCGGCAGGCCGAAAACCAGATGCTGGCTCATGGTGGAAAGCCAGCGCGTCGCGGATCGCCGAGGTTTCGAGGCCGGCGCTGACATAGATCGGATATTCGGCGAGCCGCTTGTATCCGACCCGGCGCTCGATTCCGTCCGTCGGCGAGGTCACCGTGAACAGGCCGCCCTCGGGATTGCTGGCCATCTTCTTGCCGACCGGCGCCGTCGCGGTCGAGGCGCAGATCGCGGTTGGCCTGGCGGAAAGCGCGCCAGCACCATTCCGTCGGTCAGGCCAAGCGCGAAGAAGCTGCCGGGATCGCGGCCGATCCGCGCATAAAAATTCTCGAAATATTCCGGAAACACCGAGGCCTGGATCACGCCGGCAAAGCCGCCGTTCTCGCTCGGGCGCCGCCGGCTGACGCCGAAGAAGGGCGCGCCCTGATAGGGCGGGCGCGGCGTCAGCGCCTCGCCGATATAGGTGCCGATATCGCCGGCAACATGGGCCTTGAAATAGTCGCGGTCGGAAAAATCGATGTCGGGCGGCGGCGACACCAGGCTGTTGGCGAGCGCGCGGCCTTTTGCGTCGAAGATCCAGGTCGACTTCACCTGCGGCAGCGAGCCGACCAGTTGCTTCAGCCGCTGATGCAGCGCGGCCTCGCGCGAAATGATGCCTTCGTCCGGAATGCCGCGGATGATCTCGGCGATTTCCGAAATGCTGCGGTCGATGGTCTCGAACACCTTCAGCGCGTGTTCATGCGCGACATCGAGGGTGCGCTCGATTTCCCGGTCCGCGGTCTCCTTGACCGAGAATCCAGGAAACCGTGGAGGCAAAGATGAAGAGCGTCAGCGGAAGGGCCAGCGAGGCGGCCATCATCCATCGCAGCAATCTCAGCGAATTGCGTTGTGCGGCTTGCACGGGCGCTCCGAATTCGGAACGGAGCTTACGTCAAACCGCTTTTGAGAACAAAGCGCTACGGCAATATGGAACCTGCGGCAGCCTGTCCTTTGTCGAAAGCCGTTCAGTTCCGCTTGTGCGGGAAGACGTGACGCCGCTTGCGGCCCGGTGAACATCGACCGCACCAGGTTTTCCCGCTGCAGTACGCACATCAAAAGTACGCCCAGCAAATGGATGACGACGAGCACCATGACGGCGTCGGAGGCATAGCTGTGGGTGTCCTCCACCCAGGGCACGCCGAAGAATCGGACCGTCGTCGACATCCAGCCGGTAATGGCCGAGATCGCCAGCAGCAACAGCATCGTCAACCAGCATGGCGGAGCCCGCCGGATTGAGGCCGCGATATCGCCCGGTCTTGCCGTGGCGGAGATTGGCGAGAAAGGCCGGTGCGGCGCGCAGCCGCCGGCCGACGGTGTCCGGAAGCGTGAAAAATGCGATCCGAAGAGGCCCCACGCCAGCCGAAACACGATCAGCGCGATGACGATGTAGCCCGCGAAGCGGTGCAGGCCGTCATAGGTGGCTCGGCGTGAACCAGGCGAGCAGCACAAAGAACGCCAGCGCCCAGTGAGAGGCCCGCAGCGGCCAGTCCCACACCCGCACCATGTCCGGCGCACTCTTCGTGCGCCGGCATGGTTGGGCCGCGTCAGCAGACGCTTGAACGGACTGCTGCAAGCGCACGCCGCCTTACTTGGCGATGGTCTTCTTCAGGCTGAGGTCTTCCGGGCTGTAGAACAGCTCGAACAGTTTTCCTTCCTTGACGCCGTAGACCTCGTAGCAGGAGCCTTCGACCTTGGAGCGGCGCACTTCGTAGCCGGCTTCCTTGGCCTTGGCTTCGGCTTCGCTCGCCGGCTTCCAGGAAGCCTTGGCGATCTTGGTGCAGTTCTTGAACCCGTCGGCCAATGCCGGCGCCGCGGCGAATACGCCGAACGCCACTGCCACAACCGCGGAACCCCTGATGAGCGCCTTCATACAAATTCTCCTGACAAAGACCTGCGACACTGCGCCGCAGCCGCGATGCCATAGCATCGGGATTGTCGGAAGAATTTTGGAATTTCTCTTAGAAGAATTCCAAACTGAAGAGATTATCGAATAATTCCAGATAGCGCTGGATGACTTCGCCGTGAACTAGATCTGCCGCTCGACCATCTTCAGCTTGAGTTCGGCAATCGCCTCCGAGGGGTTGAGACCCTTCGGGCAGGCTTTGGCGCAGTTCATGATGGTGTGGCAGCGATAGAGGCGGAACGGGTCCTCGAGATTGTCGAGCCGCTCGCCGGTGGCCTCGTCGCGGGAATCCGTGACCCAGCGCGTCGCCTGCAGCAGCGCGGCGGGGCCGAGGAAACGGTCGCTGTTCCACCAATAGCTCGGGCACGAGGTCGAGCAGCAGGCGCACAGGATGCATTCATAGAGGCCGTCGAGCTTTTCGCGGTCCTCGTGGCTCTGCTTCCATTCCTTCTGCGGCGTCGGCGTCGTGGTCTTCAGCCACGGCTCGATCGAGGCATACTGCGCGTAGAAGTTCGTCAGGTCCGGAACGAGATCCTTCACCACCGGCTGGTGCGGCAGCGGATTGATCTTCACCGCGCCGTCCATTCCACGTCGTGCATCGACCTCGTGCAGGCCAGCGTGTTCTGGCCGTCGATGTTCATGGCGCAGGAGCCGCAGACGCCCTCGCGGCAGGAGCGGCGAAAAGTCAGCGTCGGGTCGATGTGGTTCTTGATCCAGATCAGCCCGTCCAGCACCATCGGACCGCATTCATGGGTGTCGACATAATAGGTGTCGACGCTCGGATTCTTGCCGTCGTCCGGATTCCAGCGATAGACCCGGAATTCGCGCGTCTCGGTCGCGCCCGCCGGCTTCGGCCAGGCCTTGCCGCCCGTGATCCTCGAGTTTTTCGGAAGCGCGAAATCAGCCATCTGCCTTTGCCTCTACAGCTCAATACACCCGCGCCTTCGGCGGGATGTACTGCACGTCGTTCGTCATCGTGTAATCGTGCACCGGGCGATAATCGATCGTGGTCTTGCCGTTGCTTGTCGATCCACGCCAGCGTGTGCTTCATCCAGTTCTTGTCGTCGCGGTCCGGAAAATCCTCGCGCGCATGCGCGCCGCGGCTCTCGGTGCGGTTGGCCGCCGAGTCCATCGTCACCACCGCCTGCACGATCAGATTGTCGAATTCCAGCGTCTCGATCAGGTCGGAATTCCACACCAGCGAGCGGTCGGTCGTCGCGATATCGCCGATGCCGCCATGCACCTTGTGAATCAGGTTCTGGCCTTCGCTGCAGCACGTCCCCGGTGCGGAACACCGCGCAATTGTTCTGCATCACGTTCTGCATGCTGTCGCGCAGCTTTGCGGTCGGCGTGCCGCCGGAGGCGTAGCGGTAATGGTCGAGCCGGCCGAGCGCCTTGTCGGCGGAATCCGCCGGCAGTTCCGGCTGACTTGCCGTTCGGCGGTGAGCTTTTCGGCGCAGCGCAGCGCCGCGGCGCGGCCGAACACCACGAGGTCGATCAGCGAATTGGAGCCGAGGCGGTTGGCGCCGTGCACGGAGACGCAGGCCGCTTCGCCCAGCGCCATCAGCCCCGGCACGGTGGCGTTGTCGTCGCCGTTCTTCTTGGTCAGCACCTCGCCGTGATAATTGGTGGGAATGCCGCCCATATTGTAGTGCACCGTCGGCGTGATCGGGATCGGCTCGCGGGTGACGTCGACATTGGCGAAAATCTTTGCCGACTTCGGAAATGCCCGGCAGCCGCTCGTGCAGCACCTTCGGGATCGAGATGATCGAGGTGCAGGTAGATGTGATCCTTCTTCTTGCCGACGCCGCGGCCTTCGCGGATTTCGATCGTCATCGCGCGCGAGACCACGTCGCGTGAGGCGAGGTCCTTCGCCGACGGCGCATAGCGCTCCATAAAGCGCTCGCCTTCGGAATTGACGAGATAGCCGCCTTCGCCGCGCGCACCTTCGGTGACGAGGCAGCCCGAGCCATAGATGCCGGTCGGGTGGAACTGGACGAACTCCATGTCCTGCAGCGGCAGGCCGGCGCGCAGCGCCATGGCGCCGCCGTCGCCGGTGCAGGTATGCGCCGAGGTGCAGGAGGCATAGGCGCGGCCGTAGCCGCCGGTGGCGAGGATCGTGGTTTGCGCCCGGAAGCGATGCAGCGTGCCGTCATCGAGCTTCAGCGCGATCACGCCGCGGCAGACGCCCTGGTCGTCCATGATCAAATCGATGGCGAAGAACTCGATGTAGAATTCGGCCGAATGGCGCAGCGCCTGGCCGTACATCGTGTGCAGCATGGCATGGCCGGTGCGGTCGGCGGCGGCGCAGGTGCGCTGCGCCTGGCCCTTGCCGTAGTCGAGCGTCATGCCGCCGAACGGGCGCTGATAGATTTTTCCGTCTTCGGTGCGCGAGAACGGCACGCCCCAATGCTCGAGCTCGTAGACGGCTTCCGGCGCGTTGCGCACCATGTATTCGATGGCGTCCTGGTCGCCCAGCCAGTCCGACCCCTTGACGGTGTCGTACATGTGCCAGCGCCAGTCGTCCTTGTGCATGTTGCCGAGCGAAGCGGAGATGCCGCCCTGCGCCGCCACCGTATGCGAGCGGGTCGGAAACACTTTTGTGATGCAGGCGGTGCGCAGGCCGGCTTCGCTGCAGCCGACCACGGCGCGCAGGCCGGCGCCGCCGGCGCCAACCACCACCACGTCGTAGGTGTGGTCCTCGATCGGATAGGCTTTTCCGTTGGTGGCCGGGCCACTGCCGTTCGTGGCCTTGCCGTTACCTTCCGCGGCCATGGGCTAAACTCCCGATGACAGTTTGAGAATGGCGTAGATCGACGCCAGCGCCACCGCAATACAGAAGAAGTTGTTAGCTATGACGCTGGCGAGTTTCAGCTTCTCGCTATGCACATAGTCCTCGATCACCACCTGCATGCCGATCTTCATGTGCCAGGTGCTGGCGACGATGAAGAGCAACAGGATGATCGCGATCGGCAGCGAGCCGAGGATCTGCGTTGGCGCCGGCCTGGTTGCTGCCGATCAGCATCAGCATGATGACGACCACGGGCACGATCAGAAGCGTCATCGCCACCGCGGTGAGGCGCTGGCGCCAAAAATCCCTGGTGCCGGAATGCGAGGAGCCGAGGTTGCGGACGCGGCCGAGCGGCGGTGCGCATGGAGGAGCGGCCGCTCATCGTGCGGCCTCCGACGGCGTAGGCGATGATCCACACCAGCACGGTCAGCGAAATGCCCGCGATCAGCGCGCCCCAGGTCAGCGCTTCGCGCTCATTGGCCTTGAAGCCGTAGCCGAGATCCCAGACGAAATGGCGCAGGCCCGACATCAGATGGTGCAGCAGCGCCCACGTGTAGCCGAACAGGATCAGCTTGCCGAACAAGCTCGAGGTGAAAGCCTGCACATTGGCATAGGCGCCGGGGCCGGAGGCCGCCGCGATCAGCCACCAGGCCAGCAGCAGCGTGCCGAAATACAGCGCCACGCCGGTGGCGCGGTGGACGATGGAAAGCGCCATCGTCAGGGTCCAGCGATAGGTCTGCAGATGTGGCGAAAGCGGTCGTTCGATCTTGGCGGTCATCGGCGGCTTTTGAGAGTTGGCGGGGGCCGACGGCGGCCCAACGGCAATCGCGTAGATGAATTCTATTTACGGAGTTGAAACAGCCAGCGCAACGGACAAAATCATCAATTGCGAATGGTAGTTCATACCTACGGATGAGCCCTGCATTTGCAGGCGTTGACATCGACTGACGCAGCGCCGATTGCTGGTATACCTGAAGCACGATTTATGAACGTTTGCGATGGCAGCGTTCGCCCAGAGGAAAACCGGAGATGGCAATCGCGGGCCTCAGCGTCGGCGAGCTCGTGGAGCTTGCGCTGATGCTGGTCGCGGTAGGGGCATTGGCGGGATTTTTTGCCGGGAATTTTCGGCATCGGCGGCGGCGCGATCCTGGTGCCGGTGTTTCTACGAATGCTTTCGGCTGGCCGGCGTGCCGCTGGAGGTGCGGATGCCGCTCTGCATCGGCACTTCGCTCGCCATCATCATCCCGACCTCGATCAGTTCCTTTCGCGCCCATTACAACGAGGCGCGGTCGATCTCGGCATTCTGCAGACAGTGGTGGATTCCGATCTTGATCGGCGTCGTCGTCGGCAGCGTCACCGCGCGCTATGCGCCGGAACGGCTGTTCAAGATCGTGTTCGTCGTGCGTGGCATGGTCGGCCGCGGCGCGGCTGATACTGGCGCGCGACAACTGGAAATTCGGCGACGTGCTGCCGACCGGGCTCCTGATGCGCCTCTACGGCTTCTTCATCGGGCTGCTCTCGACGCTGATGGGCGTCGGCGGCGGCCTGTTCGCCAATCTCTTGATGACCTTCTACGGCCGTCCGATCCATCAGGCGGTCGCGACCTCGTCGGCGATCGCGGTGCTGATCTCGATCCCCGGCGCGCTCGGCTATGTCTATGCCGGCTGGCCTGCGGCTGCGCGATTCCCCGATGTCGCCGCGCTGCAATTGCCGTTTGCCATCGGCTACGTCTCGCTGATCGGCGCGGTGCTTGTCATGCCGACCAGCCTGTTGATGGCGCCGCTCGGCGTTCGGGCCGCGCATGCGATGTCGAAACGCACGCTGGAGATCGCGTTCGGCTGTTACATGTTCATCGTCGGCGGCCGGTTTGTGATAAGCTTGCTGTCAGGGCATTAGCGATCCGTGCGCCTGAAGGCATGGAATCCGGAAATTTGATGTGAAGCGGCGAGAATTCATTACGGTCCTGGGCATGGCTGCGGTCATGTCTCGTGCCGTGCGCGCGCAAAAGGGCGCGCCGCTCATCGCCGTCATCGGTAGCGGCGCGGCGGAGGCTGCTTCCAGCAAGATGCAGATGGCGCAGCTTGATGCCGGCATGCGCGACGCCGGGCTGATCGAAGGGCGCGACTATGTCTTCGATATCCGCTGGGCCGGCAGCGACGCCAGTCGCCTTCCGGAGCTCGCGGCCGAGTTGCTCGCCAGACATCCGCGCGCCGTCGTCGTTTCCACCAATACCGCGGCGTTCGCCGTGCAAAAGCTGTCGCGCACTATTCCAATCGTCGGCACCGGGTTGAATAACCCGGTCGCCGTCGGTCTGGTCGCGAGCCTGGCCCGGCCCGGCGGCAACATCACCGGCGTCTCCACCATGGCGGAAGACGTGCAGCTCAAGCTTTTGGAGATGCTGCACGAGACGCTGCCCGGCGCGCGACGGGTGCTTGTTATCTCCAACCCGAGCAATCTCTCCAATCCGGTCATGCTCGAGATTCTGATGGGGCACGCCGCAAAGATCGGGATTGCCCTGGACGCCGTGAATGTCACGGCGCCTGCGGATATGGAAGCCGTGTTCGCTCAACTGCCGCAGAAGCCCACCAAGGCGGTGTTCATGCTGACCGACAACAGCCTGTTCGGATTGGCGGAGCCGATCATCGCCCGCGCGCTGGCGGCGCGGGTGCCGGTGTTCGGCAATTTCTCCGAACCGTTCGCCGCGGCCGGCGGGCTGTTCGCCTATTCGCGCGATCCGAAGGAAGCCTTTCAGGGCGTCGCGCGGCTGTTGAAGCGCCTGCTTGATGGCGCCTCGCCCCACGACTTGCCGTTCGAACAGCCGACCAAGTTCAACCTGTTCGTCAATCTCAAGACGGCGAAGACGCTCGGTATCGACGTGCCCGAGCGGTTCATCGTGATCGCGGACCGGGTGATCGAATAGGGCGAAGTCGCCCGACGGCGCACGGCACTTCTGATTTTCAGAAATCGCGTCAAGCCTCGGAAGCAAAAATATTCCGCTGGTCACGTCGGGCAAATCACTGATTTAATCTTGCGCATCCCGGCCCACACGAGGGGGCGTTTCGCGATCGTCACGATGCGTTGGGCCGGGGATGCGGTGGACGCTTTTGTTCAGGCGCGCAAGCGCGGACGGATGGACAAAGGCGTACGGCGAAGTCGTGTGGTCCTGGCGCCGCGATGCTGGCGTCAAGCTGGCGAGAAGTTATCCGCGAGTGACGGTGACAACAAGCCCGCTCACCGGGGAGAGCACGAAGTAAGCCGTAAAGCCATTGCGCAGGGGATGTCGGAGTGTTTCCGCTCACCTGTATGCTCGTGTGCGCCAAATGCGCAATTTTTGGCACACGAGACCGCGGGTGCAGCGTGCACCCGGCATTCCCTGCGCCCTCTTTTTTGAGAGAGGGGCAAATGAATTTGAAAAGCTCGGGCAAATCATGCCGCGAGATCGCGGACGCTTGTCATTCCGGGGCGTGCGAAGCACGAGCCCGGAATCCATAACCACAGGCCATCGTTGTTTGAAAGAAAGCCGTTGGCCAGCTTGCAAGACAACAACCATCACGGCGTATGGATTCCGGGCCCGCGCCAAGTGGCGCGTCCCGGAATGACGGTAGTGGGGAGCAGAGTGGCAAACCTACTTCGCGAAAATCTTCCCGTAGGTATCCCGCAAGATATTCTTCTGCACCTTGCCCATCGCGTTGCGCGGCAGATCGTCGACGATGAAGACGCGCTTCGGCATCTTGAATTTCGCCAGCCGTCCGTCGAGCGCCTTCAGCACGGACGCCTCGCTGACATCGGCGCCCTTGTTGCAAACCACCACCGCGGTGACGCCTTCGCCGAAATCGGCATGCGGCACGCCGATCACGGCGGATTCGACCACGCCGGGCATGGCGTCGATCTCGCTCTCGATTTCCTTCGGGTAGACGTTGAAGCCGCCGGAGATCACCAGATCCTTGCCGCGGCCGACGATGTGCACATAGCCCTTGTCGTCGATCTTGCCGAGGTCGCCGGTGATGAAAAAGCCGTCGTCGCGGAATTCGGCCTTGGTCTTCTCCGGCATCCGCCAATAGCCCTTGAAGACGTTCGGCCCTTTCACCTCGATCATGCCGATGGTGTCGCGCGAAACCTCCTTGCCGGTTTCGGGATCGGTGACGCGCACGGACACGCCGGGCAGGGGGAAGCCGACCGCGCCGGGCACGCGCTCGCCGTCATAGGGGTTCGACGTGTTCATGTTGGTTTCGGTCATGCCGTAGCGCTCGAGCACGGCGTGGCCGGTTCGCGAAAACCATTCGCGATGGGTGTCGGCAAGCAGCGGCGCCGAGCCGGAGACGAACAGCCGCATGTGCTTCGTCGTTTCCTTCGACAAGGCGGGCTGCTGCAGCAGCCGGGTGTAGAAGGTCGGCACGCCCATCAGCACCGTGGCGCGCGCCATCAGCTTGATGATCAGCTCCGCATCGAGCTTTGGCAGAAAAATCATCGCGGCGCGGGCGAACAGCGTGACGTTGCTCGCCACGAACAGGCCGTGGGTGTGATAGATCGGCAGCGCGTGGATCAGCACGTCGTCCTTGGTGAAGCGCCAGTAGTCGACCAGCGACAGCGAGTTCGACGCGAGGTTATCGTGCGTCAGCATCGCGCCCTTGGAGCGGCCGGTGGTGCCGGAGGTGTAGAGGATCGCGGCGAGATCGCCGTCGCTGCGCACAACGGTGGTGAATTCCGCGGGCGCCTTGGCGGCCGCGTCCGTCAGCGAGCCCTTGCCGTTGGCATCAAGCGTCTCGACCTTGGCGCCGACCTTGGCCGCGATCGCGCCGATGCCTTCGGCCTTGGAGGGATCGCACACCACCAGCGACGGCTCGGCATCGCCGATGAAATATTCCAGCTCATTGAGCGTGTAGGCGGTGTTGAGCGGCAGATACACCGCGCCGGCCCGTACCGTGGCGAGATAAAGCACCAGCGCCGGAACCGATTTCTCGGTCTGCGCCGCGACGCGGTCGCCCGGCTTGACCCCGCGGGCGACCAGCACATTCGCCGTTCTTCCGGCCAGCGCGATCAGGTCGCCATAGCTGATGCGGCTGCCGTCGAGCTGCTCGATCGCAAGCCGCGACGGATCGTCGAGGCCATCGAACAGGCGGGAAAACAGGTTGGCGTTGGCGGCGGTGTTCATGCAAAATTCCCTGAGGGGCAAAGGCCGTGATTTCGCCGGCTGGATTAGCAAAAACGCCCTTCAAAAAGCAACGGAGACAGTTTGCATGACAAATAACGGGAAACGCGTGGCCTGGGTGACCGGCGGCGGCAGCGGGATCGGGGAGTCCGGGGCGGAGCATCTGGCCGCCGACGGCTGGATTGTGGTGGTTTCCGGCCGCCGCAAGGCCGAGCTGGACCGGGTGGTAGCCTCGCATCACCAAAAAGGGCGGCAAGGCCGAGGCGGTCACGCTCGACGTCAGCAGCAAGGACGACGTCAACAAGGCGGCCGAGGCGATCGTCGCCAAACACGGCCGCATCGACCTGCTCGTCAACAGCGCCGGCATCAACCTGCCGAAGCGGAGCTGGGAGGATTTTGACCTCGACGGCTGGAACAAGGTCGTCGATATCAACCTCAACGGCGTGCTCTATTGCATGCGCGCGGTGTTGCCGGCGATGCGCAAACAGAAGGACGGCAGCATCATCAATGTCGCGTCCTGGGCCGGCCGCCATGTCTCGAAGATGACGGGCCCGGCCTACACCACCACGAAGCATGCGGTGCTGGCGCTGACCCATTCCTTCAACATGGACGAATGCGTCAACGGCTTGCGCGCCTGCTGCCTGTCGCCGGGCGAGGTGGCGACGCCGATCCTCAAATTGCGGCCGGTGCCGCCGAGCGAGGCCGAGCAGGCCAAGATGCTGCAGCCCGAGGATTGCGGCCGCACCATCGCCTTCGTCGCCAGCCTGCCGCCGCGCGTCTGCATCAACGAGATCCTGATCAGCCCGACGCACAACCGCGGATTTATCGCGACACCGAAGAGCAATGATTGATCGCGACGGAAAAATGCGGGGTGGGCAAAGCATGGCCTAGCAGGTCAGATCGGTCGGTGGCCTCGAGGGTGTCGCATTTGCCAAAGGAAACACGGCCTTCAATGAAGCTTGCCGGGCTGCCGCCGCATCACTGCCGCGGCATGCCGCGCTTGCTCTTGCCGCGCGGCAGGTAGCGCCGCCATGCGGTAGTCCCTGGTACGGCGAGATCTGCGCGTAGATGAAGCGGTAGATGGTCTCGTAGCGAGATCACTCTTGCGACCCTGTTCGCGGGCCGATGCAGGCCAGCGATCTGCTCGGGCGACCATCAGCTTAGCGAGGCGCTCAATGACAGCGGCTCGCAAGCTCGCATCTCGCTCGCAGGCGCGAGCCCTTCCAGCGCCGGGCGCGGGTCTGCTGGTTGGCGTATACTGGACTGGTATCCGATCTTGAGCCCCACTATTGCGCTTCAGCTCTCGAGTAGATGGTTGATGGCGAGCGATCCAGAGCTGCCGCGATTTGCCGGACCGAGCTGCCATTGACGCGAAAGCCGGGCAATCTCGCATCGGTCGTCCAGGGGACCCATAATCCCAGGGAGTTGTCGCTAAGCGAGCTGTGGCTGCAGCGACCTTCATGCGCAACATTTGTATGGGCCCCGGCGTTCGCCGGGGCGACAATTTGATGAAAAGGCAGCCCACGGTCCGCGCCCGGAATAGTTTCAGAAATCACGATAATTTATTGTCCGAAACCGCCGCCGAACCCTCCCGTAATTTGGCCAACGACGGCGCTGTCCCATCCGGTCAGCCTCGTTGTTTCACTCACCGGCGGATGCCCCGCCGGTCTGCTCAATCATCGGGAGAAGAATCCATGTCGAAGCGTATTGCTCTGTTGTCCGCCGCCGCGTTCGCCGCGCTGGCTCTCACCGCCACCGTTGCTGCACCCGTCTCGGCGCAGGAAAAGACCGTGATGGTCGGTGGCGCCGCGATGTTCCCCTCCAAGAACATCATCCAGAACGCCGTCAACTCCAAGGACCACACCACGCTGGTTGCGGCGGTGAAGGCCGCCGGCCTCGTCGAAACCCTCGAAGGCAAGGGCCCGTTCACGGTGTTCGCGCCGACCAACGCCGCCTTCGGCAAGCTGCCGGCCGGCACCGTCGAATCCCTGGTCAAGCCCGAGAACAAGGCGACCCTGACCAAGATCCTGACCTATCACGTCGTGCCGGGTAAGCTCGCGGCCTCCGACCTGACCGAAGGCAAGAAGCTCAAGACCGCCGAAGGCGAAGAGCTGAGCGTCAAGCTCAAGGACGGCAAGGTCTGGATCGTCGACGCCAAGGGCGGAACCTCGATGGTGACGATCAGCAACGTCAACCAGTCGAATGGCGTGATCCATGTGGTCGACACCGTGCTGATGCCGGCGTCCTAAGCGGTCCGCGCGCCCAACAGCCCCGTACCAGGGTGCGCGACGGGAGGCGAGCCGGGGCAACCCGGCTCGCTTTTTTGTGACCACCATAGGCACGGCGCATCGCATTGATAGCGCCATAGCAGTAACGAAAATCCGGTTCCGGGCGTATAAACCGGTACTAGCTTCAGCAGGGAACCACCATGTCGAGCCTGAGCGTCAGCGGCGAGCAAGCCACGCAAGTCACCCCGGCCAGGGCCAAGGTGATCCAGCCGGCCTGGGTCAGGACCCTGCACTGGACCAACGCCTTCGCCATGGTCCTGATGATCATGTCGGGCTGGGAGATCTACAACGCCTCGCCGCTGTTCGACGACTTCAAATTCTCCAAATCGATCACGCTCGGCGGCTGGCTCGGCGGCGCGCTGCTCTGGCACTTTGCGGCGATGTGGATCCTGATGCTCAACGGCCTGCTTTATATCGTGCTTGGTTTCGCCACCGGCCGCTTCCGCAAGAAGCTGCTGCCGATCACGCCGGAGGGCGTGATCTCCGACACCAAGGCCGCGTTGACCGGCAAACTCTCGCATGACGATCTCTCGAAATACAATTACGTGCAAAAGCTGCTCTATGCCGGCGTGATCGTGATCGGCGTGCTGATCGTGCTGTCGGGCCTCGCGATCTGGAAGCCGGTGCAGCTGCAATACCTGACGGCGCTGTTCGGCGGCTATGACGCCGCGCGCTACGTGCATTTCTTCTGCATGGCGGCAATTGTCGCCTTCATCGTGGTTCATGTCGCGCTCGCACTCCTGGTGCCGAAGAGCCTGCGCGCCATGATCATCGGTCGCTGATGCAGGAGGATTTCCCATGGGCCGCATGCGCTCGCTTCTGATCCCCGGCGTCGACAAGACGCTGCTTGGTTCGCGATGCCGCGAAATCGATGCCGGATCTGACACGCCGCCGCTTCATCACGGGCGGCGCCAGCCTCGGCGCGCTGACGCTGCTGACCGGCTGCGATGTGACCGACAGTTTTTCGGCCGAGGAGATGCTGAAGCAGGTGTCGAAATTCAACGACGCCGTGCAGGCCGCGATCTTCAATCCGAACGCGATGGCGCCGACCTTCCCCGAAAGCGCGATCACAAAGCCGTTCCCGTTCAATGCCTATTACTCACTCGACGAGGCTCCTGAGATCGACGGCAAGGACTGGAAGCTGGAGGTGCGCGGGCTGGTCGAGAACAAGAAGTCATGGACGCTGGACGAGCTCTACGCGCTGCCGCAGGTCAAGCAGGTCACCCGCCACATCTGCGTCGAAGGCTGGAGCGCGATCGGAAGCTGGACCGGCGCGCCGTTGCGCGATTTCCTCAAGCTGATCGGCGCCGACACCCGCGCCAAATATGTCTGGTTCCAGTGCGCCGACAAGGACGGCTACAATTCGCCGCTCGACATGGCGACCGCGCTGCACGCGCAGACCCAGATGACGTTCAAGTTCGGCGACGAGATCCTGCCGCGCGCCTACGGCTTCCCGATGAAAATCCGGGTGCCGACAAAACTCGGCTTCAAGAACCCGAAATACGTGATCTCGATGGAAGTCACCAACGACTACAAAGGCGGGTTCTGGGAAGACCAGGGGTATAATTCGTTCAGCGGAAGCTGACGCTGCGCCGTCATGCGGCGTGCGAAGCGGCGTATCGCTTCGCCATCACGTCGTCGAAGGCGATCCCCATCTCGGCGGTGGACGGCCGCACACCCGTGAATAATTCAAAGGCATCGGCCGCCTGGTAGATCGCCAGATCGCGGCCGGTCATGACCGCCGCGCCCCTGGCTTTGGCGGCCGTCAGCAGCGGCGTCCACAGCGGCGAGTAGACGGCGTCTGCGACCCACAATCCGTCATGCAGCAGCGCATCGGGAACCGGCGTGTCGCGGTTCGGCAGCATCCCGACCGGCGAGGCATTGACCACGCCGACCACGCCACGCAGCGCATCCTCGACACTGCGAGCGACATACGCCTTCCCATGGCCTTCGAGCTGGGCAGCCAGCCGCGCGGCCTTGGCGGGCTCGCTGTCGAATAATCCGCAACTCGGCAGCGCCGAGACCTGCAAGCGCAAAGGCAATCGCCTTGCCGACGCCGCCGGCGCCGATCACCGCAATCGCGCCCGGCGAAGAATCTGTCACGAACGGGGAGACGGCGCGCGCAAAGCCCGATCGTGTCGGTGTTGTGGCCGATCAATCTGTTGTCGCTGATAACGACGGCATTGACCGCGCCAATGGTGGCTGCGCCCGGCGATACCTCGTCGAGCAACTCGATCACGGCTTCCTTGTAGGGGAAGGTGACATTGATGCCGGCAAAACCCAGCCGCCGGACGCCGTCGAGCAAGGCTTTCAGTTCCTCCCGCCCGGCACCGGCGACCTCGATAAGCTGGTAATGGCAGCGAAAGCCCAGCACGTCTGCGGCCCGTTCATGCATGGCCGGCGAGGCCGAGTGCGCAATCGGCGCGCCGAGCAACCCGGTCAAGACACGGCGAGAGGAATCGGTGGTAATTGACTGTGTCATCTCGGTCAAAATCTAACACGATTACGTTGTCATCGGACAAACGCAGCACTAGCGAAATTGCAGCTTTCTCTGAAAGGCCGAGGCGAGGGCGCCCAGCGCCAGCATCGCCGCCGAAATATTCAGCGCATAGGAGAGGCTCCCCATCGCATCCGTGATGGCGCCGACCACGATCGGGCCCAGCGTCTGGCCGACGCCGAAGGAGATCGTCAGTGCCGCAATTGCGGTTGGCCAGGCGGCCGGCGGATAGTTGAAGCGGACAAAGGCGGTGGTCGATCCCACCACCGAAAAAAACGCCACGCCGAACACCAGCGCCGATACCGCCAGCAGCAGCGGCGAGTGTCCGAAGATCGGCAGCGCGGCGCCGATCGCGTTGGTACCGAGGATGATGGTGGTGGCAAGTCCACCGCGATCGAGCGCGAGCACGCGGCGCCAGACCCAGGGCGTCACGAAGGCGGAAAGTCCGATCAGGCTCCAGAACGCGCTTTGCGCCACCGCACCGCCGCCGGAGTCGCGGACATAGGCGATCATGAAGGTCATGTAGGCGATGTAGCCCGCGCCGAACAGAAAATAGCCCGCGAGATAGAACACGACCGGTGCAATCGCGAATTTGGCCGCCGCCGTGCTGCTGACGCCGGCGCCGTCACCGAGTGGCGCAAGCAACAGGGGAATGGTCATGACGACCGCGAGCAGCGTCAACGCCCACCATACGATCCACCACGAGCCGGGACCGAATGCCTGCAGCACGAATGGGGCGATAAGTCCGGAGGCGAGGATGCCGATGCCGGGTCCGGCATAGAACAGGCTGAGCAAAAAGTTGGCGCGTTCGGGCCGCGATTGCGCAATCGTCGCCGCCAACGCGCCGCCGCCGACGAAGCAAGCGGCTGCCGCAAACCCGGCCAGCAGCCGCGCAAAACTCAGCACGAAAAAATTGCCGGAGATCGCGCACAGCGCCAGCGACAGCACGCAGGCCAGCGTTCCCCAGCGCACCGAGGCGGCTAATCCAAAACGCCTGATCAGTTGTGACGCAAACAGCGCGCCGACCAGATAACCGGCGGCGTTGATGGTGTTCATGAAGCCGGCGGCGGAATAGGACCACACCAGCGCGTCGCGCATGTCCGGCAGGACCAGCGCATAGGCGAAGCGGCCGATGCCGAGACCGACGGTCGGAGCGAGCGACAAAATCAGGATCAACCGCGCGGGATGCGGGTAGGGCTGGGGACGGTCGGGGGCTTTCACGGGAGGCTCCGGCAGGCGGACCCATACTGGCAGGGCAGGACGGGCTTGCACAGGCGTGCAGCCGGCAGGGGTGTGTTGCCGGTGGCGCAATGCCATCGTGGCTGGCGCGTCGTGGTCAGCCGATCAGTACCAGCGCGACGCCGGCGACGGTGAGCGCGGTTCCCGCGACGATGCGCGGCGTGATGCTCACGTGCTTGAGCAGGATCGCGCTCAGGATCACGGTGACGAGCGGATAGATCGCTACCAGCGGCGCCACCAGCGTGACCGGCCCATTGCGCACGGCGGCAAACAGCGTCAGCGCGCTAAGCCCGTTGCTGATGCCGGTCACGGCAAACCAGAACCGGCCCGACCGTGAAGCTTCCGCGACAAAACTGCCCTTGCGGATGCGCTGCACGGTCAGCACGACCAGCGACGACGTGATGTAGCCGATGAGACACGCCCATAACGGGCTCGGCCAGATCTCCAGTCCCAGTTTGACGACCGGCGGCACCACGCCGCGGATCAGCGCGCCGCCGAGCGGCAGCAGCAGCGCCCAGCTTCGCCAATGGCCGAGATCGCGCGGGCGGGTGACCGTGATGATCACGGCGCCGGCCACCGCCAGCACGAGGCCGGCCAGTTGCCAGAGCTCGCAGCGGCTCGTGCAGCAGGACGACGGCGAGCGCCACCGCAAACAGCGGCGCGAGATTGCCGAGCGTCGAGGTGATGACCGGCCCGAGCGCGCGGTTGGAGGCAAAGGTCAGGAACGTCAGGCTGGCCGGAAAGAACAGCCCGATGGCGATAAAGACCGGCAGGCCGCGCCAGACCACGGGCTCGCCGGCCAGGATCAGCGGCGAGAACAGCAGGAACAGGATCGTAAAGCAGGGAACGCTGATTGCGGCGCCCGACAGCGGCTCGACCGTCCGCAGCCCCAATTGCGCCGTCACCACGCCCGCGCCCAAAAAGGTCGCGGACGCAAAGGCAAACAGGATGGCTGCGGTCATGACGTCCGTCTTGGGTGCGGGCTTGATGGCGGTATTTCTCGCCTGCGGCTGCCGCCTTGCCAATCCCCTCGCGGCGTTTTAGCACTCCGCGCGCCCTGCATGACGGGCTGAACGAGGAACGGATATGGCGACCCACAAACTGCTGCTTCTCCCCGGCGACGGCATCGGCCCCGAAGTGATGGCCGAGGTAAAGCGCCTGATCGACTGGCTGAACGCGCAAGGCATTGCCTCCTTCGAGACCGAGCAGGGGCTGGTCGGCGGTGCTGCCTATGACGCCAGCAAGCAGAGCATCACCGATGCGACCATGGGAACCGCCAAGGCGGCGGACGCCGTGATTTTCGGCGCGGTCGGCGGTCCGAAATGGGACGCCGTGCCCTATGACGCGCGGCCGGAAGCCGGCCTGCTCCGCCTGCGCAAGGATCTCGGCCTGTTCGCCAATCTGCGACCGGCGGTGTGCTATCCGGCGCTGGCGGATGCTTCCAGCCTGAAGCGCGAGGCGGTCGAAGGCCTCGACATCATGATCGTGCGCGAGCTCACCGGCGGCGTCTATTTCGGCGAGCCGAAAACCATCACCGATCTCGGCAACGGCCAGAAGCGCGCCATCGATACCCAGGTCTACGACACCTATGAGATCGAGCGCATCGCGCGCGTCGCTTTCGACCTCGCGCGAAAACGCCGCAACAAGCTGACCTCGATGGAAAAGCGCAACGTCATGAAGTCAGGCGTGCTCTGGAACGAGGTGGTGACGCAGGTGCATGCCCGCGAATACAAGGACGTCACGCTGGAGCATCAGCTCGCCGATTCCGGCGGCATGATGCTGGTGAAGGCGCCAAAGCAGTTCGACGTCATCGTGACCGACAATCTGTTCGGCGACATGTTGTCAGCGATATCGCGGCGATGCTGACCGGTTCGCTCGGCATGCTGCCGTCGGCCTCGCTCGGCGAGATCGATGCGAAAACCAAAAAGCGCCGCTCGCTGTTCGAGCCGGTGCATGGCTCGGCGCCGGACATTGCCGGTCAGGGCCTCGCCAATCCGATCGCGATGATCGCCTCGTTCGGGATGGCGCTGCGCTATTCCTTCGACATGGGCGCGCTCGCCGACAAGGTCGATGCCGCGATTGCAGCGGTGCTCGCCAGCGGCCTGCGCACGGCCGACATCAAGTCGGAAGGCACGACGGCGGCGAATACCTCGCAAATGGGCGAGGCGATTTTGAAGGAATTGCAGAAGCTGCACGCCTGAAAATAAAAGGCCCGGCGAGAGCCGGGCCTTTTCGTGTAAGCCGAGTCGAAATTTTCCGGTCCATCGATGGCGGCGACAGCTGGCAGATCCTGGCTCCTTCCGAGACGACCGGAATCCCGACGCGCATCGGCTGCCTCGTCGTCGATCCCTTTGACACGACCCACCTCTGCCTTGGCGGCGTGACGCATAATGAAATCGGCAGTGACGGCATGTTCGTGTCCCGCAACGGCGGCCTGAGTTGGGGACGGCTAACTTTTCCGGGTATCGGCCAGTATCGGTGCCACGCGATCGTGTTTCACCCGACCATAAGCGACACCCTGTACGCCACCATTGCAGCCCGCGGCACCCAGAGCGGCATCTGGCGATCCACCGACGGCGGCACGTCGTGGACCCATTTGAGGAACGGTCTGCCTTCTTCGGAAAGGTTCGGCCGGACCTCGCTGGCGATAGCGCCCTCCAAGCCGTCGGTGATCTATGCGCTCGCCAGTACGCAGAAGGACGGCGTGCTGGGGGTCTTCCGATCCGACAATGGCGGCGACAAATGGGTCGATGTCACCGGAGGTCGCTTGGCCAATGAAGGGCAGATGTCCTACGGCAACACGATCGCGGTGCATCCGTTGGACCCCGACCACGTTCTATGCGGTGGCGTCGATCTGTATCGGACGCGCGATGGCGGCAAGAACTGGGTTCGCGCGACGAAATGGGACGAAGTACGCGGCGAGCCGAAATATGCCCATTCGGATCATCATTGCCTGCTGATGCCGGTGGATCAGCCGGGGCTTGTCTACGACATGAACGATGGCGGCATGGACGTCAGCATGGACGGCGGCCGGACCTGGGAAAACAGGAGCAACGGGCTCGCCGTCAGCATGTTCTATGACGTCGATGTCGCGCAAAGCGACGGTCGCATGTTCGGTGGTGGCCTGCAGGACAACGGCACCAACCTCACGCTCGTCGGTCAAATCAAAACCGACCAAAACAATACCGTCGTCCTCGGCGGCAGGCCCGACGACTTTGTCGAGGTGACCGGAGGCGACGGCGGATGGATGATCATCGATCCGAAAAACCCCGGGCATTTGTACACTACCTCGCAAAACATGGACGTCTGCCGGTTTCGCAAGTCGACCGGCTGGACGGTTGTTTCACCTCCCGCCAAGCGAAGCGAACGTGACGCGGTGTGGATGGTTTTCCTGGAGTTCGATCCGAAGGATTCGCGAACCATCTTCGTCGGAGGGTTGCGGGTCTGGCGAACCAGGGATGACGGGATTCATTGGAAGGATGTTTCCCCCGTCCTGGACGGAAGCCCCATCTCTGCCGTCGAGGTCGCCGAAGCCAATTCGAAGATGATTTACGTCGGAACGGAGAAGGGTGGAGTCTACGGGAGCCAGGATGGCGGCGACAGCTGGAGTGAGGACCTGGCAAGCCCGGTCCTTCCGGGTTTCACCATCACGCGCCTTACGACAAGTCCGGCCAACGCCAAGGTGGTCTACGCGACGGTGGCAAACTCCAACGCAAGCCACGTTTTCCGGTCGAAGGATGCCGGATCGACCTGGGTGGACATCGACCAGGGCAGGCTGCCCGACGTGCCGCATCACGCCGTCGCAATTCCGAAAGCGAGGCCGTCGACGCTCTATGTCTGCAGCGACGCCGGCGTGCATGCTTCCACCGACGCAGGGGGGACTGGAAATCGCTGACGCGCAATCTGCCGACGGTTCCGATCGTCGACCTTGTCTATCATGACGCCGACCGCACCCTGACCGCGGCCAGCTATGGGCGCAGCATCTGGCGGCTGAAGATATGACTACTTGTCGCTGCCTGCGCGGCGGCGAAACCATTCTTCCCGCTGGCGAAGATTATTGGGACCCTCGCCGACGCGACGAAGGGGTTTCGCGGTCGCGTTCCTGTTAGCGGCCTTGGCGGAATCGACGGTCCGCTCTGCCTTCTTCGAGTCCTCAGCGGGAGGCTTGCGGGGTTTGTTCTTCATGCGACTCCTCCTCTTCGGTCCAATGCCTGGACGGAGTCAAAGGTTCCCCGGCAGCCCGCAGACAAGTGAGGTCGCCGCCAACGACTTCAGCACCGCTATCAGTACAGCGGGAAACGCGTCGGGTAGCCGCCGAGATCCGACGGCGGATTGAGCGGCTGACGGTCGATCGGCCGGTTGAGGTTCTCGCGTGCGAACGACGGATACCCGATTGCCGGCGGGAAGGCGTAATCCTGGAACTTGCGGTCGCCGGGCAGAACTTCGGTGCCGGCATCGAGCCACGAACGCGTGGTGACGTAGACGCGGGTGTTCGGCCCCTGCTGGTAGGATCGGTTGGGTCCGCCCGGCCCGTAAGTGACCCGGCCATCCTTGTCGTACTTCAATCGGGTCGACTGGGCGTCTGCGGGCGCCACGCTGAGAGCGACGACGGCGATCGCCGAAAGCAGCACTGAAAATTTTACGGTCATCGCGTCCTCGTCATTGCAGCGGTCCAGACTGGCGTGCCGCCATGTCCGATTTGCGGCCATCCTAGCTGCCGGGGATATAGTCTCACTAGGTCAAATGGGCCACACCGGACCAGAATAATGCCGGCAAGGGTCTGAAAGTTTCATGAAAACCAGCGGCTTGGCCGGAAATCGGCGATCAGAAAGCGCCGCGCAGCCGTGGGTTGTCTGACCCGGTCACCCAATCGGCCGACAGGGCCGGTGCAGCCGCCGCCGCGCAATCGCTACGCCGCAGCTCGGCATGGGCAAACAATTCAGCGAGTTTCGGATCGTTTCCGGCGGCGAGCAGGGCGAGCCGGTTCAACGTGCAGGCGATGGCGGTCCGCCGGGCCGGCAGCGTATCGCCCTGGCAGGACCAGCCGGAGATCCGCAAATTCGGCTGGTCGATGCGTTTGATGAAACCGAGGCAGGAGCGGTTGCCCTCGGGTTCGCCGATCAGGCGCAGCAGGGTCACGGTACCGAATTTGCTGTCGATGATCCCTGCGGATTCGAGCTCCTGAACCCCTGACGGGTCGATGCGGGCTGCGATTTCGGCCATCGCCGGCATGGCCGCAGCCAATTCGCCGCCGGGACGGTAGATTTCGAGCTCGGCGACCGGCCTCGCATCGGGACCGGTCCAGCGCAGGACATCCTTGCGGCCGCCCTCGGGATGCCGGAGGATACTGTAAGTGTCTGTTTTGGAAGCCAAATCGAACTGGCTGACGGCGAAAGCCGGAACCGAACGGCTGGCCGCGGTCCAGCCCGCCCGGGCCGAAGATTCGGGCTCCGGGTCGGCCGCCGGCAGTTGGTCCCAGAGATAGACGACCGTCATGGCGATCAGCGCCAGCATACACACATAGGCGATCAGGCGCGCCAGCGTGCCGGAGACTTCGTCGGCAAAGCTGGTCAGCGCCGGATGGATTCCGGCCCTATAATGGGAAGCGGCCGTTCTGGCCTCGAAGGAATGCATCAAACGCCCAAAAACGCGGGTCTAAACGTTGTCTCTACGTTGTCTTGGGGGAGTTTCTCGCATAGAAGCGCTGCCTCTTCCCTTTCCGCTGCCGGCGGTGGGGAGGCATTTTCTCTCGGAGAGTGAACGATGGGTTACAAGGTCGCAGTGGTTGGAGCCACCGGCAATGTCGGGCGCGAAATGCTCAACATTCTGGATGAGCGCAAATTCCCCGCCGACGAGGTCGTGGTGCTGGCGTCGCGCCGCAGCGTGGGCGTTGAAGTCTCCTATGGCGACCGGACCCTGAAGGTCAAAGCCCTCGAGCATTACGATTTCTCCGACGTCGACATCTGCCTGATGTCGGCGGGCGGCGCGGTGTCGAAGGAATGGTCGCCGAAGATCGGCGCCGCCGGCGCGGTCGTGATCGACAATTCGTCGGCCTGGCGGATGGATCCGGACGTGCCGCTGGTCGTGCCGGAAGTGAACGCGGACGCGGTCGGCGGTTTCACCAAAAAGAACATCATCGCCAACCCGAACTGCTCGACTGCGCAGCTCGTCGTGGCGCTGAAGCCGCTGCACGACAAGGCGAAGATCAAGCGCGTCGTGGTCGCGACCTATCAGTCGGTGTCGGGCGCCGGCAAGGATGCGATGGACGAATTGTTCTCGCAGACCAAGGCCGTCTACACCAACAGCGAGCTGATCAACAAGAAATTCCCGAAGCGTATCGCCTTCAACGTCATCCCCGAGATCGACGTGTTCATGGAGGACGGCTACACCAAGGAAGAGTGGAAGATGATGATGGAGACCAAGAAGATTCTTGATCCCAAAATCAGGCTTACCGCCACCTGCGTGCGCGTTCCCGTGTTCGTCGGCCATTCCGAGGCCGTCAATATCGAGTTCGAACAGCCGATCACCGCTGATGAAGCGCGCAACATCCTGCGCAACGCGCCGGGCTGTCTCGTCATCGACAAGCAGGAGCCGGGCGGTTACGTCACGCCGTATGAAGCGGCCGGCGAGGACGCCACCTACATCAGCCGCATCCGCGAGGACAACACCGTCGAGAACGGCCTGTCGCTGTGGTGTGTGTCGGACAATCTACGCAAGGGCGCCGCGCTGAACGCGATCCAGATCGCGGAATGCCTGATCAACCGCAAGCTCATCAGCGCCAAGAAGAAGGCGGCGTAAGCCGGCGCGTACGCGCCTCCTCAGGATGAGGTCTGCGCTTCCCAACGCTGCGAAATTCCTTCGCGATCGGATCCAGCACGAACAGCGAGCCTTCGGCGACACCGAAATAGGCGCCGTGCAATTCCATCGTGCCTTTCTCGACCCGGTCCCGCACGAACGGGAACGTCATCAGGTTCTCCAGGCTGCGGAACACCGCGGCCTTCTCGATCCTAACGGTAAATTCCTGCATCAATTCATGGCCGCGCTGCTCGACGATCTCGCCGGGCTTGATGAACATCGACATCCAGCGGCCGATGAAATCGCCCGGCGACAGCGGGTCGATGTTGTCGATGAAGGCGCGGATGCCGCCGCATTGGGCGTGGCCGAGCACCACGATGTGTTTTACGCGCAGCACGTTGACGGCGTATTCCAGCGCGGCCGAAACGCCATGGGCGCCGCCGTCGGGCGCGTAGACCGGCACCAGATTGGCGACGTTGCGCACGACAAATAGTTCACCGGGGCCGGCGTCAAAGATCACCTCCGGCGACACCCGGGAGTCGCAGCAGCCGATCACCATCACCGCCGGCGACTGGCCGCGCTCGGACAGGTCGCGGTAGCGCGTCTGCTCGGTCGGCAGCCGCTGCGTCGTAAAGGTCCGGTAGCCGTCAAGCAGGTGCTTTGGGAACGCTGTCATGGCCCATGCCTAACCATATGCCGATGATCGGAACAAGGCTTTCGGACCATGGGCCGAAATGTTATCGCGTGGTGCTCAAAAATCGCGCTTAGAGGAACTCGCCCATGATCCGTCCGCGCCGCAGCCTGTTGTTCATGCCGGGATCGAATGCACGGGCGCTGGAAAAGGCGAAAAACCTGCCGGTCGACGGCATCATCCTCGATCTCGAAGACGCCGTGGCGCCCGACGCCAAGGCGATGGCGCGCGACCAGATCGCCGCGGCGGTGGCGGCACGCGGGTTCGGCAAGCGCGAGGTGCTGATCCGCGTCAATGCGCTGGATACGCCGTGGTGGATCGACGACGTCACCATGGCCGGCAAGGCAAAGCCCGACGGCATCCTGGTCCCGAAAATTTCCAGCGTCGCGGATCTGTCCGCGATCGCCAATCGCCTCTCCGACGTCAATGCGGACATGTCGATCCGGGTCTGGGCCATGATCGAGACCTCGCGCGCCGTGCTCGATGCGGACAAGCTTGCGGCAGCCTCGCGCGATTCCGAGATGCGGCTGGCCGGCTTTGTGTTCGGGCCGAACGACATTTCGCGGGAGACGCGGATCAGGATGCTGCCCGGCCGCGCCGCGATGATCCCGATGATCACGCACTGTATTCTGGCAACGCGCGCCCACGGCCTGGAAATCCTCGACGGGCCCTACAGCGACATCAGCAATGTCGACGGCTTTGCCGCCGAATGCGCCCAGGGCCGCGATCTCGGCTTTGACGGCAAGACGCTGATCCATCCGAGCCATATCGACGCCTGCAACGCGATCTTTACGCCGCCGGCCGAGGAGGTGGCGCAGGCCAGAAAGATCATCGCGGCATTCACCCTGCCGGAAAACGCCTCGCGCGGCGCGATCCAGCTCGACGGCCGCATGGTGGAACGGCTGCACGCCGACATGGCGAAGCGGACGATTGCGATTGCGGATGCAATCGCCGCGATGGGGCATTGAGCCGGCGCGTTCGGGACGGCGGCTGGCAGGACCTGCCAGACGGTCAATCTGGAAAATGTGAGCTTGGTCAGGATGCGTGTCGGCGTTTTGGGTGGTGGTCTTCAAGGATGCTGCACCGCTCTATCTTTGGCAGACCGCGGCATCGACGTCGTATTGTTCGATCGCAACGAACGTCTGCTGAGCCGCGCGGCGGTTGCCAATGAAGGCAAGATCCATCTCGGCTATATGTACGCCAACGATGCCAGCTATTCGACGGCCCGAATGATGATGCAGGGCGCGCTGGCCTTCGCGCCATTTTTCGCGCGGCATCTTGGTGTGTCGGAGGATGCGATGACGGTGTCGCGACCTGCCGCCTATGTCGTTCATCGCGACAGCCAGCGTTCGCCGGAACAGGTCTCGCAATACCTGGCGAAGGTACACGCGTTGATCCGGGAGGCCAGCGACGGCAGGCGCGGGGTCTATTTCGGCTTCGACCTCGCGTCTGAGCCGCGGATGTGGTCGGTTGCGGAACGGGAAGCGGCGTTCGATCCGGAGGTGGCGCTGGCGGCGTTCGATACGCCGGAGGTCGCGATCGATCCGGTGGCGCTGGCGTCAGCGGTACGGGTGCGCATCGCCGCCGAGCCGCGGATTGAGGTGCGGACAAGCCATGAAGTCATAGCCGTCGATGACGATGGCGCCTGCCTCGGCGTCAAACTGGGCACCGTGGGCGGACCGGCGAGCGAGCGTTTCGACCACGTCGTCAATGCGCTGTGGGACGGCCGCTTTGCCATCAATGAAAAGCGCGGCTTGCGTCCGCAGCGGCCATGGCTGCATCGATTGAAATACGGTGTCAGCTTCCGGCTGCCCGCCGGCGCGCTGTTGCCGCCGAGCGCGACATTCGTTTCCGGGCCGTTCGGCGAGGTCGTCAGTTATCGCGACGGCCTGACCTATCTCACCTGGTATCCGGTTTGCCTGCAGGGCATTTCCAGCGATGTGGTGCCGCCGGATTGGCCGACTTACCCCTCCGAGCCGCTGCGTTCACAATTGCTGCAAGGGACGCTTCGCGCCATGGCGGAATTCGTGCCGTCGCTTCGCGCGTTGGATGCGAACAGGCTTGAGGATGTCACGGTCAAAGGTGGTGTCATCGTGGCGTGGGGCGAGACCGACATCTATGATCCCGCCAGTGAACTGCATCGCCGCTTCGAAATCGGGGTAAATTCGACGGGCCGCTTTCATTCGATCGATCCGGGTAAGCTGACGATGGCGCCCTATTTTGCCGATGTCTGCGCCGATCGCATTGCGGGGGATACCAGGCCATGAGCGGTCCTCTCGTCACTGTCGGCGTGCCTGCCTATCGCGGGCAAGACGATCTTCCCGTCACGCTGGAATGCCTGCGAACGCAGAGCTACCAGAATCTGGACGTGCTGATTTCCATCGATGCCAACGATCAGGAGAGCGCGCGGGCTTGCGAGCCGTTCTTGCGCAGCGATACCCGCTTCCGGATGCAGGTTCAGCCGTCACGCCTCGGATGGGCCGGGAATACCGACTGGACCATGCGCCAGCGACGCGGTGAGTTCTATATCTTTCAACAGCACGACGACCAGGTCTCGCCGAGCTATATCGCCGATCTCGTGGACGCCGCAGCGCGCTTCCCTGATGCGACAGTTTGCTTTGCGGAGATGCACAGCAGCGGACTACGTACCTTGGTTCAGCCCGGGGTGGCGCTGTCCGGGCCGCCGCTGCAGCGGGCGCTGACTTATCTCGAGAATTTGGATCATGTTCCTTTTCGGGGGTTGATCCGCAGCTCCGCGCTTGCCTCTACGTCAGGCCTTCTGTTGGCCGATTTCAATCCCTTCGACAGCTTCGGCACTGAAATCAGGTTCATGACCGAACTCGCCCTGCTGGGCGAATTCCGTTTCGTGCCGGGGCCGATCTACTACAAGCGCATCCACGGCGAGAACATCCATCTGACGCGAAGGAAATGGTCCGAGCAGCAAAAATTGCTGGCATGGGGATGCTTTGGCGCGTGGATGATCGAAGTCATCGTGCCGGTCGGCGAGACGCCGGAGCAGCGCCGGCATTTGTTGCACACCGTGCTGGACCGTTTTCTGGTTATCAAGGATCAGTGGAGATGGCTGAGAACGCCCTTGCGACGGCTGACCTTCTCTCGTTCAGCTGCGCTGCAGCCGCTTCGAACCATGCTGGATCGGTTGAAGAAGAACGAGCGATTGGTGCAGGCCACCAGCGGGCGATATATGGTCTATGAAGCCGACAATGATGAACGTCGTGCGGCCCTGTTGCGTGTCATTTTTGACAGGCTGAAAAGCGAAGGCCGGTTCGATCCGGCTTCTCTTCAATCGTCGTGGGATACGCTGGAGGCCGAGGCGCTGAAGCGCTTTGCCGCCCAGGCATAGAGGCTGCCCGCGACAGGCTCCTGATTGCCGCGTCCCTTGGGCGAAATGTGAAACCCGATGATGTCGGGATCAGCGATCAGTTTCGAAAAATCGCTCGGCTCGAAGAACATTTTCGGCTCGGCATGCACCGCATAGAACGATTGCTTCGGCAGCGCATGCTCAATCTGGCCACCGCGCTTGGCCAGTGCGGTCAATGACGCGGGGCCATAGATGGCGACGCGAAGATCGGCGGTGCGGCTCGATCGGCCGCGCAATTGGCGCAACATCAGCACGAGACGGTGCCGCAACGCGAGCCAGTCCGGCTCCAGCTCTTCCTGATCCATCAGATCGTGGAAGGCCGTGACGATCGCGTCGTCTGTCGGCAGATACAGCACGGAGTTGCCGAGCTGGCGCGGACGCTCCCAGGCGAAGTAGGGCTTTGCCGGGTCGATCTCGACCGGTTTGAGCAGCAACACATCGGCGTCGAGCCACAGGCCCGCGCCTTGCGCCATCAGCCGCATCCGGAAGAAATCGCTGAACTGCAAAATGGTCCAGTCGCGCCAGCTTCCATCCGGCTGCGGCGGGCGCAGCTTTTCCGAGAAGGCATGCGGCAGCACGGCTTCGGCCTCGGCGTTGGCGACGCCGTCGGGCAGGCCGGGAAGCGGATCGAAACTGTAGATGGTGACCTTGTGGCCGGCGGCGACCTGCGAGCGCAGGCACAGATGCCGCAAGCGGTCGAGCGGACCGTGCCAGAAGGTGACGATGTCAGGACGCATGCGCGTCGCGCCTTCTGGCTGCAATCAAATCAGGCCCAGGCGCGTTCTTTCTTCGCCTTGGCTTCGTAATCGTCGATCGACGATTTCTTTTCCATCGTCAGCCCGATGTCGTCGAGGCCGTTGATCAGGCAATGCTTGCGGAACGCGTCGATCTCGAACTTGACCTTGCCGCCGTCGGGGCCGCGGATCTCCTGGTTCGGCAGGTCGATGGTCAGCGTCGCATTGGCGCCGCGCTCGGCGTCGTCGAACAGCTTGTCGAGGTCTTCCTGCGAGACGCGGATCGGCAAGATCCCGTTCTTGAAGCAGTTGTTGTAAAAAATGTCGCCGAACGAGGTCGAGATCACGCAGCGGATGCCGAAATCCAGGAGCGCCCATGGCGCATGCTCGCGGCTCGAGCCGCAGCCAAAGTTGTCGCCGGCGACCAGCACCTTGGAATTGCGATAGGCCGGCTTGTTGAGGATGAAGTCCGGATTGTCGCTGCCGTCATCCTTGTAGCGCTGCTCCGCGAACAGACCCTTGGCGAGGCCGGTGCGCTTGATGGTCTTCAAATACTGCTTTGGGATGATCATGTCGGTGTCGACATTGATGATCTTCAGGGGCGCTGCGACGCCTTCCAGCGTGGTGAACTTGTCCATCTCTGCACTTCCGGATTTGAGGCCGTTTCGGGCTGTTATGTATCGCGAATATGGCGGCGGTAGAAGAGCGAAATCTGCAGGACTAGGCCGTAGGTGGCGGAGCCATGCTGTCAGGGGCAAAACCGGTCGGCAGGCCGTCGATGCTCTTCATGTTCTTCAGACCCCAGTATTTTCGCAGATTGTTGATGCCCTGCGCCGTCCAGTAGCGCACGAGGCTGCCACGCTCTTGCTTGTAGTCGAACAGCGGCACGCCCATACCGCACGACGTCTGCACGAGGTCAATCGAGAGATGTACGATTTGGCGGGCGCCTGCAACTTCCTCGAACTTCGGAACGAGATCGGCGTACTCCGGCGTACCGCGCATGAGCGATCGACCCCGGCCATAGAGCCGCAGGATCATCGGATCGCCATCGAAGGCGCAAAACATGATGGTCAACCGCTTGTCGTCAGAGGCGATCAGGTGCGCGCGGGTCTCGCTGCCGCTGCCAGTGCAATCGAGGTAGGCGACCTCAGTCTCTCCGAGCACCCGGAATGAGGACAGGCCCTTGGGAGAGACGTTGACGCGTCCCTTCGGCGGGGCGCTGGCGACGAAGAAAATCTTCTGCCGCTCGATGAAAGCCGTGTGCTCCGGCTCGATCCTTACGAATTGCTTGCCCATGCCCGTCCGTCCTTTGCGCAGCGACAAAGTCGAGACAAACAGACTGGCATATCGTATGTACCGGTTTAAGAAGACAAATTATACTGGTATAAATACCACCATGACAGGACAAGACCGAATCGCTCCGGCCCTCTCGCTCAGCACGTTCTTGCGGGCGCTCCGAGAGCGTCAGTCTCCGGCAGAATTCGGGCTCGCCGCTGGACCCCGACGGCGCACGCCCGGCCTCCGGCGCGAGGAAGTCGCCCAGGTCTGCGGATTGAGTGTCACCTGGTACACGTGGATCGAGCAGGGGCGCGATGTGTCCGTCTCTGCTTCGACACTCGCGCGCCTCGCGCGCGGATTGCGCCTGTCACGAGCCGAGCGCAGCTATCTGTTTGAAGTTGCGGGCAAGCGCGATCCCGAGCGGTCGGGCAGCAGGGATGATCCACCTGAGGGGGTGCTGGCCTGCGTCGATGCGATCGATGGTCCCGCCTACATACTCGATCGCACATGGGGCGCGCGACGTTGGAACGCGAAAGCGTCCCGACTGTTTGCAGGATGGCTCGATGCTGACGGCGAAAAAAACCTTCTGCGCTACATCTTCCTCAGGCCTGAGGCTCGAACTCTAATCCTTGACTGGACGTCCCGTGCGCATCGTGTCGTCGCAGAGTTCCGCGCCGCGGTGACAGGCTATTCCGACGATCCGGATATTCGCCGGCTCGTAGACGAGTTGAGAATTGGAAGCTCTGACTTCGAGCGCTGCTGGGAGGCACAGGGGGTTTTGGCACGCGAAGGGGGCGAACGTGCGTTCAATCATCCGACCATGGGACTGCTGCACTATCAGCAGGTGTCGCTGTCTCTCGCCGGCTGGCCCGACTATCGACTGACGATGCTTCTCCCTGCACTAACCGCACGCAACAGCGTTAGTGCATCCACGTCCTAGCCTGCGGCTTCCTCGATCGCCTCCATATCGGCGTCGGAAAGCCCGAAATGGTGGCCGATTTCGTGGATCAGCACGTGGCGGACGATGTGACCGAAGTTCTCGTCATGCTCGGCCCAGTAATCCAGGATCGGCCGGCGGTAGAGCCAGATCATGTTAGGCATCGGGGCAATGTCCTGGCTGCTTCGATGCGGCAGGCCGACGCCCTGGAACAGGCCGAGCAGGTCGAATTCGCTTTGGGCATTCATCTCGTCCAGCACCTCGTCGGTCGGAAAATCGTCGACGCGGATGATCACGCCCTCGCATAATTTGCGAAAGGTAGGGGGCAGGCGCTCGAAAATCTCGTGCGCCATGGCTTCCATTTCGGCCAGCGACGGCGCTTTCAGCGATGTCCAGTTCATCCGGTTTCTTTACCGTGGGTTCCGCCTGCCGCCTATGGGGTTTGCGCTGTTGACCTTGTCGCGCCAATCGGAGACGTTGCGGGCGATTGCAAGCTTCGGGTGGGCGTGATGATGCGGATTGTGACGGTGGCGCTATTGGCCGCTTCGGCCGGCCTCTTGTTGACGGACGCGGGCGCGCAGGCGCAAACGGCGCCGGGCGTGCGGGCTGCGCAGGCGGCGCCGACGGACGTCTCCGCCCAGCAGCGCCGCGTCGCTGCGGCGCGTGCCGGTCTACCCGCGCGAAACCTGGCGGCCCGATGTCTATCCGCAATACTATCCCGGCCCGAACGCGGTGCGCATCTGCAACGCGCATTATGTGCAGGAGTACCGGCCGAGCGGCCCGGTGATCACGCCGCGCATGCACTGCTATTGGCGGCCCGGCTAGGCGCCAACACGCTATCGCCGCCGCACCGCGCCGATCAATCCGGCCGCAACCACCAGCGCCGACGTTCCATAGACCATGACCGCCATCGCGAGCTGCACCAGGCTGCTCGCCGTGCCTGCGGTCGTGCCGGGACCTTGAGCCGCCAGCGCCGCTTCGGCGAAAGCCAGATTCGCCGCCGTTGTTACGGCTGCGAAGGCGGCACGTGAAAGCCGGCCGCGCACTGCAAACCATGTCATGGCGATCTCCCATGATGAACACGCCGCAGAAGATACGACGATAGCCTGCGCCGGGTTTGCGCGCGACGCGAAATTTCCGCCGGAATCCGATCGCGCGATTTTCGTTCATGTTTGTGTCACGCTCGTTCAGGTCTGTGGCGCGTTCATTCAGAGCCAATTCACGTCATCTGATCCAAACTCGATTTGCGTCGCGACGAGTCCTTCACTTGAAGCAAGTGACAGATCGCAGGCGCGAGATCCGTGGACCCAAGGAGAACGTAGATGAACGTGACGAAAGTTCTGGGGCTTGCCGCCGTCGGCGCATTGCTCGCACTCGCTGCTCCGGCAGAGCGCGCGCTGGCGCTTTCGCTGAGCAACCCCGGCGCCGCCGCTGCGGTGCAGGAAGGCTCAAAGGATATCTCCGGCGCGACCGAGGTGCATTGGCGCCGCCATCATCATCATCACCGTTGGCATCGCTTTCACCGGCACCACCGGCATCACCATCACCGCCATTGGCACCGCTGGTGAGCGCAGCGCCAAGGCTGTAGGATCGGCAGGTTCGCCGGCAGGCGGGCCTGCTTTTCCATGGGTGCTGCGAGGGGTGGAAGATGAAGACGTTGATCGGAACGGTTTCGATTGCGGCCATATTGGCGTTGGGCGGACCGGCCGCGGTTGCCGCGACGAATCCTGTTCCGCAAGCGAGGCCGCAAGCCGCAGCCACATCCGACACCACCGATTTCAGTGCGCGCCGCCATCATCGCCGCTACTACGGCTATCGTCCCTACTACCGGACGTATCCCCAGTACTACGCGCGGCCTACTTACTACCGGCCGTATCCGTACTACGCGCCGGCGCCTTTCCCGTTCGGCTTGGGGTACGGCCCGTTCTGGTGGTGAGACGTATCTTGTAGGGTGGGCAAAGGCGCCCTTGCGCCGTGCCACCATCGATCGACATCGCCATCCGAAATGGTGGGCACGCTTGCGCTTTGCCCACCCTACAAATCAACCCGGTCCAAACCCCTTCACCAGCAGCACGATGGCGGCCGCGCCGGCTTTGCGGTCCTTTGATATCTCCTGATACTCCGGCGAGTCGGCCCAGGCGCGATAGGCGGCCTCGTCGGGAAACGACATCAGCACCACCTTGTCGCGATCCCAACTGCCCTCCAGCACGTCGGGGCTTTCGTCGGCCGCCAGCAGCCTTCCCTGAAATTGCTTGAACACGCCGAAGAAGCGCGCCTGGTAACGGTCATAGGCGGCGCGGTCGGTCATCTTGAGCTGCACGATCACATAAACGGTCATCGAAAGTTTCCAGTCTTCTTGAATTTCGCTTCGCCGCAGTTCGTTCATCTCTGCGGTCAGTTCATTCATGGCGCGTTCACGCGGCTATCTCTAGCTTCATGCTGGGAGCGACCGCAAATGAACGAGCCGGAGGCGGGCGCGCCGCCGGCGTCATTGGGGAGGTTTCAGGCAATGAAGATGATATCACGTGCCGCGCGGGGCGTTGTTGTCCGCGCGGGACTGACGGCTGCCGCAGTACTGGTGCTGTCGGCTGCGTCACAACAGCGCGCTGAGGCGCTGTCGCTGGCAAGTCCGGGCATGGCGCCCGCAGCCAAATATGCTTCCGAGGGAATGGCGATTGAAGTCCGCGGTGGACGCGGCGGCGGAGGTGGCGGAGGTTTTCGCTGGCGGTGGCGGTGGCGGCGGTCGCGCCTTTCATGGCGGTGGTGGATTTCGCGGCGGCGGCATGGCGTTCCGTGGCGGCGGTTTCCGGAGCGGCGGCGTAGCATTCCGCGGCGGCGGCTACCGTGCCGCGCACATCTATCGCGGCGGCGGATATCGCTACAGCGGCCTGCGCTACGGTGGCTATCGCCACGCCTATCACCGGCCGCATTTCCGGCACCGGCATTTCCACCGCGGGTTCTACCGGTCGTATTACGCGCCGGCCTACTACAGCTATCCGCGCCGTTGCCGGATCGTCTGGACCTATTATGGTCCGCGCAAGATCTGCCGGCCGTGGTATCGCCACCATTACTGGCAGAACCCGTACCGGATTTACTGGTAGTTCTTCCGGTCCGTTCGACGAAATGAAACAGGCGCCCGCAAGGGCGCCTGTTTTTCGTTCGCGATCAGCGACCGCCTAATCCCAGTGCTTGATTCCCCAGGGCTTGAGCTTCCACGGCGTCAGGTTCTCGACCCGCCATTGCTCCATCCGCGCCGAGCGATGCGCCAGACGCGACGTTTCCTTGACCTCGGGTTCAATGATGACCGGCATCGAGCGTCGGCGGTTTTGCCGCGTCGCTTCGCCGATCATATCGACGAATTCTGGCTTGTCGGTCATGGCCTGGCTCCATGCGTTTCCGCAAAGAGCCAGTCTGCGCCGGGGCGACTTAACGGGCAGTTTCTAAATCGCCTCGATATCTAGGCAAGCAGCGATGGTTAACGCCACTCCCGGACATCGACAAAGTGCCCGGCGATCGCCGCGGCCGCCGCCATGGCCGGCGAGACCAGATGGGTGCGGCCCTTAAAACCTTGGCGGCCCTCGAAATTGCGGTTCGAGGTCGAGGCGCAACGCTCTTCCGGCGCCAGCTTGTCGGGGTTCATGGCAAGGCACATCGAGCAGCCCGGCTCGCGCCAGTCGAAGCCTGCCTTGATGAAGATCTTGTCGAGGCCTTCGGCTTCCGCCTGTTCCTTGACGATGCCCGAGCCCGGCACGACCATCGCATTGACATGGCCGCTGACGGTCTTGCCCTCGGCGATTTTCGCTGCGGCGCGCAGATCCTCGATGCGGCCGTTGGTGCAGGAGCCGATGAAGACGCGGTCGAGCTTGATGTCGGTGATTTTCGTTCCCGCCTTCAGGCCCATGTATTTCAGCGCGCGATGCTTTGACAGCCGCTTGGCTTCGTCGGCGATCTGATCGGGATCCGGCACCATGCCTGATATCGAGACGACGTCCTCGGGCGAGGTGCCCCAGGTCACGATCGGCGGCAGCTTGGCCGCGTCCAGCCTGATCTCATGGTCGAAATGCGCGCCGTTGTCGGAGCGCAGCGTATCCCAGTAGCGCATCGCCGCGTCCCAGGCCTCGCCCTTCGGCGATTTCGGCCGGCCGCGCAGGAAGTCGAAGGCCTTCTCGTCCGGCGCGATCAGGCCGGCGCGGGCGCCGCCCTCGATCGACATGTTGCAGACCGTCATGCGGCCTTCCATCGACAGCGCGCGGATCGCCTCGCCGGCATATTCCAGCACATAGCCGGTGCCGCCGGCGGTGCCGATCTCGCCGATGATGGCCAGGATGATGTCCTTGCCGGTGACGCCGTCGGGCAATTTGCCGTCGACCACCGCGCGCATGTTCTTGGCTTTCTTCTGGATCAGCGTCTGCGTCGCCAGCACGTGCTCGACTTCGGAGGTGCCGATGCCATGCGCCAGCGCGCCGAACGCGCCATGCGTCGAGGTGTGGCTGTCGCCGCAGACGATGGTGGTGCCGGGCAGGGTAAATCCCTGCTCGGGGCCGATCACGTGCACGATGCCCTGGCGCTTGTCGTGTTCGTTGAAATACTCGATGCCGAATTCCTTGGCGTTATCGGCCATCACCTTCATCTGCTCGATGCTCTCAGGATCGGGATTGGGTTTTGAACGATCGGTGGTCGGGATGTTGTGGTCGACCACAGCCAGTGTCTTCTCCGGCGCGTGAACCTTGCGGCCGGTGGCGCGCAGGCCTTCGAACGCCTGCGGCGAGGTCACCTCGTGGACGAGATGGCGGTCGATATACAGGAGACAGGTGCCGTCATCGGCTTCGTGCACCAGATGGTCATTCCAGATTTTGTCGTACAGCGTGGTTGGTTTGGACATGAGCGTAAGCTCCAAATGAAATTCTGTGTGGGCGATCAGGCGCGTTTCGCGCGCGGGCAAGGAAGCGTTAGCGCAGCATCAGGCTGCGCGAGTAAGCTCTGACGTTGCCGAAGTCGCAAAACGTCCGAAGAATCGGCCGGGCAGCCGCGAGCGGTCGTCGATCACGATAGGTGCGACGCGCCGGCTGGACAGGCTGGTCTGATCTGGAACCATTTTAAATTTCTAACACAGGGGCGGCGGCAATCAATCGATAAGCGGCGCCTCCGCAGATATAGGAACCCCGCAACAAAAAAGCGCGGGGCAAAACCCCGCGCTTTCATCACACCTTTGGGTGCGAAGATTACTCGCCGACGGCGGCGGCGCGCTCGGTCTTTTCGACGATGCGGGCCGACTTGCCGCGCAGATTGCGCAGGTAATAAAGCTTGGCGCGGCGCACCTTGCCGCGGCGCACCACCTTGATCGAGTTGATCATCGGCGACATCACCGGGAAGACGCGTTCGACGCCCTCGCCATAGGAGATCTTGCGCACGGTGAAGCTCTCGTTGAGCCCGGAACCGGAGCGGCCGATGCAGACGCCTTCATAGGCCTGCACGCGGGTACGCTCGCCTTCGACCACCTTGACGTTGACGATCAGGGTGTCTCCCGGCGCGAATTCCGGGATTTCCCGGGTCGCGGCGAGCTTGTCGAACTGCTCTTTTTCGAGCTGCTGAATGATGTTCATTGAAATCTCCATCGGCGGCGCGCCCAGCCAGTGCGGGCTGCGCAAACGTCCATCTATCCTGCGCGGATTTGGCGCCCGTATAAGGCATCACCGCGCGCTTGTCACCCGTCTGTCGTGTTTTTTGGCCGTTTTTGGCGGGCCTTTTGGGCCCATAAATCCGGCCTTCGGGTTCTCGTCAGGGTTTCCGCCTCGGCCTGGCGCCAGGCTGCGACCTTGGCATGGTCGCCGGAAACGAGAATTTCCGGGATTTGGCGGCCCTCGAACTCCTGGGGCCGGGTATATTGGGGGTATTCCAGTAGGGTATCGGAAAAGCTCTCTTCGGCCCCGGAGGCCGGTTTTCCCATCACCCCCGGCAGCAGCCGGACGCAGGCATCGATCAGTGCCATCGCGGCGATCTCGCCACCCGAAAGCACGTAATCGCCGATGGAAACCTCCTCCAGGGAGCGGGCTTCGATGACCCGCTGGTCGATGCCCTCGAACCGGCCGCAGACGATCAAGGGACCGGAACCAGCGGCGAGTTCCGCCACCTGCGACTGGGTCAATGGACGACCCCGCGGGCTCATCAGGAGCCGCGGGCGACCCTCGGCGATATCGGCCGCATCGATCGCGGCGGCCAGCACGTCGGCGCGCAGCACCATGCCGGGCCCGCCGCCGGCCGGGGTGTCGTCGACGCTGCGATGCTTGTCAGTTGCGGACGCCCTGATGTCGCGCGCCTCCAGCGCCCACAGCCCGGACGCCAGCGCCTTGCCCGCGAGGCTTACGCCGAGCGGCCCCGGAAACATTTCCGGAAACAGCGTGAGGATGGTGGCGCGCCAGGTCATTCAACGCCCGTCATTGCAAGCCCGTTACGTGAGGGTGGGCTCTTCGCCCTCGATTTCCTTCGGCACCTCGATCACCACGCGGCCGCCGGCGAGATCGACGGTCGGCACGACAGCATTGGTGAACGGCAGCAGCATGGTCTGCGCTGCCCCCGTCGGCGCGATCTCGATGATATCGCCGGCGCCGAAATTGTGGATCGCGATCACCTTGCCGAGCGGTTCGTTCGCGGCATTGACCGCGGCAAGCCCGATCAGATCGGCATGATAATATTCGTCATCGTCGGTCGCGGGCAGTTTTTCGCGCGCGATATAGAGTTCGATGCCGTTGAGTTTTTCGGCGTCGTTGCGGGTCGCAACTCCCTTGAAGGTCGCGACCAGATGGTCTTTGGCTTCGCGTGCGTCAGCGATCTCGAACTGCCGTGTGCCGTCCTTTGTCATCAGCGGGCCGTAACTCCGCACCGCCAGCGGATCTTCGGTAAAGGTCCAAAGTTTTACAGCGCCGCGCACGCCATGCGCAGCGCCGATGCGGGCGACGCAAATCGGTGATGCCACCGTCGCGCGCCGTTATCGCTTACGCCTTGGCGGCGGCTTCGGCCTGCGCCTTGCGCTCCTTGCGCGGCACGGCCTTTTCCGGATTGCTGCGCGCGGTGCGCTTGGCGACGCCTGCGGCATCGAGGAAGCGCATGACGCGGTCCGACGGCTGTGCGCCCTTGGCGAGCCAGGATTTTACCTTGTCCATGTCGAGCTTGAGGCGGGAACTCGTTGTCCTTTGGCAGCAGCGGGTTGAAATGGCCGAGACGCTCGATGAAGCGGCCATCGCGCGGAAAGCGCGAGTCGGCGACGACGACGTGATAGACCGGACGCTTCTTGGTGCCTGCGCGAGCGAGGCGGATAACGACTGACATTTGGTTCTCCTGGTTCTGTTCGAATGTTGAGTGAATGGATCGCGGTTATTTCTTCTTCCCCGGAAAGCCGCCGAGACCCGGCAGCGTCGGCTTGCTGGACAGGCCCGTGAGCCCCGGCAAATTCGGCAGGCCGGTACGCAGGCCTGCGGGAAGATCTTTTGGCAGTGCTGGCATGCCGCCGGCGCCGCCGGCCATTTTCTCCTGCAGCGCTTTCATTTCCTCGGGCGAAGGCGGCTTCATGCCGCCGCCAAATCCCATCGCCTGCGCGATGCCGGCCATCGGGCCACGCTTGCCCGAACCCATGGCCTTCATCATGTCGGCCATGTTCCGGTGCATCTTCAGCAGCTTGTTGACCTGCTCGACATTCTGGCCGGCGCCGGCGGCGATGCGCTTCTTGCGGCTGGCTTTCAGGACGTCCGGGTTCTTGCGTTCCTGCCGCGTCATCGAATCGATAATCGCGACCTGGCGCTTCAAGATCTTGTCGTCGATCCCGGCAGCCGCGATCTGGTTCTTCATCTTGGCGATGCCGGGCATCATGCCCATCAGGCCGGAGATGCCGCCCATGTTCGCCATCTGCGTGAGCTGTTCGCGCATGTCGTTGAGGTCGAACTGGCCCTTGCGCATCCGCTCGGCGGTGCGCGCGGCCTTTTCGGCGTCGATATTGGCGGCGGCCCGTTCCACCAGCGACACCACGTCGCCCATGCCGAGGATGCGGCCGGCGATGCGGGAGGGATGAAAATCTTCCAGCGCATCGGTCTTTTCGCCGGTGCCGATCAGCTTGATCGGCTTGCCCGTGACCGCGCGCATCGACAGCGCCGCGCCGCCGCGGCCGTCGCCGTCGACGCGCGTCAGCACGATGCCGGTCAGCCCGACGCGCTGATCAAACGCGCGCGCGAGGTTGACGGCGTCCTGGCCGGTCAGCGAGTCCGCGACCAGCAACACTTCATGCGGATTGGCGGCGGCTTTGATGTCAGCCGCTTCCTTCATCATGTCTTCGTCGAGCGTGGTGCGGCCGGCGGTGTCGAGCAGCACGACGTCGTAGCCGCCGAGTTTGCCGGCCTCCAGCGCGCGTATCGCAATTTGCGCCGGCTTCTGGCCTTCGACGATCGGCAGCGTCGGGATATCGAGGTCGCGCCCGAGCACCGCGAGTTGCTCCATTGCGGCCGGGCGATAGATGTCGAGCGAGGCCATCAGCACCTTGCGCTTGTCGCGCTGGACCAGGCGGCGGGCGAGCTTTGCGGTGGTGGTGGTTTTACCGGAGCCCTGCAGGCCGACCATCATGATCGGCACCGGCGGCACGGAATTGATGTCGATGGTCTGGCCGTCGGCGCCGAGCGTGTTGACCAGCTCGTCATGGACGATCTTGACCACCATCTGGCCTGGCGTGACCGATTTGACGACGGTGGCGCCGACCGCTTGCTCGCGCACGCGTTCGGTAAAACTTCTGACCACGTCGAGCGAGACGTCGGCTTCCAAAAGCGCGCGGCGTACCTCGCGCATCGCGGCGTCGACGTCGGCCTCCGACAGCGAACCGCGCCCCGTCAGCCGATCGAGGATGCCACCAAGCTTTTCCGACAGACTGTCGAACAATGCCGTTGTCCCTTGCCTGCATGCCGCAGGCGCTGCGTCACTCACTACCCGTCATCACCCGCGAAGGCGGGTGATCCAGTATCCCAGAGCAGCTCGGATTGAGCCGAGAAGCCGCGGCGTACTGGATACCGCGCCTTCGCGGGGTATGACGAACCAAACACTTGCGCGCCCGAGGGCGCATCGCGCTGTCGGGCGTTGGCCTCCGGCCTCAGGGACCGGGCGGCAGGTCGAAAAGAAAATCTCTTCGAGAAGTGCCGGGGTTAAACCCTCCGAACGGCTCGATGTCAAGGAAAGTTGGTCGGAGGTATTTTAGTAGGGAGTATAAGATACTGTAATTGCTTTTGATTTTCAGCGGCGCGATTTTTAACGGCCGCCGGCGTTCCCTGCCGACGGCGCAGCGCCATATAACCCCTCACGATTTCAGGATGCATCCCGCCTCGTGCCCATCACCCGCCGCCGCCTCCTTGGATTGCTTGCCGGTAGCGCCGCCGCCATCGGCGTGCCGACGATCTGGATTTCCCGCATGAAAACCTATGCCGGCCCCGTCTCCGATCATTTCGACGGAATGCATTTCTTTGATCCCGACGGCGTGCCGCCCAAGTCTCTTGGCGAGGTGCTGCGCTGGCAGTTCGGTGGCGGCCGGCAGCGCGCGGCGTGGCCGGAATGGGTGCCGAGCTCACATGCCGACACCCCGCCGCCAAAGGTCGACGGCAACAAGGTGCGGCTGTCGTTCGTGGGACATGCGAGCTGGCTGATCCAGACCGCGGGGCTGAATATCCTGGTGGATCCCGTGTGGTCGATGCGCGCCTCGCCGCTGTCCTTTGCCGGGCCGAAGCGGCACAACGATCCCGGCATCGCCTTCGATGCCTTGCCGAAAATCGACATCGTGCTGGTGTCGCACGGCCATTACGATCATCTCGACGTCGCGACGCTGTCAAAACTCGCTGCAAAGTTTTCGCCGCGGGTGATCACGCCGCTCGGCAACGACATCACCATGCGCGACGCGGATGCCGCGATCAAAGCCGAAGCGTTTGACTGGAAGGATCGCGTCGAACTCGGCAACGGTGTTGCGGTGACGCTGGTATCAACGCGGCACTGGTCGGCGCGCGGACTGTTCGACCGCAACAAGGCGCTGTGGGCGAGTTTTGTGCTGGAGACGCCTGTCGGCAAACTCTACATCGTCTGCGATTCCGGCTATGGCGACGGCAAGCATTTTCGGCGCGTCGCCGAAGACCACGGCCCGTTGCGGCTGGCGATCCTTCCGATCGGCGCCTATGAGCCGCGCTGGTTCATGCGCGACCAGCACATGAATCCGTCGGACGCGGTGAAGGCGCTGGCCGATTGCGGCGCGCAGCAGGCGCTAGCGCATCATCACGGCACGTTCCAGCTGACCGACGAAGCGATCGACGCGCCGGTCGACGCGCTCGGCGAGGCGCTGAATGAAGCAAAGGTACCGCGCGAAAAATTCGCTGCACTGAAGCCGGGGCAGGTTTTTGAGGTTTAGAGCGTCATTGCGACCCGTTGGCTCCTCGCAATGACGGTTGGACTACTGCGCCGCCTTGATCGCCCAAGTCACATTGACCGTGATCGACAGCATCTCTTCGCCTGGAGCAACCGGGGTTGGCGCAATCGCCATAGGCGCGGCCATCTTGCTGCGGAATACCGGCGGTGAGGCGGCGCCTTCTTCCGAAATGCTGATCGGCTCGCCGAGCGAGACACCCGCCGCCTTGGCGTAGATTTCCGCCTTGCGGCGCGCGTCGGCGATCGCCTTGCTGCGAGCCTCGTCCAGCGCTTTCGAGGACTGCGTCACGATGAAATTGATGCCGCCGATCTCGTTGGCGCCGGCGCCGACCAGCGTGTCGATCACGTTGGCGACCTTGGTGACGTCGCGCACCTTGATGATGACGCGGTTGCTGGCGCGATAGCCGGTGATCTGCGGCGGTCCCGCGCGATTCGGTGTGGCTTGCGCATATTGCGGTGCCAGCGACAGGCGAGAGGTCTGGTAATCCTTCTCGTCGATGCCGGCGCCCTTCAGTGCCAGCAGCACCTTGCCCATCGCCGCGTTGTTGGCGTCCGACGCCTCGCGCGCGGTCTTGGCTTCCGAGGTCACGCCGCCCTCGACCTGTGCAAGGTCGGGCGAAACGGACACGCTCGCCTCGCCATTTACCGAAATCGCCGGCGGCGGAGTTTGCGCGAGCGCCGGTGCTGCAACGAGCGCGAGCATCGAAAGCGCGGCGGTGCGTGAGAGAAGATCTCTGGTCATTTCAGCGGCACATAAACGTTGATCACCAGCTTGTCCTCCGCAGTCTTCAGCGGGTCGGTGATGTATTCCTCGATAAACGTGTCCTTGGCTTCGAGCTTCTTCTCGTCGAGATGATTGGTGATCGCCTCATAGGTGTTGTCCATGTTGTCGTAGGAACCGCGATGGACGAATTTCAGCGCCTTGCCCTCGGGCGATTGGCCCATGCTCATGCCCTTGGCCAGATTTTTCACGTCCTGCTCGACCGGGATCTGGGCGAGGAAGGTGAAGCCGGTATCGTCTGTCGAGGTGTAGACGATCATCACATTGCCCGCCGGCTTGATGCCCTGCTTGTCGAGCAGCGCGGTCAGCGCCTTGAAGGAATCGACCAGGGTGTCAAAGGCGGCATCCCAGTTGGCGGTGCCCTTCATGACCACCACCTTCTTCGCCTCCAGCGAAAACTGCTCGCCGAAGGGATCGGCGGTCTGCACGGCGGCGGGCGGAGGAGGTGGCGCGGGCGTCTGGGCCGCCGCGGGTGTGTCCGCGGGCGATTTGGTTTCCGCAGGCGGCGGGACCGGGGAAGCGCTAGGGGCCGGGGCGGGCGTGGCTGACGGAGCAGGCGCGGCGGACGGAGCGGGTGTCGGAGAAGCCGCCGGCGCCGGCGATTGCGCTCTGGCAACGCCGCCGAGTGTGACCGCAACCAGCGCGATCATGGCCAAATAGCGGGAAACGTTCATTCGGTATTCTCCATCCACCCGGGGCCGCGCGCCTGTCCCGGCTGTGGCGGCACCGATGCCAATATCCCTAACACGCAGGCCTTGCATTCGTCCCATGACAGATACGTCATGGGCGCCTTGCGGGCTGGTCAATCCTGCATCATTGGCCATATAAGGCAGGCAGAAATCAGGTAATTCCATGAGCGGCCTCGCCAACCACGCATTCGTCAAGATGAACGGTATCGGCAACGAGATCGTCGTCGTCGACCTGCGCGAGGCGCCGGCCGCCGTCACGGCCGATGCGGCGCGCGCGGTGGCCGCGGGCGTGCCTTATGACCAGCTCATGGTATTGCAGCCGCCGCGGCTGACCGGCACCGAAGCCTTCATCCGCATCTATAACAATGACGGTTCGGAAGCCGGCGCCTGCGGTAACGGCATGCGCTGCGTGGTGCGCCGCCAGTTCGAAAAGACCGGACAGACCGCGGTCACTTACGAGACCAGGGCGGGACTTCTCAATTGCTGGCAGGGCCCGCAGCCGGACCTCTACACCGTCGACATGGGCGCGCCAAAATTCGGCTGGCAGGATATTCCGCTCGCGGAAGAGTTTCGCGACACCCGCTACATCGAATTGCAGGTCGGGCCGATCGACGCGCCGGTGCTGCATTCACCGTCGGTGGTATCGATGGGCAATCCGCACGCGATCTTCTGGGTCGACGACGTCAACGCCTACGACCTCGAACGCTTCGGGCCGCTCCTGGAAAACCACCCGATCTTTCCGGATCGCGCCAACATCACGCTCGCCCATATCGTCGATCGCGATCACATCACGATCCGCACCTGGGAGCGTGGCGCCGGCCTGACCAGGGCCTGCGGTTCGGCGGCATGCGCCACGGCGGTGGCGGCGGCGCGGCTGAAGCGCGCCAACCGCACGGTCGAGATCACGCTGCCGGGCGGCAAGCTCATGCTCGAATGGCGCGAGAAGGACGATCATGTGCTGATGACCGGCACCGCCGACTTCGAATATGAAGGCCGCTTCGATCCCGCGCTGTTTGCCAGCGTCGCCTGACACCATGGGCGTCGAGATCGTCACCTTTGGCTGCCGCCTCAACGCCTTCGAATCCGAAGTGATTCTGCGCGAGGCGGAGCGTGCGGGGCTGTCCGACACCATCGTCATCAATAGTTGTGCTGTCACCAACGAGGCTGTCGCGCAGGCGCGGCAATCGATCCGGCGGCTGAAGCGCGAGCGGCCGGAAGCACGCATCGTGGTGACCGGCTGCGCGGCGCAGACGCAGGCTGAAATGTTCGCCGGGATGGCCGAGGTCGATCGCGTCCTCGGCAATGACGAGAAGATGCGGACGGACGCCTGGCGCGACACCCGCGCGGCGTTCGATTCCGGCTTTGGCATCGCTGGGGCCGAGAAGATCGCCGTCGCCGACATCATGCAGGTCAAGCAGATGGCGCCGCATTTGCTGGAAGGATTTCAGCGCGGCCTGCCGCGAGTGTTCGTGCAGGTGCAGAACGGCTGCGATCACCGCTGCACGTTTTGCATCATCCCCTACGGCCGCGGCAATTCGCGCTCGGTGCCGATGGGGGCGGTGGTCGAGCAGGTGCGGACGCTGGCCGAGCGCGGCCATGCCGAGATCGTGCTGACCGGCGTCGATCTCACCAGCTACGGCGCCGACCTGCCGGGCGCGCCAAAGCTCGGCATGCTGACAAAACAGATTCTTCGGCACGTGCCTGAATTGAAGCGGCTGCGGATTTCATCGATCGATTCGATCGAGGCCGATCGCGACCTGCTCGACGTCATCGCCGACGATATCAGGCTGATGCCGCATCTGCATCTGTCGCTGCAATCAGGCGACGATATGATTTTGAAGCGGATGAAGCGGCGGCATCTGCGGAAGGACGCTATTGAGTTTTGCGCGCAGGTGCGGCGCCTGCGGCCCGACATCGCGCTCGGCGCCGACGTCATCGCGGGATTTCCGACCGAGACGGAAGAGATGTTTTCGCGCTCGCAGGACCTGGTGGACGAATGCGGTCTCACCTTCCTGCACGTGTTCCCATACTCGAAACGCCCGGGCACGCCGGCGGCGCGGATGCCGCAGGTCGCGGGCGGCGCGATCAAGGAACGGGCGAAGCGTTTGCGCGCGGCAGGGGAAGAGGCGCTGCGCAAGCGGTTGGCGGCCGAGCTTGGCCACACGCGCGAGGTGCTGATCGAAAGCAGCACACAGGGCCGCACCGAGCACTTCTTGCCGGTCGCAATCCGTGGCGACGCGCCGGGCGCGGTGCGCTCGCTCGTGGTGACAGGGAATGACGGTGCGCGGTTGACCGTGTGAGAACGGCCGGTCGCGGATCAGTTCATCCGCGAGGGCGCCGGCGTCGAACGCACCTTCCAGAACGTGAGCAGACGCTGCGCGTCGTCAACCCTGGTTCTCGTGAAGAGAGTTTTGGCTTTGGCCAATTCGGCTGCACCCAGCGATCCCGTTGAATAGCGGCACTCCAGAACGGCAGCCGCCGTATCCCAATTGAGATCAGCCGCCTTGCACGCAACCAAGAGTCCGTCGTCACGAAGGCTTTGCATCAGCGGACGAATGACTTCAATCGAGGATTTCGACAGCTCCGCCAGTGCAGCGACGGTCTCCTCGTATCTTTTCTGCCTGGCGAATCCGAACAGCGTCGCCTCGTCGAGTTCGCCAGCTTGCGCCAGCGTTGCCACGAAGCGCCGGGCTGCGGCAAAGTCGCGGACCTTCGACATCTCGCGATCTGCGCTCGCCGCGGCGGCTGCGATGGCGTTGCGGATCTCCTCGAAAAGATGAGGCGGTGCGCGTGACAGCAGCTGCTTTCGAACCGCCTCCGTCGCGCGGCTCAGCAGCTGACGGCGCAGTGCCGAGGGCAAATCCATCCGGATTCCGGCTTCAACCGCGAGTTCGGCATCGTTTTCCGCCTGCGCCACAATGATCGCAAATCCCGCCTCGGAAACCCGCGCGCCGGGATTGCCCACGATCCGGCGGCTGACATGAGGATAATGGCGGGCCAGAAGCGCATCGGTCACAACTTCCTTCAGCCACCAGCGGCCCGAGACCGCAAGCAGGTGCTGCTCGCCCTTCGTTTCTGCGATCTCGATCAGGTCCGCTTCGCTCAGGCGCGCGGACTCCCGCAAAACGGGTCCGGCGATGTCGATTTCGTCGTGCCTGGCCAGATGGCCGATGACAGAAGGCGGCGCCTGGGCGATCGGCGCGAGTTGGACACTTATCTCGGCCAGCGCCATGCGGGCGCTGATGTCGGCAATCGATCGCAATTCGATCGTCTTGATGAGACGCGCGAGCACGTTGTCGAACAGCTCGATCTGCTCGCTGCTGAAGCTGCCGGCGGAAGTCAGAAAAAGTCCGGTGACGCGCTTGGCAGCGTCCAGGCGCTTTTCTGTCGATCCGGTGTGGATCGCAGACTCGATCTCATCGACGATCGATTGCCCATGCGTAGGCATTTGCTCATCCTGAGCCAATTCGGGGTGCTTGTTCTAAGCCAACCCGCAGTCTTACCCCGCAGGCCTGAACGTTCCGTAAAGGAGCCGAAGGAGGGGTCTATTCCCCGCTCCAACCGCAAGCTTCGAGCCGCTCGCGCATATGCTGCGGGCGCCGGCGCCACCACGCTGCACCGGGTCCTTGTTTCGCGAAATCGGCACGCCGATCTCGCGCGAATGCAGATGCAGGCGCGGTTCGCCAAAACGTGGCCCGTTGCCGTAGATGTTGTCGCCGACGATCGGCCAGCCCATCGCGGAAGCATGCACGCGAAGTTGATGGGTGCGGCCGGTGACCGGTTCCATCGCGACCCAGGCGAGGCCGTTGCCCCGGCCGAGCACTTTCCAGTTGGTGACGGCCTTTTGTCCCTCGGGATCGGGCTTTTGCCACCAGCCGCGCTCGGCGTTGAGACGCCCGAGCGGCATGTCGATGGTGCCTTCATCCTCGGCCGGCCCGCCTTCCACCACGGCCCAATAGGTCTTTGAAATCTTGCCGTGCTTGAACAACAGGCCGAGCGAGGCAGTGGCCTTGCGGTGCCGCCCAAGAACGAGGCAGCCGGATGTATCCTTGTCGAGCCGGTGGGCCAGCACCGGTGGCCGCGGCAGGCCGAAGCGCAGATGGTCGAAGGAGGCTTCCAGATTGGCGCCGCCTTTTGGTCCGCGATGCACCGGCAGGCCCGCCGGCTTGTCGATGATCAGCATCAGCCCGTCGCGGTGGAGCACGCGCGACAGGATTTCTTCCGCGGTCAGTTCGGGAACATCGACCGGATGGTCAAGACTTTCGCTCATGGCGCGAAACGGCTAACACACCCCCCGCATGAACGATACCACTGACACCCCCAAATTGAGCTGGTGGCGGCGGCTCTCCAGCGGGCTGAAGCGGACCTCGAGTTCGCTCGGCACCGCGGTGGCCGATCTCGTCACCAAGCGAAAACTCGACCGCGCCATGCTCGACGATATCGAGGATGTGCTGCTGCGCGCCGATCTCGGCACTGAAGTGGCGGTGCGCATTGCCGAGGCCGTCGGCAAGGGGCGTTACGACAAGGCGATCTCGGCGGATGAAGTGAAGAGCGTGGTGGCCACCGAAGTCGAGAAGGTGCTCGCGCCGGTGGCAAAGCCGCTGGAGATCGACGCGGCGAAAAAGCCGTTCGTCATCCTGGTCGTCGGCGTCAACGGCTCCGGCAAGACCACGACCATCGGCAAGCTGACGTCGAAATTTTCTGCTGAGGGACGCAAGGTGATGATGGCGGCCGGCGACACGTTTCGTGCCGCGGCGATCGAGCAGCTGAAGGTCTGGGGCGAACGCAACAAGGTACCGGTCATTGCAGGCGCGCAAGGCTCGGATTCCGCAAGCCTTGCTTTCAACGCGCTGAGCGCCGCGAAGGAGCAGGGCAAGGACGTGCTGCTGATCGATACCGCCGGCCGGCTGCAGAACAAGGCCGAGCTGATGAACGAACTCGAAAAGGTCGTGCGCGTCATCAAGAAGGTCGATGCCTCGGCGCCGCATGCGGTGCTGCTGGTGCTCGACGCCACGGTGGGACAAAATGCGCTGTCGCAAGTCGAGGCATTTCATCGTACCGCTGGCGTCACCGGTCTCGTGATGACAAAACTCGACGGTACCGCGCGCGGCGGCATTCTGGTGGCGCTGGCGGAGAAGCACAAACTGCCGGTGCACTTCATCGGCGTCGGCGAAGGCATCGACGATCTTGCGCCGTTCACCGCGCGGGATTTTGCGCAGGCGATAGCAGGAATCGAGTGATGGACAAGAAAGTGCCGCATCCGCTGTTCAAGCTCGCGACCGAACTCGGTCCGCTGATCATCTTCTTCATCGCCAATGCCAAGTCCAATTTGTTCGTGGCGACCGGCCTGTTCATGGTGGCGGTGGTGGCTGCGATGATCGCGTCTTACGTGGTGACGCGGCATGTGCCCCTGATGGCGATCGTCACGGCGGTGGTGGTCGTCGTGTTCGGCGCACTGACGCTGATCCTGCATGACGAGACCTTCATCAAGATGAAGCCGACCATCGTCTACACGCTGTTCGCCGCCATTCTCGGCGGCGGTCTGCTGTTCGGCCGCTCCTTCATCGCCATCATGTTCGACCAGATGTTCAATCTCACCGCCCATGGCTGGCGTATCCTGACCATGCGCTGGGCGTTGTGGTTCTTTGCGATGGCGGTGCTGAACGAGATCATCTGGCGCACCCAAAGCACCGACTTCTGGGTCGCCTTCAAGGTCTTCGGCATGGTGCCGCTGACGATGCTGTTTGCCATCACCCAGATGCCGGTGATCAAGCGCTATCATCTGGAGCCGGCTTCGCTCGAGGCAAGCGAGGCGGAAGCGGGCGATGTGAGCAAGGGATAGTTACGCCGGGCGTCTCTGTCGCCGGCGACTGGGTGGGGGTCGTTGCCACGACGCCTACTGATTGCGTGACAGACTTCCCCCACCCGCCGCGCCGGCGCGTGTGCCGCCTCCGCTGAACTAACAGCGAGACGGCTAACCGGATCAGCTCTTCTGCTTGGCGATGATCTTGTCCTTGATCTTGTCGTAGGTCGCCTGCGGCACGATGCTCTTCTGCACCAGTTCATCCTTGCCCTTGTAGGGGCGGCCCTTGATGATCGCGGCCGAATAGGCCTTGCCGACACCCGGCAGTGCGTCGAGCTGGTCGGCGGTCGCCGAGTTGATGTCGAGGAGGTCGACCTTGGCCTCGGTCTTGGTATCGGCCTTGGGCGCCGGCGCCATCTTCAACTCGCTCGCCTTCGGCGCGGGAGCCATCTTGCTGTCGGACTTGGTGGCGGGCTGCGCGGTTTGCGCCATCGACGGCGTTGCCGTCATCAGGCCAAGCGTGAGCGCGGTTGCGAGAAGCGAAGCGAGCGTGAAATGACGCATATCAGTGTCCTCCAAGGACGGTTTAAGTAACGCCATCAGATTTGGTGGGTGTTCATGGCGGCGCAATGGCCGTGGAATGAACGGCAGATAAACGCGCGTAATTCTTTATGCTTACGATCCGGCCTTCAGCGCCTTCTCGATCTCTGCCTTGAGCACGCGATCGAAATTCGCTGGCGTCACCGGCCCGATCAGTTTGTAGACGATGGTGCCGTCGCGCCCGACGATAAACGTCTCCGGGACGCCGTAGACGCCCCATTCGATCGATGCGCGGCCATTGCCGTCGACGCCGACGGCGCCGAACGGATTGCCGTAGCGGCCGAGGAAACGGCGGGCGTTGTCGGGCGCATCCTTGTAATTGATGCCGACGATCTGAAAGCGCTTGTCCTTGCCGAGTTCGGTCAGCAGCGGGGCCTCGTCGTGACACGGCACGCACCACGACGCCCAGACATTGACGACGCTGACCTTGCCCTTGAACAGTGCGGGATCGAGCCCCGGCACCTGCGCGCCATCCGTGATTAACCCTTCCAGCGCCGGCAGCGCGGTTTGCGGTGCCGGGCGGCCGATCAGCGCCGAAGGAATTTTGGAGGGATCGCCGCCATAGAGCCGCACCAGGAAAAGTGCTGCCAGCAAGGCAAAGCCGATCAGCGGCAGCGTCACCACCCAGCGCCGGCTGCGCGGCGCAGTTTCTGTCGCGGGCTCGCTCATCAAAAATCCGCCGCGCCGCGGCCGGAGCGCCGCGCGATGCCGCTGGCTTCCAGCTCGCGCAAGCGGGCCTTCTGGTTGCGGTAATCGAGCGCGATCCAGCCGATCAGGATCAACACGACGGCTGCGACCAGCGAGTAGGACGTCACGATGAAGTAGGCGTAGGGACCGAGCGACATCACGCGGCGCCAGTTTGTTTTGACGCGTTTTCTTCACGCGAACCGGTGCCCACTTCGCTTGAAAACGCTACGCGGCTGGCTTGCATCATCTGCAGGCTGCGGACGCGGCGCCGCAAGATCTCGTTGCGCATGGCCGCCAGATGCAGCGTCACGAACAGCAGCGAGAATGCCACCGCCATGATGAGCAGCGGAATCAGGAAGGCGCGGTCCATGGTCGGCCCGCCGATCCGCAGCACGGAGGCGCCCTGGTGCAGCGTGTTCCACCAGTCGACGGAAAACTTGATGATCGGAAGATTGATGGCGCCGACCAGCGTCAGGATGGCGGCGGCGCGCGCGGCGCGCGAGGGATCCTCCACCGCGCGCCACAGCGCGATCAGGCCGAGATACATCAGAAACAGCACCAGCACCGAGGTCAGCCGCGCGTCCCATTCCCAATAGGTGCCCCACATCGGCCGGCCCCACAGCGAACCCGTCACCAGCGCGAGGAAGGTGAATGCCGCGCCGATCGGAGCGGCCGCTTTCGCCGCGACATCGGCCAGCGGATGGCGCCACACCAGCGTGCCGAGCGATGCGATGCTCATCACGCCCCAGACGAACATCGAAAGCCAGGCATTGGGCACGTGGACGAACATGATTTTTGCGGTGGCGCCTTGCTGGTAATCGTCGGGCGCCTGCGCGGATTGATAGAGCCCGATCGCGAGCAGGATCGCCGTCACGGCTGCCAGCCACGGCAGCACGCGCGCCGTCAGCGACAGGAATCTGGTGGGATTGGCGAGATCGATCAGCGTCATGGCACCCTGATAGTCGTCGTGAGCGTCGCAGGCAATCTGCCAGGACCGGCTCGATGAAAGTTGATCTGCATCATGTCAGTCGAGCCCATGGCGCAGGCTGGCGGCTGCGGCAAACGGTCCGATTACAAGGCTCGCCAGCGACAGCGCGCACAGGATCGAAAACGGTGTTCCGAACGGCAGCGGCCCTGATATCGCGGCCTGCGACGCGGCGACGCCAAAAATCAGCACCGGGACCGACAGCGGCAGCACCAGCACCGCCAGCAGCAAGCCGCCGCGATGCAGCGTCACGGCGAGCGCGGCACCGATCATGCCGGTAAAGGTCAGCGCCGGCGTGCCCGCCAGCAGCGTCAGCGCCACCGCCGAGGTCGCGGTGGCGTCGAGATTGAGCAGCAGCCCCAGCACCGGCGTCGCCACGATCAGCGGCAGTCCGGCGGCAAGCCAATGCGCCAGTGCTTTGGCGGCGCAGGCCAGTTCCAGCGGCGTCCGGCCCATCACGATCAGGTCGAGCGAACCGTCTTCATGATCGGCCAGGAACAGCCGGTCGAGCGTCAGCAGACTGGCCAGCAGCGCGCCGAGCCAGAGGATCGCCGGTCCGAGCCGCGCCAGCAGCGGAATATCCGGGCCGATCGCGAACGGCATCAGCACCACCACGATCAGGAAAAACAGCACGCCGATCAGCGCGCCGCCGCCGACGCGCAGCGCGATTTTGATGTCCCGGCGGATCAATGCGGCGAGCGCGGTCATGCCGCGCCTCCGATCCGCAATTCCCTCGCCTCGATGCCAAGCGGCGCGTGGGTGGCGGCGATGATCAGGCCGCCGCCCGAGAGATGCTCGCGCATCAGGCCGGCAAACAACGTCTGGCCCGAGGCATCGAGGGCCGAGGTCGGCTCATCCAGCAGCCAGATCGGCCGCCGCACGCTGAGCAGCCGCGCGATCGACAACCGCCGCCGCTGTCCGGCCGACAAAAACGCCGCCGGCAAATGCGTGGCATGATCGAGCCCGACCTGCGCGAGGCTTTGGCTGGCATCGCCGGCTTGGCCGCCGAGAAAATCCCGCCAGAACGACAAGTTCTCCAGCACGCTCAGCGCCGGCTTCAGCGCATCGCGATGGCCGAGATAATGCGCCTGTTCGGACAGCGTGAGTTCGGCCTCGCCGCCCTCGAGCCCGATCGATCCGTCCGAGATCGCCAGCAGGCCCGCGATCAGCCGCAGCAGCGAGGTCTTGCCCGATCCGTTGGGACCGGTGACAGCCAACACCTCGCCCGAGGCAGCCTCGAAATCGAGGCCGGAAAACACTTCCCGGCCGCCCCGCACACACCTGACACCGCGTCCCGAGAGCCGCATTTGCCCTTCACAGCCCTCTCAATTGCCCCATGATTCCTTGGGGTAGCGCAGCAGAATTTGTGGGTGCAGCCATGCTGCAGCACGATAGTGACGGTGGCGGTCACTCTGGAAAGATTTTATAAGCCCGGAACTTGATGCAGCACATGCTCCGCGGCTGCAAGCGATCAGGCCAGCCCCGCTAACGGTGTTCCAATACCCCTTGCCGGGTATCACGATGAATTGGATTTCTCACATGACCTCTCTCGACAGCTTCAAAAGCCGCAAGACCCTCAAGGTCGGCGCCAAGACCTATGTCTATTACAGCCTGCCCACCGCCGAGAAGAACGGTCTGAAGGGAATTTCCAAGCTTCCCTATTCGATGAAGGTGCTGCTCGAGAACCTGCTGCGCAATGAAGACGGCCGCACCGTCAAGAAGGAAGACATCGTCGCGGTATCGAAATGGCTGAAGAAGCGCGCGCTCGAGCATGAAATCGCGTTCCGTCCGGCGCGCGTGCTGATGCAGGATTTCACCGGCGTGCCGGCGGTGGTCGATCTCGCCGCGATGCGTAACGCAATGCAGGCGCTCGGCGGCGACGCCGAGAAGATCAACCCGCTGGTGCCGGTCGATCTCGTCATCGACCACTCCGTGATCGTCAACTTCTTCGGCGACAACAAGGCTTTCGGCAAGAACGTGGTCGAGGAATACAAGCAGAACCAGGAACGCTACGAATTCCTGAAATGGGGCCAGAAGGCGTTTTCGAATTTCTCAGTCGTGCCGCCCGGCACCGGCATCTGCCATCAGGTCAATCTCGAATATCTCGCGCAGACGGTGTGGACGAAGAAAGAGAAGATGACGGTCGGCAAGAAGACCGGCACGTTCGAGGTGGCCTATCCGGATTCGCTCGTCGGCACCAACTCGCACACCACCATGGTCAACGGCCTTGCCGTGCTCGGCTGGGGCGTCGGCGGCATCGAGGCGGAAGCCTGCATGCTCGGCCAGCCGCTGTCGATGCTGCTGCCGGAAGTGATCGGCTTCAAGCTCAAGGGCCAGCTCAAGGAAGGCGTCACCGCGACCGACCTCGTGCTGACGGTGACGCAGATGCTGCGCAAGCAGGGCGTGGTCGGAAAATTCGTCGAATTCTTCGGCCCCGGCCTCGATTTTCTCTCGGTCGCGGACAAGGCGACCATCGGCAACATGGCGCCGGAATATGGTGCGACCTGCGGCTTCTTCCCGGTCGACGCCGCGACCATCGACTATCTCAAGACCTCCGGCCGCAAGGCTGACCGCGTCGCGCTGGTGTCCGCCTATGCCAAGGCGCAGGGCCTGTTCCGCACCGCCAAGTCGGCCGATCCGGTGTTCACGGCGACGCTGACGCTCGACCTCGCCGAGGTGGTGCCGTCGATGGCCGGACCGAAGCGTCCCGAAGGCCGCGTCGCACTGCCCGCGGTTGCCACCGGCTTCTCGTCGGCGATGACCAGCGAATACAAGAAGGCGGCCGATGCCACGCATCGCTACGCTGTCGAGAACCGCGATTTCGATCTCGGCCATGGCGACGTCGTGATCGCGGCGATCACCTCCTGCACCAACACCTCGAACCCCAGCGTGCTGATCGGCGCGGGCTTGCTCGCGCGCAACGCCGCCGCAAAAGGCCTCAAGGCAAAACCGTGGGTGAAGACGTCGCTGGCGCCGGGCAGCCAGGTGGTCGCGGAATATCTCGCCAATTCCGGTCTGCAGACCGATCTCGACAAGGTCGGCTTCAACCTGGTCGGTTTTGGCTGCACCACCTGCATCGGCAATTCCGGGCCGCTGCCGGAGGATATCTCGAAGTCGATCAACGACAACGGCATCGTTGCCGCCGCTGTGCTGTCGGGTAACCGCAACTTTGAAGGCCGCGTCTCGCCCGACGTGCAGGCCAACTATCTGGCCTCGCCGCCGCTGGTCGTCGCCTACGCGCTGGCGGGATCGGTGACCAAGGATCTCTCGGTCGAGCCGATCGGCACCGGCAAGGACGGCAAGCCTGTCTATCTCAGGGATATCTGGCCGACCACCAAGGAGATCAACGCCTACATGAAGAAGTTCGTCACCGCGACGATCTTCAAGAAGAAGTACGCCGACGTGTTCAAGGGCGACACCAACTGGCGCAAGATCAAGACGGTCGAGAGCGAGACCTATCGCTGGAACATGTCTTCGACCTATGTGCAGAACCCGCCCTATTTCGAAGGCATGAAGAAGACGCCGGAGCCGATCGTCGATGTCGTCGATGCGCGGATTCTCGCGATATTCGGCGACAAGATCACCACCGACCACATCTCGCCGGCCGGCGCGATCAAGCTGACGTCGCCTGCGGGCAAATTCCTCAGCGAGCATCAGGTGCGGCCCGCCGACTTCAACCAGTACGGTACGCGGCGCGGTAACCACGAGATCATGATGCGCGGGACCTTTGCCAACATCCGCATCAAGAACTTCATGCTCAAGGGCGCCGACGGCAACATTCCCGAGGGCGGCCTGACAAAACACTGGCCCGACGGCGAGCAGATGTCGATCTACGACGCCGCGATGAAGTACCAGACGGAGAGCGTGCCGCTGGTGGTGTTCGCCGGTGCCGAATACGGCAACGGCTCGTCGCGCGACTGGGCCGCCAAGGGCACCCGCCTGCTCGGCGTCCGCGCCGTGATCTGCCAGAGCTTTGAGCGCATCCATCGCTCCAACCTGGTCGGCATGGGCGTGCTGCCGCTGACCTTCGAGGACGGCACGTCATGGTCGTCGCTGGGCCTGAAGGGCGATGAGAAGGTGACGATTCGCGGCCTGCAGGCCGATCTGAAGCCGCGCCAGACCCTGACGGCGGAAATCGTGTCCGGCGACGGTGCGCTGCAGCGCGTGCCGCTGCTCTGCCGGATCGATACGCTCGACGAGCTCGATTACTACCGAAACGGCGGCATTCTGCATTACGTGCTGCGCAAGCTGGCCGCTTGACGCGGATTTGTGATCGATGGCTCACCGCGAAGTGAGTGGCGGTAGAAAAGAAGGCGGCCTATCAAGGGCCGCCTTCGCGCGTTAAGGGCCTGATCGGCCCGTAGGATTACGGATCAGCTAACAGCGGCGATGCGGTTTACAGTATGACAGCGATGACGGCCTATAGTTCGATTACGCGATGGTCAGGCACGCTTGGCGTCTGCGCGATCGTTGCGGTCGTTCGTCCGGCCCATGCCGAGCCGCGCGCGGTGGTCGAGCTGTTCACGTCGCAGGGCTGTTCGTCCTGTCCGCCGGCCGACCAGATCATCGGCGAGCTCGCAAAGGATCCCAACGTCATCGCGCTCAGCCTGCCGATCGACTACTGGGATTATCTCGGCTGGAAGGACACCCTGGCGGACTCCCGGTTCAGCGCGCGCCAGAAAGCCTATTCGCGGATGCGCGGCGACCGTGACGTCTACACGCCGCAAGTCGTCGTCAACGGATCGAAGCATGTGATCGGCAGCGATCGCGCCCGCATCGAGGGTGCGATGAGTGAAACCCAAAAGTCCGTCGGCGTGATGTCGGTGCCGGTGACGATGACGTTGTCCGGAAAGCAGCTCACGGTTTCGGTCGCCGCCAGCAAGGGACCCGCCGCCACGCATGGCGAAGTGTGGATCTGCTCGGTGTCGAGGGCCGTACCGATCACGATTTCACGCGGCGAGAATCGCGGCCGCGAAGTCACCTACCACAATGTGGTGCGCAGCCTGCTCAAGGTGGGCGACTGGAACGGCAGTGCCGGAAGCTGGACGGTGCCGCTGGAAAATATTTCGCGCGATGGCGTCGACGCCGCCGTGGTCTATGTGCAGGACGGCAGCAAGGACAAGCCGGGCCCCATGCTGGGGGCGGCTCTCACGCCGCTGCACTGAAGCAAGTCGAATTTTTCGGAACGGATATTGCGCGGCCGCCCGGTCGCGTTGGCTTGGCGCATGCCCCAAAAAGAAAAAGGACCAACTCTCGTTGGCCCAGTGTCCGGGATTTTCATCCCCTGCGTCAGGCCCGATCCCGACGGCCCCGGGGGGCTGGGGGCTGAGGAATCCGGAACCGAAAGGACCGGGCCAACGCAGTGATTTCTTCTCGCAATTCAGCGGGGCGGGCGGTGGGCAGAAGTAGGGCAGCAATAAGATTTGGCTAACGATCCCGTGAGCCGTATTAACTCTGTTTTTCGGACAATCCGCCGCGCCCCGGCGGTATTTGCAAAAGGTCCCCTTGCAGCGGCGGTCAGTCGGCGCAATCATGTCATGTGGATGACATCGGGCATGGCCCCGACCGGTGTGCCCGCGTTGGCGCGGCACCCGGTTCCGGATCAGTCTGTGCCTGCGACGATTGAGGAGAGGCGCTCCATGAGCATCATTTCGGAGGACACCGATCCAAGCGAGCTTCGCGCAGTGGCGCGCCCCGCCGCTGCGAACCCTCCGCCAAATCGTGTCACGTTCAACCGCCTCGAACTCAACCGCATTCTCAATCTCTACGGCCGCATGGTCGCCGACGGCGAATGGCGCGATTACGCCATCGACTTCCTGAAAGACCGCGCAGTGTTTTCGGTTTTCCGCCGCGCTTCCGAAGTTCCGCTCTATCGCATCGAGAAAGATCCGCGGCTTGCCCGCAAGCAGGGCATGTACAGCGTGATCTCGGCGACCGGGCTTATCCTGCGCCGCGGCCATGAACTCGACCGCGTGCTGCTGGTGATCGACCGCAAGCTGGCGGTGGTCTGAGCTGGTCCTAGTCGGCAGGCACCGTCGCAGCGCCTTCGCCGAGCGCGCGCTGCATCATCACGGTGTCGAGCCAGCGGCCGAATTTGAGGCCGACATTCGGGTGGGTCCCGATCATCTGGAATCCGCATCTGGCATGGACCCCGATCGATCCGGCATTGGCGGAATCGCCGATCACGGCAACCATCTGCCGGTAGCCGCGCGCCTCGCACTCGCCGATCAGCCGCTGCAATAGCAGCATGCCGATGCCGCGGCGGTGGATCGCCGGCTTGAGATAGACCGAGTTCTCCACCGTGAAACGATAGGCCGGCCGCGGCCGGTACGGGCCGGCATAGGCATAGCCGGTGACGGCGCCCTCAAGCTCGGCGACGAAATAGGGAAAGCCGCCATCCATCAGCGCGCGAAATCGCCGCGTCATCTCGGTGAGGTCGGGCGGGATCAGCTCGAAGGTCGCGGTGCCATAGCGGACCGCGTGCTCGTAGATCTCGGTGACGAAGGGGAGATCGGCCTCGGTGGCGGGCCGGATTTCAGGGGCGGACATGGCGCACAAGATTATTTTCGCTCGCCCCAAAAGAAAAGCCCCGGCCGCAAGGCCGGGGCTTTCCGTCTGTCTCTTCAGTCAGCGATCAGTCGCGCTGGCCGAGCAGCTGCAAGAGCAGCGTAAACAGATTGATGAAGTTCAAATAGAGCGACAGTGCGCCAGAGATCGCCGCACGTTCCGCGACGTCGCCGCCTTCCGAAGCATAGCCGTAGATGTAGTCGTTCTTCAGCCGCTGGGTATCCCAGGCGGTGAGGCCCGCGAACACCAGCACGCCGACCACGGAGACGATGAACTGCAGCATCGAGCTGGCGAGGAAGATGTTGACCACGCTCGCGATGATGATGCCGATCAGGCCCATGAACAGGAACGAGCCCATGCCGCTGATGTCACGCTTGGTCGTGTAGCCCCAGAGGCTGAGCGCGCCGAAGGTCGCAGCCGTGATGAAGAACACGCGCACGATCGAGGTGTGCGTGTAGATCAGGAAGATCGACGACAGCGACACGCCCATCAGCGCCGCGAACGCCCAGAACAGCATCTGAGCGGTGGCGGGCCTCAGCCGGTTGATGCCGAACGAGATCGCGAACACCATGACCAGCGGCGCCAGGATGAACAGCCACTTCAGCGGGCTGACATACATCGCGTAGCCGAACGGCGTCAGGAAGGCGTTGCCGAACTTGGCGGCGGCGCCGGCCTGGTCGGTGGTCACGGCAGCCATGTAGACGCCGAGCGCGGCGAGGCCCGTGATCGCCAGTCCGATGCTCATGTAGTTGTAGATGCGCAGCATGTAGGAGCGCAGACCGGCATCGACGGTCGCGGCATCAACGCGCCCGGCTGCCCGGCCGAAGGGGGAAGCATAGTTACGGTCTAGGTCCGACATGGTCGAATTCCCGTTGGTTGTCCGGCGGAGAGCAAGGGGTTTGCGCCGCCAGGAAGAAATCTATCCAGAAACCCTCAGCCTGCCGACATTAACAGCATGTCATCAAGCCGGGTATCTGCTTGGCTGGTATGTGGGAAACTAACACACTCAAAGCAAGCTTCCACGCGCGGCTGAATGTCGCTCTGCAGCGTAAAACCGGCCAAAACCGCGTTAACCCTGCGGTTGAGCCCGCTACATTTTGTCACAAATTCCGCAACACGGTGGCGGGCTTCTGGTTCAGCGCGAGCAATGTCCCGGCAAGCCCGAGCCCCACCGTGACGAGCAATGCCGCCGCCACCACCCCGGTGGCGCTGCCGGCCTGCCAGACAAAGCTGAGCGTCATCAGCCGCGTCACGATCAGGAAGGCCGCCACCGAGCCGGCGATCACGCCGAAGATCGCGGTGGCAAAACCGATCATCAGATATTCCAGCGCGTAGGCGCCAAGCAGCCGCGCGCGGGTGGCCCCCAGCGTCTTGAGGATGACGGCATCATAGACCCGGTGGCGATGACCGGCGGCGAGCGCGCCGCCCAGCACCAGGATCGCCGAGATCAGCGTCACCGCGCTGGCGCCGCGGATCGCCAGCACCAGATTCGTCACCACGGTGCCGATGGTATCCAGTGCTTCGCGCACCCGGACACTGGTCACCATCGGGAAGGCGTCGGCAACCTGCTTGATGATCTTGGCATCGCCCGCGGGGTCGGAATGGGCTTCGGTCAGGGTCGCGATATGGCTATGCGGCGCGCCCTTGAAGGCGTTGGGCGAAAACACCAGCACGAAATTGATGCCGAGGCCCTGCCAGTCGATGGTGCGCAAATTGCCGATCCGGGCCGGGATATCGCGGCCGAGCACATTGACGACGATCTCGTCGCCGATCTTGAGCTTCAAGCCGTCGGCGATCTTCTTTTCCATCGAAACCAGCGGCGGCCCCGCGTAGTCGGCGCCCCACCACTCGCCTTCGACGATCTTGGAACCCTTCGGGATTTCGCCGGTATAGGACAGCCCGCGGTCGCTCTGCAGCACCCATTCGGAATCCTGCGAGGCTTTGAGTTCCTCGGCCTTGACGCCGCGGGCGGCGACGATGCGTCCGCGCAGCATCGGCACGTCCTCGACCGTGGAGCCGGGCGTGATCTGTTTCAGGAAAGCGCCGAAGCGGTCGGCTTCCGAACTCGGGATATCAATGAAATAGAAGGCCGGCGCGCGATCGGGCAGCGCGGCCAGGAACTGCCGGCGCAGATTGCCGTCGATCTGGGTAATGGTGACGAGGACCGCGAGCCCGAGGCCGAGCGACAACACCACCGACGGCGTCAGCGCGCCCGGCCGGTAGATGTTGGTGATCGCCAGCCGCAGCATGGTGATGCGCGCCCGCGGCAGGCGGCGCGCCAGCGCCATCAGGCCGGCGGCAATGCCGCGCAGCAAGACGAACACCGCGATCGACGAGGCGACGAACACGGCGGCGACGCGCTTGTCATAGGCAAGCCCGATCGCGACCGAAATCAACGCCGCGATCACCAGCGCCATCAGCGCGAGGTAGGGCCACCGCGGCCGGTGAAAGGTGCTCTCCACCGTTTCCCGGAACAGCGCCGCCACCGGCACGTCGTGGACCCGGCCGAGCGGCCACAGTCCGAAGGCGAGCGCGGTCAACAGCCCGTAGACGAACGACAGCGTGAGTTCGTCCCAGTGCAGCGCCGGCACCACCGGCAGCGGCAGGATTTTGCCGAACAGCCCGACGATCAGATACGGCAGCGCCGCACCGGCGGCGAGCCCGATCACCGAACCGATCGCCGCCAGCACGATCACCTGCGTGGTGTAGATCGTGAAGACGTCGCGGCCGGTCGCCCCTAGCGCCTTGAACGCGGCGATGACATCGCGGCGGCGGTCGATATGGCTTTTGACGGCGTTGGCGACGCCGACGCCGCCGACCAGAAGCGCAGCTAGCCCGACCAGCGTCAGAAATTGCGTAAAGCGATTGATGGTGCGTTCGAGCTGCGGGGAGGCGTTGGCACGGCTTCTGATCTCCCAGCCGGCTTGCGGCGAGGCTGCGCGCGCATCGCTGATGAAGGTGGCTCGCCGCGCGGTCGTCGGCCGCGTTGTCGGGCAGCCTTACCCGGTAGATCCAGCGCACCAGGCTGCCGGGCTGCAGCAGGCCGGTGGCGCGCAGGGCCGCTTCGCTGACGAGAAAGCGCGGACCGAGGCCGACATTGCCGGCGAGCTTGTCCGGCTCGGTGCCGACCACGCTGCGGAGCTGGAACGTGGCGCTGCCGACGGTGACGCGGTCGCCGATCTTGAGGTCGAACCGCGCCAGCAGCAGCGAATCCACGGCCGCGCCGAACGCGCCGTCGTGCTCGGCCAGCAGATCGGCCATCGGCATTTTGGGATCGAGCGTCAATTCGCCGAGCATCGGATAGTTGGCGTCGACGGCCTTCAGTTCGACCAGCGCGAGGCGGCCGTCGCCGGCACGCGCCATCCCGCGCAGGGTCGCTGCGACCGACAGCTGTCCGCGCGAACGCAGGAATGCGACTTCATCGGGTTTGGCTTCGCGCTGGATCAGCGAGAACGCGACGTCGCCGCCGAGCAAGGTGCGGCCCTCGCGCGCCAGACCGTCGCCGAGACTGGCGGCGACCGAGCCGACACCGGCGATCGCCATCACGCCGAGCGCGATGCAGGCGATGAAGACATAGAAACCGCGCAGGCCGCCGCGCAGTTCGCGCAACGCGTAGCGGAACGCCAGCGACGAGGCGCGGGCCTGATAGGCGGTCTCGTCTGCGATGGTGGTCAAGCGCCTTGCCCGTCGATGTGGCCGGAGCGCAGCCGGATGACGCGGTCGCAGCGCTGCGCCAGCGATGTGTCGTGGGTCACCAGCACCAGCGTCATGCCGCGTTCGGCGTGCTTGGTGAAAAGCAGGTCGACGATCTGTTTGCCGGTGGCCTCGTCGAGATTGCCGGTCGGCTCGTCGGCGACGAGGATCGCGGGATCGGGCGCCAGCGCGCGGGCGAGCGCGACGCGCTGCTGCTCGCCGCCGGAGAGTTGCGTCGGATAATGGTGCAGGCGGTCGCCGAGCCCGACCGAGGCCAGCTCCTGCGCCGCGCGGCTGGCGGCATCGGGATTGCCGGCGAGCTCCAGCGGCACCGCGACGTTTTCCAGCGCCGTCATGGTCGGGATCAGATGAAACGACTGGAACACGATGCCGACCTGGCGGCCGCGGAAGCGGGCCAGCGCGTCCTCGTCGAGGGCATTGAACGGCGTGCCTGACACCACCACCTCTCCGCTGTCAGGGCGCTCCAGCCCCGCCATCACCATCAGGAGCGTCGACTTGCCCGAGCCTGACGGTCCGATCAGGCCGATCGCTTCACCCGGGGCGACGCGCAGGCTGATATCTTTCAGGATATGAACGCGCGCCGCGCCCGAGCCCAGCGAGAGGTTGACGTTCTTGATGGAGATGGTGTCCGGCTCGAGGCCGGCGAGTTTCGAGGGTTCGATGAGGCTGTCCATGGTTCGGTCATATGGCACTTCCGCCGGCGCGGTCGAGGGCCGGGTTAGGGTGTTCGTGCACATACTCGTGTTGAGTTTGGGCCTGATGACGGCAGGAATGGCGTTTGCCCAAAGCCCGGTCGGCCGCATCGGGCAAGCCGATCAAGATGGTCGTGCTGGGTGATTCGCTCAGTGCCGGGCTTGGCCTGTCGGCCCCGGCGGCGTTCCCGGCACGCTTACAAAAATCATTGGAAAACAAGGGGATAAAGGTCGAGATGATCAATGCCGGGGTGTCCGGCGATACCGCCTCGGGCGGCCGTGACCGGCTCGACTGGTCGATCCCCGAGGGAACCGAGGCCGTGATCCTCGAACTCGGCGCCAACGATGCGCTGCGCGGCACCGACCCCGCCGTCACCCGACGCGGCGCTGTCGGACATCCTGAGCCGGCTGAAGGCGCGCAAGATCGCCGTCCTGTTGTGCGGGATGCTGGCGCCGCCGAATTATGGCAGCGATTATGCCGCCCGCTTCAATGCGATCTATCCGGAGCTGTCAAAATCCTTCGGCGTGCCGCTTTATCCGTTTTTCCTGGAGGGCGTCGCGGCCGAGGCAAAGCTCAATCAGCCCGACGGCATGCATCCCACCGCGGAGGGGGTGGACGTCATCGTGAAAAATATTCTGCCTACGGTGGAGGCATTTCTTGGCACGATCTCCGGGCAACGCAGTTGAAAAACCGGCAATACCCAGGAGGTTATCTCATCCGTAAACGCCACGTGCTTCGCAGAGTCACATAAGTCAGGTAGAAATTAGCTATCGGTGATTCGTCACCGGGCGCTGTTACAGGACATGGTCCTTTTTGAGGACATGCCCAAGCATCGGGAGTCATGCGATGCCGCGTTTGTTCACTGGACTGGAAATCCCGGCCGAGATCGGCCAGACGCTTTCCAGTTTGCGAGGCGGCCTTCCGGGCGCCCGCTGGATCGATCCCGAAAATTATCACGTCACCTTGCGCTTCATCGGCGATATCGACGGCGTCTACGCCAACGAGATCGCCTCGATGCTGTTTCGCATCAACCGCAAGCCGTTCGAGGTCAAGGTGCAGGGCCTGTCGAGTTTCGGCGGCAAGAAACCGCGCGCGGTGGTCGCTTCCGTCGAGCCGAGCCGGCCGCTGATCGAGCTGCAGGCCGAACTGGAGCGGCTGATGCAGCGGCTCGGGCTCAACCCGGAGGGGCGCAAATTCACGCCGCATGTGACGCTGGCGCGGCTGCACGATGCCTCCAGCCAGGATGTCGCGGATTATCTGTCGGTGCGCGGCTATTTCCCGAGCAAGGTGTTTACGGCCGATCGCTTCGTGCTGTTCTCCTCCCGCGCCTCCACCGGCGGCGGCCCCTATGTGGTCGAGGATTCCTACGCGCTGAGCGCGTGAGCCGCGGTCACGCATGGAACGGTTTGCCAAATTCGCGGCTTGCAATTTCCGCACGCTTAAGGCCGTAAGGGGGCCATGCTGTCCACCCCGCCCGCCTCGTTCCATGCCCATTACAGGCCCTCGTCGCCTCAGGCGCGATCGAGGCCGATCCGGCGCAGGCGCGCGCGGCCGAAGCCTTTGCCGGCGCTGGAGCAGCGGCTTTCCGGCTACAAGCCGGTCAAGAAGCAGGGCCTGCTCGGCCGGCTGTTCGGCGAAACGACGAGCCGCCGCCGCGCGGGCTCTATGTTCACGGCGAGGTCGGCCGCGGCAAGACCATGCTGATGGACCTGTTCTTCCAGCAGAGTCCGGTCGCGCACAAGCGCCGCGCGCATTTCCACGAATTCATGGCCGAGGTGCACGAGCGCATCTACGGCTTTCGCCAGAAGATCGCGCGCGGCGAGATTGCCGACGCCGATGTGATGGCGCTGACGGCCAACGCGATCTTCGACGAGGCGTGGCTGTTATGCTTCGACGAATTCCACGTCACCGACATTGCGGATGCGATGATCCTCGGCCGTCTGTTCGCAAAACTGTTCGAACTCGGCACGGTCGTGGTGGCGACCTCGAACGTCGCGCCCGAAGATCTCTACAAGGGCGGCCTGAACCGCGCGCTGTTCCTGCCTTTCATCGCGCATATCAGGAGCACATGGAAGTGCTGCGGCTCGATGCGCGCACGGATTTCCGCCTGGAAAAACTTGCCGGCGTGAAGATGTGGCAGGTGCCGGCGGATGAAGAAGCCGGCGCCGCGCTCGACCGGGCGTGGGCAAAATGACCGGCAATGCGCCCTGCAAGCCGCGCGACATCGCGATCAAGGGCCGCAAGCTGCACGTGCCGTGCTCCGCGCATGGCGTGGCGCGGTTTTCCTTTGCCGACATCTGCGAAAAGCCGCTCGGCGCATCGCGACTATCTGCGCCTCGCGCACGACTACCACACCATGGTGATCGACCGCGTGCCGGTGATGGACTACGCCGAGCGCAATGCCGCCAAGCGCTTCATCTCGCTGATCGACACGCTCTACGACAACGGCGTGAAGCTGGTGGCGTCGGCCGAGGCCGATCCGGTGTCGCTCTATGTCGCGACCGAAGGCGTCGAGGCCAACGAGTTCAAGCGGACCTCGTCGCGGCTGATCGAGATGGGCTCGGAATCCTATCTGGCGCTGCCCCACGGGCGGAAGGATCTCCGCCAGCGGTTCGGCGAAGGGCTGATCGAAACCTGACGCCGCCGTGGCATACCTGACCAAATCAAGGCAGCGCTGCCAATTAGGCATGCCCGACTTGAACCCCCAGAAAGGGATAACCACCCTTCCCAAGCTCATTCCACCCTCCTTCTACCCTGTTCAAAGGACAGATTTCCCATGGCGCGCGACAAGATTGCTTTGATTGGCTCCGGTCAGATCGGCGGAACGCTCGCTCATCTCATCGGCCTGAAAGAGCTGGGCGACGTCGTGATGTTCGACATCGCCGAAGGCATCCCGCAGGGCAAGGCGCTGGACATCGCGCAGTCCTCGCCGGTCGACGGTTTCGACGCGCAATTCACCGGCGCCAATTCCTATGAGGCGCTCGACAGCGCCAAGGTCTGCATCGTCACCGCCGGCGTGCCGCGCAAGCCCGGCATGAGCCGCGACGATCTTTGTCGCATCAACCTCAAGGTCATGGAGCAGGTCGGCGCCGGCATCAAGAAGTACGCGCCGGACGCGTTCGTCATCTGCATCACCAATCCGCTCGACGCGATGGTCTGGGCGCTGCAGAAGGCTTCCGGCATGCCGCACAAGAAGGTGGTCGGCATGGCGGGCGTGCTGGATTCCTCGCGTTTCCGCTATTTCCTCGCCGACGAGTTCAACGTCTCGGTCGAGGACGTGACCGCCTTCGTGCTCGGCGGCCATGGCGACACCATGGTGCCGCTGACGAAATATTCCACCGTCGCCGGCATTCCGCTGCCCGATCTCGTCAAGATGGGCTGGACCTCGCAGGCGCGCATCGACGAGATCGTCGACCGCACCCGCAACGGCGGCGCCGAGATCGTCAACCTGTTGAAGACCGGCTCGGCGTTCTACGCGCCGGCGGCTTCGGCGATCGCGATGGCCGAAAGCTATCTGCGCGACAAGAAGCGCGTGCTGCCCTGCGCCGCCTGGCTCAACGGCGAATACGGCATGAAGGACATGTATGTCGGCGTGCCGGTGGTGATCGGCTCGAAGGGCGTCGAGCGTATCGTCGAGATCGAGCTGGCCGGCAAGGACCGCGAGGCCTTCGACAAGTCGGTCGGCGCGGTGCAGGGCCTGGTCGACGCCTGCAAGAAGATCGCGCCCGACCTGCTAGGCCGCTGATCTTGCTTGGCTAGCCGCCTCCCTCTGGGTCGGAGGCGGGAGGGGTTGCAGTTCTTTGGTATATGGTATGCCAGACAAAAGGCCGGTGAAATTCACCGCATAAGGGTTTGGGGAGCGTCTCGATGAATATCCACGAATACCAGGCCAAGGCGGTGTTGAAGGAATTCGGCGTGCCGGTGTCGCGCGGCGTGCCGGTGCTCAAGGCCGCCGATGCGGACGCGGCCGCGAAGGCGCTGGCGGCCCGATCTGGGTGGTGAAGAGCCAGATCCATGCCGGCGGCCGCGGCAAGGGCAAGTTCAAGGAAGCTTCCGCCGGCGACAAGGGCGGCGTGCGCCTCGCCAAGTCGGTCGACGAGGTCAGCGAATTCGCCCAGCAGATGCTGGGCGCGACGCTGGTGACGATCCAGACCGGCCCGCACGGCAAGCAGGTCAACCGCCTCTACATCGAGGAAGGCTCCGACATCGACAAGGAGTTTTACCTCTCGACGCTGGTCGATCGCGAAACCTCGCGAAGTCTCGTTCGTCGTCTCGACCGAAGGCGGCGTGAACATCGAGGAAGTCGCGCACAAGACGCCGGAAAAGATCATGACCTTCTCGGTCGATCCGGCGACCGGCATCATGGGCCATCACGGCCGCACGGTGGCGAAGGCGCTCGGTCTTTCCGGCGATCTCGCCAAGCAGGCCGAAAAGCTGGTGACCCAGCTCTATACGGCGTTCGTCGCCAAGGACATGGCGATGCTGGAGATCAATCCGCTGATCGTCACCAAGCAGGGCAAGCTTCGCGTGCTCGACGCCAAGGTGTCGTTCGACGACAACGCGCTGTACCGCCATCCGGAAGTCGCCGAGCTGCGCGACGAGACCGAAGAGGACGCCAAGGAAATCGAGGCGTCGAAATACGACCTCAACTATGTCGCGCTCGACGGCACCATCGGCTGCATGGTCAACGGCGCCGGCCTTGCCATGGCGACCATGGACATCATCAAGCTCTACGGCATGGAGCCGGCGAACTTCCTCGACGTCGGCGGCGGCGCGACCAAGGAGAAGGTCACCGCCGCCTTCAAGATCATCTCCTCCGATCCGAAGGTGAAGGGCATCCTGGTCAACATCTTCGGCGGCATCATGAAATGCGACATCATCGCCGAAGGCGTGGTCGCCGCGGTGAACGAAGTGGGCCTGAAGGTGCCGCTGGTGGTGCGGCTCGAAGGCACCAACGTCGATCTCGGCAAGAAGATCATCGAGGAGTCCGGGCTGAACGTGGTGCCGGCCGACAATCTCGACGATGCCGCGCAGAAGATCGTGAAGGCCGTAAAGGGAGGCTGACCATGGCCGACCATCTCGCCGCGCCGACACCGCTGGAAGAGCATCGCAAGCTTGCGGTCTTCGCGGGCGAATGGGCCGGCGAGGAGATGGTTTTTCCGTCGCGCTGGAACGCGGGCGGCCCTGCGACCTCGCAGGTCAGGGCGCGCATCGATCTCAACGGCTTCTACCTGATCCAGGACACCGTCAGATCCGCGACGGCAAGGAGAGCTTCGCCACCCACGGCGTGTTCACCTACGATCGCGAGGACCGGCTCTACAAACTGTTCTGGCACGATTCGCTCGGCTATTTCCCGCCGTCGCCGGCCTCCGGCGGCTGGAAGGACAAGACGCTGATCCTGGTGCGCGGCTCGCTGCGCGGCAACGCGCGCCACGTCTACGAAGTCGTCGACGCCGAGACCTACACCATGAAAATCCAGTTTTCGCCCGACGCGGAAGGATGGGCCGACGTGCTCACCGGCACGTATCGGCGGGTGAAGTAAACCCCTCACTGAGCGCTTCGCGAAAGTAAATCAGTCATGTCCATCCTGATCGACAAGAACACCAAGGTCATCTGCCAGGGGTTTACCGGCAAGAACGGCACCTTCCATTCCGAGGCGGCGATCGCCTACGGCACCAAAATGGTCGGCGGCACCTCGCCGGGCAAAGGCGGCATCGACGCATCTCGGTCTGCCGGTGTTCGACACCGTGGCCGAGGCGCGCGAGAAGACCGGCGCGGATGCGAGCGTGATCTACGTGCCGCCGCCGGGCGCGGCGGATGCGATCTGCGAGGCGATCGATGCGGAGATTCCGCTGATCGTCTGCATCACCGAAGGCATTCCGGTGCTCGACATGGTGAAGGTGAAGCGCTCGCTGTCCGGCTCGAAGTCGCGGCTGATCGGGCCGAACTGCCCGGGCGTGATGACCGCCGGCGAATGCAAGATCGGCATCATGCCGGCCAACATCTTCAAGCCGGGCATCGTCGGCATCGTCTCGCGCTCGGGCACGCTGACCTATGAAGCGGTGTTCCAGACCACCCAGGAAGGTCTTGGCCAGACCACCGCGGTCGGCATCGGCGGCGACCCGGTCAAGGGCACCGAATTCATCGAAATGCTGGAGATGTTCCTGGCCGACCCCAAGACCAATCGATCATCATGATCGGCGAGATCGGCGGATCGGCCGAGGAGGACGCCGCCCAGTTCATCAAGGACGAGGCCAAGCGCGGCCGCAAGAAGCCGATGGTCGGCTTCATCGCCGGCGTCACCGCGCCTCCCGGCCGCCGCATGGGCCATGCCGGCGCGATCATTTCCGGCGGCAAGGGCGATGCCGGATCCAAGATCGCGGCCATGGAAGCCGCCGGTATCAAGGTATCGCCGTCGCCGGCCCGGCTCGGCAAGACGCTGGTGGAAGCCTGCGCGGGTAGCGTCAGGCCTGCGTCCTGCGCGGGTCGCGTCAGGCCCGCAGCGCACCTAAATCAGATCAAGGCTCCGGCAGCGAGGCCGGGGCCTTTTTCGTCTCGGAAAGCCCTCCAAGCGGCCTCTTTCAAAGATTTGAATCAAATTCGCCACTTGGTTCTTTTCGGCGCGAACATTCGGCGCAAATGGGGTAAAGGTCTTCCAACCTGCCGGCCCCTCACCGGACCGGTTCCACGCGCCGTTTTCCATGCGCGAAGTGAAAATCACCAGGACGCCATCATGTCTCGTCAGGACGCGAACGCAGCATTTGCCCTCTCTTCCTTTTTCCAGGGCACCAACGCCGCCTATATCGACGATCTCTACGCCCGATACGAGCAGGACCCCGGCTCGGTCGACGCCGAGTGGCAGGAATTCTTCAAGAGCCTGAAAGACACCCCGGCCGACGTCAAAAAGAACGCCGAAGGCGCCTCCTGGGGACGCGACAACTGGCCGCTGACGCCGCGCGACGAACTGACCTCCGCGCTCGACGGCAACTGGGTCACCGGTCGAGAAGGCGGTCGGCGGCAAGCTCGCCGCCAAGGCGCAGGCCAAGGGCGCCGAAATCTCCGCCGCCGACGTGCATCAGGCGACCCGCGATTCCGTCCGCGCGCTGATGCTGATCCGCGCCTATCGCATGCGCGGCCATTTCCACGCCAATCTCGATCCGCTCGGCATCGAGGCGCCGCGCGACCGCGAAGAGCTCGATCCGCGCACCTACGGCTTTGCCGAGGCCGATTTCGACCGCAAGATCTTCCTCGACCACGTGCTCGGCCTGGAATATGGCACGCTGCGCGAGATCGTCGCGATCTGCGAGCGCACCTATTGCCAGACGCTCGGCGTCGAGTTCATGCACATCCCAACGCCGCGCAGAAGGCCTGGATCCAGGAGCGCATCGAGGGGCCCGACAAGGAGATCAGCTTCACCCCCGAAGGGCGCCGCGCCATCCTCAACAAGCTGGTCGAGGCCGAAGGCTTTGAAAAATTCTGCGACATGAAATTCACCGGCACCAAGCGGTTCGGCCTCGACGGCGCCGAGTCGCACGATCCCGGCGCTGGAGCAGATCATCAAGCGCGGCGGCAATCTCGGCGTGAAGGAGATCGTGCTCGGCATGCCGCATCGCGGCCGCCTCAACGTGCTCACCCAGGTGATGGGCAAGTCGCACCGCGCGCTGTTCCACGAATTCAAGGGCGGCTCGGCCAATCCTGATGACATCGAGGGTTCCGGCGACGTCAAATACCATCTCGGCGCGTCGTCCGACCGCGAGTTCGACAACAACGGATCCATCTGTCGCTGACGGCCAACCCCTCGCATCTCGAGATCGTCGATCCCGTGGTGCTCGGCAAGGTGCGCGCCAAGCAGGACCAGCACGGCGATCCGCCGGACATGCGCATTTCCGTGCTGCCGCTGCTGATGCATGGCGATGCGGCGTTTGCCGGCCAGGGCGTGGTGGCGGAATGCTTCGCGCTGTCGGACCTGAAGGGCTACCGCACCGGCGGCTCGCTGCATTTCATCGTCAACAACCAGATCGGCTTCACCACCTATCCGCGCTATTCGCGCTCCTCGCCCTATCCGTCCGACGTCGCGAAGATGATCGACGCGCCGATCTTCCACGTAACGGCGACGATCCCGAGGCGGTGGTGTTCGCCGCCAAGGTCGCGATCGAGTTCCGGCAGAAATTCCACAAGCCGGTCGTGATCGACATGTTCTGCTATCGCCGCCACGGCCACAACGAGGGCGACGAGCCGGCGTTCACCCAGCCGGTGATGTACAAGCGGATCGCGCGCGCACCCTCCACGCTCGAAATCTACGCCAAGCGGCTGATCGCCGAAGGCGTGATGACGCAAAGGCGAGGTCGACAAGGCCAAGGCCGACTGGCGCGCCCGGCTCGATGCCGAGTTCGAGGCCGGAAGCGGCTACAAGCCGAACAAGGCCGACTGGCTCGACGGCAAGTGGGCCGGCTTCAAGCATGCCGATCAG
>CAVSXQ010000043.1:0-197129 GCA_963731915.1 uncultured Alphaproteobacteria bacterium
GGGCAGCGATGAGATTTATCCGTTCTGTCGTCGTCGGATTGCTGGCGGCGCTGGCCACGCCGGCCGCCGCGCAGCCCGTTACGCTCGACAAGGAAATCCGCACCGCGCTGACGCAATGGATGACCGACTTCAACGCCGGCCGCGCCGACAAGGTGTGCGACATCTTTGCGCCGACGCTGCGCGCCGATGTCGACGGTTTTGCTGCTGAGCGCGGGTTCGAGGAGCAATGCAAGCTGTTGAAGGCCGCGCTCGCCGATCCCGAGCACACCTTCAGCTATGCGCTCGACCTCAAGGAAATCCTGGCCGACGGCGACATGGCGGCGGTGCGGCTGGTGTGGACGCTGACGTCGAAGACCAAAGCCACCGGCGAGACCAAGGTGGCGGAAGAGCAGGGGCTCGACATTTTCGGCCGCAGCAGCGACGGCCAATGGAAGATCATCCGCTTCATGAGTTACGAGCGGAACTGATCGACCTCACAGGCGACGCGCGGTCAGTTTGGCGGGGTGACCGCGCGGGTGGCGAGCTCGATGACGAACTTGCCCTTCTTGACGTAGCGCTCCGGCACGTAGCGCTCGCCCTTGGGGAGTGAGCCGAAGGTTTCCTTCGGTTTTGGAAATCCCTTGCCGCAGGCGGTGCGGATGGTGGCGGCGTCGGCGTATTCGACGTTGACCGTGACCGTCATCGGCCGCGGCCCGGCCGCGATTTTCGAGACGCCGAAATATTTTGAGCTTGCCTTGCACGCCACCGAGTTGGCGCCGTGCGCCCCGGTCGAAATCCGTCGCCGTCATCAGGAAGTCCAGGGACAGGCCGATGTCCTTGTCGTAATTCCGGGTGAAAATCATCTGCGCCACGCCGCCTTCGAGATAGCCCTGGCCGACATGGCCGGTGATGCAGACCAGGACGTCCTGCTGCGTGCTCTTCGGCAGCGTGACGCAGTCGCGGGTTTGCGAGCCCGGCTGAAAACTCCGGAAAACATATCTATCGGAGACGAGTTCGAACACGACGGCGCCGCCGCCGTCGGTGGCATGCGGCTCGCAGCCGCTCTCATAGGCGACGACGAGGAGCGGCGCTCCCGCGACGAATTTGCCGTTGTAGCGCTCCTTGGTGAGTTTGACGTCGCAAGCCCTGGTGCCGGCATCGGGATATAACCTGGCTTTCTTGCAGGTCGACCCCTCGATATTGCCGAGGTCACAGGAGGCTCGCCAGCAACAGGCGCTCGGCATCCTGCGCGGCAGCTGGCCTTGCGAACAACAGCGCGCCGCCGATGGCAAGCGCGGCGGCGAGATGGCGTGAGTTCGGCATGGCCCTGCGATGTCCGTTGCGATGCGCGGAACAATAAATCCGGTTTCCAAGGTATCGGCAATGCGCGGCCGCGGAACGGCAATGCGCCATGCGCGACGCATTGTCCGGGAACGAGCGCCGTGGGGGCGGCGTTCTCCCTTCGCACAAACGGAGAAAGCAATGACGAAACCGTTGACCAAACCGATAAAACCCGTTCCCGACGGCAACCAGAGCCACAAGGGCCCCGGCAGCGCGCCGATCGTCCCCGTCGACACCACCAAGGGCCATCGCGACGACGAGAAGCAGAACATCCGCGAGCAGGGCGATCACGCCAACGTGGCGCAGAATACGAGTAATAGGAGGAGTGGGTAGGGCGCGTCGGAGCCCGATCCATCGCCGTCGCCGCTGGAACGGGCGGAAAAACAAATCAGCCGTCTGCTGACAGAAATTCCAGTGCCTTCTCTCGTGAGGGAAAACGGCCAAGCTCGCAATACTCGGGTTCGTGCTCTGCCGTCTCGGGCGACCAGAGCACCACAAACTCTTTGCCTTCTTCCTCAATCAGTGTGGTCATGTCTTCGCTTTTATGCGGGGTCATATCCCGCATGCCGCAGTGGGGGCACTCATCGTCGCACATGCAAGACCATTCATCGGTCCACCGGCGCCTGCAACGTGTACATTTATAGAAGTTCATGAACCAGGCCATGCCACGATCTCCCTCTCAGAAAGAGCGTCTTTTGCCATTCCTCGAGAACGGCATCCTTTGGGCGAACGACGCTACTTCTGACGATGTGAATCTTGCCGGACTCTGGAACACGATCCAGCAAGATATTCGATCCGATCCACCCCGCGCGGCGTGCCGTTGCCGCTAACGGCTTTCGCTCCTGAATGATGTCACGGACGAAGGAATGCTTTGGTACGATGAGCAAATTGACGACTGAAAGCGATTTCAGGTCGTAGTTCATCAGCAGCAGGTTAGGATTGTTGCTGGCAGCCAGACGTTCGCATTTCGTCTTGTACGCGCCGTCAGCGACTTTTGCGCCGAACTTGCCCTTCTGGCTCTTGAGTTCGAATTCCTCATTACACGACCCACAAAGGAAATCAGCGAGCGGACTGTTGTTGGGAAACTGCGACATCTTCGCATTGCCGCAATGCGGACAATAGGCCCAAGCGTTGACCCAAGCTTCCGTCCAGGCGCGCGCATTTTGCGAGCCGCTGGTGTAGGCGGTTTGTGCCTCTTCGAAGCCGAGTTTCATGGCGCCAGCGTAGCGAAACTCTTTCGAATAGCTAGCGCGTCAGTTCTTCTATCCTCGGCGGCGTCTGCCCAAAATCGCTGTAGCGCACCCAGCGCGGGTGGACGCGGACATAGGCGATGTCTGGCCATTTCTCGCGCTCGGGCCCATCGGGCCACGCTTCGAAATAGATGCGCTTGCAGGTATCAAGATCAGCGCCTGACGGGATGTCGGCGACACCTTCGACCTGCACGGTTTCGGCGCCATCCCAGATGACCAGCGCTGCGCGCGGATCGGCGCGCAGATTGGCGTATTTGCGCGAGGTGGTGAGGGTGTCGAAGATGATGTCGAGGGCTTCCGTCACGGCGATGCCGATCACGGCCGCTTGTGGCGACGTCGCACCGATCGTGCTGATCACCGCGAGCCGATGCTTTCGCAAGAATGCGTAAAGCTCGGCTTGCGTCATCTCGCCTACCGCTTCTTCCACCCGCCGCGATGGCCCGGCGCGCCGCCGGTGGAGCGGGGGGAGGGGCCGAATTCGGGGCCGGATTGGCGGGAGTCGGTGGGCTGGATGACCTTGCTGGTGCTGCCGAACGGTTTTGCGGGGAGCGCACGCTCGGAGCGATAGGGCAGGGATTCCGGGCCGTGCATCTCGTCGAGATGCGGCTTGTGGGCGCGGGAGCCCGACGGGGTGCGCGACTTCGGCGGCGAAGAACCGCCCCGCTTCTTCATCGCGCTGCCGGCAAATTCGCGGCCTCGCCGTATTTCTTGGTGCCCGCATAGGCGCCGGCCTTTGCCGCGACGCCGCGTTGCTTGATGGTGGGGTCGTCGACCACGGCCATCTCGGTGGCGCGGAGGCGTTTGACTTCGTCGCGCAGGCGGGCGGCTTCCTCGAAATTCAGATCGGCGGCGGCTTCGCGCATGCGCGTCTCGAGGTCGGATAGCACCGCCTCGAAATTGTGGCCGATCGAAATCACGTCGTCGGCCATGCCGCCGTCGCCGATCTCGACCAGCACATGGTCGCGCTCGTAGACGCTGTTCATGATGTCGTGGATCGAGCGCTTGATGCTCTCCGGCGTGATGCCGTGGGCCTTGTTGTATTCGACCTGTTTCTCGCGGCGCCGGTCGGTCTCGGCGATGGCGCGCTCCATCGAGCCGGTCACGCTGTCGGCGTAGAGGATCACCTTGCCGTCGACATTGCGCGCGGCGCGGCCGATGGTCTGCACCAGCGAGGTCTCGCTGCGCAAAAAGCCTTCCTTGTCGGCGTCGAGGATCGCGACCAGCGCGCATTCGGGAATGTCGAGGCCCTCGCGCAGCAGATTGATGCCGACCAGCGCGTCGAACGCGCCGAGGCGAAGATCCCGGATGATCTCGATGCGCTCGATGGTGTCGATATCAGAGTGCATGTAGCGCACGCGAATGCCCTGCTCGTGCAGATATTCGGTGAGGTCTTCCGCCATGCGCTTGGTCAGCACCGTGATCAGCGAGCGATAGCCGGCCTGCGCGGTGGCGCGGACCTCGCCGACGAGATCGTCGACCTGCGTGCGCGCCGGGCGGATGTTGACGGGCGGATCGATCAGGCCGGTCGGGCGGATCACCTGCTCGACGAACACGCCGCCGCTCTCGTTCAGCTCCCAGCCGCTCGGCGTCGCCGACACCGCGACCGATTGCGGGCGCATCATGTCCCATTCCTCGAAACGCAGCGGGCGGTTGTCCATGCAGGAGGGCAGGCGGAAACCATATTCCGCCAGCGTCGCCTTGCGCCGGAAATCGCCGCGGAACATGCCGCCGATCTGCGGAATGGTGACGTGGCTTTCGTCGGCGAACACCAGCGCATTGTCGGGGACGTATTCGAACAGCGTCGGCGGCGGCTCGCCGGGGCGGCGTCCCGTGAGGTAGCGCGAATAGTTTTCGATGCCGGCGCAGCTTCCGGTCGCTTCCATCATTTCGAGATCGAAGGTGGTGCGCTGCTCCAGCCGCTGCGCTTCCAGCAGGCGGCCCTGGTTGTTGAGCTCGTCGAGCCGCAGTTTCAGCTCAGCACTTGATCGACTTGATCGCCTGCACCAGCGTCGGCCGCGGCGTCACATAGTGCGAGTTGGCGTAGATCTTGATGAATTCGAGATCGTCCTGCTTGTGACCGGTGAGCGGATCGAACTCCTCGATATTTTCGACGGTGTCGCCAAACAGGTTCACGCGCCAGGCGCGGTCTTCATAGTGCGCCGGAAAGATGTCGATGACGTCGCCGCGCACCCGAAAGGTGCCGCGGGCAAAATCGGCCTGGGTGCGCTTGTACTGCAGCGCGACGAGGTCGGCGATCAGCTGGCGCTGGTCGATGCGCTCGCCCTTTTTCAGCGCAAAGGTCATCGCGGTATAGGTCTCGACCGAGCCGATACCGTAGATGCACGACACGGAAGCCACGATGATGACGTCGTCGCGCTCGAGCAGCGCGCGCGTCGCCGAGTGGCGCATGCGGTCGATCTGCTCGTTGATCGACGAATCCTTTTCGATGTAGGTGTCGGTCCGCGGCACATAGGCCTCGGGCTGGTAGTAGTCGTAGTAGGAGACGAAATACTCCACCGCGTTGTCGGGGAAAAAATTCTTGAACTCGCCATAGAGCTGGGCTGCCAGCGTCTTGTTCGGCGCCAGGATCAGCGCCGGCCGCTGCGTCGCCTCGATCACCTTGGCCATGGTGTAGGTCTTGCCGCTTCCGGTGACGCCGAGCAGCACCTGGGTGCGGTCGTTGCGCGCAATGCCCTCGACCAGTTCGGCGATCGCGGTCGGCTGGTCGCCCTTCGGCTGATATTCCGACTTGATCTCGAAACGCACGCCGCCTTCGGACTTTTCCGGGCGCGGCGGCCGGTGCGGCGTCCAGATTTTGATCTGGCCGTCATCACCCTTGAATTCGGGGCGGCCGTCGCGGATCAGGTTTTCCAGCGCATCCGCGGTGGCCTTGACGCCGAACGCTTCCATCTTGCTGCGCGGCGGCCGCGCCAGCGCCTCGTCGTCATCCTCGGCGGTCGGCAAACCAAGCTGCCGCGCCAGTTCCGGATCGAGCGTGGGGATGGTCGCCGACGTGCCGTAATTGGCCTGCGGCGCTTCCTCCAGACCTTGCGGGGAAGCCGCATCGCGCTTCGCCACCTCCTCGCTGGTTCCGCGCGTCGAGGCGCGCGCGCGATGCGCCGCCGCCTCGCCGCTGGCGCGGCGATCCCAGGAATTGTCCGGCGGCGGCTGCAGGCCGGTGCCCGATCCCATGCCGGCATCGCCGCGGTTGATCGCGGGATTGAGCAGTTCCGCCAGCGCCGGCCCGATCGGTTGCACGTCGGGGCGGTGCGCCTTTGAATTTGGCGTTTTGGATTTCGGGGTTTTGCCGGGCTTTTTGGGGGTGTCGGGATTCTTCGCCATGGCCGGAATATGGGGCCAGTCAGGCCGCGAGAAAAGGCCAAAACCCCGGGCCGCGAAGGCGGATCATTTCGATGTCAGCAGGTGTCAGCCGCGGGTGCGGCATGCCCCAAACAAAAATGGAGCGCGATGACGGTTCGAAGAACAGTCACCACGCTCCAGTCACGGGAGGAAACTAGGCCATCAGGTCGTCGGAATCCTCAGCGGCCTTGGGATTGACGATGTCGAGATGAATGCCGCCGCAGCCGCGTGCAGCGCATGGTCCAGTATTCGCATCCGCCGCGGCCGGTGCGGCCGGGGATGATTTTCAGCACCACGAGGCCGGCGCTGCATTGCGGGCAGCTCGACAGCACGGGGGGCGGCATCGGCGACGGGTTTTGTTCGAGTTCAAACCGCGGCATGGCTCACTCCGAAATAACGCGCCTTGAAACGATCGATGTGGTTCTTGGCATGCGCGATCGCCTCTTCGGGATCGGGCCAGGCGAACCCGACTTCGAGCGCCGCAAACGGCAGGCCGTCGATGACAACCGGTTCCTGGTCGGCGCGCTTGATCCGCGCGTGCCAAAGACCCTTGCCGGCCTCAAAGGATTCGATGTCAAAGCCGTTGTAGAGGGTGGTCATGTTGCGCTCCGGGTTCCGCTGGATTGAAAGCAAAACACGGGATTCGCGCCGGGCATGTGAGCCGGTTCACATTCCCGGAAAAAGATAGCGTAAAGGGCCCCCTCAGCGGCGGGCGGCGATGTGGTCGGCGAGCACGGCGGCATCGTCGCCGACGCCGGACAGGAAGGCGGAATACATTTTCGACAGCCATTGCAGGCCGAGGAAGTAAAGCCCGGGAACTTCGGTGACGCCGCCGCGATGCACCGGCTCGCCGTTCGCGTCGAGCACGGGAACATCGATCCAGCCGAAATCGACGGCGTAGCCGGTGGCCCAGATCACCGCAGCGATACCCTCTTTGGCGAGGTCGAGATGGCGCATCGGCGCCGTGACGCAAGGCGGGTCGGCGAGCACCGCACGCGCAGCGGGGTCGTCGGGCAGTTGGAGGCCGCTTTGTTCGACATACGCGTCCAGCATGCTGAGGAAGAACGCATAATACGCATCCCCGTTCGCCAGGCTCCCGGCAAGACCGGGGGCGATATCGAGCACGCCGTCGCGCGCCGCCAAAACCCTTCCCAGCAGCGTGATGCCATCGGCGGCGAAGCGGCGAAAGTCGATGGTGTGGCCGCCATACGCGCCGATGATTGAGGGATTTACCCGGGTCGTCCGTTGCTCCGGCGTCATGTGAAACAGGCCCATCGCGCCGAACCACCACGTCAAATCGTGTCCGCGATAGGAGCGCGGCATGCGGGTGTGCTGGCCGACCGAGAGAAAGACGCGGCGGCCGGCGCGATGCAGCTCTTCGGCGATCTGCGCGCCCGATGCGCCGGCGCCGACCACCAGCACCGCGCCGGGCGGAAGCTGTTCTGGATTTTGGTAACGGCTCGCATGAACCTGAAAGATGCCGGCTTGATCGCGCAGCAGATCCGGCATGATGGGACGCTGATAGGGGCCGGTCGCGACCACGACATTTTTGGCGGCGATCTCGCCGTCGGACGTTTCCGCGATGAAACCGGTGGCGCCGTCGCGAGCAGCCGCGTCACCGCGACGCCGCAGCGGATCGGCGGCGCCACGAAATTTGCGTAGGCCTCGATGAAGGCGACGATATCGCCTGACGACGAAAACGCGTCCGGATCGCTGTGCGGAAACGGAAAATCCGGCAGTTGCACCGACCAGTTCGGAAACTGGAATTTCAGCCCGTCCCAGCGTTCGCTGCGCCAGCGCTCCGCGATGCGATGACGCTCCAGCACGAGATGCCCGAGTCCGCGCTGCTTCAGCCGATGGCTCATCGTCAGCCCGGCCTGGCCGCCGCCGATCACGAGGGTTTCGACCTGCTCAACCGGCATTGCGGCTACTCCTGCGGCGCGCGGCGGGCTCGGCCGCGGCGCGAATGATCCAGCGGCGGAAGGCGGCAAAGTCGCGCTGCTCGGTGCGAAAACCGCGATAGACCAGATACCAGCGCATGCCCTTGGGCACGCTCTGCGCAAACGGCGCGACCAGCCGGCCCGCGGCGAGGTCGTCGTCGATATAGGGGCGGATGCCCATGGCGATGCCGAACCCGTCAACCGCCGCCTGCAGCGCGTGGCCGTAAAACTGAAACTCCGTGCCGCGTGCGGTCAATCGCGGCACGCCGGCGGCCTTGAGCCACAGCGGCCAATCGTCCGGCGAATGCGCGACCCGCAACAGGCTCGGCCCTTTGAGATCGCCCGGGCGCTTGAGCCCGCTCGCAAGCCGCGGCGCGCACACCGGCAGCAGATCGGCGGCGAACAGCGGCTCCGCGGTCAGTCCCGGCCACTCGCCATCGCCGAGCCGGACGCCGCAGCTCCAGTCGTCGCCGAACGGCGCCGCGGCGCCGCCGGTGGTGATGCGCACGTCGATGTTGGGTTCTTCCTTGCGGAAATCGGTCAGCCGCGGGATCAGCCATTTCATCGCAAAAGTCGGCCCGACGCCGATGGTGAGCACGCGCACGCTCGATGGCGCCGTCACCTGCGCGGTGAGGCTTGCGAGCGCATCGAAGATCGGCGTCAGCCCGCTCTGATAGGCGCGGCCGGCCGTGGTCGGGATCAGCTTGTTGGCCTTGCGCTCGAACAGCGCGACGCCGAGCCGGTCCTCCAGCAGATGCACCATCCGGCTGACCGCCGCGGCAGAGACATTCAGCTCGGCGCCCGCCGCGGCAAAGCTGCCGCTGCGCGCCGCCGCCTCGAACGCCTTGATGCCGTTGAGGAAGAGCAGCCGCCGCAAATCCATCACCCTCAGGAAAACTGATGCCAGGGCAAGATAACTCAGTTTGCTCGTGCGAGACAAGCAAGGCACAAATATTGGCGGAGAGAATCGAAAATGTCGCCGCTTCTGATCGCCGCGCTTGGACTGTTGATGGTCGCGACCGCGTTCCTGTCGGGCCTGTTCGGCATGGCCGGCGGGCTGATCCTGATCGGCGTGCTGCTCACCATCCTGCCGTTGCCCTCCGCCATGGTGCTGCATGCGATCACGCAGATGGCGTCGAACGGCTGGCGCGCGTTCCTGTGGCGCGACTATATCCGCTGGCGGCCGGTCTCGATCTATCTGATCGGATGCGCGCTGGCGCTCGGCGCCTGGTCGATCACCCGCTATGTGCCGGACAAGCCGATCGCGCTGCTCTTGCTCGGCTTCACGCCGTTCATGGCGCGGCTGACGCCGAAGAACCTGAAGCCGAACCCCGACAGCATCGCGCAGGGCTCGTTCTACGGTTTCATCTGCATGGGGCTGATGCTGATGACCGGCGTCTCCGGTCCGCTGATGGACACCTTCTTCCTCGGCGGGAACTTTGGCCGCCGCGAGGTGGTGGCGACCAAGGCGGCCTGCCAGGTGGCGAGCCATTTCGTAAAGTTGCTGTATTTCGGCGGCATCATCGACCAGGCCGCGACGCTCGATCCGGTGCTCGCGGCGGTGGCGGTCGCGGCTTCGATGCTCGGCACCACGCTGGCGCGGCGCATCCTGGAAGCGATGAGCGATGCGCAGTTCCGCACCTGGGCGAACCGGATCATCACCACGGTTGCCTGCTACTACATCGGCTATGGAAGCTGGCTGCTGCTGAGCCCGAAATTCCTGACGTGAAGGGACTTCCAGGCGTGGAAGGAGATGCCCATGCGTGATGCGACCGATGCGCTGGTGCTCGATCTCGTCGAATGGATCGCCCGCGAGCCAAGGCCCTATTCCGAGGTGATCGAGACGTGGCGGACCTCATGCCCGCGGCTGACGATCTGGGAAGACGCGGTCGACCGCGGCTATGTCGCGCGCCGGCCGACCACCGAAGGATTGCGCGTCACCATCACCGAGGGCGGTGAACGATTTTTGCGCGAGCACGGCCGCGCCCACTAGCCGAAGATCGGCACAATTTGCATCGCATCGATGCGCCGACCGCGCATCACATTCGCACGCTGCCCTGCCGCGGCCATTGACTCACATGCCCGATCCGCTCAAATTCATGCATCCGCATCTTTCTTGCGATGCACACGAATTCTTCTCACAGCAGGGATCGCTGCCATGATCGACCTTCACTACTGGACCACGCCGAACGGCCACAAGATCACGATGTTCCTCGAAGAGACCGGACTGAAGTACAAGATTTTCCCGGTCAACATCGGCAAGGGCGACCAGTTTCAAGTCCGACTTCCTGAAGGTCGCGCCGAACAACCGCATCCCTGCGATGGTCGATCACGAGCCGAAGGGCGGCGGCAAGCCGGTTTCGATTTTCGAATCGGGGGCGATGTTGCTCTATCTCGCCGAGAAGACCGGCAAGTTCATTCCGGCCGACCTGCACGGCCGCTACGACGTCATCCAGTGGACGTTCTGGCAGATGGGCGGACTGGGCCCGATGGCTGGCCAGAACCATCACTTCAATGTCTACGCCCAGGAGAAGATCAAATACGCCATCGACCGCTATGTGAACGAGACCAACCGCCTCTATGGCGTGCTCAACAAGCGGCTGTCCGACCGCGAATTCATCGCCGGCGATTATTCGATCGCCGACATGGCGAGCTATCCGTGGGTGGTGCCCTGGAAGAACCAGAGCCAGAATATCGACGACTTTCCGCATCTGAAGCGCTGGCTGGAAACCATCCGCGAACGGCCGGCCACCATGCGCGCCTATGCCATGGCGAAAGAGGTCAATCCGAATTTCGGCCAGACCCCGATCCGCACCGAGGAAGAGCGCAAGCTGCTGTTCGGGCAGACCGCGGCGGTGGTGCGGTAGGTCTCTCAACGTCATTGCGAGGAGCGAAGCGACGAAGCAATCCAGAGCGACGCGCGCGATTTTGGATTGCTTCGCGGAGCCTGTCATCGGGCGCGCGTTTCGTGCGACCCGTTGGCTCGCAATGACGGTGGTTGTCATCCGGGCCGGGCGGACTAAGCGCGCAAAGCCCTCGACATCTCGCTCGCCAGCTTCCGCAAACAATCCGGACACAGGCAGTCGCCGCCGTCCGACGGCATCGGCAGGCGGAAGGATTCGTCGGAGCACCAGCACGGGCCCGACAGGCTGCACGAAAATTCCGTGCCGCAGCGAGCGCAGGCGATGCGCCGCGACGCCGGCATTTTTAACCGATTTGTCATCAAACAGGCCGCTTTCTGACCAGCTTTTAATTCGGGGTTCATTGCGAACGGCATTATGATGCCGGGCAAATCACAAGCTCGAAGCAGCGAAGCATACGCCCAATCAGCTCGAGGGGAAGCCCGATGGCCCGCGATTCCCAGGCAGCGTTAGTTGCGCTCAATCGCTTCGGATTTGGCGCGCGTGGCGGCGCATCGGGCGATTTCATCAATGCCGCTTCCGATCCGCGCGGGTTTGTCAAAGCCGAGCTGAGCCGCCCCAACGGCGTGCTGCTGGAAATCCCCGGGCTGGCATCGACGCCGGCGCTGGCGAAGGCGGTGTTCCAGTATCAATTCGAAATCCAGCAGGCGCGCGACGCGGCAGCGAAAACGACCACGGGGGCCGCGACCGAGAGTCCGCGCACCGGGGCCTGACGGCAAGCCGCAACAGCGGCGCAATCTTTCCCTCAGCGGCATCGCCAACGACATCTCGCCGAAGGAACCGGCAATGCAGCCGGCACAGGGCGACGCTGCCGCCGCGCCGCCGGCCGAGACCATGCAGCCGGCCGCGCCAAAACCGCCGCCGCAGCCGCCCAACATCATCCAGAAAACCTATCGCGCCGAGGCCTTGGCGCGGATGCAACGCGCCATCATGGCCGATTGCGGATTCGCCGAACGGCTGGTGGTGTTCTGGTCCAATCATTTCTGCATCTCCGCCAACAAGGGCGGGCTGGCGCGGATGTGGGCCGGCTCGTTCGAGCGCGAAGCGATCCGGCCTCACGTGCTCGGACGCTTTGCCGACATGCTGAAGGCCGTGGAGCAGCATCCGGCGATGCTGTTCTTTCTCGACAACCAGCAATCGCTCGGCCCGGACTCCCGCGCCGGCATCAACCGCAACCGCGGGCTCAACGAAAACCTCGCGCGCGAAATTCTGGAGCTGCATACGCTCGGCGTGAACGGCGGCTACAGCCAGGACGACGTGACCTCGCTGGCGCGCATCATCACCGGCTGGACCTATGCCGGACGGCAGGGTCAATTGGGCGCGCCCGGCACCTTCGTGTTCAATGCCAATGCGCACCAGCCCGGCGCGCATCGCGTCATGGGCAAGACCTATGAGGCCAACGGCGTCGCGCAGGGCGAGGCTGTTCTGGCCGATCTCGCGCGCCATCCCTCGACCGCGAAATTCATCGCGGCGAAATTCGCCCGTCACTTCGTCGCCGACGATCCGCCGCCGGCGCTGGTGGCGCGGCTGGCTGATGTGTTCAGCAAAACCGACGGCGACCTCAAGGCGATGTCGATGGCGCTGGTCGATTCCGACGAGGCCTGGAAGACGCCACTGACAAAAATCCGCAGTCCCTATGAATTCCTGATGGCGATCGGCCGCCTGCTCGGGCGCATCCCCGAAGATCCCGCCCGCTATCTCGGCGGCCTCAACGTGCTGGGCCAGCCGCTGTGGTCGCCGGCCGGGCCGAATGGATTCCCGGACAGCAATGCGGCATGGGCGGCGCCCGAGGGCATGAAGCTGCGGCTCGATATCTCGGCGCAGGTCGCTTCGCGCCTCGCCGACAGCATCGATCCCCGCGACCTGCTCGAACTGGCCGCCGCCGATGCCGCTTCGCCCGAGACGCGGCGCACCGTCGAACGCGCCGAGACGCGGCAGCAGGCGCTGGCGCTGCTTCTGATGTCGCCGGAATTCCAGAGGAGATGACAGCAATGGAAACCACAATGGATTGCTGTGAAAGCCGCTCATCAGCCGGTGACGTCGCGGCGTTCCCTCCTGCTCGGCGGCGCCTCCTTTGCCGCCTGGGCGTATCTGCCGAAATTCGCACGCGCCGCCGACGGCCGCGATCCCAGGCTGGTGGTCGTGATCCTGCGCGGCGCGCTCGACGGCCTCGCTACCGTCGCGCCGATCGGCGATCCTGATTATGCCGGCCTGCATGGTTCGATTGCGCTGAGTTCGAGCGGGCCGAAGGCGGCAAGCATGCTCGACTCCTTCTTCGGCCTGCATCCAGCGATGCCGGAGACGTCGCGGATGTACCGCGAGAAAAAGGCCGCGGTGGTTCACGCGGTGGCATCGCCCTATCGCGACCGCTCGCATTTCGACGGCCAGGACGTGCTCGAAAGCGGCTATGGCGGACCGGGCCGGGTGCAATCCGGCTGGCTCAATCGCGCGCTGGAGGTGCTGCCCAGGGGCGAGCGCGTCATGAGCGGGCTCGCGATCGGCCCGACCACGCCGCTGGTGCTGCGCGGCGCGGCGCCGACGGTGGCGTGGGCGCCGGTGGCGCTGCCGACGGCCGCCGACGACACCGCGATGCGGCTGGTCGATCTCTATACCCATCGCGATCCTGCCCTGGCGAGGGCGCTGTCGCAGGGCCTGCAGCTCGACAAGGCGGCGCAAGGCGACGACATGAAGCCGAAGCCCGGCAGCAACGGTGCGGCCGCGATGAAACTGGTGGCGCGCGGCGCCGCCAAACTGATGTCGGCCGATGACGGCCCGCGCATCGCCGCGCTCGCCTTCGACGGCTGGGATACCCACGCCAATGAAGGCGGCGCCACCGGGCGTCTCGCGCAACTGCTCGGCGGTCTCGACGGCGCGCTGGCGGAGTTCGAAAGCGGGCTCGGCGCGCGCTGGCGCGACACCGTGATCGTGGTTGCCACCGAATTCGGCCGTACCGCGCGCATCAACGGCACCGAAGGCACCGACCACGGCACCGGCACCGTCGCGCTGCTTGTCGGCGGGGCGGTGAAAGGCGGCCGGGTGATTTCGGACTGGCCGGGCCTGAAACCCGCCAATCTCTATCAGGGCCGCGATCTCGCGCCGACCAACGATCTGCGCGCGGTGTTCAAGGGCGTGCTGCAGGATCATCTCGGCATCGGCGACCGCGCGCTGGCGGAAGCGGTGTTTCCCGACAGCGCGCCGGTGAAAGCGATGAAGGGGTTGTTGGGGTAGGGCGCGCCACTTCCACCACGTCGTCCCGGCCTAGTGCGCAATTGCGCACGGGGGGCCGGGACCCATAGCCACGGGATTTCGTTGTTGTGCAAGATGTCTACCCGCGTGCCCAGTTGAGGAGCCGCGGCGTACGGGTCCCGGCTTTCGCCGGGACGACGCTACTTCGTAATCCCGTCGATCTCCGCCTTCTCCTCCGCACTCAGCGCCCACTCGACCGCTTTCACGTTCTGCTCGATCTGCTCGACCCGCGTCGCACCGGCGATGACGCTTGCGACTTGCGGGCGCGAGGCCAGCCAGGAGAAGGCGAGCTCCAGCATCGAGTGGCCGCGCGCTTGGGCAAACGCCTGCAGTTTTTCGACGATGTCTTCGTTGCGCGGCGTGACATAGCGGTCGCGCAGCGCGGGGGCCTTGCCGAACCGCGTGTCATCCGGCGGCGCCGCACCGCGCTTGTATTTGCCGGTGAGAAGCCCGCTGGCGAGCGGGAAGAACGGCAACAGACCGAGATTGTATTGCTGCGCCGCCGGGAGCAGGTCCTTTTCGATCTCGCGCACCACCAGGCTGTATTCGTCCTGGCAGGAGATGAAGCGGCCGACGTTCATCTGCCGCGCGACGTATTCGGCTTCCGCAATGCGCCAGGCCGGAAAATTCGAATTGCCGATGTAGCGGACCTTGCCCTGCCGCACGAGATCGTCGAGCGCGCGCAGCGTTTCGTCGATCGGCGTCAGCGGGTCGTAGTCATGCTGCTGGTAGAGATCGATGTAATCGGTCTTCAGCCGCGTCAGGCTGGCCTCGACCGCCGACATGATGTAGCGCCGCGATGCGCCCTGTTTGGTGCCGTCGGTCGCCATCGGCATTGAATATTTCGTCGCCAGCACGATGTCCTTGCGGCGGTCGCCGAGCACGGTGCCGAGCACCGTCTCGGAGCCGCCCTTGTTCGCGTAGATGTCGGCGGTGTCGAACAGCGTGACGCCGAGGTCGATCGCCTTGTGGATCACCTTGCGCGAGGCCTCGAGGTCGGTGCGCTGGCCAAAGTTGTTGCAGCCGAGGCCGACGGCGGAAACGCGCAGGCCGGAGCCGCCGAGATTGCGAATTTGCATGATCGATGCCCGAAGTTTGAAAGGCGCGGGAAACGCGGGGAGGGAAGCGACATTCTGTTCGTGTGCAGATACCGCAAGGTGCGGTGGCACCGGCGGGCGCATGGCAGCTCGGCACAAAAGAAAAAAGCGGCCCCGGTCAGACGCGGCGACTGACGGGGACCGCTTGGGGCGTGTGATCTGAGACGGGGGGCCTGATCAGACGCGAGGCCAGCGTAGCCATGCATTGTTACGTGCCGGTGACATCCGGACTTATCCACAAGCCGCTGCCAACGGGCTGACGGCATTGGCAAATCCCGATCACAACAGCTTGCGGTAAATGACAAAACCGGGCCGGTCCGCCACCTTGTCGTAGAGCTGCATCGCCGTGGCATTGGTCTCGTGGGTCAGCCAGTAGACGCGGGACGATCCGGCAAGCTTTGCCTGATCGTACACGCCGTTGATGAGGGCGCGGCCGACGCCTTTGCCGCGCACGGCCGCATTGGTGAACAGATCCTGCAGGTAACAAGTCGGTTCGATCGCCGTCGTCGAGCGATGAAACAGATAATGCGTCAGCCCGAGCAGTTCGCCGTCGCTCTCCGCCACCAGCGCATGCACCGGCTCATAGTGATCGAAGAAGCGCGCCCAGGTCATCGCTGTGATTTCGGGCGCCAATGCGGTTGGTCCCGACCGGCCGTAGAAGGCGTTGTAGCCATCCCACAAGGGAAGCCACTTTTCGTAATCCGCGCGGGTGACGAAGCGGACTGTGAGGTCGCCGGGCATGGCTGGTTCCAAATGGGGAGGCAGCGACGTTGACGCGCGCTGGCGGGGAGGACCAGCCCTCTTCCTACAGGCGTAGCTGCAAGGGATCAATCCGGCGCGGCCTGCGCCTATTCCGCCGCCCGCAATTGCCGGGACAGCATGCGGTTGCCGCCGCGGAGCGAGCGGAGATATTCGGCATTGCCGGGCCGATCGGTGTGGCGCACCAGATCGGTCACCGGCGTGTAGCTCAGCATCCGACCGCCATCGGGCAGCGCGGTGCAACTGAGACGCAGCACCTGGCCGTCGGCGAGGTTGATGTTGATCGGCGTCGAATCGCCCGAGCGCATCATCTCGGTACGCTTGGCGATGAAGGCTGCGAGTTCGTCCTCCGGCAGTTCATAGGCGCCGGTGTCGCGGCCGTGATACATCAGCGCGATGAAGGGCGGCTTGCTGTCGGCCTTCTCGTCCGGCAGCGAGAAATAATCGCGAAAGGCGCGGTTGATAAATTCGGCGCGGGTGTCGGCGTCAAGCAGCACGATGCCGATATCGACCTGGTCGAGCGCCGCCGCGAGGCGCGTGGACGTGGCGTGATGTTCCTCTTCGGAAGCAAAGGCATCGATCCACTTCTGCCGCAGCATGCCGGTGATGATGGCGGTTCCGCCGGCCGTCATCGCCAACAGCGCCATTCTCGCGATGTCGTGCGCGTCGTAACCGGGCAGGGCGCGGTGATTGAGGAAGAACAGCGCCGATGAGATCACCGCGATGACCGCGCTGATGAGACCTGAGGCGATCCCGCTCAGCGAGCTCGCCAGCGCCACGATGCAGACGAACAGCGGCGCCGGATTGGGCACGGTCACGAAATGACGATCGACATAGAAGGCGACCAGCGCCACCGCTGTCGTCAGGGCCGGGCCGAAGATTGAGCGCCAGTCGGACTGCATGCATTTTCTCGCTTGTGACGAGAGCAGGGCACGCAGTGTGACCGATCGCTGCAACAGCGGGAGAATTTCCGCAATCGTCCTCAACGCGCGGTTGCCCCGGCAGCAACGCTTTCGCGCTTTTTGGAATCAAATGATATTCAATTGCTTGAGCTATTCAGCTTGGGGAACCCCGTTCCGCTTCCGCGGCGCAAGGCCGGAATTTTGAAAGGATGTCCATGCCCACGACTTCGTCGACCTGGTTGCCGGTGGTGATGCTGTTCGCCTCCAACGTGTTCATGACCTTTGCCTGGTATGGCCATCTGAAGTTCAAGGAAAGCCCGCTGCCGCTCGTCGTCATCGTGAGCTGGGGCATCGCCTTCTTCGAATACTGGCTGGCGGTGCCGGCCAACCGCTGGGGCAGCGCGTTCTATTCGGCCGCCCAGCTCAAGACCATGCAGGAAGTGATCACGCTGGTGGTGTTCGCCGGCTTTTCGGTGCTGTATCTGAAGGAGCCGCTCGGCTGGAACCATGCGCTCGGCTTTCTCCTGATCGCCGCCGGCGCGTTTTTTGTCTTTCACAAATGGTCTTGAGGTGTTGCTACAGGGTGGTTTCCCGGTAGTGGGCGATCAGGCTCTTGCCGGAATCGTAGATGATGTTGGCAATGCGCCAGTCGTCCTCTTCCATGACCACGTGCACCAGGATCTTGTGGGCTTCGCCACGATAGGTGACGGCAACGCCGATCGTTGCCGGCCCTTCTTCCTGACCGGAAACGCGCCCTGTCTTGCCGATCGTTACTTCGGTACGGGGCAACACGCCCCAGCCGAAGAACGCATTCAGCACGGGGCCCAGCGTCACGTTTCGAGCGGGGCGGCGCGGCGCCTGTATCAGCTTGCGCATGTCGCGGGAGAACAGCGCGACGAAATCGTCCTGGCCGAGCGGCGCATTTTCCGCCAGCAACCTTGCCTGCTTCTGATACAGCGCCTCGACGAATTCGATCGCGCTTACCGCGCCGCATTCCGCGCGCACGGGCGACGCAGCTAGCAGTACGGCGCCTGGCGATATCGCGAAGATGAAATGACGCCGATCCATGAAACTTGGTCGCAGCCCGGCGTCGACCGCGTTCATGGCGCAAAAATCATTTCGCCGCCGGCGACACCCGAAGAATCCGCCCCGCAGAGTTGTCGGTCAGCAGCCACAGCGCGCCATCGGGGCCTTGCCGGACGTCGCGGATCCGTTCGTACAGGTTTTGCAGCAGGCGCTCTTCGCCGGTCACGCTGTTGCCGTTCAGCGTCAGCCGCACCAGCATCTTGCCGGACAGCGCGCCGCTGAACAGGCTGCCGCTCCATTTCGGAAACAGCTTTCCGTTGTAGAAAGCCATGCCCGAGGGCGCGATCGATGGCACCCAGTATTTCACCGGCTGCTCCATGCCGTCCCTGGCGGTCGTTTCGTGGATCGTGGCGCCGCTGTAATCGACGCCATAGCCGATCACCGGCCAGCCGTAATTCTTGCCCTTGCCGATGACGTTGACTTCATCGCCGCCGCGCGGGCCATGCTCGATTTCCCAGACATCGCCGGTCGCCGGATTGATCGCCAGCCCCTGCTCGTTGCGATGGCCAAAGCTCCAGATCTCGGGCTTTGCGCCATCGCGCCCGACAAAGGGATTGTCCGGCGGCGCCGTGCCGTCGGGCGTGATGCGGATCAGCTTGCCGATATGATTGCCGAGATTCTGCGCCTCGTTGCGTGCGCTGTAGTGATCGCCCAGCGCGACGAACAGGTTGCCGTCATTGGCCTGCGCGATGCGGCAGCCATAGTGATTGCCGGAGGACAACGGCCCTTCCTGGCGGAAGATGACCTTGAGCTCATCGAGCCGGCCGCTGCCGTCGTTGAGTTTGGCGCGTGCCACCGCGGTGCGGCCGCCGCCGCCGGTGCGCTCGGCGTAACAGAAATAGATGGTCTTGTTCTGCGCAAAGCCCTTGTCGGTGACGACGTCGAGCAAGCCGCCCTGGCCCGAGGCCCACACGTCAGGCACGCCCTTGAGCGGCGGCGAGAGCTGGCCCTCCGGCGTGACGATGCGCATGCGGCCGGGGCGCTCGGTCACCAGCATCTTGCCGTCGGGCAGGAACGCCAGCGCCCAGGGATGGACGAGGCCGGTTGCGACCGTCTGCACTTCGAGCTGTCCGGCCGAAGAGGCAAAGGTGGTGTCCTGGCCGCGCGTTCCCGTGGCGATCAGGAACGTCGCCGTCAGCAGGGTCGCCGCCGTCAGCGCGATCGTCACAAGTCCGATAGGTGTCTTCATCATGGCCCGGTCGCGGTGCCACGCACCGCGCCTTGTTGTGAGTAAAAGGTACGAACCAAAAAAGCCGGGGGTTACGCCGGGATCGGCATCGCCATGGTGACCTTGATCGACAGCACGGTCAGCGTGACGATCAGGCACAGCGACAGCGCGCCGATCGCCAGCGAAGCGGCGACGGCGTGGGTCAATCGGGAAGAGGCAACGGGCGCGGGACGGCCAGCGAAGCCGACGGACGACCGGATCATGGTCTAAATCCTTCAAGACGCGGAGCGAATCACCCGCGACATTTCCCAAGGTCGCAGCGCTGCCCGGCAACATTGCGGCGGCCGCCAGCTGCGATTATGGTGAAATCGCGGCGGCGTTAACGGTTTTGCCCGCTATCCCGATAGCTATACCCGGTATCCCCGATGTTCACCGAAGCTCAGGCGCCGGCGGCGATGTCGGCCACTTCGCCAATTTCGGGCGACCAATCCATCGCGACGAAGCCCGGGCTGTGTTCGACCCGCCGCAGCCAGTCGCGCACCGCCGGGAAGGTCGCGAGGTCGAAGTCGCAGCGGTCGGCGACATGGGTGTAGCCGTACAGCGCGATGTCGGCGACCGTGAGCTGGTCCGCGGCAAAATAGCGGTGGGTCTTGAGGTGATTTTCCATCACCTGCAGCGCCGCATAGCCGCGCTCCATCCAGTCTTCCAGCGCGTGGGTTTGCAGGTCGCGCCCGCCCTTGACCAGCGCCAGCCAGAAATAGGCCGCGCCGATATTGGGCTCCAGCGCATGCTGTTCGAAGAACATCCATTGCAGCGCCTCGGCGCGCTCGATCCGCGATTCCGGCGACAGCGATGTGCCGTTGGCGACGTACCACAGGATGGCGTTGGACTCCGCGAGGTAGCGTCCATCGGCGACTTCCAGCAGCGGCACCTGTCCGCTCGGATTCTTCGCCAGGAAATCCGGCGTGCGGCTTTCGCCGCGCAGGATGTCGACCTCGATCGCATGATACGGCGTGTTCAGCAGAGCCAGCGCAAGGCGGACCTTGTAGCTGTTGCCGGAGCGCTGCATCGAATAGAGCTTGTACATCGTCTCAGATTCTTCCCGTCGACACGACGTTGTGGATGACGCGCACAGGTTGTCGCGCCGCAACGCGGCTAAAGAATGATGCCGATCACGGCGCGTCGCAAGGGCCGGCGATTGGAAAAAGTCGAAAACTCTACCGCACTGCACGCGTGCAGAACAATTCTATCGACACGTCGGAACAATTCGGATCACGCTTGCGCTATCCATTGCTTATCATTTGTAACTGATTGAACGCGCACCGCGCGCCGCAAGATCAATCCATACAGCGTCAGCAGCACGATCAGGCCGAGCGGCACGCCGGTGGCGCCGGCAACGCCGCGCGACAACAGCGGCACGAGCCAGGCAATTGCGAGCAGGCTGATCTCGAAATCGCGAAACCCGTGCTTCAGCCCGTGCCGCGCGAAAAATGCGATCGCGACCGCCAGCACGACGAGGTCGTAGTCGAGCACGTAAGGCGTCGCCAGCAGGCTGCCGGTGGCGAGCGCGGCCGCCTTGAGTTCGAAAGCGGCATCGCTGTGCCACATCCATGCAAGGCTTGCGGCCAGCATCAGCGCCAGCGCGCCTTGCAGGGCATAAGCCGTTGCGACGTTGGCGCCCCAGTTGCGTGCAGCCGAAAAGATCGACTGGATCTTTTCCCAGCCGGTGCCGCCCTGTTCGAGCACGACGGTTTGCGTGAAGTTCATGGAGTCGAGGAAGGCGTGCCAGACGCCACCGCCAAGTGTCGCGAAGCTGATCAACACCAGCGCCGCCACGGTGACGATCGCAGCCGCGATGGTGTGCCATCGTCTTGCCGCCAGCAGCGCGATCGGAATCAGCACGCCGAATTGCGGCTTGTAGGCGAGGCAGCCGATCAGCACGCCGGCAAGCCACGGTTTTCGGTCGAGCCAGTGCAGCGCGCCGCCGAGCAGCGCCGCGGTGAGGAATCCGTTCTGGCCGTGGCCGACATTGACGAATGTGGCCGGGAAGGCGGCGGCAATCAGCAGCGTCTCGGGGCGAGGCAGGATCGCGCGCACGGTTGCGAGATAAGCGGCGAAGCTCGCCACCAGCCACACGGCCAGGCCCCAGGCATAGGGAACCGCGGCGACCAGGAATGCCACCGCGAAGAAGAACGGCGGATAGTGCCAGCCGTAGAACGGCACGTCGCGGCCGCCAAAAATCGCCTTCTCAGCGGCATGCTGGAGCGCCGGTTCATAGGCCTCCGCCGGCCGGCCCTGCCAGGTCAGGGCGCCCGCGGCATAGACGTTGGAAAAGTCGGTGCCGAGGGGCTTGTCGTTGCGGTCGACCAGGCCGTCGGAGACCGCGATCCAGCCGGCAACAGCGACGCCGCAGAGGGCGAGCAGGATCAGGCTGTAGCCGCGTGCGCGCGCCAAAGTCAGCCAGTCGCCGGATCGCAGAGCTTGCCAGATATGAGCCATTTCGCCGCAGAATTTTAGGATTATTGCGCTGACCGTAGCGGCCGCCCTTTAACGTTCCCTAAAGTTCTGGCCGACCCGGCCAAGCTTCTTGCGATGCAGCGTGATGGGGCTTAGGGTAGCGCGATCCCATCAGAAAGAGTCGTGGATTTCTGCGTTCACGACGTTTGCCAACCAGGAGAAGATGATGCCCTTCCTGTCCGCTGCGCTCGACCGTGTGAAGCCGTCCGCGACGATTGCGGTCACGGATAAAGCACGCGCGCTGAAAGCGGCGGGCCGCAACGTCATCGGCCTTGGCGCCGGCGAACCGGATTTCGACACCCCCGGCAACATCAAGCTGGCGGCGATCCATGCCATCGAGGCCGGCAAGACCAAGTACACCGATGTCGGCGGCATTCCCGAGCTGAAGGAGGCGATCGCCGCCAAATTCCTGCGCGAGAACGAGCTCACCTACAAGCCGAACCAGATCATCGTCGGCACCGGCGGCAAACAGGTGCTCTACAACGCGCTGATGGCCACCCTCAATCCCGGCGACGAGGTGATCATCCCTGCGCCGTACTGGGTGAGCTATCCGGAAATGGTGGCGCTGGCCGGCGGCGAGCCGGTGCCGGTGGTGTGCACGGCCGCGCAGGGCTTCAAGCTGCAGCCGGATGCGCTGGAGAAGGCGATCACGCCGAAGACCAAGTGGATCATTCTCTGTTCGCCGTCGAACCCGACCGGCGCGGCCTATACGCGCACCGAACTGCGGGCGATCACCGACGTGCTGATCAAGCATCCCCATGTCTGGGTGATGACCGACGACATGTACGAGCATCTGACCTACGACGACTTCGTGTTCTCGACGCCGGCGCAGGTCGAGCCGAAGCTGTACGACCGCACGCTGACGGTGAACGGCGTCTCGAAGGCCTATTGCATGACCGGCTGGCGCATCGGCTATGCCGGCGGTCCGGCGCAATTGATCAAGGCGATGCAGACGATCCAGTCGCAGTCGACGTCGAACCCGTCGTCGATCGCGCAATGGGCCTCGGTCGAGGCGCTCAACGGTCCGCAGGACTTCATTCCCGTGAACAACAAGGTGTTCAAGGAACGGCGCGATCTCGTGGTCGGCATGCTCAACCAGGCCAAGGGCATCGAATGTCCGCGGCCGGAAGGCGCGTTCTACGTCTATCCGTCCTGCGCCGGCACCATCGGCAAGACCTCGCCGTCCGGCAAGGTGATTGAGAACGACGAAGACTTCGTCACGGAACTGCTGGAGACCGAAGGCGTCGCCGTGGTGCAGGGTTCCGCGTTCGGTCTCGGACCCGCATTCCGGATTTCCTACGCGACCAAGACCTCCGATCTCGAAGAAGCCTGCAAACGCATCCAGCGCTTTTGCGGCAATTTGAGATAGAGCGTTCTCGCGTTAGGAAAACGCGTCGGAAAAAAGGCATGTCAAATCACTAAGCCGTCTCGTCGCCTAAACATTTGACGGCAACTTTTTGAAAGCGCCTTGTTTTGAACAAGGCGCTTTCTTTGTGTCCGGCCCGCATTCACTTCACATGCGGGAGATCAGATTTATGAGAGTTTCCACCATCACCATTGCTATCGCGGCGCTGCTGGCGCCGCTCGCCAGCGCCAACGCGCTGCCGCCGGTTCGCGCCGGCATCCTGCAATGCCAGGGCGGGCAAAATGTCGGCTTCGTGGTCGGCTCGGTGACGTCTTTCGAATGCTTGTTCCAGAGCGAAGGCCGCCGCCCGGAACCCTATATCGCAACCGTTCGCCGTTACGGCGTCGACCTCGGCTTCACCGACCAGACCCGATTCGCCTGGGCGGTGAACGCGCCGGTCAGCCGGATCGGACGCGGCGAGCTCGCCGGCAGTTACGGTGGCGTCGGCGCCAATGCCTCGATCGGCGTCGGCTTCGGCGGTAATTTCCTGGTCGGCGGTCCGCAGAATGCCTACGCGCTGCAGCCGATCAGCGTGCAGGGCCAGACCGGGCTGAATGTCGCGGCAGGGATTGCCGACATCCAGTTGCAACCGTACCGGCCGGTGCGTGGGGCTCGGCATTACCATCATCGCCGCCACCGCGGCTGAGACCATGCCACACCGATGAAAGAGGCCCGCGCAAGCGGGCCTTTTTATGGCACAGCGCCGATGTTGTGCCATAGACTGGCTTGCGCCATCACGATGGCGTCAACGATTTTCCTACCCGCATCACGCTTACTTAAAGCCGGAGATTTTAATCATGCGCCGCTCATCTATTCTTGCCGGTGTTGCCTTTGCTCTGGCGGCGTTCACCGCCGGATCCAACGCGCAGCAGCCGATGCAGCGCGTCCAGGTCGGCGTTCTCGAGTGTCGCGGCGGCGCCAGCGTCGAATTCATCGTCGGCTCGGTGACCAATCTCGGCTGCGTGCTGCGCGCCGACGGCCTGCCGGAAGACCGCTACGTCGCGACCATCCGCAAGGTCGGCCTCGATCTCGGCATCACAACGAAGTCGGCGCTTGCCTGGGGCGTGTTTGCGCCGGTGGCGCGGCTCGGGCCGGGCGATCTCGCCGGCAACTACGCCGGCGCGCAGGGCAGCGCGACGCTCGGGTCGGCGTCGGCGGCAACGTGCTGGTCGGCGGCTCCAACAACACGATCGCGCTGCAGCCGCTGAGCGTGCAGGGACAGGTCGGCCTCAGCATCGCGGCCGGGCTGGAAAGCCTGGAACTGCGTCCGGGGCGCTAGCTGTTCCACCGCGCATTTTTGCGAGCGAAGCGAAACGTTTGACGCAAAACTGATTGCTTCGCCGCACCGGACGACCCCGCGTCGCGCCCCTTCGACCAGAATGCATCGCAACAATTTTCCCGCTTGCCAAAATCACGGGACAGGCGGAGCATCTGACTTGCCGACCCAATCACGGGCCGAGCTCCAAATGAAGGAGGCGGCGAATGGGACAAGACGTCAGAAGTCCCCGAGGTCCACGGTGCATCGCGCTGGTGGGCCCTTTCCAAAGCGGTAAAACCACACTTCTTGAAGCCATCATGGCGCGAACGGGCGCCATCCCCAAAGCCGGCAGCGTCGATGCCGGAACTTCCCAAGGCGATGCCAGCCCCGAGGCCCGCCATCACAAGATGAGCGTGGGCCTTTCCGCCGCCACCACTACCTTCATGGGCGACAGCTACACCTTTATCGATTGTCCCGGTTCGGTCGAGTTCGTGCACGACATGCGCGCCGCGCTCCCGGCGGTCGATGCCGCCATCGTGGTCTGCGAGGCGGACGAGAAGAAGCTGCCGCAGCTGCAGATCATCCTGCGCGAGCTCGAGGAGCTCGGCATTCCGCGCTTCCTGTTCCTCAACAAGATCGACAAGGCCAACAAGCGCATCCGCGAAACGTTGGCCACCTTGCAGCCGGCCTCGCGCGTGCCGCTGGTGCTGCGGCAAATTCCGATCTGGAAGGGCGAACTGATCGAAGGCTTTGTCGACCTGGCGCTGGAACGCGCCTTCATCTATCGCGAGCACAAGGCTTCCGAAGTCGTCGAGCTCGAAGGCGGCAATCTCGACCGCGAGAAGGAAGCCCGCTTCTCGATGCTGGAAAAGCTCGCCGATCACGACGACGCACTGATGGAGCAGTTGCTCGAAGACATCCAGCCGCCGCGCGACGCGGTGTTCGACGATCTCGCGCGCGAACTGCGCGAAGGCCTGATCTGTCCGGTGCTGCTGGGCGCGGCGACCCGCGAAAACGGCGTGCTGCGCCTGCTGAAGGCGCTGCGCCACGAGGCGCCCGGCGTTGCGGAGACCGCCAAGCGTCTTGGCGCGCCCCAGCAAAAGGAGGCGCTCGCCTATGTCTTCAAGACCGTGCACCTGCAGCACGGCGGCAAGCTGTCGCTGACGCGGCTGCTCGCCGGTCATCTCGCGGACGGTGCCACGCTGCAATCCGCATCCGGCGAAAGCGGACGCGTCTCCGGCATCCTCGCCGTCAACGGCGCCTATGACAGCAAGCGTCCGTCGGCCGAGGCCGGCGACACCATCGCGCTCGGCAAGCTCGACGCCATCAAGACCGGCGACACCGTCGGCATCGGCAAGACTGCGCCAAAGGCCCTCATCAAGGGCGAACCGGCGCCGCCGGTGCTGGCGATGTCGCTTGCGGCCACCGACCGCAAGGACGACGTCAAGCTCGGCCAGGCCTTGTTGCGGCTCAACGAGGAAGATCCTTCGCTCTCCATGGTGCACAATCCGCAAACCCACGACATCGTGCTGTGGGGGCAGGGCGAAATGCATCTGCGCGTCGCGCTCGAGCGGTTGAAGGATCGTTTTGGCGTCAGCGTCAAATCGCATCCGCCGGCGATCGGCTACCAGGAAACGATCCGCAAATCGATCACCCAGCGCGGCCGTCACAAGAAGCAATCCGGCGGCCACGGCCAGTTCGGCGACGTCGTGCTGGAGATCAAGCCGATGCCGCGCGGCAGCGGTTTCGAGTTCCACGAAAAGGTGGTCGGCGGCGCGGTGCCGCGCAATTATATCGGCGCGGTGGAGGAAGGCGTGGTCGACGGGCTGACGCGCGGTCCGCTCGGCTTCCCCGTCATCGACGTGCATGTCACGCTGACCGACGGCTCCTATCACAGCGTCAACTCCTCCGATCTCGCGTTCCGTACCGCCGCGCGGATCGGCCTCACAGAGGCGTTGCCGCAATGCGCGCCGGTGCTGCTGGAGCCGATCCACACGGTGGAGATCGTCTGCCCGACCGAGGCCACCGCGAAGATCAACGCCATCCTGTCCGCCAGGCGCGGGCAAATTCTCGGCTTCGATACCCGCGAAGGCTGGAGCGGATGGGACTGCGTCCGCGCCACCATGCCGGAAGCCGAGATCGGCGATCTGATCGTGGAATTGCGCTCCGCCACCGCCGGCGCCGGCAGCTTTACCCGGCAGTTCGACCGCATGGCCGAAGTTTCCGGCCGCGACGCCGACAAGATCATCGCCGCGCACCGCGACGCGGCGTAATCGTTTTTTCGGCCCTTTACTTCTGCCGTTCCCGCTACCAGCGGGGACGGCAGCTTTCGTTGGGGCGGACTGTCGGCTTGCAGGATGATGTATTTTACATCATTGTCAGTGTATGAACTATCACTTATCCTCCTTCATATATGGGCTGGTGGCGTGATCACGTCGTTCCAGATGCGCGCGGCGCGGGCTTTGCTTGGCATCGACCAGAAGACGCTGGCCGAATTGGCAGGCGTCTCGCTGCCGACGATCCAGCGGATGGAGGCGAGCGCCGGCAATGTGCGCGGCGTCGTCGAGTCGCTGACGCGGGTCGTCGAGGCGCTGGATCGCGCCGGTGTCGCGCTGATCGGCGAAGGCGCGCGCAGCGATGAGGGCGGACGCGGCGTGCGGTTGAAGGAAGCGGGTCCGCCGCGCCGGATCTGAAGGCGTCAGCGACGCATCTTGCGGCCTGACGCGGGGGCAGTCGGACCATGGGAGTCTTGCAAGCGGACGTTCGGCCATGATGCGGCAGATCAAGGCGCCGACCTTCGCCGAACTGTATTCGCCAAAACTGATCACGGTGTTCCGCGAGGGTTACGGCCTTGCCGATTTCCGCGCCGATCTGATCTCCGGCCTGACGGTCGCGATCGTGGCTTTGCCGCTGTCGATGGCGATCGCGATTGCGTCGGGCGTGACGCCGGACCGCGGGCTCTATGCCGCCGTGATCGGCGGCTTTCTGGTCTCGCTGCTCGGCGGCAGCCGGTTTCAGATCGGCGGCCCGGCCGGCGCCTTCATCGTGCTGGTGGCATTGACGGTCGAGCGCCACGGCGTCGACGGCGTGATCCTTGCGACCCTGATGGCCGGCACGTTCCTGATCGCCGCGGGCCTGCTGCGGCTTGGCACCTACATCAAATTCATTCCCTATCCGGTGACGGTGGGATTCACCGCCGGCATCGCCGTCATCATCTTTGCCAGCCAGTTGAAGGATCTGCTCGGCATCACGCTGCGCAAGGGAGCCGGGCGAACTGATTCCAAAGCTGCAGGCACTGGCGGGTGCGCTGCATACCATCCGCTTGCCCGCCGTGGCGGTGGCGCTGGTCAGTATCATGATCATTGCAGCACTTCGCGTGCTGCGGCCGAACTGGCCCGGCATCCTGATCGCGGTGGTCGGTGCGGCATTCGCGACATGGGCCTTGTCGCTGCCGGTGGAAACCATCGGCACGCGGTTCGGCGGCATCCCGCGCGAGTTGCCGTGGCCGGCCTTGCCGTCGTTCTCGCTGGCGAAGGCGCAAGCGGTGTTGCCCGACGCGATCGCGTTCGCGCTGCTCGGCGCGATCGAGTCGCTGCTGTCGGCGGTGGTGGCCGACGGCATGACCGGACGAAGGCACCGATCCAATTGCGAACTGGTGGCGCAGGGCTTTGCCAATATCGGCTCGGCCCTGTTCGGCGGCCTCTGTGTCACCGGTACCATCGCGCGCACCGCCACCAATGTCCGCGCCGGGGCGCGCGGCCCCGTTTCGGGCATGCTGCATTCGCTGTTCCTGCTGCTGTTCATGCTGACAGCAGCACCGCTCGCAAGCTACATCCCGCTCGCCGCACTGGCCGCGGTGCTGGTCGTGGTGGCCTGGAACATGGCGGAGAAGCATGAATTCGCCACGCTGGTGCGCTCCTCCTGGGGCGACGCCACCGTGCTGTTGGCGACCTTCCTGCTCACGATTTTTCGCGATCTCACCGAAGGCATTCTGGTCGGCTTTGCGCTTGGCGCCGTGCTGTTCATCAACCGCATGGCGCAGATGACCGGCATCGAGGCCGCCGCGCCGCTGGCGATCCGCGACCGGCCCGACGGCGACGACCGCGAGCGCTACAATTCCGGCCTTGCCACCGATCCGGACGTGCTGGTGTACCGCATCACCGGCGCGTTCTTCTTCGGCGCGGCCTCGACCGTCGGCACCGTGCTCGACAGCATTGCCGACCGGCGAAAATCCTTTGTGGTCGATTTCTCGGCGGTGCCGTTCCTGGATTCCACCGCGGCGAACGCGATGGGCCGCGTCGCGGCCAAGGCAAGACGGCAGGGCACCCGCCTCTACATCACCGGCGCGTCGCCGGCGGTGCGCCGCGCGTTGCTGACCCATGGCGTGAGCCCGCCGCGGGCGCGATTCCGCGAGACGGTTGCGCGCGCGGTCGCCGACATCAAGGGACATAACGCCAGCGCCGCCGCCGCGCCGCCGGCTTCCCCTCCGCTTGCCGGGAAGGCAGGATAGCGGCGCAATGTGACGGGCCAAGCGGGAAGCGCCATGGACGAGTTCGCCTTGTCGCTTGAAGATGCGGCGGCTGACGCAATGGCTGGATGAAAGCTGCCAGCCGGATCATCTCGCGCGCCGTCAATTCGACGCGCCGCTCTTTGGCCGTTGCTACCTGACCATCGATACGGAACGGCAAGGTCCGCTCGCCTCGTTCAATCTCAATCGCGTCTATCTCTGCGGAAAGGAAGCCGGCATGGAGCCCGGCAGTGTCGGGCAATGCATCGCGCTGTTCGCGGCGAGCGGCGTGAAGAAATTCTTCGTCTGGCTCAGCCCGGGCCCGGACATGGCGGCGGTGCGTGGCTGGCTGGAGGCGCACGGGTTTTCGCGGATCCGGCGCCTCTCTTATCCGACGCTGGTTCGCACCGGCTGGCGAGCCAGTGCGCTTCAAGACCGAACTCAGGGTGTGCGAGGTCGGTGTTGAAGAAATCGAGGCCGCGCGCGATCAACTCGGGGAAACCCTCTGGCCGGAATATGCGCGGTCCGCGGGCAGGGACGGCTTCTTTCATTACATGGCGTTCGACGGAGCGCGCCCGGTCGCGATCGCCGCGCTCGCGGTTTTTGAAGACCTCGGCTATCTCTTTGCCGCAGCCACCAAGGAGAGCGATCGTAAACGCGGCGCCCAGCAGGCCCTGATCGCCAAGCGCATCGAACGCGCCGCGCAAGTCGGCTGCCCGGTGCTGGTCTCCGAGACGCTGTCGATCCTCGAACACTCCCTGCATAACCTGCAGCGCGCCGGCTTTCGCGAGATCTATGAGAAGGAAGTCTATGAATGGAGCGGCTGACGGGCGGCCTTCGGCGCGACGGGCATTGACAGCGAACGCCGCTTGCCTGATTTGAAGGCATGAGCTCCGCAACAAAAGCCCCCGCCGCCTGCCTGATCGGATGGCCGGCCGCGCATTCGCGCTCGCCGCTGATCCATCATTACTGGCTCCGCACGCTCGGCATCGAGGGCGGCTACGTGATCGAAGCGGTGCCGCCCGAGGATTTCTCCGATTTCGTTCTGCGCTTGCGGATGCATGGATTTGTCGGCGCCAACGTCACCATTCCGCACAAGGAGCGCGCGCTGGCGCTGTCGAAGCCGGACGCACGCGCGAGCGCGGTCGGCGCCGCCAATACGTTGTGGTACGAGGGCGGCGAGCTGCGCTCCACCAATACCGACGTCGAAGGCTTCATCGACAATCTCGACGCCTGCGCGCCCGGCTGGGACAAGGCGACCGATGCGCTGGTGCTCGGCGCCGGCGGCTCGGCGCGGGCCGCGGTGTTCGGCCTGATCGAGCGCGGCATCAAGCATGTGCATCTGGCGAACCGCACCGTCGAGCGTGCCAAAACCCTGGCGGATCAATTCGGCGCGAGCGTTCGCCCCGTCGCCTGGGATGCGATCGGCGAATTGCTGCCGCGCGCCGGGCTCATGGTGAACACGACATCGCTCGGCATGCGCGGCCAGCCCCCGCTCGAACTGGATGTCGGCAGGCTGCCGCTGGATGCCGTGGTGGCCGATCTCGTTTACGTGCCGCTGGAAACGCCATTGCTGGCGACAGCCAAGGCGCGCGGCTTAAGAACCGCCGACGGGCTCGGCATGCTGCTGCATCAGGCGGTGCGTGGATTCGAATTGTGGTTCGGGCAACGCCCGCAGGTGACATCGGAACTTCGTGCGCTGGTGGAGGCTGACCTCAACCACGCGTGATCCCGCCAAAGCCTGTCCTCGGGCAGAAGCGCGTCTTCGCGCTAGATGACCCGAGGATGTGGAGCGGTTTGGCGACAAGGATCTCGCGTCAGCGAAAATAAGGCGCGCGCTCGCGCGCTTGTGAGCCGGAATATCGTTGTGCCGCCGGGGTCAATGGTTACGTCAGCGCTGCTTCCGGAGACCAGTCCATGCCCCCTCGAGATTATCAGTTCATCCGCCCGCTTGTCGCCGTTGCGATGGTGGCGGCGTCCACCCTTTACGCTATCGCCCAGCAGCCGCCGACGCCGACACGGGTTCGCGGCACCATCGAAGGCGTCGATGGCGAAACGCTCGCGGTGAAGTCGCGCAGCGGCGAAGACGTCAAGCTGCGCATGACCGGCGACATCAGGGTGGTCGGTATCGCCAAGATCGCATTGTCCGACATCAAGGTCGGTTCCTTCATCGGCACCACCACGGTGCCCGGACCTGACGGCATCCATAACGCGATCGAGGTGCATGTGTTTCCGGAAAATATGCGGGGTACCGGCGAGGGCTCGCGGCCCTATGATCTGCGTCCCAACAGCAGCATGACCAATGCCACCGTGGCGGAGTCCGTGGTCGGCAATGACGGGCACACGCTGCTGGTCAAATACAAGGATGGCGAGAAGAAGGTGCTGGTCGGGCCGGAGACGCCGGTCGTGACCTATGTCCCGGCCGACAAATCCGACCTGAAGGCCGGCGCCAAGGTGATCGCCTTCATGAAGAAACTGCCCGACGGTTCCTTCGAAACCAACCGCGTCAGCGTCGGCCGCGACGGGCTGACGCCGCCGATGTGACGCGGGAATACCGCTGAGGTTGTGGGGTTCTCCCTTGGTCAGAACAAGATCCGGGGAGGACACCATGCCAAGGATTTCCGCAGTCATCGCTTCGCTTGCCATTGTCTCCGCACTCGCGACGCAGGCGCTCGCGCAGCAACCGCCGGCGCCGACGGTTCGTATCCGCGGCGCCATCGAGGCCGTGGACGGCAATGTCCTTGCGATCAAGACGCGCGAGGGCAGCGACGTGAAGGTGAGGATGACCGACAATGTCGCGGTGTTCGCCGTCATCAAGACCGAACTGTCGGAGATCAAGCAGGGCTCCTACATCGGCGTCACCGCCATGCCCCAGCCCGACGGCGTCCAGAAGGCGATCGCGGTTCACATCTTTCCGGAGAACCAGCGCGGCGCGGCGGAAGGTTTTCGGCCCTGGGATGCGCGCGCAGGCAGCAGCATGACCAATGCGACAGTGGCCGAGACCGTGAAGGGCACCGACGGCCAGGACATCCTGGTCAAGTACAAGGACGGCGAGAAGAAGGTGGTGGTCCCGCCGGATACCCCGATCGTCACCTTCGTCGCGAGCGACAAGTCCGAGATCAAGCCCGGCGCAAAACTCATCATCTTCGGTGCAAACAAGAAGGACGACGGCACGCTGGAAGCGGCCCGTGTCAACGTAGGCCGCGACGGACTTACGCCGCCGATGTGAGATTGCGCTTCATCCCGATTGGTATGACGGCGTAGCATGTCCCGCTTGTGCCGCCTGACGATAGCTCCCCGAGTCGAACAATGCAGGCTGCGGCATCGCTCAGGCCGCAGCCTTCATGCCGGTGGCGGTTGGACTGCCGCGTCAGGGACATTGCGAAGGATCCGAACGGAAGGCTCTCCGGAGGGACCAGACAAAATCGAGCTGTGCGAATTGCGATCCCGGGGTGCCTCCTGCGACGAACAATGAAGCGGAAGGCGTGCCGACGGCGCCCCGCAGGACCGCGATGATCCTTGCCTCTATTCTGCGGATCGGTCGATGGGAAGGGCAGGAAAACCCCGTGCGATGCGCAGGTCCTCGAACACGGAGAGATCGAGCCGCCCCGAATGGATAGGTGCTCTCGGGGCAGTCGGCGGCCTCGACACCTGCGCTGGATGGCGGAAGGTGCGTGCCCGGCGGATACAGGGGTCTCCCACCCTCGGCGTTGATGTTGTCGAGCCTCCTTCCGATGCTCGCGCGCGCGTGGCACGTGATGCAGGATGAGGATTCCTGGAACGTCCCTTCGATCTGGGTATTGCCCAGGATGGTTGGCCGGCCGACCGATGTTACGAAGTCAACCTGCGTCCCACGCAGTCTGTAAAATCGCCAAATGGTACCCTCGACCTCGGGCGGATAGCCTTGTCCGGGAGGGCTGTACCGGTCGAGACTGCCGATGTTGGCCTCGGGGATTGTCCACGTGCTCGAAGGTCGTCCAGAACCAGTTCGGAATGTCCTTTGTGATGATATGCAGGCCGACGAGGCCGAACGGACGCAGGTCTGATGTGCCGGTCGCTTCATTTCTTACGACGCCATAGCCGACGTGATAGGTCCGCTCCAGCAGACGCAATCCTCTTTCGTCGTCTTCGATCGTGCCGTTGTTGTTAAGGTCCCTGAAGGTCTTGGCGGGATCGAGTTCAACGTCCGTGAACATGCGCCACGCTGCCTTGACCTCCTTGGCAGGCACCGGGAAATCGACGGCTAGGTTCTTGTCCAGGAAGTCTTCCTGCCCCTCGATGCTGAACAAATTCTTGTCGACGACGAACTGGAAGGCTTCCTTGTTCAGGCGCGTCTCGTTGCCAAGCTCTTCAGCGTCGACGACTGGAGAAGGATCAGCCGGAGCAGAATGTGCGCGCCAGCGCGAGGTTTGCCGGCTCAAGATTGCTGCGCTCGACCGATGATCCCACCGTCCGGGCGGCGTCTTCGCTGAATTTCGGTGGATCAAAGATCTTGGCCTGCAGAGCGCTCGCACGCGGGCTGGCGAAGCGTGGCGCGAGCGCGGCGACGGCCAAGGGAGCCGGCGGAGCCGCCTTCCAATCCGACGGCTTGCAGGCGTTCGGCAAGAACACTTCAGTCCTGGCAAGCTTCCATGTTTCCCAGACCGTAACGCCGGGGTCACCGAGCTTCTTGTTCTTGTCCGGCGTGCCGCGTTCGGCGTTGAGGTCGGCAGGGTGATTGATCGCGACGAACAGGCCCCAGGCAAACTTGTCCGGATTATTCAGCGCCGGATGCAGATCCTGCGCAACATTCTGGCCGGTAGAGAGGAAGTAGCAAGCGAGCGTTAGTGTGAGCGAAAATGCGCGACCGTGAGACATCACCTTCTCCCCTTTAAGAGTGACGCCTGACAATACCCTGCGATCAAGCTTGAGTTGTGTAAGATATTTTACACACGTAAGATCGATTGTCGTGCATTTTTGCCGCAGGAATTATCTCGGCGGGACGCGGTGTCGCCGATAAACGGAAGCAATTGCGCATCTGAGGTCTGGTGCCGGCGCACCATCCCGGAACGGCGAACGACTAGTCGTCAATTCGCCAGCACCCGCTCGTCGATCTCGGCAATGGTGTTCACGCCGCATAGCCCCATCGTCGTGGTGAGTTCCTTGGCGAGGATCTCGATCGCCGTTGCCACGCCCGCTTCGCCGCCGGCGCCGAGCCCGTAGGCATAAGCCCGCCCGATCATGCAGGACTTTGCGCCCATCGCGAGCGCGCGCATCACGTCCATGCCGGAGCGGATGCCGCCGTCGAACATCACTTCCATCTGCGAGCCGACGGCATCGACGATTTCCGGCAGCACTTCGATCGATGAGGGCGCGCCGTCGAGCTGGCGGCCGCCATGGTTGGACACCACGAGCGCCTCCGCGCCGGTCTTGACCGCGAGCTCGGCATCCTCGATGTCCAGAATGCCCTTGAGGATCAGCTTGCCCGGCCAGATGCTGCGGATCCAGTCGATGTCCTTCCAGCTCAGCGTGGTGTCGAACTGCGTATTGATCCAGGCCGACAACGCCGTGATGTCATCGCTCATCTTGAGATGGCCGATGAGATTGCCAAAGGTGCGGCGCTTGCCGCGCAGCACGCCCGACACCCAGGCCGGCTTTGAAGCAAAATCGATCAGCTTCGACAGCGACCATTCCGGCGGCACCGTCATGCCGTTCTTGATGTCCTGATGGCGCTGCCCGATCACCTGCAGGTCGACGGTCAAAACCAGCGCGCTGCATTTGGCGGCGATTGCGCGCTCGATCAGCGATTTGATGAAGCCGCGGTCCTTCATCACATAGAGCTGAAACCAGAACGGCTTTTGCACGGCGGCCGCGATGTCCTCGATCGAGCAGATCGACATCGTGCTTTGGGTGAAGGGGATGCCGGCGGCCTGCGCGGCGCGGCAGGCATGAATCTCGCCGTCGCCATGCTGCATGCCGAGCAGTCCGACCGGCGCCAGGATCAGCGGCATCGCCGCCGGCTCGCCAAGGATGTTGGTGGAGAGATCGCGTTTGGAGACGTCGACCAGAATGCGCTGGCGGAATTTGATCTGCTGCAGATCGTCGAAATTGGCGCGCAGCGTGTCCTCGGTATAGGAGCCGCGGTCGGCATAGTCGAAGAACGCCTTTGGCACGCGCCGCTTGTGCAGTTGGCGCAGATCTTCGATGCAGGTGATGTGCTTCATGGACGTTCCCGGCTTGTATTGGCGGCTTTGATTGTCATCTAGCACGCTTGAGCCATCCGCCAAATCGATGTGCGGAACCAGCCGGAGGGGACAGCCATGACCGGACGAACTTCTCACCCCAAAGATGCTGACGACGCCGAAAAGCGCCGCCTAGACGAGGCGCTGGAGGAGGGGCTGGAGGAGACCTTTCCGGGCTCCGACCCCGTCAATGTCACCCAGCCGCCGCCCTCAAAGGCCGACCGCCACGTCCGGCGCAAGGGCTGAAACTTGCCCGCCCGTGCCCCGGTTGCCAGAATAATTCAAGTAATAACAATAGATTAGGTCATTGCCGGCGGCTCGTTTTGCCGGTAATGATTCATCATATTTTTTGAAGCCATTTTAGCGCCGCAGGGATTATAACCGCCGGCACGCTATGATGGCGGGCGTTCGAGGCTTCTTGCCGGGATGGCAGAGAAGCTCCCGAAATGCGCCGGGGGGTCATATGAGCCGCAAATATTTCGGTACCGACGGGATTCGGGGCCGCGCCAATGGGCTGATCACGCCGGAGCTCGCGCTCAAGGTGGGGCAGGCGGCCGGTCTGGTGTTTCAGCGCGGCGAGCATCGCCATCGCGTCGTCATCGGCAAGGACACGCGGCTGTCCGGCTACATGATCGAATACGCGATGGTCGCTGGCTTTACCTCGGTCGGCATGGACGTGCTGCTGCTCGGCCCGATGCCGACGCCGGCGGTGGCGATGCTGACCAAATCGATGCGCGCCGATCTCGGCGTCATGATCTCGGCCTCGCATAATCTGTTCGAGGACAACGGCATCAAGCTTTTCGGCCCGCAGGGATTCAAGCTTTCCGACGACGTCGAAAAACAGATCGAGCAGTTGCTCGACGAGCCAATCGACCGCCGCCTGGCGCAGAGCGCCAGTCTCGGCCGCGCCCGCCGCATCGACGGCGTGCATGACCGCTACATCGAATTCGCCAAGCGCACGCTGCCGCGCGACCTCTCGCTCGATGGCCTGCGCGTGGTGATCGACTGCGCCAACGGCGCCGCCTACAAGGTGGTGCCGGAAGCGCTGTGGGAACTGGGCGCCGATGTCATTTCGATCGGTGTCGAGCCTGACGGTTTCAACATCAACAAGGAATGCGGCTCGACTTCGCCGGAAGCGCTGAGCAAGAAGGTGCGCGAGATGCGCGCCGACATCGGCATCGCGCTCGATGGCGACGCCGATCGCGTCATCCTGGTCGACGAGCGCGGCCATGTCGTCGATGGCGACCAGTTGCTGGCGGTGATCGCGCAAAGCTGGAAGGAAGAAGGCCGCCTCGCCAAGCCCGGCATCGTCTCCACCGTGATGTCCAATCTCGGGCTCGAGCGTTTTCTCGAGCGCCAGGGCATCGAGCTGGTGCGCACGCCGGTCGGCGATCGCTACGTGCTCGAACAAATGCTAAAGGGCGGCTACAATCTCGGCGGCGAGCCCTCCGGCCACATCATCCTGTCCGATTACGCCACCACCGGCGACGGTTTTGTCGCGGCGCTGCAGGTGCTGGCGGTGGTGCAGAAGCTTCGCCGTCCGGTGTCGGAAGTCTGCCACCGATTCGATCCGCTGCCGCAGATCCTCAAGAACGTGCGTTACCGCAGCGGCAAGCCGCTTGACGATGCCGACGTCAAATCGGCGATCGATGCCGGCGAAAAACGCCTCAACGGCCATGGCCGCCTGCTGATCCGCCCCTCAGGCACCGAGCCGGTGATCCGCGTGATGGGTGAGGGCGACGACCGCATCCTGGTCGAGGAAGTGGTCGACAATATCGTCAGCGCGCTCGGCCAGGCCGCCGCCTGAACGCGCGGATTGCATCGCAGCCATAATCTAATGATGCTGGTCGGCAAGGCCCGCGCGGCGTAGCTAAGGCCGTGCCTCGCTCGCGATTCCCGCAAGGATGATCCGTTGAACAAGCCCGTCATCGTCTCGGAAGAAGCGCTCGCCGCGCCGGTGGTGGTGCCCGAGCTTGCGCCGGCTTCGCCGGTCAAGGCGGGGCCGGCCTATATCGTGCTGGCCGGAATCAGTTTTTCGCACTTCCTCAATGACACCATGCAGTCGCTGATCGCATCGGTGTATCCGATCCTGAAGGATAATTACGCGCTCGACTTCGCCCAGATCGGCATGATCACGCTGGCGTTCCAGTTCACGGCGTCGCTGCTGCAGCCTGTGGTCGGGCATTTCACCGACAGGAAGGCGCAGCCGTTCTCGCTTGCGATCGGCATGGGCTTTACCTTCTTCGGTTTGCTGCTGCTGTCGGTCGCCCATCATTACGGCATCATCCTGATTGCGGCGTCGCTGGTCGGACTTGGGTCGGCGGTGTTCCATCCGGAGTCGGCGCGGATCGCGCGGCTTGCCTCGGGCGGGCGCTACGGTTTTGCCCAATCGGTGTTTCAGCTCGGCGGCAGCTTTGGCACCTCGATGGGGCCGGTGCTGGCGGCGCTGATCGTGGTGCCGTTCGGCCAGCCCAGCATCGCCTGGTTCTCGATCATCGCGTTTGTGGCGATCGTGACGCTGTGGCGGATCGGCGTCTGGTACAGGCCGCAGGTCGCCGGCAAGAAAGCAGCCACGGTCGAGTTTCATCCGGACCATCCGGATTCGCGCCGCGTGAAGATCGCGCTCGGCGTGCTGGTGGCGCTGCTGTTCTCAAAACAGCTCTATGTCTCGAGCCTGTCGAGCTATTACATCTTCTATCTGATCGACAAGTTCGGCGTGTCGACGCAGGCAGCGCAGCTCTATCTGTTCATCTTCCTCGCCGCCAACGCAGCGGGCGCGTTTTTCGGCGGGCCGCTCGGCGACCGCTTTGGCCGCAAATATGTCATCTGGTTCTCGATCCTCGGCGCGTTGCCGTTCACGCTGGCGCTGCCCTATGCCGGCCTGGTTGGCAGCGCGGTGCTCACCGTATTCATCGGCCTGATCCTCTCGTCGGCGACGTCGTCGATCATCGTGTTTGCACAGGAACTGATGCCGCACCGCTTCGGCATGATCTCCGGCGTATTCTTCGGCGTCGCCTTCGGCATCGGCGGTCTCGGCGCAGCCGTGCTGGGAAAACTTGCCGACCACACCTCGATCGGCTTCGTCTATCACCTCTGCGCCTTCCTGCCGGCGCTCGGCCTGCTCGCCGTGTTCCTGCCGAAGATGCCGGCAGGTTAGGCGCAGCGCGGTAAGCTTTCGTTAAAGCTTGCGGCCGCCGCAGGGCGCTTTCGTCACACATCGTTAGCAACTGATGGCGTGTTCGCCATCTTTGCTGTGCTGCGAATGCATCACTGCGCGCGTAGGCGCGAGAGCGTGGTGAGAAAATATCAACCTTAAAAATTAGGGTTAAGCGCCGCTTAAGAATTTGGTGCCATCGTCCCGGCTGTGAGTTTTTGATGTGAGGCGTCCTGTCTGCCTCACCGGACAAAAGGACGAAGACAATGCGTAGCGTGAAGTCTCTCATCGCGGCCGGTGCTGCCAGCCTGATTTCCTCGGCGGCGTTTGCCGCTGACATGGCGATTGCGCCGCCCCCTCCAATGTACGCGCCGCCCCCGGTGGTCGAAGATTTCGGCGGCTGGTACTGCGCGGCGATATCGGCTTCAGCAATCAGCGCGTCAGTCGCCTGAACAACGTGCTGGATACCGCGATAACACCTCGTCGGTGCAGAACAACAGCTTCGGCACCGCGGGCATCTTCGGCCTCGGCGTCGGCTACAAGGTCAACAACTGGTTCCGCGCTGACATCACTGGTGAATATCGGGGCAATTCGCAATTCTTTGGAACGGATCGCTTACCTACGCGGGCGGCGTCGGTACCGACACTTATCATGCTACCAAGAAGGAATGGGTCGTTCTCGGCAACGCCTATGTCGATCTCGGCACCTGGTGGTGCATGACCCGTTCATCGGCGCCGGTGTCGGTGGTGCCGGGTTTCGATCGCCAACTTTACTGACCAGGGCATCGCATCAGCGGCGCTCCTCCGGTGGCCAGGCTTGGGCTTCGGTGACAACTACTCGAAGTGGAATCTGGCCTGGGCGCTGCATGCCGGTGTCGCCTACAAGGTCACGCCAAACTTCACCGTCGAACTCGCCTATCGCTACCTCGACATGGGTGACGGCCTGACCGGCGACCTCCGGACCTTCGACGGCGTCAACAACGTCAACAACCCGATGACCTTCAAGAGCATCACCTCGCACGACCTCAAGCTCGGCGTGCGCTGGGATCTCTCGAGCCCGCCGGTCTATGCGCCGCCGCTGATGCGCAAGGGTTAATCGACCTTCCGATTTGTTAACGAGGCTGACGGCGCGGGATTGCTCCCGCGCCGTTTTGCGTTGCGCGGCGACGCACGCGTTTTCGACAACGAGATCGCCGCAAACATGGCCGGCGACAACGATTGGTTAAGGTTAACAGGCGATGATCAGCGCGTGAGTTAGCGAGTTTGATGGAGCGTTGCGATGCGTAGGCTGGTGCTGGCGACGGCGATGATCGGGGTGGCGTTCGGCGCGCAAGCGGCCGATGCGCCGGACCTGCCGGTTCTGCGCGGCAGTCTGGCTCCCACCCTCAGCTCTGTATCCAGGAACTGGGACGGCTGGTACGCCGGCGGACAGGTCGGCTACACCTCAGCCGATGTCGATTTCAGCCGCAGCGTCGTCGCGCTGACCAATTACATCTTTCGCAATAGCGTTATCCAGCAGCCGACCTCGGATTGGTCGCTCCTGAGCAAGAATCACATGCAGGCTTGGAACATCGGTGCCTTTGTCGGCCGCAACTGGCAGTGGGAAGACGTTGTCTTCGGATTCGAGGCCAACTACAATTATTTCAACAATGCCAAGAGTTCGTCGACGGGTACGATCGCGCTTGGCATCGTCAACCCTCCAGGCACCATCCCGCCGCCCGGCCACACCTACACTTACAATACAAGCTTGACGGGCGCCGCCTCGGTGGAGATCAAGGACGTCGTGACGTTGCGCAGCCGTGCCGGCTGGGCTACCGGCAATTTCATGCCTTATGTTTTCGGAGGCCTGGCGGTGGGCCGCATGCATATCGCGCGCTCGGTGAGCACCAACGTCGTGCTGCGGGATGACGAAGTGGTATCGACGATTGACGCTTTCGGCAACGTCACGACCTTCTCGCTTCCGCCGGTCTTTTCATCCATTCCTTCGCTTTCGCAGACCGCCGCCGAGACGAGAACCAACAGCTTCGTCGGCGGCTGGACCGGTGGTCTCGGTATGGAGTACATGCTGTGGGGCAGCGTGTTCCTGCGCGGGGAGTGGGAATACATCAAGTTCCTGAAGGTCAAGGAAACTACGATTTCGATGAACAATGTGCGCTTCGGTATCGGCTACAAGTTCTGACCGTAAGTCGGCACCCGTCTTGACATGAAATAGCGCGGCTGTTCCGATGTCGCCTCGCCAAGCGGGGGGTGCATCGATGAAGGTCTACGGCGATACCAATTCCGGCAATTGCCTTAAGGTGAAATGGGTCTGCGACCATCTCGCGCTGCCCTATCGCTGGATCGACGTCGATACCATGAAGCGCGAGTCGCGCACCAGCGAGTTCCTGAAGCTCAACAGCGCCGGCCAGGTTCCAACCGTCGAGTTCGACGACGGCCGCACGCTGGCGCAATCCAACGCCATCATCCGCTATCTCGCCCGCGGCAGCGCTCTCATCCCCGGCGACGCCTTTGCGGCGGCCAAGATGGACGAATGGCTGTTCTGGGAGCAATACAGCCACGAGCCCTATATCGCGGTGTGCCGCTTCATGATGGTCTATCTCGGCAAGCCGGCCTCCGATCTCGATCCCGAGAAGGTCAAGCGCGGCTATGCCGCGCTGGCGCGGATGGAGCATCACCTCGCCGCGACGCGGTTCCTGGTCGGCGATGCGGTATCGCTCGCCGACGTTTCGCTGCTTGCCTATACGCGCGTCGCGCATGAGGGCGGCTTCCATCTCGACGGCTATGCCTCGTTGCGGCGCTGGATCGGCGAGAGCGAGCGGGCGCTTGGTCTGCCGCCCGCAAGCTAGTGCGATGGCCGCATCCGTCACCATCCGCCGCGCCCGCCGCGACGACGTCGGCGCCATCGTCCTCATGCTGGCGGACGACGCGCTCGGCGGCGCGCGCGAGCGGATCGAGGATCCGTTGCCGGAATCCTATTTCAAGGCGTTCGAGAGGGTCGACCGCGATCCGAATATCCAGCTCGTGGTCGCGGAAGAGGGCGGGGCGGTGGTCGGTTGCCTGCAACTCTGCATCCTGCCCGGACTGAGTTCGCAGGGTGCTTCGCGCGCCCTGATCGAGGACGTCCGTGTCGCCTCGAGCCGCCGCAGCCACGGCATCGGCGAGCAACTGGTGCAATGGGCCGTCGCCGAAGCACGCGCAAAAGGTTGCAAGCTGGTCGAGCTGCTCACCCATCACACCCGCGTCGATGCGCAGCGGTTTTACGAGCGGCTCGGATTTGCGCGCAGCCATGTCGGGATGACGTTGCGGTTCTGATGCGTACGGTAAGGTTGCGCGTCGGCGCGGTGAATGCCTGCGGTAGTTCCGACTCCGCAATCCCGTTAACAAGCGGTAAACCAGCCGGTGCTTCGTAATATTATCGCCTCGGAACGACCACACGGCTGTTGCTTATCCCGTCCGCCAGCGCAGCCCCCGGGGATTTTCAAAATGAATACTTATTCGATCGCAAGGATCGGTAGCGAGTACGTCGTGCTCGCTGACGAACGGCGCATTCTCACGGTCGCCAGCCGACGCAAGGCGGCCAAGCTCGTTGTGGACGCAGCGGAATTGCTCTCGGAGCAATCGGCGCCGGCCGCGCAGGAAGAGCGTGCGGCCGATCAATCGCCCGTGATCTCCCAGATCATACCTGATCCCACCCACAAAGTTCCTTGACAATTCCGGGCGGTTCCCTTAATGACCGCGGCGGGACACCTCCCCCCAACGGGAGGCTTACTATCTGGAAGGATAGATGATGACCGTAGCGAAGCCCGCTTCGCGGCCGAACGTGCCGCATTTTTCCTCCGGCCCCTGTGCCAAGCGCCCCGGCTGGAATCCCCAAAATCTCAAGGACGCAGCCCTCGGTCGTTCGCACCGTGCGAAGATCGGCAAGGCAAAGCTCAAGCTCGCGATCGAACTGACGCGCGAAGTGCTTGAGGTCCCCGCCAATTACAAGATCGGCATCGTGCCGGCGTCCGATACCGGCGCGGTCGAGATGGCGCTGTGGTCGCTGCTCGGCGCGCGGCCCGTCACCACCATCGCCTGGGAATCCTTCGGCGAGGGCTGGGTCAGCGACATCGTCAAGGAATTGAAGCTGAAGGACGTCACCAAGCTGCACGCCGGCTACGGTGATATCCCCGATCTCTCCAAGGCCGATCCGGCCTCCGACATCGTCTTCACCTGGAACGGCACGACCTCAGGCGTGCGCGTGCCGAACGCCGACTGGATCAGCGCGAAGCGCGAAGGCCTCACCATTTGCGACGCGACGTCTGCGGCGTTTGCGCAACCGCTCGACTGGCCAAAACTCGACGTCGTGACCTTCTCCTGGCAGAAGGCGCTCGGCGGCGAGGCCGCGCACGGCATGCTGGTGCTGAGCCCCCGCGCGGTGGAGCGGCTCGAGACCTACAAGCCGGCCTGGCCTCTGCCAAAGATTTTCCGCATGACCAAGGGCGGCAAGCTCAACGAAGGCATCTTCGAGGGCGAGACCATCAACACGCCGTCGATGCTGTGCGTGGAAGATTATCTCGACGCGCTGAACTGGGCAAAATCCGTCGGCGGCCTCAAGGCGCTGATCGCGCGCGCCGACGCCAACACAAAGGTGCTCGCCGACTGGAAGGCGAAGACGCCGTGGATCGACTTCCTCGCCAAGGATCCGGCGACCCGCTCCAACACCTCGGTGTGCCTGAAGTTCACGGATCCAGCGATCACCTCGCTCACGGCGGACGCGCAAGCCGACTTCTCGAAGAAGCTCGTCGCACTGGTGGAGAAGGAAGGCGCCGGTTACGATTTTGCGTATTACCGCGATGCGCCGGCGGGCCTGCGCATCTGGTGCGGCGCCACCGTCGAGGCGAGGGATGTCGAGCTGCTGACGCAGTGGATCGACTGGGCCTTTGCCGAAATCAAGCCGCGCTGCCGAAGGCAGCTTGATTCCTCTTTCGTGTCCCGGCCAAGTCTGAGCCGGGACCCATCAACACAGCACGAAGCATGGGTCCCGGCTCTACGCGCCAAGCGGCGCTTCGGCCGGGACACGCCCCCGATATTCCAAAGGATCACATCCAATGTCCAAGCCCAGAGTTCTCATTTCCGACGCGCTGTCTCCCGCCGCCGTGCAGATCTTCAAAGACCGCGGCGTCGATGTCGATTTCCAGCCCAATCTCGGCAAGGACAAGGACAAGCTCGCCGAGATCATCGGCAATTATGACGGCCTTGCGATCCGCTCCGCCACCAAGGCGACCGCAAAGATCATCGCCAGGGCGACCAGGCTGAAGGTGATCGGCCGGGCCGGCATCGGCGTCGACAACGTGGAAATTCCCGCCGCTACGGCCAAGGGCATCATCGTGATGAACACGCCGTTCGGCAATTCGATCACGACCGCCGAACATGCCATCACCCTGATGCTGGCGCTGGCGCGCGAGATTCCGCAGGCCGACGCCTCGACCCAGGCCGGCAAGTGGGAGAAGAACCGCTTCATGGGCGTCGAGATCACCGGCAAGACGCTGGGCGTGGTCGGCTGCGGCAATATCGGCTCGATCGTCGCCGATCGCGCGCTCGGCTTGAAGATGAAGGTGATCGCGTTCGATCCGTTCCTGTCGCCGGAGCGCGCCAAGGACATTGGCGTCGAAAAGGTCGATCTCGATGAGTTGCTCAAGCGCGCCGATTTCATCACGCTGCATACGCCGCTGACCGAGAAGACCAAAAACATCCTCGACGCTGCGGCGATCGCGAAGATGAAGAAGGGCGTGCGCATCGTCAATTGCGCCCGCGGCGGCCTGGTCGACGAGCAGGCGCTGGTCGATGCGCTGAACGCGAAGCATGTCGCGGGTGCCGCCTTCGACGTGTTCGTCGAGGAGCCGGCGACGTCGAACGTGCTGTTCGGCCATCCCAATGTGATCTGCACCCCGCATCTCGGCGCCGCCACCACCGAGGCGCAGGAGAACGTCGCGCTTCAGGTCGCCGAGCAGATGTCGGATTATCTCCTGACCGGCGCGATCTCGAATGCGGTGAATTTCCCCTCGATCACGGCGGAAGAGGCGCCAAAGCTGCGGCCGTTCATCGAGCTTGCCGAAAAGCTCGGCTCGTTCGCCGGCCAGCTGACCGAGAGCGGCATCTTGAAAGTCCAGATCACCTATGAAGGCCACGTCGCCGAGATGAAGATCAAGGCGATCACATCGGCCGTGTTGTCGGGCCTGCTGCGGCCGATGCTGGGCGACGTCAACGTGGTCTCCGCGCCGGTCGTCGCCAAGGAGCGCGGCATGGTGGTCGACGAGATCGTGCGCGCGGCGCAGAGCGATTACGAGAGCCTGATCACGGTCACCGTCACCACCGAGCGGCAGGAGCGCTCGGTGGCGGGCACCGTCTACCACGACGGCAAGCCGCGGCTGGTCGACATCAAGGGCATCCGGATCGACGCCGAATTCGGCAAGTCGATGATCTACGTCACCAACGAGGACAAGCCGGGTTTCATCGGTGCCTTCGCCAGCCTGCTGGGCGATGCCAAACTCAACATCGCCACCTTCCATCTCGGCCGCGTCAAGCAGGGTGGCGACGCCATCGCGCTGGTCGAAATCGACGGCCAGATACCGGCCGATGTGCTGGCCAAGGTGCAGCAGCTGCCGCAGGTCAAGCAGGCCAAGGCGCTGGCGTTCTAGGTGCGGATTGACCCTCCCCTGAAGGGGAGGGTCCGCCCCGGCGTTGCCGCAACGATGCCCCACCAAAACCCCAATCGAACCGGTTCCTCGTTCGCCGCGTCTCATCATTGATGGGCGCGGCTTTCGCGCCTGCTTTGGCGCGCTTGAGCAGACCGGAAAAGTGGGTACCGGTTTTCCGACGAGATCATGCTCAGAAGAAGCGGAGGATCGCAAATAGTCTTGTCTCGACTAGTCTGGTTGTTCTGGCGGCCTTTGCCACGATGCCGGCCTGGGCGGCCGACCTCGACGTCACCTCGGCGGTCGATGCCGTCACCGTGTATCCCGACGGCGCCAGTGTCACCCGCGTCATCGCGCTCGACATTCCCGCCGGCGACACCACGCTGGTGGCCAAGGATTTTCCGCTGGCGCTGGATCCGTCCTCGCTGCGCGTTGAAGGCGAGGGCGGCGCCAAACTCACGATCGGCGCGATCGATACAAAACCGCCGCGGCCCGTGCCGCCGGTCAATCTCTCCGAAATCGACAAGCGCATTGAAGCCTTGAAGGACGAGCGCGCCAATTGGCAGGGCGCGATTGACGCCGCCGGCGCGCGCCGCAAATTCGCCGAGCGTTTTGCCGAAACCTCGCCGGCGGGATTGGGCGAAAAGGGCGAGGCGCGTCCGCTCACCGAATGGCGCGCCGCCTTTGCCGCGGTCTCCGAGGAAGTGGCAAGCGCCGATACCGCCATCCGTGACGCCCAGCGCAAGCAGCGCGAGATCGACCGCGAGATCGCGCGGCTTGAATCCGACCGCGCGGTCAAGCCGCCGAACAAGCTCGAAGTCCGTGTCGAGCTTGCCGCGGCTGTGGCGACCAAGGCGACGCTGCGCGTCACGTATGCCGTCAGGAATGCACGCTGGGCGCCGCTCTACGACGCCCGCCTCGATACCGGCGCCAAGGACAGAAAACCCGCGCTTGAACTGGTGCGCCGCGCCGAAATCACCCAGAACACCGGCGAGGACTGGTCGAACGTCACTCTCGGCGTCTCAACGGTGCGGACCGCGCGCGGCGGCAGCGCGCCCGAACTGAATTCGCTGATCGTGCAATATCCGCAACCGCCGCGGCCGCTTGCCGCAGGAAGCGCCTCGGATACGGCGCAGCCCCGCGCGATGCGACAAGCGGCGCCGGCGGCACCGGTCGCGGCCGAATCGAAGGCCGCCGAAGAGCAGCAGGCCACGGTCGAAGTCAGCGGCTTCCAGGTCACATTCAAAATTCCGGGCCGTGTCAGTGTCGGCGCCAGCGAAGGCGCCAAGGCATTGCGCATTGCCACCGCCACCATCGCGCCCGATCTCCTCGTCCGTTCCGTGCCGGTGATCAATCCCACCGCATTCCTCGAAGCCAGCTTCAAGCAAAGCGAGGACGCCCCGCTGCTGCCGGGCCGGGTCTCGATCTATCGTGACGGCGTGTTTGTCGGCCGCGGCAGGATGGCGGGGGCGAGCAAGGACGAAACCGTGCGGCTCGGTTTCGGCGCCGACGACAAGGTCAAGATCGAGCGTACCGTGCTCAAGCGCAACGAGGGTTCGGCCGGCCTGATCGTGACCACGTCGAAGACCGACGAGCGCGCCTTCAAGACCTCCGTGCGCAATGGCCACGATTTCCCGCTGCGCATCGCCATCGAGGACCAGTTGCCGGTCAGCGAGAACGAGGAAATCCAGGTCGAGATGCTGTCCTCGACCACGCCGCCCACCACCACCAACCTGCGCGACAAGCGCGGCGTGCTGGAATGGGCGTTCGAGGCCAAGCCGGGCGAGGTAAAGGACATCGCCTTCGCATGGCGCGTTCGCTGGCCCAAGGACAAGGGCGTCGTCATGACGCCGGGCGGCTGACGCTGGAGCAGGGGCGGCTGCGGTTCACCAGCGCCCGACGGCGGCGAGCGTTCGCTCCCGCACGCCGGTGCGCCATTCGGTGATGCTGTAGCCGAAGCGTCCCTTGAACCAGCGCGCCAGCGCGCTCTGCGCCGAGAAGCCGAGCATGCCCGCGATGCCGGCCAGCGGGCGGCTGCGGTCCTCGATCAGCCGCAGCGCGAGATCGGCGCGTTCGGTATCGAGGATCTCGGAGAAGGTTGTGCCGCATTCGGCGAGGTGGCGGTGGATGGTTCGCCGGTTGCAGGCGAAATGTTCGGCGACGCGTTCGACGCTGCAATCTCCCGTCGCGAACAGGGAGCGGACCACTTCACTCACCCGTTCATCCCATCGCCGCGGCCGCTCGCCGATCGCCTCGACACGCTTCTGCAGATATCGCGCGATCAGCGGTTGCGCCGATGGGATCGGACGCTCGAGGTCGCGCGCGGAGATCAGGATAGCGTCGATTTCGGAATTGAAGACGATCGGGCATCCGAAGAAGCTGCGGTAATATCTTTGGCGGCGCGGGGGCGGATAGGCCAGGTGCGCCTCGAGCGGCCGCCACTCGTCGCCGGCAAGCGTCCGGATGATCCGGTGCAGGCTGCCCAGCGCCATCTCGGTTGACTGGCGCGGCGCGCGCCGCAGTCCGCCGCGAAGCAGGATGGCAAGGGTAACGACATCGTCGTCCTGCTCGATCGACAGCCGCATTCCTTCATGGTGGATATGGCTGAAGCGCGCCAGCGCCTTCAGCGCCTCGCCAATGGTCGGCTGCTCGCGAACGATCAGCGCTACCGGGCCGAGGTTGGAAAGGGCGCCGCGTTCGGCGAGAAGCAGGCCGAACTCCTCGACACCGGAGGCCTCGGCGGAAGTCTCCAGCAGCCGGCGGACGGTTGCCACCGCAATTCGCACATCGGGGCGTTCGAGGCACGCCAGCGGCAGCCTGACCTTGCGCAGCATCGCCTGCGGATCGAGGCCGACGGATCGGGCAACCTCCGGGTAGTGCGTCAGGGTTGCGCTGCGTATCAGGACGCTCATGGCGGGCATGCACCTCGATGTCCCCAAATGTAAAATATTTGTCCCGATCGGTCAAATGACGAATGGAACATCCGGATAAATACGTGGACGAGATGCGAGAGGCCGCCGCCTGGGGCGACTGGCCGCGATGGTCCGCACCGGGTTCGACGGCTGTTTCCGCTCAACCGTGCACGATCGGCGTTTCGGCAATTGGAAATTAATTTTTTGCTAGGGCACGAAAGCCATGCCGTGGAAATCAACTTCCCGGGCGGAAGTATTTGTCATCGACGACGACGCAGCTGCGCGCGAAACCTTGTCGGGCGCGTTGCAGGAGGCGGGCTATGACGTCATCTGCTTTGCCGACAGCGCCGCGCTGCTGTCGCAGGTGAGGACCCGCATTCCGGTCTGCGTGTTGTTGGAAGTGCGCAAGGCCGATTGTTCCCGGCTCGACACTCTCAAAAAGCTTCGCGCCGAAAACTTTCCCGCGCCGATCTTCGTCACGTCCGCGAATGGCGATATCTCGATGGCGGTCGACGCCATCAGGAGCGGCGCTTTCGATTTCATCGAAAAGCCGTTCAGCAGCGGCGATATCGTCGACCGCGTCGACGCGGCAATCGATGCCGGGCCGGCCAATGACAACATTGCGGAATTGTCGCTGCACGTGCCGGGCTGCGAACCGTTCACCCGCCGTGAGCGCGAAGTGCTGGCGCGGATCGCTGCGGGCGAAACCAACAAGGAGGCCGCGCGTCGGCTGGGCCTGAGCTCGCGGACCATCGAGGGTTACCGCGCCAGCCTGATGAAGAAAGTCGGCGCGCGGAACGCGACCGAATTGCTTCGCCTCGTGCTGAGCCAGGGCCGCACCGCCTGAACGAACGGTATTTCGCCGCGACAGTTTCGCCCTGCGGAAATTACAGCCGGCCCCTTCGAAAAATACTGCAGCCGTGAGCTGCCAAAATACCGCTCGCCGAAGCTTCCGGCGGGCGGTATTTTTGTTGCCTTCGGTAAGAAATTCGTACGATATGAGCCTCAACCGGCCAGCTCAAAGGGAGAGAAAAAATGCGTGAAGCCGTCATCGTTTCCTATGCACGTACGGGCCTGGCGAAGTCCGGCCGCGGCGGGTTCAATATCACCCCGCCGATGTCCATGGCGGCCCACGCCATCAAGCACGCGGTCGCGCGCGCCGGCGTCGACAAGGAATATGTCGAAGACTGCTATCTCGGCAATTGCGCGCATGGCGCCCCCAATATCGGCCGTCAGGCTGCGTTGCTCGCGGGCCTGCCGAAGTCGACCGCCGGCGTTTCGGTGAACCGTTTCTGCTCGTCGGGCCTGCAGACCATCGCGATGGCGGCGAACTCGATCCGCTCGGACGGTTCTGATTGCATCGTGGCAGGCGGCGTCGAGAGCATCTCGATCCCCGGCGGCGGCTCGCCCAAGGAATTGATCGATCCGGACCTGTTGAAGGCAGCGCCCGACATCTTCATGGCGATGATCGACACCGCCGATATCGTCGCCGAGCGCTACAAGCTCAGCCGCGAATACCAGGACGAATATTCGCTGGAGTTGCAGCGCCGCATGGCCGCCGCCCAGCAGGCCAGCAAGTTCAAGGACGAAATCGTCCCGATGAAGACCAAGATGAAGATGGTCGACAAGGCGACCAAGGCCGAGAGCATCGTCGACTATGTCGTCGACAAGGACGAGTGCAACCGTCCGGAAACGACGATGGAAGGCCTCGCCAAGCTCGAGCCGGTCAAGGGTCCCGGCAAGTACGTCACCGCCGGCAACGCCAGCCAGCTCTCCGACGGCGCGGCCGCCGTCGTGCTGATGGAAGCCAAGGATGCGGAGAAGCGCGGCCTCAATCCGCTCGGCCGCTTCGTCGCCTGGGCCTCGGCCGGCTGCGAGCCGGACGAGATGGGCATCGGCCCGATCTTCGCCGTGCCGAAGCTGTTGAAGCGTCACGGCCTGAAGATCGACGACATCGACCTCTGGGAGCTCAACGAAGCCTTCGCCAGCCAGTGCCTCTATTCGCGCGACAAGCTCGGCATCGACCCGGAGAAGTACAACGTCAACGGCGGCTCGATCGCGATCGGCCATCCCTTCGGCATGACCGGCGCGCGTCTCACCGGCCACATCCTGCAGGAAGGCCGCCGGCGCAAGGCCAAGTGGGGTGTCGTGACCATGTGCATCGGCGGCGGCCAGGGCGGCGCGGGCCTGTTCGAGATCTATCAGTAAGCTCGAAGCGCCTCGCAAAAATCAAAACAGCGCGGCGTTTGCCGCGCTGTTTTTGTTTGCTGCAGCCTCCGCCTCATCATCCGCGAAGGCGGGTGATCCAGTACGCCGCCATGCGGCCTGCCTAAGGTGCCGGGGCCACGGGCCGCATCGTTTGCGGCAGCAGATAGGGTACGCCGTCGCCGGTCTGGCTGATCTCGACGTCCACCTCAAAAATCCGCCGGATCGTCTCCGCCGTTATGGTGTTGCGGCGATCGCCGTCGACGGCAAGCCTTCCCTTGTGCAGCAGCACGATCCGGTCGGCAAAGCGCATGGCGAGGTTGAGGTCGTGCAGGATCGCGATCACGGCGGTGCCGTTTTTCGCGCGCCGCCGTGCCGTTTCGACGAGATCGATCTGGTGCCGCAGGTCAAGGCTGGAGGTCGGCTCGTCCAGCAGCAGCAGCCCCGGGCCGTGCAGCGCCTCGCCGCAGGCAAGCTGGACCAGCACGCGGGCGAAATGCGCGCGCTGCTGTTCGCCGCCGGACAACGTCGGCAATTGCCGGTCGCGGAAACTTTCCAGCCCGACTTCGTGCAGTGCCGCCTCGACCAGCGGCTGCGACGCGGCGCGGCTGCGCTCGCCGGCACCCATCTGCACGATCTCCTCGACCGTGAACGGGAAGGTGACGTTGACATGCTGCGACAGCATCGCGCGATGCAGCGCCAGCTCGCGCGGCGGATAGGCGGAGAGGGCGCGCTGCTTCAGCCGGACCTCGCCGCCCGTCGGGCGCAGGTCACCGGATATCAACCGCAGCAAGGTCGATTTTCCCGCGCCGTTCGGCCCGACGATGGCGATCATCTCGCCGGCGTCGACCTTGAGGTCGATGCCATCGACCAGCCTTGCGTTGCCGACCTGCATCGAAACCGATTGGGCCTGAAGGATCGTCATAGGCCGGTCAGTCCGCGCTGCCGCAACAGGATCACCAGGAAGAACGGCGCGCCGACCGCCGCGGTCAAGATGCCGATCGGCATTTCCGCGGGTGCGACAATGGTGCGGGCGAGCGTATCGGCGCCCACCATCAGGATGGCGCCGAGCAGGGCGGAGGCCGGCAGCAGCAGCCGGTGTGCCGGCCCGATCATCATCCGCAGCAGATGCGGCACCACGATGCCGACAAACCCGACCACGCCGCACACCGAGACCGCGACGCCGGTCATCGCCGACACCAGCACGATCGAGATCCGCTTCAGCCGTTCGACGTCGACGCCGCTGTGAAACGCCTCGGCCTCGCCGAGCACCAGCACGTCGAGCCCGCGCGCGATCGACAGGCACGCGATCAGCGCCAGCCCCAGCACCGGCGCCAGCGTTGCCGTCTTCGGCCAGGTCGCGCCGCTGAGCGAGCCCAGCAGCCAGAACGTGATGTCGCGGAGCTGGCGGTCGTCGGCGATGAATACCAGGAGCCCGATGCCGGCATTGGCGATGGCCGCGATCGCAAGCCCCGCCAGCAGGAAAATCGCAATTGACGTTCGCCCCGCGCGGCTCGCGATGGAATAGAGGATCACGGTGGTGATCAGCGAGCCCGTGAATGCCGCGAGCGGCAGCAATTCGTTCTGCATGAAGCGAAGGCTTTCGCCGATCTGGCTGTCGGTGAAGACGATCGCCGCTGCCGCCGCAAAGGCGCCGCCGGAGGAAACGCCGACCAGCGCGGGATCGGCGAGGGGATTGCGGAACAGCCCCTGCATGATGGCGCCCGATGCCGCCAGCAGGCCGCCGATCATGGCGGCGGCCGCGATGCGGGGAATCCGGATCGACCACAGCACGAGCTGGTCGCGCGCCATCTGCGGATGCGCCTCGCCCCACAGGCCGAGCGCCGCCGGCAGCCGGGCGAGTGGAATTCCGGCCGCACCCACGGTGAGTGCTATCGTTGCAGCGCCGGCGAGCGCAATGAGCAGACACGCGATGGTCAGCGAGGCGGCGGGACGTAGGCTTCGGGCCGGGCGCCGCGCTGTTTCGGCAACAGCGCTCATTGCCGGCAATTGGCGGTGAGCGCCTCAGGCGCAAATTTTTCGGCCTGCGGTGCCAGCGCCGGATAAAGCTTGACGGAGAGATCGCGCGCGGCCGCCGCGGTACGCGGGCCGAAGCCGAGCAGATAGAGCCCCTCCATCGAGATGAAGGCCTTGTTGGCTGCAACCGGTGTCATGGCGAAGGCCGGATGCGCATAGACCGCGTCCGCGTCGACGGAGTCACGGGATCGCGCGATGGAGAGCACGACATCGGGCCTCGCGGCCACGATCGCCTCGTCGTTGATGATCTTGTAGCCCTCATAGCTGTCGATCGCGTTGATGGCGCCGGACAGGTTGATGATCTCGTTGGCCGCGGTCTTCTGGCCGGCGGCCATGGCGCGGCCGTTCAACAGCGACATCACGAACATCACGCGAACCGGCTTTGTCACTTTGGCGCGCAACTCGCGCAACTGCGCCAGATCGCTTGCTACCGCCCTGGTCAGGCACTCGGCGCGAGGGTCGGCGCCCATGGCGTGGCCGACCAGCTTTATCTTGTCGATCAGTCCCTGTTCGGAAAACGTCTCCGGCACCATGACCAGCGGCACTTTGGCCGCTTCCAGCAAGTCGATGGTTTCCTTCGGCCCCGACCCCTGCATCGCCAGCACCAGCGATGGATTGAGCCCGAGCACGCCCTCGGCCGAGAGCTGGCGCATGTAGCCGACATTGGGCTTGTCGCGCAGCGCCGCGGCCGGATAGAGGCTGGTCGAGTTGACGCCGGCCAGGCGGTCATCGAAGCCGAGCGCATAGAGGATTTCGGTAATGGCCCCGCCGATCGAAACGATCCGCGCCGGATCCTTGATCGTGACGTCACGATCGCGCGCATCGTGCACGGTGACGCCGGCGGCGGACGCGGCTCCGCTGGTGCCCAAACAGGCGGCAAGGAAGAAGCAGCGCAACAGTGCGACAAATTGTCATTGGGGAATCACTTGGTCAGGATCAGCTTGTTTTGCGAGGTCAGCCGCAGGCGATACGTATCCTCGCCGTGCGAGATAATGATCTCGCGCTCGACTGCAAACAGGTCGCGGCTCTCGATGCGGTTGCCATTCACGATGACAGAACGTGTTGCAGCAGGAGCACTATCTGCCGACTTTGCCGGGCCTCCAACCTGATCTCCGGAAGTCGTTGCCATCTCTTTATTTTAAGCCCCAAAAAGTTCTCGCGACGGCACCCTTGTACAATTCGATCGCCGTGCAATCCAACCGCCGCAGTTTACAATCGATATAAAGAGCGGCTGGCGGCAATTGACGGTTCCCGCACTGCGACGTAACCAAGACGGACGCGATACGTGCGGGGTGGCCCGGTCGCGACACGTAGTAGCCAGCAAGCAGCCGCGCAAGTTGCGCGACGCCCGCCAGCCAGACCCAAGAGACTTAAAGAACAGGTTGGGGCACATGGCTTTCGGGGTCAGGCATTCGCGCGCCTTGGTTTTGGGCGCGTCGGTATTTTCATTGGCGTTGATGTCTTCAACGCCCGCCTTCACACAGGCCGCTGAAGCGGACGCGGCCGGCAGCGCGTCCGAACAGAAGAAACAGAAGCAAGCCAAACGCAAGCCCGCCAAGCCGCTGCAGGAAGCGCAGGCTTCGGCGCCGGTGATGAACGCGCGCGCGCAGATCGGCGGCACGCCGGTACAGTCGCTCGACACCATCACGGTAGCCGCCACCAAGACCGAAGAGCGCGCCATCGACGCGCTGGCGCCGGTTTCCGTGGTGACGCTGGAGCAGATCCAGGGCCTGCAGCCGAAGCGCATGTCCGACATCTTCTACAATGTGCCCGGCGTCACCTTCCAGGAACGCGGCGACGATCCCTCCACCGTCATCAACATCCGCGGCTCTGCAGGACTTCGGCCGCGTCGCTGTCGTCGTCGACGGTGCGCGGCAGAACTACCAGCGCACCGGTCACAACGCCAACGGCTCGTTCTTCCTCGATCCCGAACTGATCGGCAGCGTCGATGTGGTGCGCGGCCCGACCGCCAACGTCTACGGCTCCGGCGCGATCGGCGGCGTGGTCTCGTTCCGCACCAAGGACATCCAGGACGTCTTGCGGCCCGGCGAGCGATGGGGCGTCGACATGACCGGCTCCTACGGCACCAACAAGGATCGCGGACTCGGCTCGGTGTTCGGCGGCGTGCGCGTCACCCCCGATGTCGACGTGTTCGGCGGCGCGCTCTACCGCACCCAGGGCAATTACAAGGACGGCGCCGGCACCGAGATCGGCAACACCGGCAACGAGATCGCCGCCGGCATGGGCAAGATCACGGTCCGTCCGGCTGACGGGCATGAGGTCAAGCTCGGCGGCATTTTCCAGGATTACAAGTACAATATCGGCCAGTTCAACCGCGGCCCCGTCGCGACGGCCGCGCAGCGCGCCCTGTTTCAGGGCTCCTCGGTCTATGCGTCCGATGCCAAGAACTACACCGGCACCATCACCTGGAAATATTCGAAGCCGGAGGACATGCTGTTCGACTGGCACATGGCACTCTACGGCAACCGCACCGATAACGATCAGCGCAAGACCTATCATAACAGCACGGCGGGAGCGGCTTTCTGCGGTGGTGGCACCGGCAACAACATTTCCGGCTGCGTCGGCGACCGGCGTGGCTATTTCCTCGATACCATCGGTATCGACGTCTACAACACGGCGCGTTTCAATTTCGGCGACTGGCGCAATGCGGTGACCGTGGGCTTCGACGGCTTCCAGGATACCGTGAAGACGACCGACACCCGCGGCAACTCCAACATTACCACGCCGGGCGGCCACCGCGAGGTGACCGGCGGATTCGTCCAGTTGAAAAACAACTATTCGAGCTGGCTCGAAGTGGTGAGCGCGATCCGTTACGACCGCTATGACCTGGACTCCAGGAACATATCGACCGGCGGCGACCGCTTCTCGCCGAAGATCACCGTCGGCGTGACCCCGGTGGCCGGCTTCACGCCCTATGTCAGCTATGCCGAAGGCTATCGCGCACCCTCGATCACCGAGACGCTGATTGCCGGCAGCCATGCTACCGGCGGCGGGCCGCCGATATTCGTCTGCCCCGACGGCAACGCCGGATTGTTCTGCTTCCTGCCCAATCCGAACCTGCGGCCGGAGGTCGGCAAGAACAAGGAAGCCGGCCTCAACCTGAAGTACGACAACATCTTCACGGCGGCCGACAGCTTCCGCGGCAAGTTCAACGTGTTCCGCAACGACGTCGACAACTATATCGATCTCGTGGCATCGCCGCCGGTGCTGACGATGTTCGGCCCGTTCAGCCAGTTCTTCCAGTACCAGAACATCGCGCATGCCCGGATCGAGGGCGTCGAGGCTGAAGCGATGTATGATGCGGGCTTGTGGTATTTCGGCGTCGCTGGGCATGTGATGCGCGGCAAAAATGTGGAGACCGGTGTCGGGCTTGCGACCATCATCCCGCGCAAGGTGACGACGACGGCCGGCGTGCGGTTCCTCGACAAGACGCTGATCCTCGCCTTGCAGTGGTCGAACTTTGCCGGCAACACCGACATACCCCGGTTCTATCTGCCGGCGACCTCGTATGACCTCGTCAATCTCTATCTGACCTGGAACGCGACCAAGGACATTGTTTTCCACGCGTCGATCGACAATCTCCTGAACCAGTACTACCGGCCCTATGCCATCCCCGGCAGTTCGAACGACGGCGTGCCGCAGAACGACGTGCTATGGTCGAGCCCCGGGCCGGGCCGGGTCTACAAGGCCGGCTTGAAGATTTATTTTGGTGGAGCATAGACCGCAAGACCCAGGTTTAAATCCAGTTGCCGCCGAACCGCGCTGATGCTCCAGCGCGGTTTTGGCGCGTTCGTGTTTCTGCCCCACTCAAACGGCACGCTCCATGACGGATGCATGCCGCTAACCAAGGAGAATTTTTGATGTTTATCGCGATGAACCGGTTCCAGGTGAAGCTCGGCGCCGAGCAGGCGTTCGAAACCGTGTGGGCGACCCGGGAATCCTACCTCTCCAACATGGCGGGCTTTGTCGAGTTTCATTTGCTCAAGGGCCCCGTCGCCGACGATCACACGCTGTACTCGTCGCACACCACCTGGGTCGACAAGGCGGCGTTCGAGGCCTGGACCCGTTCGGAGGAATTCCGTCGCGCCCATGCCCGCGCCGACAACAAGACCGGCGAGAGCCTCTATCTCGGCCATCCCAAGTTCGAAGGCTTTGAGGTGATCCAGAGCGAGCGCAAGTCGAGCGCCGCGGCCTAGAGCATGATCCGGAAAAGTGGAAACCGGTTTTCCCTGCGACAAACGCGAAGCGTTTGCGCGGAGATCAAGCTCAAACAAGGAGATGAGGCTGACATGCTGAGCACGGAGCTTGCCGAACTAAGGGCGCATATGGCCGAAAATCCCGGCGCCGTGATCGAGGACGTGGCGCGGCAGCGCAAGGTGACGCCGCGCGCGGTGATCGAGGCGCTGCCGGATTCGATGGTGCGGATCGGCGGCGGCGAGTTTGCCGCCGCGATGACCGACATCGCAGAGTGGGGTGAGGTGACGCTGATCGTTCACACCGACGATGCGATCTTCGAATTCACAGGCCCGATACCCGCGGGCGAGGTCGGCCGCGGTTATTTCAACCTGATGCAGCCGAAAGGGTTGCATGGCCATCTGCGCCACGAACGCTGCGGCGCGGTCGCCTTTGTCGAACGTCCTTTCATGGGCAAGACCTCGGCCTTCATCGCCTTCATCAATGTCGATGGCGGCATCATGTTCAAGGTGTTCGTCGGCCGCGACGAGACGCGCGCGTTGCGCGCCGACCAGCTCGAACGTTTCAAGGCGCTGGCCGAGCGGATCGCACCGGCCAAAGCGGCATAAATCTCTGTTTGCAGGAGACGGCCATGCAACGGGCGTTGCTCGACACAAAGATCCGCTGGACGGGGAGGGCGGCTGGCCGGCGTGGCCGCGCTGTTGCCGGGCGCGGCTTTGGCCGCGGCCGACAATGCGCTGCTGCCGCGCAACCTGTCGCCCTGGGGCATGTTCATGGGATCCGACATCGTCGTGAAGGCGGTGATGATCGGATTGGCCTTTGCCTCGCTGGTGACCTGGACGGTGTGGCTCGCCAAAACCATCGAGCTGCGGCGGCAGGCATCGCTGGCCAAACGCCGCGTCCGCCTGCTCGAAAGCGACACCACGCTTGCCGAGGTCGAACAAGCGAGCGATGGCGCGTCCGACGCCGTCGCCCAGATCATCCAGTCTGCCGCGCGTGAGACAAAGCTGTCCCGCGGCATCGTCGATGACGGGCTGAAGGAGCGCATCGCGCTGCGGCTGGAGCGCGTCGAAGCCGCGATGTCGCAACGGATCGCGCGCGGCACCGGCGTGCTCGCCACCATCGGCGCCACCGCGCCGTTCGTCGGCCTGTTCGGCACGGTGTGGGGCATCATGAATTCCTTCATCGGCATTTCCGAGGCGCACACCACCAATCTCGCGGTGGTGGCACCCGGCATTGCGGAAGCGCTGCTTGCCACCGCGCTCGGCCTCGTCGCGGCGATCCCCGCGGTCGTGATCTACAATCATTTCGCGCGTTCGATCGCAGCCTATCGCGCGCTGCTGACCGATGCGTCGGCGCAGGTGCTGCTGCTGGTCAGCCGCCAGCGCGACACCGGCGCCTTCACGCTGTCGCGGGCGGCGGAGTAGGCCATGGGCGCGAGACTCGGCAAGCGCGCTGCCGCCGCCGGCGATCTGGCGGAAGTGCACGAGATCAACGTCACGCCGTTCATCGACGTGATGCTGGTGCTGCTCATCATCTTCATGGTGGCGGCGCCGCTTGCCACCGTCGATCTCGGCGTCGACCTGCCTGCCAGCGCCATCGAACCGGCGCCGCGCCCGGACAAGCCGGTGTTCGTCACCGTGAAGCCGGACCTGTCGGTCGCGGTCGGCGAAGACATCATCGCCCGCGACGCGCTCACGGCAACCCTCGATGCCGCCACCAAGGGGCACAAGGACGAACGGATCTATCTGCGCGCCGACAAGGTCGTCAGCTACGGCGACCTGATGGAGGTGATGAACCTCCTGCGCAACGCCGGCTACCTGAAAGTGGCGCTGGTCGGGCTCGACGGGCGAAGCTGAACCCATGAACGCCTATGCGCTGCACGATACGGCCGATGATGCCCAGGGGCTGCGCTGGAGTTCGTCTGCAATTGCGATCGTCGCGCTGCATGCCGCTGTCATCGCGCTTGCCATCAGCTGGTATCGGCCGCTGACCCCGCCGGGCATCACGCTGCCCGCGATCATGGTGGACATGTCGCCGGTCACCTCCGCCCCGCAGACCACGCAGCTCGATCTCGCGCCGGGCCCGGTGATGCAGCAGGCCGATGCTTCGCCGCCGGAGGCTGCGAAGCAGGAGGCGGTCGAGGAGCAGATCGCGCCGACCCCGCCGCAGGAGAAGCCGGAGGTGGTCGCGCCGCCCGAGCAGAAGCAGGCGACGCCGCCAAAGCCCGAGCCCGCAAAAGTCACGCCTGAGCAAAAGCCAACACCGGTCAAGCCAAAGGTGACGCGCACGGAAGCCAAGAAGCCGACCGAGGCGGCGCCTGCGCCGCGCACCACGGCGTCGCCACGCGCCGAACGTCAGGCACAGGCCGCGTCTGCCGTAAGTTCGGGCGCGTCGGCGGCGGCGGTCGCGTCCTACAAGCAAATGGTCGCCGCGCATCTGCAGCGCTTCAAGCAGTATCCGTCTTCGGCAAAAGCGGCCGGCCAGCAGGGCACCGCCCGCGTCAGCTTTACGCTCAGCCGCAGCGGCGGGGTGATTTCCGCCGGCCTCGGCGGCTCCTCGGGTCATTCGGCGCTCGATGCCGAGACGCTGGCGATGGTCCGCCGCGCCCAGCCGTTTCCGGCGTTCCCGTCTGACGTCAAGCAGTCCTCGATGAGCTTTAGCGCGCCGGTGGCGTTCTACATCCGGTGACGACCATCACCCAAAACGATGATCGTAGCGCGCCAGCGTCAGCTCGCTGGCGTCGATCTCCGGCTTGCGGCCCGACAGCAGATCCGTGAGCACGCGCCCCGAACCGCACGCCATGGTCCAGCCGAGCGTGCCGTGACCGGTGTTGAGATGCAGATTGCGATAGCGCGTCGCACCAATGACCGGCGGCCCGTCCGGCGTCATCGGCCGCAGCCCGCTCCAGAACGTCGCCTTGCCGAGATCGCCGCCGCGCGGAAACATGTCGGTCAGGGAATGATCGAGCGTCGCCCGCCGCGCCGCATCGAGCCGGTCAGAATAGCCGGAGATTTCCGCGGTGCCGCCGACGCGGATGCGGTTTCCCAGCCGCGTGATCGCGACCTTGTAGCTCTCGTCCATCACGGTGGATACCGGCGCGCCGTCTTCGTCGATCACCGGCACCGTGATCGAATAGCCTTTGACGGGATAGACCGGAATTGAAATGCCGATGGGCTTGAGCAATCGCGGCGTCCAGCTGCCCAGCGCCGCGATATAGGCGTCGGCCTGCAACAGTCCGGCGCTGGTGACGACGCCGGTGATCGCTATCGCCATCCGCGACCAGGCGGTCGATGCTGGTGTTGAACTTGAACTGCACGCCGAGCCGCGCGGCCTCAACGGCGAGCGCCTGCGTGAACATGTGGCAATCGCCGGTCTCGTCCTGCGGCAGCCGGAGCCCGCCGACGAACTTGTCCTTCACCGCCGACAGCGCCGGCTCGGCGCCGATGCAGCCGTCGCGGTCGAGCACTTCATAGGGCACGCCATATTGCTTGAGCACCGCGATATCGCCGCCGGTAGAGTTGAGCTGCTTCTGCTTGCGAAACAGCTGCAGCGTGCCGCGGCTGCGCTCGTCATACTTGATGCCGATCTCGGCGCGCAGCGCCCGCAGGCAGTCGCGGCTGTATTCGGCGATCGGAATCATCCGGCGCTTGTTGATGGCGTAGCGCTCTGCCGTGCAGTTGCGCAGCATCTTCAGCCCCCAGATCCACATCACGGGATCGAGCTTGGGCCAGATCACCAGCGGGCCATGCCGCATCAACAGCCATTTGATGGCTTTCACCGGCACGCCCGGCCCCGCCCAGGGCGAGGAATAGCCGGGCGATACTTCGCCGGCATTGGCGAAACTGGTTTCCTGCGCAGGCGCCGCCTGACGATCGACGACCGTCACTTCGTGGCCGGCGCGCGCCAGATAATAGGCCGTGGTGACGCCGATGACGCCGCTGCCGAGAATCAGGACTTTCACGATCCCTCAAGCTTCTGCGGCGGCACTTTCGGCCGCCGCTGAATGTTCGATACCGCAGATCGATATGCAGCTCGATACTGCAGCAGAGCAAGGATCAGGCCACGCGCTTGATCGCGTCCCCAAGGATCGAAACCATGTCGTCGATATGGCTCTTCTCGACGATCAGGGGCGGCGACATCGCAAAGGAATCGCCGCTCATGCGCAAATAAAGCCCGTTGTTGAAGCAGTCGACCATGACGTCATAGCCCCGCGTGCCAACGCCTTCCTTGCGCGGCGCGACTTCGACCGCGCCCATCAGGCCGACGTTGCGGATATCGACCACGTTCGGCAGACCTTTCAGCGAATGCAGGCCATCGCGCCAGTATTCGGTCAGCGAGGCGCCGCGCGTCAGCAGCCCTTCGTCCTTGTAGATGTCGAGCGTCGCAAGGCCCGCGGCACAGGCGACCGGATGCGCCGAATAGGTGTAGCCGTGGAACAGCTCGATCGTGCCCTCGGGGCCGGTCATCAGCCCGTCATGGATCTTGCGGCTGGCGAACACCGCGCCGCAGGGCACGGTGCCGTTGGTGATGCCCTTGGCCGTCGTCATCATGTCCGGCGTGACGCCGAAGAAATTGGCGGCGAACGGTGTGCCGAGGCGGCCGAAACCGGTGATGACTTCGTCGAAGATCAGCAGGATGCCGTGCTTGTCGCAGATTTCGCGCAGCCGGTTCAGATAATTCTTCGGCGGCGGCAGCACGGCGGTCGAACCCGGTACCGGCTCGACGATGACGGCGGCGATGGTGTCGGCGCCATGCAGCGCCACCATCCGTTCGAGATCGTCGGCAAGCTCGGCGCCATGCTCCGGCTGATCCTTGGCGAAGGCGTTGCGCGCGAGGTCATGGGTGTGGCGGATGTGGTCGACACCCGGCAGATGGGTCGCGAACGCGCGGCGGTTCGCCATCATGCCGCCGACCGACATGCCGCCGAAGCCGACGCCGTGATAGCCGCGCTCGCGGCCGATCAGGCGCGTCCGCGTTCCCTGTCCGATGGCGCGCTGGTAGGCGAGCGCGATCTTCAGCGCGGTGTCGACCGACTCGGAGCCGGAATTGGTGAAGAAGATGCGATCGAGCCCCTTCGGCGCGATCTCGGCCAGCCGTTCGGCGAAATCGAACGCCAGCGGATGGCCCATATTGAACGAGGGCGCGAAGTCGAGGTTCATCAGTTGCCGCTCGACCGCGGTGGCGATCTGGCGGCGGCCATGGCCGGCATTGACGCACCACAGCCCGGCCGAGCCGTCGATCACCTTGCGGCCGTCGACGGTGGTGTAGTGCATGCCCTCGGCGGAAGCGAACAGCCGCGGCGCTTTCTTGAACTGCCGGTTGGCCGTAAACGGCATCCAGAACGAATCGGTCTGCAGGGTGTTCGGCTTCTGATGAACGGTCACGGCGTAGCTCCTGTGCTGGCAGCTCAAGCTGCCACCGGGGCACGCTCGGGAAGACTCAACAAGTCCTTTTCTGCGCTCCCATAACCCATTGATTTTACTGGTACGACCAAGGCATATTTGCGCGATCCGCAACACCTGCAACAGGGACTTCCAATGAGCGTCGATATCGGTGGGCGGCTCCAATTCATTCGAAGCGGCCACAAGCTGTCGCAACGCGAGCTGGCGAAGCGCTCCGGCGTGACCAATTCGACGATTTCGCTGATCGAATCCAACCAGATGAACCCCTCGGTCGGCGCGCTCAAGCGCATCCTCGACGGCATTCCGATGGGGCTCGCCGAATTCTTCGCCATCGAACCGGAGCGGCCGCGCAAGGTGTTTTACCGCTCCGACGAACTGACGGAGATCGGCAAGAAACCGATTTCGTACCGTCAGGTTGGCGACAATCTGTTCGGCCGCGCGCTGCAGATCCTGAAAGAGCGCTACGAGCCGGGCAGCGACACCGGCCGGGTGCTGCTGGTGCATGAGGGCGAGGAAGGCGGCGTCGTGATCTCCGGACGGCTGGAGGTGACCGTCGACGACGAGCGCCGCATCCTCGATCCCGGCGACGCCTATTATTTCGAAAGCCGCCGGCCGCATCGTTTTCGCTGCGTCGGCGCAAAACCGTGCGAGATCATCAGCGCCTGCACGCCGCCGAGCTTCTGAAGATTACTCTTTCACCGCGCCGGTCAGCGACGAGACGTAGTAGTCGACGAACAGCGAGTAGAACACGGCGACCGGCAGCGAGCCGAGCAGCGAGCCCGCCATCAGCGCGCCCCATTGATAGACGTCGCCGGAGACGAGCTCGGTGAGGATCGCCACCGGCACGGTCTTGTTGGCGCTGCTCTGGATGAAGGCGAGCGCGTAGATGAACTCGTTCCAGGACAGCGTGAAGGAGAAGATGCCGGCCGAGATCAGCCCGGGCACCGCGAGCGGCAGCGTGATCCGGCGCAAAATCTGCAGCCGTGTCGCGCCATCGACCAGCGCGCATTCCTCGAGCTCATAGGGGATCGACTTGAAATAGCCGATCAGGAGCCAGGTGCAGAACGGCACCAGGAAGGTCGGATAAACCAGGATCAGCGCCAGCGGGACTGTCGAACAGGCCGAACTGCACGATCACGGTTGCGAGCGGGATGAACAGGATCGAAGGCGGTACCAGATAGGCGAGGTAGATACCGAGGCCCACATAAGGGCTGCCGCGGAAGCGCAAGCGCTCGATCGCGTAGGCCGCCAGCGTCGAAGCGAACAGCGACAGGAAGGTCGATCCGATCGCCACGAACATCGTGGTCTTCAACCAGGTGGGATAGGCGGTGTTGAACAGCAGGTGCTTGATATGCGTCGAGCGTCGGCGAGGAGATCCAGAACGGATTGTGCTGCTTGTAGTTCAGAAGCTCCGCGTTCGGCTTGAACGAGGTGATCGACATCCAGTAGAACGGGAACAGCAGGATCAGCACGAAGCAGGACAGCGGCAGATAGATCATCATCATCCGCCGCGCGCGCAAATCCCACGACATCGTTTCCGGTGCGGAGGTGGCGGTGGCCGTCGGTTGCTGCGCCGTGGTGTCAGTCATTGGCTTCCCCCTGCTGCCATTTGCGGCGGGCGAGGCCGAAGTAGCTGAACAACGTCGCAAACACCAGGAACGGGATCATCGACACCGCGATCGCGGCACCTTCGCCGAGCTCGCCGCCGGCGATGCCGCGCTGGAATGCCAGCGTCGCCAGCAGATGCGTCGAGTTGACCGGCCCGCCGCGGGTGATGGCGTAGACCAGCTGGAAGTCGGTGAAGGTGAAGATGATCGAGAACGTCATCACGATGGCGAGGATCGGCAGCATCATCGGGAAGGTGATGTAGCGAAACCGCTGCCAGGCGGTGGCGCCGTCCAGCATCGCGGCCTCGTACAGCGAGGGCGAAATGGTCTGCAGGCCCGCCAGCAGCGAGATCGCCACGAAGGGAATGCCGCGCCAGATGTTGGCGGCGATCAGCGAGAACCGCGCCGGCCACGGCGTTCCCAGGAAATCGATATTGGTGGTGCGGATGTGCAGCACATCGACCAGCAGATAGGAGATGATGGAAAACTGCGGATCGTAGATCCACCAGAACGCCAGCGCCGAGAGCACGGTCGGCACGATCCAGGGCAGCAGCACGATGGCGCGCAGCAGGCTCTTGAACGGAAAATGGTTGTTGAGCAGCAGCGCCAGCCAGAAGCCGAGCGCGAACTTTCCGAAGGTCGCGATCGCCGTATAGAACACGCTGTAGAAGACCGCGCCCCACCACAGCGGATCGGTCACAAGATACTGAAAGTTCTCGAAACCGACGAAAACGCCGCGCCGCCCGATGGTGGTGTCGGTGAAGGCGAGCCAGATGCCGAGGCCGAGCGGGTAGGTGAGGAACACCGCCAACAGCCCGATCGCCGGCGTCAGGCAGACGACGATGAGGAACGGCTTGTAGTCGAACAGCCGCGCCAGCCAGCCCGGCTGGTGCTGTGCGATGGTGCGGGCAGGGAGCGTCGTTACGGACATTCGATAGGTGTCCTGGTCTGTCTCAACATATTACGCCGTCATTGCGAGCGAAGCGAAGCAATCCATCTTGCTGCACAGAGAAAGAATGGATTGCTTCGTCGCTTCGCTCCTCGCAATGACGAGTTCCGTTACCGCCGGAAATACCGCTTCGCCCGCCGTTCCGCTTCCGCGGCGGCCGCTTCCGGCGTTGCGGCGTCGGTCGCGACCGAGGCGCACATCTGCACCAGCACGTAGTCGGCGTTGACGGCGCCGCTGGCCGCCGAGATCGGGCCGGCATATCCGGTATAGTACCTGTTCTTCATGGTGTCCCTGAAAATGGCGATCTTGGGATCGCTCTTCCATACCGCGCTGTCGACATAGTTGGTGAGCGGATGCGCCCAGTAGCCGCTGTTGGCGTTGAGCCAGGGATCGTATTGTTCCCTCTCCATCATGAACGTCAGGAACGCTTTCGCCGCGTTGGGATAGGCGCTGTGCTTGAACACCATGGCGTTGAGGCAAAGGCCGCCCATCGGCGGGCTCTTGGCGAGCCCCTTCGGCAGGAACTGGTGTTCGCTGTCCTCGGCGATCGGCGCCGTCGCCGGATCGTTCTTCAGCGAGAAATAAAGCGACACGCCGTTCGCTGTCAGCGAGATTTCCTGCGACGAGTAGGCGCGGTTGTTGCTGACGTCGTTCCAGGAAGGCGTGCCGGCGATGAAGGTCGGGTAGAGCTCTTGAGGTACTGAAGCGCGGCAACCGTTTCCTTGCTGTTGATGATGACGTTGCCGGCCTCGTCGAGCAGGGCAGCGTTGAACGACCACAACAGCCAGTTGGCAAAGCCGTTGCCGTCGCCGACCGCATTGCCGAGCGCGAAGCCGGCGGGCTTGCCGGCCTTTTGCAGCTTTTGGCACAGGTCAAGAAGCCCGGCGTGATCCTCCGGAACGTTGTCAAAACCGGCGGCCTTGAGGATTGATTTGCGGTAGATCAGCGGGCCCGGAGGTGGCGCCGAACGGCAGTCCAATCCATGCATTGCCGGTGTGACGCTTGCCGTATTTCTCGGCGAGATACTGCCAGCCGCCATAGCGCTTGCCGAGATAGTCGGCGACCTCGGTCAGTTCGATCAGCTTGTCGGCGTAGATGTGCGGCGCATCCGAGAAGCCGATGATGATGTCGGGTCCGGCGCCGGAGTTCGAGGTCACCGCGGTCTGCTGGTTGATGTCCTCCCAGCCGACGAAATCGACCTTGACCTCCACGCCGGTCTTCTCGGTGAATTTCGCCGCGTTGGCGCGGAACACGTCCTCATCCGGCTTCACGAACCGCACCGGGCGCAGCATGCGCAAGGTCGCGCCCTTTTCGATCGGCAGCGATGGTGCGGGAACGTCGGCGGCCTTGATAGGGGATGCGGTCTGTGCCGAAGCGCCGGTTGCGGCAAGTGCGGCGGCGGAAACGCCCAACGCCAGCGCGTCGCGGCGGGTAATCTCGCTCATGCTTCTCTCCCTGTTTTTGGTTCCCGGCGTTGCACCGCCGGTGAACGTATTTTTATTTGGGCATGATTGCGATCATGCCTTAGCTGTTCGGGCCGCGGTCCATGCTGACCGGCTGCCAGCGGCGCAGCGCGGTATTCTGCAGCACCGACGGATTGACGCAGCTTACCGGCCACATGCCCGACAGGACCAGTGACAATTCGTAGCCCACCCGGCGCTTGCGCGCCTCGTCGAAACGTGCCGATGCCGAGGCGACATGGGCGGTCAGGGTGACGTTTTCCATCGAAAGCATCGGATTGTTGTGCGAGGGCGGTTCCGTCTCCAGCACGTCGAGGGCGGCGTGCGCGATCCAGCCCTCCTGCAGCGCCTTGATCAGCGCTTCCTCGTCCACGGTGGGGCCGCGGCCGGTGTTGATGAACATTGCGCCCTTTTTCATCTGCCGAAAATGCTTTTCGCCGAGCATGTGATGCACCTCGGGCCGCGCCGGCGCGTGCATCGAGACGAAATCCGATTGCGACAGCACCTCCGACAGCGTCGCCGGGATCACGCCATGTTCGGAGATCATGGTCTCCTGCAGGAACGGGTCGTAGGCCATCAGGCGCAGTCCGAAGGGTGCGGCGCGTTTGGCCACCGCGCGGGCGACCCGGCCAAAGGAGATGAAGCCCAGCGTCTGCCCCATCAGCCGCGGGATTTTCAGCAGCTGCGGCCGTCCTTCGGTCCAGCGGCCCTGCCGCACCATCTTGTCCTGCTCGACCAGGCGGCGGAAACCGGCCAGCAGCAGCATCATGGCGTGGTCGGCGACTTCCTCGATGAAGGTGTCGGGGACGTTGGTGACGGGGATGCCGCGCGCGGTCGCGGCCTTCACGTCGACGCTGTCGACGCCGACGGTGCCGAGCGTGATGACCTTGCAGTTCTCCAGGGAGTCGATCACCGCCTTGGTGATCCGCATGCCCTTGCCGTAGATGGCGTCCGCGGTCTTCGCGGCGGCGATGAACTCTGCCTCATTGGCCGGCGCCTCGATGATCTCGGCCCCGATCGGCTCGAGCGCCTCCATCTCATAGCCGTAACCGCCGCCGGCCACGGTGAAACTTGCGCCTTTCGGCGTTAGAATCCTGAATTTCGGCATTTCCTGCTCCTGTTCCCGATTTGACTCTGTCGGTGTTGATTTATGCCAGTGATGGTCGCCGCCGCTGAATAGGCCTGCCCGGGGGCAGGCCTTACTGCTTCTCGATCCCGGCGTCAGTGATCAGCTTTTCCCACAGCACGAGCTCTCCTTCAAAAACGCCTCGAACTCTTCAGGCGTGCCCGAAAACGCTTCCATGCCGCGCTCGGCGAGCTGGTTCTTGATGTCGGGCCGCTCGATCACCTTGCGGATTTCCGCGTTCAGCCGCGTGACGATATCCTTCGGCAGATTGGCCGGGCCGAGGTAGCCCTGCCATGACGTGATGTCGAAACCCTTTACCGTCGCGTCCATGGTGGGAAGGTGCGGCAGCAACGCGGAAGGCCGCTTGGTCGTGACCGCCAGCGCCTTCAGCGCCTTGCCGTTGACATGGGGCAGGCCGGTCGGCACGTCGATGAACATCATGGAGACGCGGCCGGCGATCAGGTCGGTCAGCGCCGGCGGCGAGCTCTTGTAGGGAACGTGCAGGAGGTCGATGCCGGCGAGCCGCGCGAATGTCGCGCCCGACACGATCGCCGACGAACTGCCGCTCGCATACGAGTACTTGCCGGGGTCCTTCTTGGCCAGCGCGATCAGCTCGGCCACGGAGTTCGCCGGAATATCGGGATGGATCACCAGCATGAAGGGCAGGTCGCCGGTGCGCGCGATCGGCGTAAAATCCTTCATGGGATCGTAGGTCATGTTCTTCAGCAGATACGGATTTGCCGAATGCGTGGTGTTGGTCGTCACGAACAGCGTGTAGCCGTCCGCGGGTTGGCGGGCGACATAGCTCGCGGCGATCGAGCCGTTGGCGCCTGCCTTGTTGTCGACCACCATGCTGACGCCGAGCGCTTGGCCGACTTCCTTTGAGATCAGGCGCGTCGTGGTGTCGGTGCCGCTGCCGGCGGCGAATGGCAGCACCAGCGTGATGTTGCGGGTGGGATAGTTTTGCGCGAGCGCGGCGCCTGACATCAGCACAGCCGCCAGCGGTAATGCGGCCAGCGCGCGCGAAACCTGTTTCAAAGTACGATCATACCGTGGTATCTCCCAAAACCGTTTCTTGGAAATTGGCCGGCAAACTAGCCGGTCCCGATGCAAAGTAAAGGCCGGGGTCAGGCGATACGCCGCCCCAGCCGCGCAATGCTACAATGTCCGAGCGTGGCGATGCTGAACAGGAGCGGTCGATGGGCGTGGATCTTCTGAACATCAAGGGTTTGAGCGAAGTGGACCACCAAGGCCCGGTCGTGATGGTCAACCTGATGCGCTTTCGCGCGCATTCGCTCGACGGCGACGGTTCGGGCTGGGATGCGTATTTGCGCTACAGCGCGCTCACCGTGCCGATGATCAAGGCCCGCGGCGGCACCTTGCTGTGGACCGGCAACGCCAAGGCGGTCGCGCTCGGCGACGTCGATGCCAACCGGTGGGATTATCTGGCGCTGGTCTACTATCCCTCCGTCGATGCCTTTCTCGACATGATGACGTCGGCCGACTACGAGACCAGATGCGATCTGCACCGCCGCAACGGCTGCGAGGCGCATGTGATCATCGCAACCGCCGAGGCTTACACTAAGTTCAAGATGGGGTAGGCTTGCGGCTCGCGATCGCGCCAGAAAAACAAGAGGCCCCCATGCGCCTACGCAACGTGTCGATATCAGCAGGTTTGGCAATCCTGGTTTCCAGCGTCCCGGCTCAAGCCCAGAAGCAGCCGGTGGAAAAACCTCAGAATGACCTCGCCGCACAGGTGCGGATTCAGGGTTTTACCTGCGACAAGGCATTGGGGGCGACCCGCGACAAAAAGCGCTCGAAGCCGGACTATGCGGTTTGGGTTCTCAAATGCGGCAACGCGGTCTACCGGGTCAGCCGCGCGCCCGACATGCTGGCGAAGATCGAGCCGCTGCAGCGGTGAGCGCCGTCACCCCTCAAAACTTCCGCACCAGATCGCCCGTGATCTCGCCGATGGACCTGATCCCCATCAGCGCGAAATCGCGGTCGATCTCGTCGCGCAGCAGCGTGATGGCACGCGAGACGCCGGCCTCGCCGCCGGCGATCGCCGCGTAGAGGAACGGCCGGCCGACCCAGACAAAATGCGCCCCTAACGCCAGCGCCTTGATCACGTCGGTGCCGCGGCGGATGCCGCCGTCGAGCATGATCGTCATGTTTCCTGCTTCCGCCGCGATCTCCGGCAGCGTGCGCAAGGCCGAGACGGTGTAATCGAGCTGCCGGCCGCCATGGTTGGAGAGCATCACGCCGTCGACGCCGCTCTCGCGCGCGATCCGCGCGTCCGCGGGCGAGACCAGCCCCTTGACCACGAGCTTGCCCTTCCAGCGTTTTCTGATCAGCTCGACATGCTTCCAGGAAAGCTGGTCGCGCGCGCCGATATTGCGCATCAGGTTTTTCGACAGCACCGGCGGTCCCTGCCTGGCGTCCATGTTCTCGAAATGCGGCATGCCGTGATTGATCACGGTGCGCGCAAAAGTTCCGAACAGCCAGTGCGGATGGGTCACCGTGTCCCAGGCCACCTGTGGCGTGATCTTGATCGGGGTCTGAAAACCGTTGCGGATATTGTTCTCGCGGTTCGGCGGCACCGGCACGTCGGCGGTGACCACGAACGTGCCGTAGCCGGCCGCCGCCACGCGGTCGACCAGCGGCTCGATCCGCTCCGGCACGCCGGCGAGATAAGCCTGGTACCAGGCATCGGGGTTTTCCTTGATGACGTCTTCCAGCCGGATCAGCGACGCCGCGCTGAGGATCATCGGCACGTTGGCCGCGGCGGCGGCGCGCGCGTAAACGATGTCGCCGCGATAGGCGCACAGCGCCGACGAGCCCATCGGCGGAATGCCGAACGGCGCGGCGTAGCTCTTGCCGAACAGCTTTGTGGTCTGGTCGCGCCCGGCGACGTCGTTGAGCACGCGCGGCACAAAACCGTATTCGTCGAAAGCTTTGCGGTTGTCGCGCACCGCGGCGTCGGTCTCCGCGCCGCCGGAAATATAGCCGTAGAGGAACTTTGGGATCCGCCGCCGTGCGGTGGCCTCGAAATCGTCGAGGCAGAGATAGCGCTGCAGCGCGCGGGGCACGGCACTTTGCGGGCGCGTCATGGTCGGCGAGGGCGCGGTCACCGCGGAGGTCTTGTCGAGCACGTCAGGCCATCCTCTTGCTGGGATTTTTCTTCGTAGTCTAGCTTCGCTACGCCCGGGGGCGTGGTGTTGAACCGGCTCTGGCGGATCGACTGGCTGAGCTCATTCAGCATCTTCCGCCCGTCATTGATGAAGCCGTCCGTCTTCTTGTCAAAACTCTCGACCAGTTCGCGCAGCGATATCACGGTCGGCAGCAATTCGCCGCCATATTTGTCGCTGCCGAGGCTCTTGAGAAAATCCTGGGTCTTGGCAAATCCGTTGTCGATGGCGGTGACGCCGGATTCGGCTGATGCCACGATGCTGGTGAGCCGCTCGCCGTTGCTGGACAGCGATGCGGTAAAGCTCTCGAAATTGCGCAACGTGTCCTTTACCGCATCCTCATTGTCGGTGATCACCTTGTCGACGTTGCGCAGCGCCACGCGGATTTTTTCCTGCGTGTTGAGCAAGGCGTCGGGATCGGCGGTCAGCACCGGAATGCCGTCCTTGTCGAGCGGCGGCGGCGGGCCGTCGACGGTGCCGCCGGTGAGCGAGACCGCGGCGATGCCGGTGAGCCCCTGGAATTCCAGGCCCACCATCGTGTCGTTGCGCAGCGGCGTGGTGTTGTCGATCATGGTCAGCGCCACGACGCGGCGGGGATTGTCGAGCTTCAGCGAAACCACTTCGCCGACCCGGATGCCGGCAAAGTTGACGCTGCCGCCCTTGCGCAGGCCGGAAGCCGAACCCTCGAACACCACGCGGAACGGTACCCGCTGCTTGATGCCGGCGATCTTCTGGTAGCCCATCCACGCGCCGAACGAGCCGGCGATCAATGCCAGCGTCAGCGTCCCGATCATCAAATTACTGGCCCGGAATTTCATGGGATTTCCAGCGGTCACTCCTGCAGGAAAGTAACCGATTTGGCCCGGCGCTACCAGCAACTAGCCTGCAGGGGAGGGCTTCCGCGACGCAACGAACACGCCGGTCAAAACCAGCGCAAAGCCTATGAGATCGAACGGGTGCGGCCGCTCGCCGAGAAAGGCGAACGCCATCACCGCGCCGAACACCGGAACCAGGTGGAAAAACGGCGCGGCGCGGTTGGCGCCGATCAGCTGCACCCCGCGATTGAAGCAGAGGTAGGCGAGCGTCGAGGGGAATACCGCGACGTAAAACAGCGTCAGCAGGTTCGGCCCGTCCAGCCGCATCGGGGGCTGCGTCATCAGTTCCCGGATGAACAGGGGAATCAGCGCCGCGGCGCCGCAGCCGAAGGTAAAGCCGACAAAGGACAGGCCATGAATGGCGGGCCGCTTCAGCGTCAGCACCGAGTAGAACCCGAAGATCAGCAGCGCCAGCAGGAAGATGAGATCGCCCCGGTTGAATTCGATGTTCTTCAGCGTCGTCAGGTCGCCGTGCAGCAGGATCGCCAGCACGCCACACATCGACAGCATGATGCCAAACGCTTGCGCCAGCGTCAGGCGGATGCCGAGCAATGCCAGCGACCACATCCCGACGAACAGCGGCGCCGCCGGCTGCAGCAGCAGCGTGTTCAGCGCCTTGGTGTGTTCGAGCGCCCAGTACTGCATGGTGTTGAACGCGCTGATGCCGGTGACGGAAAGGATGACCATGATGCCGAGCTTGCCGCGGATCGCGCCCCAGTCGCGCACCAGATGCTTCCAGGCAAACGGCAGCACGATCAGGAACGCGATGAACCAGCGCAGGAACGACAGCGTCACCGGCGGGATATGGCCGGCGGCGATCCGGCCGACGATGGCATTGCCGGCCCAGCACAACATGGTGATGGAGAGCAGCAGATAGGGCTGGTTGGCGATCCAGCTACCCGAAGGGGCATCCTGCGATGGATTGGAGACGGACATTCGCGTCACAGACACGGATTCTGTGGCGCCATCAATGGCGCAGATGCATCGCGACCATGCGTCCCGTCACAAGGCTCATTTCACAACCCGACGCTTCGTGGGCGCCGCGGTGGGCGCGTTCGGGGAAATGTTGAATGTCAGCCACGTATTCCATCCCGACGGACGGTTGGCTGCACCGAATTCGCCGTATCCCCTCAGGCCCAGGAAGCCCTGCATGTCTCCCACCGGAAAGTTATATCCGATCTGCGGGCCGACACCGAAAACACGTGATCTGAAGCCGCCGAGGATCGGATTCTGGCCGGAATCGTCGGTGATTTGCTGGTAGGCGTAACCGGCAACGCCGACGAAAAGCTGCTTGGTGAGATAGTGCGATGCGCCCCAGTCGAAGTGGAAATCGATTCCGCTGCGGTACTGCGTGTCGGGGTTCTCTGAAATTGTAGGTAAAGCCGGCCACGCCCGAGAATTCGTTCCCTGTCGCCGGGTTGAGATAGGTATAGCCGCCTCCCGCGTCGATCGCACCGTGCCCGAGCCCGATATTGGGAATCCGCAGCGGATTATAGTCGCCGACGGGAATATTGCCGGTGACGTAAGCCATGTAATTGTTGACGCCATGGCTCCATAGCAGTTGCGCGAACGGTGCGAGGTCGCCGTAGGAGACAAGCGAGCCTTCGAGCACGCCGCTGCGCGTCACCACCATCGGTCCGGCAACAGCCGTCAGTGTTCCGGCGATACTGGCCGCGGCCTTGCCGTACTGGCCGGCGATGCCTGCGACCAGCTGACCGCCAAGCACCGGCGTCGCGAAAGTATAGGTTGGCGCGAGGGCGACCAGATCGGACCGCCCGATCAGGCTCAGATTCAGGCTGACGTTTACGTTGGCGGGAATTCCGCCGGCCAGGATCTGTCTCGCCGCAGCAGCGCTCCCGGCAGCAGTGACGCTGGAATGGTAGTAGATCACACCGAGCGCCCAGCCTGGCGTCTGCTGCACGGCAGCGAGGCTCGCAAACTGCCCTGGAAACCAGAATGAGCTGCCGCCCTGGTCGGCACGAGATGCTTCAGGGCAAAGCAGGAGAGCCGCAGCCATTACCGCACAGTCAAAGACGCGGTTTGGCTCGCTCGATCCCATTGCAAACCTCTGGGCGGCATTTTCAACGAGTGGCAGCGGCCCGCGAAAACACGAGGCAAACAGCTACGGCGGGCATTCAATACTAGGGCACAGGCAGCGCCCGAAATGCGTGACAGAATGGTAACAGCGGGGGGATATTTGTATTGCGGCTACGGTGCAGTCTCGCCCGCCCGAGAGTCGGTTGCATTTTAGGTGTTCGGTTCATTGCCGCAAAGTCTGTTCCCGGCACGAAACGCACAAGACCCCGCCTGTTGATGTGGATCAATATGGCAGCTGCATCGGTTGCATTCGTAGTGGTTCATCCAGCGAAGGAGGTTCCACATGAGTGCAATCATCAAGTCGGAAATGGTTTCTCGACGAAAGGCACTTTCACTGATGGGATTGACGGCTGCGTTCGGCCTCGCAGGAGCCTCTGCGGCGCTGACAGTATCCGATGCCGAGGCTCAGACCCTCGGCATGGAGCGGCGTGAAGAGCGGCGTAAAGGACGTCAGGACCGACGTGAGGATCGACGCACAGGGCGCACGGAGCGACGTGAGGAGCGGCGCACAGGCACAACTACCGGAACAGCAACAGGTACCACCACCGGCACAGGTACAGGTGCTCCAAAGTAACTCCACCGGCTCGGCGGATCGAGCCGCTCGAAAGAGGTCATCCTTCGGGCGGCTTTTTCCCTTGGGTCGTCTTGGCCGGTCAGCACTAGTTCAGGTCAGCTCCGATGATCGAGTACGCCGTTTTGATCGTGATGGTGATCTTCGCCGTCGGTTTTGCGTGGTTGTGGTTCATCGAGCAAAAGAAAAAGCGAAAGAGAAAAGAAGCGCTTCTGCAAAGAGAGCTCGAGCGATAGCGGACATCGGCCGGCGATCCGAACAAAGTAATGCGGAACCGCGAGCTGGAACCGGCGCGCCGGGGCTATCCGTCTGTTCACTTTTATACTTTCGCTGCGGAACGGAATCTTTGGCTGCGCGTTTACGCGCGGAAAGACTGGGGGCTGCGTGTACCATGTCCGAGAACCGCTACCACGCCCGCGAAGCAGCGGCGGCGCTGCTCAAAATGGTGAGGACCACCTCCGATCCCGCTGTTGTTGCAGGGCTTATTGATGCCGCCGCCAATCTCAAAGAGCAGGCCGGTGAGCTGCCCCCGCCCATGAGTGCCAAAGCTCCGGATGTGCAGGCCGATGGGGAACCACCCGAGACGGTTTGAATGCACGTCGTCGCAGCCGGCTTGAAAGTGAACGGCCCCAGTCCGAGAGACTGAGGCCGTGGGGGGCAATGCTGTGTACCGGAGGGGGACGCGGTACCCGGCGATCTAAACCCAGGGACCGGTCAGCGACAATTGTCCTCAAGCACAGTGTCCCTTAGGGCAATAGCAGTCTCGCTGCTGCGCACCTCCATTGCGCACCGGGCGAACTTGCGAAATTGTCGCGCTCCGGAATGACGACGCGGGAGACTGGACTCACGCCGTCAGCGCATGCGCATGCGCGCCGGCCGCGATCGCCGCATCATTCGGATCGAGCTCGATCTGCAAGCCTCGCTGCCCGCCATTGACGAACACGGTCATGTTGCTCAGCGCCGCCAGTTCGATCGCCACCGGCACCTTCTTCTTTTGCCCGAACGGCGAAATGCCGCCGACATGATAGCCGGTGATCCGCTCCGCATCGGCCGGGCGCATCATGTTGGCCGATTTGCCGCCCAGCGCCGCGGCGAGCTTCTTCATGCTGACCTCGCTGTCGGACGGCACCACGACGCAGACCGGCAGCCCGTCCACTTCGGCCATCAGGGTCTTCAGCACCCGGCTCGGTTCGATGCCGAGCGCCTCGGCGGCCTGCAGGCCGATGCCGCCGGAGGGGATGGTGGAATCGTAGATGTAGGAGTGCAGTTTGAAGGCGATACCAAGCTTCCTGAGCGCTAGCGTCGCCGGCGTGGACTTGGGCATCTGACGGGGTGCTCCTGCCTTACCAATCGGTCATCCAAAGCAATAAATTTTCCGGGGATATCAAAGGCTTGGAGCCTCCCCAGAGACCCCAAAAAGCCCCCTTCTTGCTTGCGTCGGTCACCCGCTTCCTTTATCCGGATGGGTGCCCTGATGCGAACGGCCCCCGGCCGCAATTTCGGCTGGGTAGGCTAGAGCATGATCCGGAAAAGTGGAAACCGGTTTTCCGACCAGATCATGCTCCAGTCAGACGAAGCATGATGCGGAAAGATGGGACCTCTTTTCGCTGCAATCATGCCCGATTTCTCGAGTTAAGGATTGACTGCGAAATGGCCAATGTTGTCGTCGTCGGCGCCCAGTGGGGCGACGAGGGGAAGGGCAAGATCGTCGACTGGTTATCGGAACAGGCCGACATCGTCGTGCGCTTCCAGGGCGGCCATAATGCCGGCCATACGCTGGTCATCAACGGCGAGACCTACAAGCTGGCGCTGCTGCCCTCCGGCGTGTTGCGGCCGTCAAAGCTCGCCGTGATCGGCAATGGCGTGGTGTTCGACCCGCAGGCCTTTCTCGACGAGGTGAAAAAACTCAAGGGCCAGGGTGTCGCCATCAGCCCGGACAATTTGCGCGTCGCCGAGAACGTCACTCTGATTCTGCCGCTGCATCGCGAGCTCGATGCCTTGCGGGAATCCTCCAACGCTGTCACCGCGATCGGCACCACCCGCCGCGGCATCGGGCCTGCCTATGAAGACAAGGTCGGCCGCCGTGCCATCCGCCTGATGGATCTGGCCGACCCCCAGACGCTGCCGCACAAGATCGATCGCCTGCTGGCGCATCACAATGCGCTGCGCCGCGGTCTGAATCTGCCGGAATTCGACGGCGGCACGATCCTGAAGGAACTGATGGCGCTGGCGCCGGAACTGCTGCCTTACGCCGAGACGGTGTGGCGGCTGCTCGACATCAAGCGCCGCGAGGGCAAGCGCATCCTGTTCGAGGGTGCGCAGGGCGCGCTGCTCGATGTCGATCACGGCACCTATCCCTACGTCACCTCGTCCAACACGGTGGCGGCGCAGGCAGCGACCGGCACCGGCATGGGCCCGGGCGCTGTCGGCTATGTGCTCGGCATCTGCAAGGCCTATACGACCCGGGTCGGCGAGGGCCCGTTCCCGACCGAGCTGACCAACGAGATCGGCGAGGAGATCGGCCGCCGCGGCAAGGAATTCGGCGTCAACACCGGCCGCAAGCGCCGCTGCGGCTGGTTCGACGCCGTGCTGGTGCGGCAAACCGTCCGGACCAGCGGCATCAGCGGGCTGGCGCTGACAAAACTCGATATTCTGGACGGGTTCGACAGCATCGAGGTCTGCACCGGCTATATGCTGGACGGCAAGGAAATCGACCATCTGCCGGCCGGCGAGGGCGCCCAGGCGCGGGTGGAGCCGATTTACGAGACCATCGAGGGCTGGAAGGAGCCGACCGCCAACGCCCGGTCCTGGGCGGACCTGCCGGCCCAGGCCATTAAATATGTTCGCCGGGTGGAAGAATTGGTGGGCTGCCCAATTGCCCTGCTTTCCACAAGCCCCGAACGCGAGGATACTATTTTGGTCCAGAACCCGTTTGAGGCTTAACGGGATGTTACCGGGAAGCCTGCAGTGTTGAGTACAAATGGCTGATTACTACCCGCTGATTGCCCGAGCCATCGCCGGACTGGATCCCAGTGCCCCCGGCGAGAGCCGCCGCGCGCTCTATGAGCGGGCCCGCGCCGCGCTGATCCAGCAGCTCCGCGGCGTGCAGCCTCCTTTAAGCGAATCCGAGATCACCCGCGAGCGGCTGTCGCTGGAAGAGGCCGTGCGCAAGGTCGAATCCGAGGCCGCCCAGCGGGCCCGCGAAGCCTCCCGTTCCGGTGGTGCCCGTGACGCTTTCCGCCGCGCCACGCCAACGCGGCCGCAAGAATCAGGTGGCCCATCAGGAACTCCATCAGGTGGTCCGGCGGGCGCATCGCCGCGCCCGCGGCCGCCCGGGCCGCCGCGCGACCAGCGTCCGCCGCTCGGGCAGGATGACCGGTCGCAGCGTAACCCGCGCAACGATGGGCCGCCGCCGATTGCGCCACGACCGCAGCCGCCGCAGCCGCAGGTCTCGATGCAGGATCCGCAGCTCTCGCCCGGAGGCAGGGGCGGTCCGCCGCGCCGCGGGCCTGACGGCGCGCCGCCACCCGTGCCGCCGGCGCCGGGCATGCGAGGCTTTCGCGATATCGCCGCCGACGCCGACGATCTCGGCCGCGCCGCGGCGCAAGCCAGCCGCAACGCGCGAAAGACCTATGCCAACGTGCCGTCGCCCTCGCCGGAATTCGACCGGCTGGAGCCGAGCCTGGAAAACCGCGCGCGATCCCGACGCGCCCTATTCCTATGACGAATCGATCGAGGAGGCCGAGCGCTACGCGCCGCAATCGCCGCAGCAGATGCCGCAGCCGCCGACGCGCTCCCGCATCGGTTCGACCGGCGAGGGCAAGCCGGCCAAGCGCGCGCGCACCGGCACGGTGTTTCCGTTCAAGAGCGCGATCGCGGTCGGCATCGTCCTGATTTTGGTCGGCGCCGGAATTCTGTGGGGCAAGGCCGTCGTTACATCCGTGACCGGCCTGTTCAAATCATCGCCCGTCGCGGAGGCGCCGAAGGATACGGCTGCGCCGGCGTCGCGTCCGAAAATCCCCGATCGCGTCGGCCAGCCATCGTCGTCGGAACAGGTCGCGCCGGTGGCGCAGCGCGTGGTGCTGTATGACGAGGATCCGAGCGATCCCAAAGGCAAGCAATATGTCGGCTCGGTGATCTGGCGCACCGAACCGATCAAGGCGTCCGGCAACCAGAAGGCCGACATCGCCGTGCGCGCCGACATCGAGATCCCCGACCGCAAGTTCAAGATGACGATCTCGTTCCGCCGCAATACCGATTCGTCGCTGCCGGCGAGCCACACCGCGGAGTTGACCTTCATCCTGCCGCAGGATTTCACCGGCGGCGGCGTCGGCAACGTGCCGGGCATTTTGATGAAGTCCAACGAGCAGGCCCGCGGCACGCCGCTGTCGGCGCTCGCCGTCAAGGTCACCGACGGCTTCTTCCTGGTCGGGCTGTCGAATGTCGATTCCGAACGCGCGCGCAATTTGCAACTCCTCAAGGAGCGCTCCTGGTTCGACATACCGCTGGTTTATGTGAACCAGCGCCGCGCCATCATCGCGATCGAAAAAGGCGCCCCCGGCGAACGCGCGTTCAACGATGCGTTCGCGCAGTGGGGGGAGTAGGGCGGCGGGAAACCCCGTAGCCCATCACGCGTTCCCCAAGATCCCTTCAATTTCTGCGCTACCGCTTTCGCGGTTATAACTTGCCATAGGCATTCTCGTCGGCTTCCGACGTCCATTCCGAAAACACTGCGAACGGGTCATCGCCGGCTTCGGTCGCCTTATCGAGCAAGATGCCGTCCTCGGTCATGCGATAGCGCAAGGTATCGCCGGGCTTCAATTTCAGTTGCGCGCGCACCTCGCGCGGAATTACGGTCTGGCTCTTGACCGAAACTTTCGAAAAGGCGGCAGGCAAGCGGGAAATGCGATCCATGGTGGTAAGTTGACTTACTGTCTTACCATTTTCAAGAACCGCCTTCAGGCTGGCGGGTGGATATCTTTTGCATTATGTCGGAACCGCGACAAACGATGCGCGAGGTGTGAGGCATGAAACGCTATCTGATCTTCGCCGCGCTTTGTCCGCTTGTCGGCGGGTTTCTGTTGCTGTTTGCGACCACCTGGACGTCGGGCTACTGGAAAGAGACCAATTTCGGCGAGGTCAGGAAGCTGTTTGTGGTGTTCGCCATGACGCTGCAATACGCCTATCTGTTCGGCATCGTGCCGGCGCTGATGCTGGGCGCGATCGACGACATCCTCTATCACGTCAGGAAGATCGGCTGGATCGTGCGGCTCCTGATCGTGGGTCTGATCGGTTTCGTCGCCTCGTATTTGCTCTACAGCTCGCGCGGACCGGACTCCGGTATCGCGCAAGTCATCCTGTACGGAATGGTCGGCTTTGTCCCGGCGACGCTGTCGTCGTGGCTGTCGCATAAGTTTGCGGAACAGCAGAGGCCGGCGGTTTCGGCGTAGATCGCGCATCAATGATGCCGGCGTTCGAGTTGCGACCGACACCAACTACTTGACGCTGACGAACGCTCCCCAGGCAGCGGCGAGGCCGCCCGCCACCAGCAGGTAGAGCGGATGATCGCAGAACGCCGGTCCATACCGGCACATCGTGGCGCCGGTAGACCCCAGCTCGTGGTGCCCGGCGGCATAAAACAGGCCCGACAGGACAATCAAAACACCCGCAACGAAGAACATGGCGCCGCCTCCCGCCGAGATGGAGCGCCAGCCTATCCGAGTCGGTGCCGCGTGCGACGCCAGAACGTTCCCGGACCTCGTACTTTTCCGTACGGAAAACTACCAGTAGGCGCGCGCCACGATCTTCAGCGCGTGATCCGGCACCGCCGGTGGCCTCAGTGTAGCGCGCGGCCAATTCGCGCTTCGGCCGCGCCCGGCGTAGCCTCTTGCGAAGCCGGGGGCAAATCAATTCTGATTTTCAGAAATCGTGTCAAGCCCCCTCGCGCAAAAATATTCCGCTGGTCACGTCGGGCAAATCACTGGCATGTCTTCGGGCATCCTGGCCCGCACGAGGGGCGTTTCGCGATCGTCACGATGCGTAGGGCTGGGGAGGCGATGGACGCTTTGGCGTCAGGCGTTTTTTGCGCCGGACGAAAACGCCGAAGCGTACGGCCAAGTCGTGTGGTCCTGGCGCCGCGATGCTGGCGTCAAGCTTGCGGAGTTATCCGCAAGTGACGGTGGCAATAAAGCCCGCTCACCGGGGAGAGCACGAAGTAAGCCGTAAAACCATTGCGCGGGGAAGGCCGGGATGTTTCGGCTGAACCTGTATGCTCGTGTGCGCCTTTTTTGCGCAATTGGCACACGAGACCGCGGGTGCAGTCGGCACCCGGCTTTCCCTGCGCCCTCTGTTTGAAGAGAGGGCCAACGAATTTGCAAAACCTCGGGCAAACCATGCCGCGGGAATCGCCCTCGCTCGTCATTCCGGGGCGTGCGTAGCACGAGCCCGGAATCCATACTCACGATGGTGGTTATGGATTCCGGGCCCGCGCCAAGGGCGCGTCCCGGAATGACGACGGCTGTTTGACATTCGAATCCGAACCGGCGCGAAATGTGCCTACCCAAAACGCGGCAGCGTGACGCAACTTGTGCCCCGCAAACGCGTTACCATGTGATGACCATGCCAGACGACGACATCATTTCGCCCAGCCGGAAACGTTCCGGAAAAACTTCTCGCGCCGAGTTTCGCGGCGCGGAGGCGCGTGGCCCTGTGATCGACCAGGAAGGGCGGGAAATCCCCGCCGAGGCGCTGCGTCCGCCATCCGGCGGCTTTCAATTCGACTTCGGAACTTCCAGCGCCAATCCGTTCGGCGAACTCACCCGCGAGCAGCGGCTGGCGCGGCTCGAGGCGCTGTCGAAGTTGCTGGACGTCGCGTTCGTCCTGCCGGGCACCAATATCCGCTACGGCATCGACGGCCTGATCGGCCTCATCCCTGTCGTCGGCGACATCATCACGACGGCGATTTCGTTGTGGCTGGTGCGCGAGGCCCGCGCGCTCGGTGCGCCCTGGCACATCACGTCGCGGATGCTGGCCAACGTGGCGCTGGATGGCGTGGTCGGCCTGGTGCCGCTGGCGGGCGACGCCTTCGACGTCATGTTCCGCGCCAATGTCCGCAATGTGCGGCTGCTGCGCCGCTGGATGGAAAAGCAGCCGCGTTGATACCAACAGACAAAAGAAAAGGGCGGGATGACCAGGTCATCCCGCCCCAAATACGAATGCGTGTCAGATCAGGCCGCGTCCTGATCCTGGGCCTGGGCCGGCTCCGGCTTGCGGGGACGGCGCGGCAGCGGAAAAGCTTCGCTGTCATAGAGCGAGCGGATGCCGCTCTGGTCGAAGCGGGCTTCCTCGACCTGCAGATAGGCGCCGTTCAGCGAGTCCGCCGGCAATTCCTCGATCGCAAAGCGCACGGCTTCGGCAGCAGTGCCGAAACGGCGATAGGCAAAGCCAGCCCGCTTCTTCTTGCGGATGGCGGCGGGAAACAGTTCGGCGGCGGTGTTGAAGTTGAACGGACGCATGGGACGCATGGTCGAGGACCTCTTTATCTTCTCTGGCGCAGGCGCGATGGGATTTGGGGCAACGGCGGGTCACAACCGGCGAGCCGCGCCGTGCACATCATTTTCGCTCTCTAATATAGGCCTATTTGACAGAAATGCGACCCCTTAAGGCGCGGATCGGGGGTGATGATGAATCCGCGCATGGCTGCGGGATCACCAAAATAAATCCTGTTATTTCAAATATTTAGAAAGATTACAGCTTGCCGAGCAGCACAAGGATCAGCAACACGACCAGAATGACCCCGACAAGCCCCATGCCGGAATGACCGTAACCATAGCCATAGCCCCGAAACCGCCCGCTGAAGCCGCCGAGCAGGAATATGACCAGAATGATGATGAGTATCGTTCCAAGCGTCATGGCGCTCTCCCGTCATCCGGCGCGCCGCGTTGATTTGTGCGCCGCAGCTGCGAGCAAAGCATATTTCGGGGCTGGAGTGATGGGGAATTACTTGCCTTCCTCGATCGGCAACACCTTCAGCGGCGTGGCGTACGGCTCGACGCGCAGCGCGTCGCTGGCGATCAGGCCGATCTTGTGCAGCGGCGCCTGCTCGAGGTCACCGGTGGAAGCCTTGCGCACCGCGTAGCGCCAGACGCTGAGCGAACCCTTCGCCACCAGCGCTTTGGCGACGCCGCCGGCGTTGCCGTCCATCTGCGCCAGCTCGCCGTCCGGCAGGCCGATGACGATTTCATCCTTGGCCGTGATCACCTTGAACAACGAAACCTTGTCGGCGGCGAAGGCAGGCTGAACCACGATGCTCTCCATGATGAGCCGGCCAGGCCGAGGCCCAGCAGCAGACGTTTTGAGATGTTGGACATGCGTTGACGTTCCTTGGCGTTACGCGCGCGAGGTAAACCGGGAGAAGAAATGAAGGCAAAGAAAAACCCCGTGCGACCAGTCCTTGGTCGCACGGGGCGCAAAACGCGTTCGAAGTTATTTGGGTTGCAGCTTCAGCGCCACCGAATTGATGCAATAGCGCAGGCCGGTCGGGCCGGGGCCGTCATTGAAGACGTGGCCGAGGTGGCCGTCGCATTTCGAGCACAGCACTTCAGTGCGGATCATGCCGTGGCTGATGTCGTGTTCCTCGTCGACATGGCTGTCCACCGCGGGCGCGGTAAAACTCGGCCAGCCGCAGCCGGAATCGAACTTGGCATCGGACTCGAAGAGCGTCTGGCCGCAGCCGGCGCAGGTATAGGTGCCCTTGCGGTTGTCATGCTCGTACTTGCCGGTGAAGGGGCGCTCGGTCGCCTTCTCGCGCAGCACGGCATACTGCACCGGCGTCAGTTCCTTGCGCCACTCGGCTTCGCTCTTCTGGATTTTTCCGGTGGTCTTGGTGTCGGACATAGTTCCTCCTGGGCAATGACGAAAAGCGTGGGATCAGTTGGTGGCCTTGGCGCTGCCCACCAGCGTCGGCTTCTCGATATAGTTGTCTGCAAAAATCTTCTTCAGGTTATGCACCTTCGGGATGTCGTTGAAGACAATATAGGGCTGGTTCGGGTGCAGTGTCAGGTAGTCCTGGTGATAGGCCTCCGCGGCATAGAACGCCTCCAGCGGGCTGAGCTTGGTCACGATCGGCTTCTTGTAGACCTTCGCGGCGTTGAGCTGGGCGATATAGGCCTCCGCGACCTTCTTCTGCTCGTCATTGCTGGCAAAGATCTCCGAGCGGTATTGCGGGCCGGTGTCCGGGCCCTGGCGGTTCAATTGCGTCGGGTCGTGCACGACGGAAAAGAAGATCTGCAAAATCTTGCCGTAGGAAATCTTCTTCGGATCGTATTTGATCTCGACCGCTTCCGCATGCGTCGTGCTGCCGTTCGAGACCATGTTGTAGTTTGCGGTTGCCTTGGTGCCGCCGGAATAGCCGGACACGGCGTTGACGATGCCCGCGGTGTGCTGGAACACGCCCTGCACGCCCCAGAAACAGCCGCCGGCGAGGACTGCGGTCTGGATGCCGTCGGCGGCGCTCACGTCGGTCGCAGGCGCCGGGATAATGACGGCCTCTTCAGCGGCGCGCGAAGGGGCAACGGCGAAGGCGGCGATCGCCAGCGCGCCAATGGCGGCGGCGCACAGCGAAAGGCGGCTGAACTGGCTGCGGGACATGGTTTCCTCATGAGGTCGGCGGGTTGGGGGCAGTCTAGAACGGGGACCGCGGTTGGCAAATCACCCGGCGGTCCTCCGGATACCCCAAGATACGCGGAGCCATGGCTCCCGTTACGAGACCGCGCCACACGAGTTCGTGAACAAAATCGATCCAAATCCAAAGCGTTAGCTAGCCGGGAACCGCGCTTGACCGCTGCCGTCCGCCCTCCAACAATGAACCGCCTCCGTCCTATCGCGACAACAAGTCATCCCCGGAGCGTTTCGCAAATGCTGCGCGCCACTTTCCTGTCGGTCGGCCTGTCGGTCATCGCCACATCCGCGCTGGCCGCGACCGATATCGAGATCTGCCGGGATAACCAGGCCGACGCCGCGGTCCGGCTCACGGCCTGCAATGCCGCCGTCGCCGACGACAAGGTCACCGGCAGGCCGAAGGCCTTTGCCAATTGGTACATCGGCGATGCCCTGCTGAGAAAGCGCGACCATGACGGCGCGCTCGCGCTCTTCAACAAGGCACTCGAGCTCGATCCTGACAACGCCACCGTGCTCAACTCGCGTGGGCTCACCTACAGCAACAAGGGCGAGGAGGAGCGCGCGCTGACCGACTTCGATCTTGCCCTGCAAAAGCGGCCGAATTTCCCCGCGCCCTACAACAATCGCGGGCTGATCTACCTGCGCCGCGGCGAGCTGCAGCGCGCCTATGACGAAATCAACATCGCGCTTTCGCTCAACACCGGCGCCAACCGCTACACTAACCTGCTCAACCTCGGGCGCGTGCAAACCCTGCGCAAGCAATATCAGTCCGCGCTCGCCTTTTTCGCCGAAGGCAAGCCGCTCAATCCAAGTGGATGGCAGATCCCGGGTTATCGCTGCATCACCTTGACCGAGATGGGCCGTCTGGACGAAGCGCTGGCCGACTGCAATGAGGTGCTTGCGCAGCATCCGAAGTTTTCCGGTCCGCTGGCCCGCCGCGGCAATGTCTATCGTGCCAAAGGCGATCTCGACGCTGCGCTCAGGGATTTCAACGAAGCCCTCAAGCTGAGCCCGAATTTCGTCTATGCCTATGTCGGCCGTGCCCAGGTCCACGAGCAGCGCAAGGATATGGCGGCTGCTCGTGCGGACTACCGTTCTGCCGGTGCGGCGCTGAACAAGGTCGAGGAGTTCGAAACCACGCTGGCGCGGCGTTTTGCCAAGGAACGGCTGGCGGTGCTGGTTGCGGCGGATCCGTCGCTGCGCAGCCAGACGACGGGGCCGGTCGCCCCGCCTGCCGGAAAGCTGACGGCGCCGGCCGCGCCGGTTGATTCCGGTCCGCGCAAGGTCGCGCTGATCGTCGGCAACGGCGCCTACCGGAACGTGGAGAAGCTGACGAACCCGCCGCGCGACGCCAGGCTGATCGCGGACACGTTGCGCGGCCTCGGCTTTCAGACGGTGACCCTGGCGCCCGACCTCACCCGCGACCAGTTCTTCGCGGCGCTGCGCAATTTCGGCGGCGAGGCCGAAAAAGCGGACTGGGCCGTGGTCTATTATGCCGGGCATGGTATGGAGATCGGCGGCATCAACTATCTCATTCCGACCGACGCCAAACTCGCCGCCGACCGCGACGCGGAAAGCCAGGCGGTGGCGCTGGAGCAGGTGATCGCCGCGGTCAGCGGCGCGCGCAAGCTGAAGCTCGTCATGCTCGATGCCTGCCGCGACAATCCCTTCGAGAAAAACATGCAGCACACCATCGCGTTGAAGCTGGTCACGAAGGGCCTCTCCAATATCGAGCCGGAAGCGGGATTCATGGTGGTCTATGCCGCCAAGCACGGCGAGACCGCACTCGACGGCGACGCAGCCAACAGCCCGTTCGCGACCGCGCTGGCGCGCGAAATCAGGGTGCCGAAGGTCGAGGTGCGAAGGTTGTTCGATATCGTCCGCGACGACGTCTGGAAGGCCACCAACCGCCAGCAGCAGCCGTTCACCTACGGCTCGCTGCCCGGCCGCGAGGATTTTTATTTCGTGGCGGAGAAATAGCTACACCACCACGGAGAGCCGCTTCGCCGCGCGCGTAATCCCCGTATAGAGCCAACGTGCGCGGGAATCCTGGAATGCAAAACTCTCATCGAACAGCACGACGTCGTCCCATTGCGAGCCCTGCGACTTGTGCACAGTCAGCACATAGCCGTAGTCGAACTCGTCATAGGGTTTGCGCTGCTCCCAGGGAATGGTCTCGATGGCGCCGCCAAAGCATTCGCCGCGCACCGACACCTTGGTCACCTTGTGACCGAAATCCTCGTCCGGCGAGATCCGCATGGTGATGATTTTCGATTTCGACTGCGCGCGCGACTTCACCCGCCACAGCCCGCCGTTGAACAGGCCCTTCTTGCGATTGTTGCGCAGGCAGACCAGCTTATCGCCCGCGACCGGCAGCGGCTCCTCGATGCTCTGCTTCTGCCTGATCCGCATGTTGTAGGCGCGGCGGGTGTTGTTGCGCCCGACCAGCACCTGGTCGGCGCGCATCACGCGGTCAGGATCGAGCTCGTTGCGGGTCACCACCTCGCTCTCGCCGTGGCGGCCGATTTCGAGCTCGCGGCCCTCGCGGATATCCATCGACATCCGTACGATCGGGTCGTCCTGGGCCTGGCGGTGCACCTCGGTCAGCATCGTGTCGGGCTCGGCATCGGTGAAGTAGCCGCCGCCCTGGATCGGCGGCAGTTGCGCGGGATCGCCGAGCACCAGCAGCGGACAGTCGAACGACATCAGGTCGCGGCCGAGCTCTGCGTCGACCATCGAGCATTCGTCGATCACGATCAGCTTTGCCTTCGAAGCCGGCGCGTCGTCCCACAGTTCAAAGCTTGGCTGCTCTACGCCGGATTCGCGGGCGCGATAGATCAGCGAGTGAATGGTGGAAGCGTTGTCGCAACCCTTGTTGCGCATCACCAGCGCCGCCTTGCCGGTGAAGGCTGCGAATTTCACCTCGCCGTCGACGCCCTCGGCGATGTGCCGCGCCAGCGTGGTCTTGCCGGTTCCGGCATAGCCGAACAGGCGAAAAATCGGCGGCGTGCCGTTCTTGCCGGGCTTGGCCTTCAGCCAATCGGCGACGGCTTTCAGCGCGGAATCCTGATGCGGCGTGAACGTGGTCATGGGGTCTCGGCGGAGGGGAGGCGGGCGACGGACGCGGCCGACTCAAGCGGACACAAGCTAACCATTCGCGCGCCTCATGCAAGGCGGCTTCCCGTGACGCGGAATTGGCATGCGTTTACCGAGGCTGGACTTGCACCCCGCCGGGATTACACTTGCGCAAAACAACAAGCGATCTCGGGAGCGGTGTCATGAAATTCGGTATCTTCTATGAGCTGCAACTGCCGCGTCCGTGGCAGGAGGGCGACGAGCACCGGCTCTACCAGAACGCGCTGACCCAGCTCGAGATCGCCGATAGATGCGGCTATGACTACGCCTGGGTGGTGGAGCATCATTTCCTCGAGGAATATTCGCATTCGCCGTCGCCGGAATCCTTCCTCGCCGCCGCCAGCCAGCGCACTAAAAACATCCGTCTCGGCCACGGCATTTTCCAGCTCACCACCAATCATCCCGCCCGCGTCGCCGAGCGCGTCGCGGTGCTCGATCTGTTGTCCAACGGCCGCGTTGAGTTCGGCATGGGTGAAAGCGCGTCGATTACCGAGTTGACGCCGTTCGGCCGCGACATGGAGACCAAGCGCGAGGTGTTCGAAGAGGCCGTCCAGGCGATTTTCCCGATGTTCACCAAGGTCGGCACCGAGCACCACGGCAAATATTTCGACATTCCCCTGCGCAACGTGGTGCCGAAGCCGCTGCAAAAGCCGCACCCGCCGCTGTGGATGGCGTGCTCGCAATTGCCGACCATCGAACGCGCGGGCGAAAACGGCTTTGGCGCGCTTGGCTTCCAGTTCGTCAGCGCCGACGCCGCACATGCCTGGGTGCACGCCTATTACAACGCGATCACCAAGCGGCGGAAAAAGCTTGCCGATTACGAGATCAATCCGAACATGGCGCTGGTGTCGTTCTTCATGTGCGCGGAAACCGACGAAGAAGCCCGTAGGCGCGCCGACGGCGCTACCTTCTTCCAGTTCGCGCTGCGCTATTACGGCCAGTCGCAGAACCGGCAGCGGCCCGCGCCCGGCACCGTCAACATGTGGGACGAATACAACAAGTGGAAGCGCGAGAATCCGGAAGCCCAGGAGGCCGCGCTGCGCGGTGGCCTGATCGGCTCGCCGGAGACCATCCGCAAGAAACTGCGGCGCTTCCGCAGCTCGCATATCGATCAGGTCATCCTGCTCAACCAGGCCGGCAAGAACAGCCATGAGCACATCTGTGAATCGTTAGAGCTGTTCTCCAAGGAAGTGATGCCTGAATTCCGGCACGATCCCGAGCACGAGGCCTGGAAGAAGGGCGTGATGAGCGGGGCGATCCAGCTCGAGGAGATCGACACCGAGGCGTTCAGCGATCGCTATGGCAAGCTGGCGGTCAACGTCGCGCCGGCCGCGAAAGCCGCGGCGGGATAGCGGTGTGGAGCTGGCATCCGGTGCCTGCCGTTGCATGAAAATCAGAGGTCTGGAGCTGCCAAATGTCTGTGGAATTCATCGGCTTCATCACCAACAACAATTCGTCCGAGACGATCGTGCGGACCGGTCCGATCCTCGACGTGCCCTATATCGAGACGGTAGCAAAGGCGCACGAGCTTGCCGGTTTCGACCGGGCGCTGCTGGCGTTCCATTCGACGATCCCGGACGCGCTGCAGGTCGGTCAGCACGTGCTTGGTGTCACAAGCAAGCTCAAGGTGATGATCGCGCAGCGGCCGGGCTTTACCGCGCCGACGCTGCTGGCGCGTCAGCTCGCCACTATCGACCAGATCTCGGGCGGACGCGTCTCGCTGCACGTCATCACTGGCGGTAACGCCACCGAGTTGCGCGCCGACGGCAATACGCTCGACGACAAGGACGAACGCTACGCCCGCACCAGCGAGTTTCTCGATATCGTACGCCTGGAGTGGACCAGCGAAAAGCCGTTCGACTATGACGGCAAATACTATCACGTCGAAAAGGGCTTTTCGCAGATCAAGCCGCATCAGCCCGGGGGCATCTACACCTTTGTCGGCGGCGGCTCCGATGCCGCGATCGAGGTCGCGGGCAAGCATGCCGACACATTTGCTCTATGGGGCGAATCCTACGCGCAGGTTCGCGACGTGACGGCGCGGGTGCGCGCGGCGGCGGCGAAACATGGCCGGCCGGCGCCGCGCTTCAGCCTGTCGGTTCGGCCCATTCTGGCTGACACCGAGGAAGCGGCATGGGCGAAGGCGGACGAGATTTTGGCCCGCGCGACCGCTCTGCAGGACAAGACCGGCTATCGCAGACCGGCCGACGGCCATGCCACCGCGGGCGCGAAGCGGCTGCTGGCTCTGGCCGAGCAGGGCACGCGGATCGACAAGCGGCTGTGGACCGAAATCGCGAAACTGACCGGCGCCAACAGCAACACGACAGCCTTGGTCGGAACGCCCGGGCAGGTCGCCGACGTCTTTGGCGACTATTACGATCTCGGCGTCAGCCATTTCCTCATTCGCGGTTTCGACCCGCTGATCGACGCCATCGAATACGGCCGCGAACTGATCCCGCTGACGCGCAAGCTGATCGCCGGGCGTGCGGCGGCCAAGGGAGTGGCGGCGGAGTGAAGGCCGCTCGGCGCGGTGTTCGCAGGGAACACGATTCAGAACAGGTTCCGCTGCCTATTTCATGATCAACGAAAATGCGCGGCGCAACTTTCAAGAAAAATGCGTCGCGGCAGATCGCGATCCGGCAATAAACGCATCGTCGCGAGCCGAGTGAGCAGTGCCGTCATTGCTATTTTTGCAGAGCACTCGACACTCCCGAAAAGCAGCACCATCATCCCTGACATCGCGTTGAACACGACGCGATCGTTCGGGAGATTGTAAATGAAGCGCCGGGAATTTCTAAAACTATCGCTTGGCACGGCAGCGGTCGCGTCGTTGCCGCTCGGGGCGCGAGCGCAAGGGGGTGTGAAGGAAATTCGCATCGGCTATCAGAAGACGGGCGTGCTGGTCATCGCGCGCCAGCAGGCAGTCTTGGAAAAAAAGTTTTCCGACAGAAAAATCGGTATCAAGTGGATCGAGTTCACGTCAGGACCGCCGTTGCTGGAAGCGATGAGCACCGGCAGCGTTGACCTCGGCGCGGCAGGCGATACGCCGCCGATTTTTGCCCAGGCCGCGAACGCCAACATCGTCTATGTGGCGGGATCGCCGATTACCAACGGGCAGGGCATTCTCGTTCCCGCCAACTCAGCCATTCGCGGGATTGCCGACCTCAGGGGCAAGCGCGTCGGATTTGCCAAAGGCACCAGCGCCCACAACGTGCTGATCGCCACGCTGGAGAAGGCCGGATTGACCTATGAGGATATCACGCCGGTCTATTTGTCACCGCCCGACGCGGGGCCTGCGTTCGCGAACGGCAGCATCGAGGCGTGGGCGATCTGGGATCCGTATTTCGCCATCGGCGAAAAGCGCCAGAACGGTCGGATCCTGATCAACGCCTATGAAGTCGCCAAGACCAATTCGTTCTACCTCGCCAACCGCGATTTCGCGAACGCCAATGTGCGGGAGACCCGCGACGTTATCGATGGCCTCGCGGAAGCCGCGCGCTGGGCCGAGGCCAATCGCCCGGAAGTCGCAAGCGCGCTCGCCGCGGTGACCGGCGTGCCGCTCGAGGTGCAGACCGTCGCGGCAAACCGGGCATCGTTCGCCATCGGGCCGGTGACGGAGGAGATCATCGTTACCCAACAGGCGGTCGCCGATCGCTTTCACAAGCTCGGCCTGATCCCGAAGAAAATCACAGTCAGGGATATCGTCTGGCGTCCTGCCCAGACCTGAGCCGATCCACCCATTCCATCAACGGAGAATAACCATGCGTTGGTTGCAACGAACGATCGCGGCCGCCGTGCTGTCATTGAGTACGGTCGCTGCCGCGGTCGGTCCATCTTACGGCCAGGACAAGGTCGTGCGCATCGGCTTCCAGAAATACGGCAAGCTGGTGCTGCTCAAGAGCAAGGGCACGCTTGAGGACAAGCTGAAGGCCGCCGGCTACAAGGTGGTATGGACCGAGTTTCCCTCCGGTCCGCCGCTGCTCGAAGCGCTCAATGTCGGCGCCATCGACTTCGGCAACACCGGCGAAGCGCCACCGATTTTCGCGCAGGCCGCGGGTGCGCCAATTCAATATGTCGCCTATGAGCCGCCCGCCCCGAAGGGCGAGGCCATCCTGGTGCCGAAGGACAGCAAGCTGAATTCGGTTGCTGATCTCAAAGGCAAGAAGGTCGCGCTCAACAAGGGCTCAAACGTCCATTATCTCCTGGTCAAGGCGCTTGAAAAAGCCGGCGTCAAATATTCCGAGATCGAGCCGGTATTTCTCGCTCCCGCCGACGCGCGCGCGGCGTTCGAGCGCGGCGCCGTGGATGCCTGGGTGATCTGGGATCCGTTCCAGGCCGCCGCCGAAGCCGCCACCGGCGCCCGTACGCTCGCCGATGGCACCGGGATCGTGTCGAACTATCAATTCTATTTCGCCTCGAAGAAGTTTTTCGAGAGCGATCCGAAAATCGTCGACATCGTGCTGGCGCAGCTCGGCGAGGTCGATGACTGGGCCAAGGGCGATATCCATGCCGTCGCCGGGCAGCTCGCGCCTGCGATCGGGCTGCCGGTTCCGGTCGTCGAAGTCGCCTTGAAGCGGCAGTCCTACGGCATCAAGCCGATCACCGAGAGCGTGATCGCGGATCAGCAGCAGGTCGCGGATACGTTCTTCACGCTCGGCCTCATTCCCAAACAGATCAGGATTTCCGACGCGGCGCGGAGGCCGGGCACATGAGCACGCAACCTAACGCCAACATTCTGTGGTTCCTGCCGACCCATGGCGACGGCCGCTATCTCGGCACCACCACCGGCGGCCGCGAGGTAAACTTCAACTATTTGCGCCAGATCGCGCAGGCCGCCGACCAACTCGGCTATTTCGGTGTGCTGCTGCCGACCGGACGTAGTTGCGAGGATTCCTGGGTGGTGGCCTCCGCCGTAGCGCCGTGGACCGAGCGGTTGCGCTATCTGGTGGCGGTGCGGCCCGGCCTGCAATCGCCCAGCGTCGCTGCGCGCATGACGGCGACGCTCGACCGTGTCTCGAATGGCCGGCTGCTGGTCAACGTCGTCACCGGCGGCGACCCCGTCGAAAACAAGGGCGACGGCATCTTTCTCGATCACGACGAACGTTATGCCGTGACGCGCGAGTTCCTCAATGTCTACAGCGACCTTCTTGCGGGAAGGACCGTCAATGTCGAAGGCAAGCACATCCGTATCGAGGACGGCCGCCTGCTGTTCCCGCCGGTGCAGTCGCCGCGGCCGCCGCTCTATTTCGGCGGATCGTCGGACGCCGGGATCGATGTCGCGGTCGATACCGTCGACAAATACCTCACCTGGGGCGAACCGCCGGCGCAGGTCGCCGAGAAGGTCAACCGGGTAAGGGCCGTCGCCGCCGCGCGCGGACGAAAACTCTCGTTTGGTATCCGTCTGCACGTGATCGTTCGCGAGACCAACGCGGAAGCCTGGAAGGCGGCGGACGAATTGATCCAGCACGTCACCGACGAGACGGTCGCCTCCGCGCAGAAGATATTTTCCCGCATGGATTCGGTCGGCCAGCAGCGCATGGCGCAACTGCATGGCGGCCGGCGCGACAAGCTTGAGATCAGTCCGAAATCTCTGGGCCGGCGTCGGTCTGGTGCGCGGCGGCGCCGGAACGGCGCTGGTCGGCGATCCCGCCACGGTGGCGGCGCGAATCCGCGAGTATCAGGAGGTCGGCATCGATACCTTCATCATGTCCGGCTATCCGCATCTGGAGGAAGCCTACCGCTTCGCCGAACTGGTGTTTCCGCTGCTGTCGCTGGCGCAGCCCGGCAACGTGACGCCGATCCGCGTCAACACCGGGCCGTTCGGCGAAACCATCGGCAACGAATACCGGCCGCACAAACAGGCATCGCAATCATGAGTCTCATCGACAGCCTCCCGCGCGTTCGTGCGCTCAAATTGCCACGGGCTGATGGCCTGATTCCCTGGCTCGTGCCGCTGACTATCGTTCTGCTCTGGCAGATCGCCTGCACGACGGGATTTGTGCCGGCGCGGGTGCTGCCGGCACCGACCGACGTGGTGCTAGCCGGCTGGAAGCTCGTGCTGTCGGGCGAACTGGCGCGCAACATCTGGGTGAGTTTCTGGCGCGCCAGCACCGGCTTCCTCATCGGTGGCGGCATCGGCTTCGCGTTCGGCCTCGCCAATGGCCTGTCGCAGCTCTCCAGCAAGCTGACAGACACGACCCTGCAGATGGTGCGCAACATCCCGCACCTCGCATTGATCCCGCTGGTCATCCTGTGGTTCGGCATCGATGAGTCTGCAAAACTGTTCCTGGTCGCGCTCGGCGTATTCTTTCCGATCTACCTCAACACGCTGCACGGCATCCGCACCGTCGATCCGCAATTGATCGAGATGGGACGGGTTTACGGCATGACCGATGGCGAGTTGTTCCGACGGATCATTTTTCCCGGTGCGTTGCCGTCGATCTTCGTCGGCGTTCGCTTTGCGCTCGGCATCATGTGGCTGACGCTGATCGTGGCGGAAACCATCGCGGCGTCGTCCGGCCTCGGTTACATGGCCATGCAGGCGCGCGAGTTCATGCTGATCGACGTCGTCGTGCTCAGTATCCTGATTTATGCGCTGCTTGGAAAGCTGGCCGACAGCGCCTCGCGCGCGCTGGAGCGGCTGACGCTGTCCTGGCACCCGGCCTTCCAGAAACATTGAGGATTGCAATGCAAGAAGCCCTTCGTGTTCATCCCGCCGAGGCCAAGGCCGTGGCGCGCCCCGATTTTGTCAAGCGGCCGCGGCTGTTGCGGCGTGATGCGGAAGCCTTGTTGCGCGGGCTTTCACTGACCATCCGGGGACTGCGCAAATCGTTCGGCGACAACGAGGTGCTGCGCGGCATCGACCTGCATATACCGGCTGGTCAGTTCGTTGCGATCGTCGGCCGCAGCGGCTGCGGCAAAAGCACGTTGCTCCGGTTGATCGCGGGTCTTGAGACGGCCACGGCGGGCACCATCGGTTTCAGCGAGGAATCGCGCGCGGAAGACATTCGCGTGATGTTTCAGGAGCCGCGCTTGTTGCCCTGGGCCCGGGTGCTGTCGAACGTCGAAGTCGGCCTCGGCCGCGAGCGAACCTCGCCGGATGCGCAGGCCCGTGCCGACAGCGCTCTGGTAGAGGTTGGACTTGACGACAAACGGGCGCAATGGCCGGCGGTTCTCTCCGGCGGACAGAAGCAGCGTGTGGCGCTGGCACGGGCATTGGTCAGCCGCCCGCGCGTGCTCGCCTTCGATGAGCCGCTCGGCGCACTTGATGCGCTGACACGCATCTCGATGCAGCGGCTGCTCGAACGGGTCTGGCATGACCAGGCCTTCACCGCGATCCTGGTGACGCATGACGTAGCCGAGGCCGTCGCGCTGGCCGACCGCGTTCTGGTGATCGAAGACGGCCGCATCTCGCACGACATTGACGTCAATATCCCTCGCCCAAGACGCCGGGGCTCGGCGGAACTCGCCGCGCTGGAGGGCTCGATCCTGCGCCATCTCCTCAACTCTACCGACGAACCCTCAGCACAGTGAGGCTGCCATGAACTCTGTCGTCCGCAACATCGCGATCGGCCGCGAGGTGTCTTCCGGAGATTTCCGCAATGCGATGCGCCGTCTCACCGGCGGAGTGAGCGTGATCACGGCAGGGCGGGGCAGGGACATCAGCGGCATGACGGTGACCTCGGTCTCCTCGCTGTCGGCGGAGCCGCCGACGCTGATCGTCAGCGTAAACAGGGCGGCTTCGTCGTGGCCGCTGATCCAGCGCCATGGCTTCTTCGGCGTCAACATCCTCAATGCCGATCAACTCGAAATCGCCGAGCGATTCACCGGCAAGGATGGACTGAAAGGCGCCCAGCGCTTTGCGTGCGCCGAATGGTTTACGCGCGCCTCAGGCGTCCCGCTGCTCTCGGGGCGCTAGCCGCGATCGAGTGCGAAGTAGAGGAAACCATCGAGCGCCATTCGCATGCCATCATCATCGGGCGCGTGCTGGATCAGCAGCTCTCGCCGCGTAGCGCGGCCTTGGCCTATTGGCAGGGACAATACCTTACGATCGATCGCGACGAAGATATCGCCAAATTGGCGGAGGTCAGCCTTCCCGGTTCCGGTCCTCGATCGTCGATCAGTCGTTCTCCAGTGCGATCGGCCAAGGGCGCAGGGCTGTAGTGCATTTTTCGCCGGCGTCCGATAACAGCGCCTTTGGACGGAAGCCGTTCGCAAGAAGGTTTTTCTTCTGCAAGGCTCCCGGTCGACAGCAACGTTGCTTTTTTTGCGGCCGTCTTCCGGTAAGGGCAGGGCGCCCAACATAATCAAGGCAACAACATCCGGGAGCCTGCCATGGGCTTGCAAGAGCAAAAAATCGAATCGCTTCCCTTCGTCACCGCCGAGCTGAATTATCTCGCCCCCACACCTGGAAAACCGCGCACCTATGCACTTGATCCGCCGCCGGGCGAGCCGAAGAGCACGGCGCTGCCGGAACCGCACGACGTGCCGATCTTCGACGCCCGCCCGATCGCAAAGGACTTGTCGCTGGATCGCGAAGGCTTTGCCCTGGTGCGGCATCCCACCATCGTGAAGAATTTCTACGACGAGCGTGAAGTAAGGAATGTGTATTACCCTGCGGTGGAGGCGTTCCTCCGGGCAACGCTCGGCGCGGATCGCGTGTTCATTTTCGATCACACCGTGCGCAGGCGCGTCGAAGGGGCGGCGGACGTGCGGGATGGCGGTCCGCGGCAGCCGGCTACGCGTGTCCACGTCGATCAAACCGGGGTTTCCGGCCGCAACCGCGTCTATGAGCATTTGCCGGACGAAGCCGATGAGCTTCTGAAGGGCCGCGTGCAGGTTATCAATCTCTGGCGCCCGATACGCGGTCCGGTTCTTGACGCCCCGCTGGCAATGGCCGATGGCCGCACCGTCGATCCGGACGATCTCGTCGCTTCAGACCTGATTTATCCGAACCGGAAGGGCGAGACTTATTCGGTCAGGTACAACCCCGCCCACCGCTGGTACTACGTCCCGCGGATGGCGGCGGACGAGGCGCTGCTGCTGAAGTGCTACGATTCCTTGGCCGACGGCCGGACGCGGTTCGGGCCACACACGGCATTCATCGATCCAACGGCGCCGGCCGGCGCCGCGCCGCGCGAGAGCATCGAGGTGCGCACCCTGGTGTTTCACAAACATTGAGGCTGACTGGCCGAGGTGAGCGTTCCGTCGATCCGGCGCTGAGGCTGGTCAGTTCCGGGTCTGCAGAGGGTTAGAAGGCGTTCACGCGCAAAATCGTCGCGGAACGCCAAGCCTCTCGAAGTCCTCTATGAAACGCCTCGCCACCTGGGCCTTTTACGCCGTCGGCGCGCTCGCGATCGCGTATCTCGCGCTCTATGCCTATGTGGCCTTCACCGGGCATGACATCCGGCCCGGCGATCCCATCCATATTTTCCGCAAGCCCGACGCGCCGAGCTATTCGTAGCTCCCGACGTCATTACGAGCGAAGCTCCGCTGTTCGCGATGACGTGAGCGCTTAGCCGGCCGCCACGCGCTGATATTCGCCGGTGCCGGGAGGCGGGATCGGCAAGCCGCCGTCGGCATATTCATTCAGCTTGTTGCGCAGCGTGCGGATCGAGATGCCGAGGATGTTGGCGGCGTGGGTGCGATTGCCGAGGCAATGTTTCAGCGTTTCCAGGATCAAATCGCGCTCGACATCCGCCACGGTGCGGCCGACCAACGCCCGCGTGACCTGTTCGGCGGCGAAGGTGGCATGCGCGACGGCCGGCGCGGTCTTTGCCAGATCGAGGCGATCGCCGTCGGGGGTGAGGATCGCGTCCGCCCCGATCTCGTCGCCCTGCGCCATCAGCACCGAGCGGTGAATGGTGTTTTCGAGTTCGCGGACGTTGCCCTGCCAGCGGTTCGAGGTCAGAACACTGCGGGCTTCCGCCGAGATCGGCCGCAGCGGCACGCCGTTGGCATCGGCATATTTCTTGGCGAAGTGTTGCGCCAGTTCGAGGATGTCGGCCGGCCGGTCGCGCAGCGGCGGGATTTTCAGGTTGACGACGTTCAGCCGGAACAAGAGATCTTCGCGGAACGTGCCTTCTCGCACGGCATCCGCCAGGTTGCGGTTCGAGGTGGCGATGATGCGGATGTCGACGGCACCGGCTTGGTGCCGCCGACGCGGTCGATCACGCGTTCCTGGATCGCGCGCAGCAATTTCGACTGCAACCGCACGTCCATCTCGGAGATTTCGTCCAACAATAGCGTGCCGCCGCTGGCTTCCTCGAATTTGCCGATCCGGCGGGCCACAGCGCCAGTGAACGCACCCTTCTCGTGGCCGAACAGTTCCGACTCCAGGAGATGTTCGGGGATCGCCGCGCAATTGATCGAGATGAACGGCCGCTTGGCGCGATTGGAGCGGGTGTGGACGTAGCGCGCCAGCACTTCCTTGCCGGTGCCGGATTCGCCGGTGATCATCACGGAGGCATCGGAACCCGCGATCTGCTGCGCCAGCTTGATCACTTTCGCCATCGCTTCGTCGCGATAGACGAGGTCGCGGGAATCGTTGGCGACCGCGGCGAGCACGGCGGCGATCAGTTCCGGATCGGGCGGCAGCGGGATGTATTCCTTGGCGCCGGCGTGGATCGCGGCGACCGCGGCGCGGGCGTCGTTGGAGATGCCGCAGGCCACGATCGGCACATGGATGTGCTCGGCTTCCAGCCGCATCACCAGGTCGCGGATGTCGAGGTTGACATCGACCAGCAGCAGGTCGGCGCCCTTGCCGCCGCGCAGCACGCCCATCGCCTGCTCCGCGCTCTCGGCATGGGTGACGGAAGCGCCGTTGTCCATCGCGATCTTGGTGGCGGTGGTGAGCTGGCCCTTCAATGTGCCAACGATGAGAAGCCGCATGATGATCTCCTGTTCGTCTGTTCGCGCGCTTGCGCGGTATTAGTTGCGTTCCGCCTTGATGATTTCCGTCATGGTGACGCCGAGCTTGTCTTCCACCAGAACCACTTCACCGCGCGCCACCAGGCGGTTGTTGACGTAGATGTCGATGGATTCGCCGACGCGGCGGTCGAGTTCGAGCACGGTGCCGGGACCGAGCTTCAGAAGCTCGCCGACGTCCATCTTGGAGCGGCCGAGTACCGCGGAAACCTGCACCGGCACGTCGAACACGGCCTCGAGGTCGGCCGCGACGCGGGCGGCGTTTTCGTCTTCGTTGTAGCCGATATCGTCGACCGACTGCGCCTCAGTGGCGTTGAGATCGGGCAGCGGGACCTGTGCGTCGGTGTCACTCATGGTTCTTCCTCATGGCCTGCTCGGCCTCGTCGCGGGACGCCATGTAGCGTCCGACAAGTTCAGAGATCTTGGCCTCGATAACGGCGCGGTCCAGCACCACGCCGCCGTCGGCCCATTCGATCCGGCAGTCGCCGGTAGCGATCTCGGGTTCGGCCAGGATCACGAGGCGGCCCTCAAAGCCGCTTTGTGCGGCGAGCCGCTCGATCCTTTCGCGCGCCACCTCGTAAAGCTGCGTATTGATCCGCACCACCAGATGCGGCGTCGAGACCAGATGCGAGAAGCAGTCGCTGACCAGCCCCATGATCTCGCCGAGCGGCTCGCGGCCAACCAGTTCGGTGCAGAGCTTGCGCGCCACCGCGACCGCGACGTCGACGGCTTCGGTTTCCATCCGGGTTTCGATGCCGGAGAACCGCGTCGCGATGCCCCTGATCGAGAGCGATATCTCTTCCATGGCGAGCGCCGCGCGGCGGTCGCTTTCCACCTTGGCTTCGTGCTGGGCGGCGTCGTAACCGGCGCGATAGGCCCTTGCCTCGGCGTCGGCGATCTTCTGGGCGATTTCGGCCGGCGTCGGCGCCTTCTCGCGGCCCTTGTCGGGTGCTGCGAAGTCGACATCGAACAGGAATTTTGCGGGTGCGGCCATCAGTACACCAGCTCGTCGTCGGCGCGGTTCTTGGTGAGCGTGATTTCGCCCTTGGCCGCCATATCCTTGGCGAGATTGACCAGCAGCGCCTGCGCCTCGTCGACGTCGCGCAGCCGCACCGGGCCCATTGCGGCCATGTCGTCCAACAGCATCTTGCCGGCGCGCGAGGACATGTTGCCGAGGAAGAAGGCGCGCACCTCCTCGTTGGCGCTCTTGAGCGCGATGCCGAGCTTGTCCTTGTCGACGTTGCGCATCAGCGTCTGCGCCGAGGCGGAATCCAGCTTGATCAGGTCGTCGAAGGTGAACATCAGCGCCTTGATGCGCTCGGCGGCCTCCCGGTTGTCCTCTTCCAGCGAGGTGATAAAGCGCGTTTCGGTCTGACGGTCGAAATTGTTGAAGATTTCCGCCATCACCTCATGGGCGTCGCGGCGCCGGGTCTGCGACAGGTTCGACATGAATTCGGTGCGCAGCGTGCTCTCGACGCGCTCGATCACTTCCTTCTGCACCGCTTCCATCCGCAGCATGCGCCCGACCACGTCGAGCGCCATGTCTTCGGGCAGGATCGCCAGCACGCGGGCGGCGTGTTCCGGCTTCAGCTTCGACAGCACCACGGCAATGGTCTGCGGATATTCGTTCTTGAGGTAGTTGGCGAGCACCTCTTCCTGCACGTTGGAGAGCTTTTCCCACATGTTGCGGCCGGCGGGACCGCGGATCTCGTCCATGATGCCGACCACGCGTTCGGAAGGCAGATATTGCGTCAGCAACCGTTCGGTGGCGTCGAACGTTCCCATCAGCGCGCCGGAGGCCGACATCCGCGAGACGAATTCGAGCAGCAGATCCTCCACCACATCCGCCTCGACGGTGCCGAGATTGGACATGTGAATCGACAATTCGCGCACCTCGTCGTCGTCGAGCAGCGCCCACACCTTGCCGCCATATTGTTCGCCGAGCGCCAGCATCAGGACGGCGGCGCGCTGTGCGCCGGCCAGCGGTTTGGCCTTGGGACGATTGCTCTGCCGGCTCGCCAGCGAGGCGATGACGGTGGTGATGTCGCTGGCATTCGAGGTTTGCGGTACGGCCATGTCAGATCACGCGGGTTTGGCTTCTTCGCTGAGCCATTGACGAACAATGGAAGCGGTTTCGTTGGGATTGCGCTCGGCGAGTTCACCGACACGGTGCACGGCTTGCGCATGCACCTGGCCCTGAACCTGCGCGACGTCGATCAGTGCGTTGGTATTGCTATGGGGAAGCAGCTGCTGGCCGGCCTCGCCATGCGCGCTGCCGTCGGTCAGCGCCGGCGCCATCGCTTCGGTCAGTGCCGGGATGACTTCCGCGGCGAGGATGCGCTTGACCAGCGGCCGGATCACCATGAACAGCACCACGAGGCCGAGCAGCATCATGACGGCGAGCTCGATGCCGTACATGACGTCGTCCTTGGTGAATTGCAGCATGCCGAGGAAGCCCGACGGCTCCGCTACTGGCGGAACGCTCGGCGCTTCGGCAAAGCGCAGGTTCACGACCTCGACCTGGTCGCCGCGCTTCTGATCGAAGCCGATCGCCGAGCGCACCAGCGCCGCGATGCGGTCGAGCTGCTCCTTGCTGCGGTCCTGGTAGACCTGTTCGCCTTTTTCGTTCTTGGAATAGGCGCCGTCGACCAGCACCGCGACCGAGATGCGGTTGACGCGGCCGGCCTCGGTCACCTCGGTCTTGGTGACACGGGAAATCTCGTAATTGTTGGTTTCTTCGCTCTTCTTGCTCTGGTCGCGCGCCGCCGCGCCATTGTTGCCGCCCTGGTTGCCCGGCAGCTCGTTGTTGACGGTGACCTGACCGTTGTTTTCGGCCGTGGCCGAGGATTCTTCGCGGCTCTGGCTGGAGCGCAGCACGCGGCCTTCGGGATCGTAGCGGTCCGAGGTCTGCGTGACCTTGTTGTAGTCGAAGTCGGCCGAGAGCTGGACGCGGGCGCGGCCCTGGCCCACCACCGAGGACACGATGTCCTCGACCTGCTTGCGCATCCGCTTCTCGAAGGCGGAGCGACGCTCGTCGCCGACCGCACTTTCGGTATCGGTGGAAGCGCCATCGGCCAGCAGGCGCCCGGCTTCGTCGACGATCGACACCCGGTGCGGCTTCAACCCGTTGACGGCGGAGGCGACGACGTGGCGGATGGCGCGGATCTGCTGCGGCTCGAGCGCACCGCGAACCCGCACCACGATGGAAGCCGACGGCTCCGGCGTCTCGCGGGCGAACAGCGGCCGCTCGGGGAGCACCAGATGGACGCGGGCGGCCTGGATGCGGTCGATGGCGCGGATGGTGCGGGCGAGTTCGCCCTCCAGCGCGCGCAAATGATTGATGTTCTGGACGAAGCTGGTGGTGCCGAGCGCATCCGACTTGTCGAAGATCTCGTAGCCGACGCCGCCGCCCTTGGGCAGGTTGGTTTCGGCGAGCTTCATGCGCAGCCGCGTCACCTTGTCCTTTGGCACCATGATCACGGCGCCTTCGTTGCGCAGCTCGAAGGGAATGGCCTGGCGTTCCAGGTCCTTGATGATCAGGGAGGAATCATCGGAGTTGAGGTCGGTGAAGAGGGTGGTCATCTGCGGCGTGGTGACGCGCATGATGACAAAGGCGAAAAAAGCGACCAGCGCGGTGGTCACCGCTACCATCGCCATCAGCCGCGAAGCGCCCAAGCCTCTCAGGAAACCAACCAGACCTTGCACCAACAGCCCCCAGGGATTCGGCCCGAAGGACCGACTGGGCAATTATTGCCTAGGGTATGGTTTCCAGATGGTTAACGTGGGTTAACGCGGCGAGAAGAAATGCAGAAATGAGAAAAACCGGCTTCGCAAGGCGAGGCCGGTTTTCATAAAATTCGTCGGTTCTGGCGCAGCGCTTACTGGCGGTACTGCTGGATCCGGGTGGTCCGCAAGCCGGCCAGGCCATGCTGATCGATCGAAAACTGCCAGGACAGGAATTCGTCGACCGTCAGCGTGTAGCGGCTGCAGGCCTCCTCAAGGGAGAGCAGGCCGCCGCGAACCGCAGCGACGACTTCGGCCTTACGGCGAATGACCCACCGTTTGGTTCCGGGCGCGGGCAGGTCGGCAATAGTAAGCGGACTGCCGTCAGGCCCGATGACGTATTTTACCCTCGGGCGATGGGGTTCTGTCATGGCGTACTCACAAACTCTCAACCACTGAACTCACAGGTACCAACCTACGCCGCCGGGCTTAAAATTTGCCTAAGCTCAAGGCTTCAATACGAATTAAGGCTTCAATACGAATCTCCGCCTGGAAATGCCTCTCACGCCCGCCGTCGCGAGGGGCGCCGGGCGGCTTCTGGTAACGGATGGGTAAGGAGTAAGGCCGGCCGGTGACGGCGGCTTAGGTCGAGCTGGCGCTCGAACGCACCACGCGCTTGATCTGGTCGGTGGTGTAGGTCTGACCGCCGATCGACAGCAGCGGCGGGGAGGCGGTGAGGTCGACGGAATTGACTACGCCCAGCACTTCGGTCGAAATCGCCACCGAGTTTCCGGCCTGGTCCTTGCCAGTGGCCGTCAGCGTGTAGGTGCCTTGCGGCCATTGCACGCCGTCATTGCCCTTGCCGTCCCAGCCGAAGCTGGCGTTGCCCTGGTTCAGCGAATAGGAGCGGCTAAAGGCGGTCTGGCCGGCCGCATTGGCGATGGTGATCGTGACGTTGGAGTCTGCTGGCGCGTTGATGTTCCAGGTCGCCGCCGAGCCGTCGAACCGCGCCTTGCTGCCGTCGACCGCAACCGTGTTGCCGACAAAGGCCAGGGCCTGGGTCGACTGGGCGCTCTTTTGAAGGGCGATCAGCGTCTTCAGCTGATCGTTCTGCCTGAGCTGTTGCTCGACGCCAGCGAACTGCACCAGTTGCTGGGTGAACTGGTTGGTGTCGAGAGGGTCGAGCGGGTTCTGGTTCTGCAGCTGCGTGGTGAGCAGCGTCAGGAAGGTCTGGAAATTATCCGCAATGCCCGCGGTCGCCGTAGACGACGTATTATTGTTATTGGTCGTACTGGTATTGGTGGATGTCCCCGAGACGACCGGGCTTGCAATGGTTGCTTCGACTGCCATGGCGATCTCCTCAGACCCTGATATCCACGCCGCCGCTCGGCCCGAACATGCGGCCGTAGCTGCGTCCCGCGACGACGGCGGGGACGACCTCTTCCTCGCTGACGATCAGGCGTTGCGCGTTGGGGTTGGACTGTTTTTCGTTCTGGCCCGACGACTGGTCGCGCAGGCTGAACTGCAGCCCGCCGCCATTGGTCGACAGGCCGGCGTCGTTGAGCGCGCGCTGCAAATGGGTTGCGTCCTGGCGCAGCATCGACAGCGTTTCCGGTTTTTCGACCATGAGGTGCGAGGTCACCTGGCCGTTGCGGTCGACGTCGATGCGCACATCGATGCGGCCGAGTTCGGCCGGGTCGAGCCTGATTTCAAAACGGCTCTTGCCGCTGTTGGCCGACACCGCGATTTCCATCGCAAGCCCGCTGAGCGGCACCGGGGTTGCCTGCGTTGCGGCCGTAGCCGTGAACTGCGGGACTGCCTGTGTTGCGGCGGGCTGCAGCTGCGGCTGCACCGTGGCCGCGGCCGGCACGGCATTGGGCTGCGAAGTGACCGGCGTTTGCGCCGCCTCAGAGCTCGCGGAATGGGCGTGAGCGGCGGCATTGACTGACGCGGAAGCGCCAGTAGCCGTCTCGAAATTTTTCGGATCGGTTGCGCCGTATTCGGTGCCTTGCTTGCCGGTCGCCGCTGCCGGCTGCACGGGGTTGGCCGTGACAGCGGCGGCATTTTCGGGGCTTGCCGGAGCATCGCTCGTGCCGGCCTCGATTGCCTGCTCGCCGGTTTTTGCGGTTGTGTCCTTGGCGGCCTTCGGGGTCGTCGATGCGGTTGCAGGCTTGGCCACGACAGACGCAGCCGCGACAGCGGCAGCGGACAGTGCAACATCGGTCGCGATCTCAGCGTCGATTGATGCGGTCTGCTGACCGGCGGTGACGGTTTCGCTGACGGTGGCAGCGGCCTTTGCACCTGTTGGGGTGGTGGAAGCGGAAGCCGGAGCGGTAGCCGTTGCGGCGGTCGTAGTGTCCTGGGCCGGAGGTGTGTCGGAAGCTGCATCCGTCACAACAGCGGTCGCGGTAATCGCCGCTGCGGCGATCGCAAGCGGAGCCGTGCCGCCGGCGGGGCCGGTGCCTGGAGTTGACGAAGCCGTCGACGTCTCCGTCGAAACGACGGCAACAGGGATCGCAACCGCAATCGCATCTGCGGCGGATGTCTTCGCCACGTCCTGCTTTATTTCGGTGTCATCGGCCGCCGGCGTCTCGCCGCTATCCGGCTTTGACGCTGCGGTTGTCTCGTCCGCCTTTGCGGCGCTGGATTTTGATTTGGTGCGCTTGGCCTGCTCGGGCTCGGCGGCAGCATCGGCGCTGGCCTGCTCCGCGACAGCGGCGTCGCGGTCGGCCGAGTTATTGTTTGCCTTGGCCGGCTTGTCGGGGCCGGAATTGTCGCGCGCCCGGCTTGCGCTGGCGGCAGCGTCGTCCTGCCGGCGCGGCGCGGGCGGATTGTTCGATGGCGCGGGAGAGGATTTGCGGCGCGATTATTGTTGTCGGCGGCTGCGTTGTTGCTGTCGACCAGCGCGGCAAAACTGTCGTTGGCCGGCGGCGCGTCGGATTTCGCCGGCCGCTGGGCGCTCTGGAAGGACAGGCTCGATGCTAATTCGGATGTGACGCTAACCACGGGTAGCCTCTCGCGATGGACCAGCCTCTCCATCAGCAAGGACCGGGCCAGCCCTCTTTCGAGAAAAATACCTAGCTATTTCAATTGTTTATATCTTGGCCGGGCAGGCATTGGAGGGCCGCAAGCGGTCTCCTTTTCTGCCCGGCGGCAAGATTTGCCGTCCCTTGCCAATCCCCAGACGCTCTCTGCGCGGGTTAAATCCCAGGCGTACTGATTGCTTCACGCCGATACGGACTATATTAAAGAGCGCTCTCGGAGCGTCCCGGAATGGCTATTCCGGCCTTTCTGAACTCCCGTTAAGGCTTTGTAACTTAACGTTATTTAACTCCGGCCCGCGGCCCTCTCGCCGCAGCCCACACCGAACTCGATCGGAGCCATGCTCAATAGTCTCGACCTCGAAGGCCGTCCCCAGGATACCCGTGTCGTGGTCGCCATGTCCGGTGGCGTCAACTCGTCGGTGACGGCTGCGCTGTTGAAGGCCGAGGGCTATGACGTAGTCGGCATTACGCTGCAGCTCTACGACCATGGTGCGGCGACCCATCGCAAGGGCGCCTGCTGCGCCGGCCAGGACATCCACGATGCGCGCAATGTCGCGGCCCGGCTCGGCATTCCGCACTACGTGCTGGACTATGAAAGCCGTTTCCGCGAGTCCGTGATCGACAATTTTGCCGAGAGTTACGCGCTCGGCGAGACGCCGGTGCCCTGCATCGAGTGCAACCGCTCCATCAAGTTTCGCGATCTGCTGGCGACCGCGCGCGAGCTCGGCGGCGCTGCGCTCGCGACCGGACATTATGTTGCCTCGCGCCGGCAGGCCGACGGATCGCGTGCGCTGGTCTGCGCGGCGGATGCCGATCGCGATCAGAGCTATTTCCTGTTTGCGACCACGCGCGAGCAGCTCGGCTTCCTGCGCTTTCCGCTCGGCGACATGACCAAGCCGCAAGCGCGCGAGATGGCGCGGCGTTTCGATCTCGAAGTTGCCGACAAGCAGGACAGCCAGGACATCTGTTTTGTGCCGACCGGGCGCTACACCGACATCATCGGCCGACTGCGGCCCGACGCGATGCAGCCGGGCGACATCGTCGATCTCGACGGCCGCGCCATCGGCCAGCATCAGGGCGTTGCAAACTTCACCGTCGGCCAGCGCAAGGGCCTCGGCATTGCGGCGAGCCACCCGCTTTATGTCGTGCGGCTCGACGCCGCGCGCCGCCGCGTCGTGGTCGGTCCACGCGAGGCGCTGCGGATGGACCGCATCGTGCTGCGCGACGTCAACTGGATCGGCGATGGCGCGCTCGAGTCCGTGATCGGCGACGGCATCGAGATGTTCGTGCGGGTGCGCTCGACGCGGCCGCCGCAGCCGGCGTTTTTGCGCGCGGTGGATGGCGGCTACGAGATCGAACTGGTTGCGGGCGAGGAGGGCGTTTCGCCCGGCCAGGCCTGTGTGTTCTACGATGCGCCGTCCGGTCAGGCGCGCGTGCTCGGCGGCGGCTTTATCAAGAGCGCGACCGCGAGGAATACGAGAGCACGCGAAACCACGGCGGCTCTCGAGGCCATGCGGGGATAAAGCGACGATCCGGATTCGATCGTACGCCAACAAAATTCAGGGCAGGAAATTCAGGGCAGGGGATGGGGGACATCAACCTCGAAGGCGTCACCAAGACGTACGATCGGTGGGCGCCGATCTACGATCTCGTGTTCGGAAAAGTATTCGACGAGGGCCGCCGCTCGACCATCGCTGAGGCCGACCGGATCGGCGGGCGCGTGCTCGACGTCGGCGTCGGCACCGGGCTATCGCTGTCGGATTATTCGCGCAGCACAAGGCTCTGCGGCGTCGACATTTCCGAAGGCATGCTGCGCAGGGCGCGGCAGCGCGTGCGCGAGTTCGGCCTCACCAATGTCGAGACGCTGGCGGTGATGGACGCCAAACACCTCGCCTTCAAGGATGCGTCCTTTGACGCGGTGGTGGCGCAATATGTCGTCACCGCGGTGCCGGATCCGGAAGCAACGCTCGACGATTTCATCCGCGTGCTGAAACCCGGCGGCGAACTGATCCTGGTCAATCACATCGGTGCTGAAAGCGGCCCGCGCCGCGCCTTCGAACTGGCGTTCGCGCCGCTGGCGCGCCGGCTCGGCTGGCGTCCGGAATTCCCGTGGGAACGGCTGGTGAATTGGGCCGCCAAACATGGCGGCATCACGCTGGCGGAACGCCGCCCGATGCCGCCGATGGGGCATTTTTCGCTGATCCGTTACCGCAAGGCGTAATGCCGCAGCATTTTGTGGGGAACTCGCGCGCGCGAGAGCCGTTTTCCCCTTATGCAGATGAAAACACCATTGCTCCTGTGTATGCGCGCTGATCGCCGCGCCCGGTTTGGCGATCGCGCAAGCCCCACCTTCGCCGGCCACGCCGCCGGCGCAAACGGCGCCGCCCGCGCCGCAGCGAGCGGCCAATTGCTCGCCGATGCACCCGACACCGCACTCGGGAACTGCCGTTCCGGACGGGCAGACCACCGGCCAGCGCCGCGAGCCGCTCGGCGACAAACTGGCGCGCTCGGACGGCGTGCTGTGCCCGCCCGCGGGCATCGATCCCGAAATCCGCGCGCCGACGCCGGAGGGCGGCAACACCCCGGTGATCCCGCCGCCCGGCAGCCCCGGCGGCGACCCCAATTTGCGGCCGAAATAGCCGGCTATCCCTACTTGCAGAGCGACGAGGCGCAGACTTGCCGGCCTTTACTTCAGACAGTTGTTGAGCCAGACCCACTCCTTATATGCCGCGCGTTCGCGAACCGCGGCATACATGGCCGTGCAGGTGGACTGTGGCGAGGTAGCTCAGCTGGTTAGAGCACGGGAATCATAATCCTGGGGTCGGGGGTTCAAGTCCCTCTCTCGCTACCAAAAGTTTGTAGCTGAAAGGTCAGCTCATAAGGCGCCAAGTTCCCCCGGATACGCACTTCGTGGACGTAACGTTTGCCAGGAGTGTGATTTGCCGCCTGTTACACGTTCCTCCAGCGCTGCGCCGGCCGCCTTTGTCGCGGTCGATTGGGGCACCAGCAGCTTTCGCGGCTGGCTGATGTCTGCGCAGGGTGGCGTGCTCGCGGAGAGTCGCGGCAGTGAGGGTATGCTGCACTGTGCCGGCCACGGCTTTGCGCCGGTGCTGCGCGATCATCTCGCAAGGCTTGGCGCGCCCAGAAAAACTTCCCGTCCTGATTTGCGGCATGGCGGGAGCGCGGCAGGGTTGGGTCGAGGCGCCCTATCTGAAAACGCCGACGCGCCTCGATGCGCTGCATGAGGGCGCCGTCAGCGTGGACGCCGGCAGTGACATCCGCATCCTGCCCGGCATCGCCCAGGCGCGCGCCGACCGGCCGGATGTCATGCGCGGAGAGGAGACGCAGCTTCTCGGGATGGTCGATCCTGCTTTCAGCGGCCTTGTTTGCATTCCCGGCACGCACAGCAAATGGGTGAAGATCGAGGCCGGAGCAATCGTCGAATTCGCGACCTACATGACCGGCGAACTGTTTTCCGTGATCTCTCAGCACAGCATCCTTGCCCATGCCGTTGAAGCGGCCGGTCAACCCGCCGCGAACAGCCGGCCGTTCCGCGAAGGCGTCGCAGCGGCGCTGGCTGCGCCTTCGGGATTGACCTCGTCGCTGTTTCGGTTGCGTGCTGCGCAACTTCTCGGCTTCGAGCAGCGCGGCGACGGCACGGACCGGCTCTCGGGCCTCCTGATCGGCAGCGAGATATCGGATGCGACAGCTCGATTCGGCCAGCCGCGACACTTAAGGCTGCTGCGGGCCGGCCGCCTCGGCGAGCTTTACGAGGTTGCCTTGCGCGAGCGTGGTTTCGATGTGACGGCTGACGATGCCGAGCAAGCTTCGCGGCACGGGCTGAGCAGGGCCGCCATCAACATTTGGGGAGCGCAGTTCTGACATGTCGCAGCCGGTTCCGTGGCCGAAGGTGAAACGCTCGCTCGTCGCGATCCTGCGCGGTATCCGTCCCGATGAGGCGGAAGCGATTGCCGAGACGCTGATCGAATGCGGGTTTGAACTGATCGAGGTGCCGCTGAATTCGCCCGATCCGTTTGTTTCGATCGAGCGCCTTTGCAAGCGCTTCGGCAGCGGATTGCCATATCGGGGCAGGCACCGTTCTTAACGCGGCCGACTGCGCGCGTGTCGCCGATCTCGGTGGCCGGCTGATGGTCAGTCCGAATGTCGACGCCGATGTTCTGGCGATGGCGCGGACGCGGCAGTTGGTGACAATGCCGGGCGTGTTCTCGCCCACCGAGGCGTTGCTTGCGCTGCGTTGCGGGGCGTCGGCGCTGAAATTCTTTCCGGCGTCGGTGCTCGGTCCCTCCGGCATTGCCGCGCAGCTGGCCGTCCTCCCCAGGGAGACGGTCGTCGGCGCTGTCGGCGGCGTATCGGAAAAAAATCTTGCCGCGTACCGGGCGGCGGGAGTTCAGGCGTTCGGACTTGGCAGCAGTCTCTATCGCCCGGGCATGACGGCGGCCGAAGTGCGGGTGACGGCGCTGGCCTCGGTCCAGGCCTTTGATGGCCTCGGCTGATGCGACCGGCCGACCTTCGAACACGACGGGCAAATCACTTCTGGTTTTCGGAAATCGTGTCAAGCCCCCAAGGCAAAAATATTCTGCTTCCCATTTCTGTAAATCAGAATTATAAGCCGACTTGTCCCAGCCCACACGAGGGGCGCTTCGCGATCGTCACGAAACGTAGGGCCGGGGTTGTGATGGACGTTTTGGCGTCAGGTGCATTTTCTTTTGTGCGCCGGACGAAAACGCCGAAGCGTACGGCCAAGTCGTGTGGTCCTGGCGCCGCGATGCTGGCGCCAAGCTCTTGAGAAGTACGCTTCTCAGGGGTGACGGTGGCAAACAAGCCCGTTCACCGGGGAGAGCACGAAGTAAGCCGTAAAGCCATTGCGCAGGGGATGTCGGAGTGTTTCCGCTGCCCTGTATGCTCGTGTGCGCCAAAGTGCACGTTTTTGGCACACGAGACCGCGGGTGCAGCGCGCACCCGGCATTCCCTGCGCCCTCTGTTCGCAGAGGGGCAAACGAATTTGCAAACCTCGGGCAAATCATGCCGCGAGAACGGAAACGCTTATCCTGTCGCTTCTTGAAACGCCGCACTCATGGCATGATCGACAAAAAGCCGCCGCGCCCGGTGCGCACGACAGGGAGGAAGCATGTCTTACTTCAACAGGCGCCACATCCTTGGCGCACTGATCGGCGCGGCGCTCGCCGCAGTGCCGTTGCAGGCGGCCCTTGCCGGTTACCCGGAACAGCTGATCAAGATCATCGTGACCTTTCCGCCCGGCGGCAGCGCCGACATTGTCATCCGCGCGCTCGAACCGGTGGTCTCGGCGGACCTCAAGCAGGGTCTTGTGATCGAGAATCGCGCCGGCGCCGGCGGCAACATCGGCATGGCTGCGGTCGCCCAGGCGAAGCCGGACGGCTACACGCTTGGCGTGGCGCCGGCGGGCGCACTCACGGTGAACCCGCATTTGAATCAGCCGATGCCGTTCGACCCGAAAGACCTTGCTCCGATCACGCTGCTTGCGGAAATTCCCTTCGTGCTCGTCGCGTCGGAGAATGTGCCGGCGCGAACGGCGGCAGAGGCGATCGCGCTCGCCAAGGCAAAGCCGGGCGGGCTGTCGATCGGCTATGGCGGCAATGCGACCGCGATGCACCTGACCGCCGCCTTGTTTGCGCGCAGGGCCGGGGTCGAGATGGGATTCGTGCCGTATCGCGGGACCGCGCCGGCAACGGTCGATGTGCTGGCGGGGCACGTGCCCTTCGCGGTGCTCGACATCCCCGCGTCCAGGCAGCTCATCATCGAGGGCAAGCTCAAGGCGATCGGTGTTTCGTCGCCGCGACGCGTTCCGTCTCTGCCCGACGTGCCGACGCTTGCCGAAGGCGGCATTGCGGGCTTCGAATCCGTCGGCTGGTTCGGCTTGGTTGCGCCGGCCGGCACGCCTGCGGACATCGTGGCCAGGTTGAACGAGGCTTTCACGAAGGCGCTGAGGGATCCCTCGGTGATCGCGAAGATCCTGCCGCTCGGCGCCGCGCCGGCGCCGACGTCGCCGGAGCAGTTTGCGCGCTTCATTCAGAGCGAAAGCGAAAAATGGGGCAAGCTTGTCAGCGAGGCGGGAATCAAGGCGAACTAGCAGCCGACGCGAACGCGCAAGGGAACTCCTCTTTCAACGACAGGAATGTTCGAGTGAAGGCTATCTACACCGAACTCCACCGCAGCCACGAGCCGCAATTCTTTCTCGTCCGCGGCGTGGTCAGGCGCACGACCGAGCAGCCCGAGCGCGCCGACCGGCTGCTGGCCGGGCTCAAAGCAGGCAAGCACGAGCTGGTCGCGCCTAATGCGTTCGGGCAGGGGCCGCGGGCGCGCGTTCACAGTCGCAGAGTATCTGAGCTTTCTCGCCGAGGCCTGGGACGCCTGGTCGGCGCTTGGCGACGCCGGGCCCGAGATGATCGCCAACGTGCATCCGGTGCGCCATGCCGCGACGTATCCGACGCACATCGTCGGCCGGCTGGGCTGGCACACCGCCGACACCGGCTGTCCGATCGGGCCCGGCACCTTCGCCGCCGCGTGCGCCGCCACCGATGTCGCGACGACAGCGGCGCAGATGGTGCTGGATGGCGAGGATGCCGTCTACGCGCTCTGCCGCCCGCCCGGTCATCACGCCTTCCGCGATGTCGCCGGCGGTTTTTGCTTTCTCAACAACAGCGCGGTCGCCGCCGCCCATCTGCGGCTGAAGCACGAGCGCGTGGCGATCCTCGACGTCGACGTCCACCACGGCAACGGCACGCAAGGCATTTTTTACGAACGGCCCGACGTCCTCACCGTTTCGATCCACGCCGATCCGGCGTTCTACTATCCGTATGTCTGGGGCTATGCCCATGAGCGCGGCGCGGGCGCAGGCCTCGGCGCCAATCTCAATATTCCGTTGCCGCTCGGCACTGGGGATGACGGCTATCTCGCCGCGCTAAACGTTGCGGAAAAAACCATCCGCGCATTTGCGCCCGGCGCGCTCGTGGTTGCGCTCGGCCTCGATGCTTCCGAACACGATCCGCTCGCGGGACTTGCGGTAACCACCGATGGCTTCCGCCGCATCGGCGCGGCGCTCGCGCGGCTCGGCCTGCCGACGGTGCTGGTGCAGGAAGGCGGATATCTGTCTGACATTCTCGGCGCGAATTTGACGGCGGTGCTTGCGGGATTCGAGTCGGCGAGGTGATGGCTGGAACACGTTAGGCCCGTCCGCACCGCTTGAAGGGCTCGCTCCGTCTGCTACCTTCCCTCCAGCAAAAAAAGAAACGCTATCGGAGGATCGAATGCGCGGACGGCGTGTGCTGATGGAATCCCTCGTGTCGCACGGCGTGCGTCATATCTTCGGTAATCCCGGAACGACAGAGACGCCATTGCTGGACAGTCTCGTTACCTATCCGCAGATCGAATACATCATGGCCCTGCATGAGGGCGTCGCGGTGGGAGCTGCGAGTTTCCATGCGCAGGCAACCGGCCGCACCGCGGTGGCGAACGTCCATGTCGCCCCCGGGCTCGGCAATGCGATCGGGGCGCTCTATGGCGCGTTCAAGGCGAACTCGCCGCTCGTTGTCACCGCGGGACAGCAGGATACGCGCATGCGGCTCGCCGATCCCGTGCTGGGCCATGATCTCGTCGCGATGGCGGCGCCCGTCACCAAGTGGAGCGTGCAGGTCGAGCGTGCGGATGAACTCGCTCCCATCCTGCGCCGCGCCTTCAAGGTGGCAAGCGATGCGCCCAGAGGACCCGTCTTCGTCGCCCTGCCGATCAACGTGCTGGAGCAGGAGACGTCGGTCGAGGCCATGGGCCCCGGAAAGCTGTGGCGTTCCTCGCATCCGGATCCCAAGGGTGTTGCCGAGGTAGCCGCCCTCATCCTGAAATCGAACAGCCCCACAATCATTGCCAGCGACGATGTTGCCCGGTCCGGCGCAACCGAAGCGCTCGTCAAATTCACCGAGACGATCGGTGCCTCGGTCTGGTTTGAAGGATTGCGGCACCATGCCTCCTTCCCGACCGGCCATGCCAGCTTCCGCCAGTCGCTTCCGCCTGATGCGGCGCAGGTCCGAAAAGTTCTTGATGGATCCGATCTCGTCATTCTGCTGGGCGGGCCGTTCTTCGAGGACATCTGGTACGCGGAAGGAAGCCATTTCCCGGCGGGTGCGGCCATTGTCCAGATCGAGGAATTGCCCGAACGGCTGGCGTTCAACCATCGTCTCGATGGCGGTATCGTCGGCGAAATGTCCGCCAGCATTGCCTTGTTGACGGATGCCGTGCGTTCGCGGGCGAGCGAGGAATTCCGCCTTGCCGCGCAACGACGCAACAAGGCGCTGGCCGACTTGAACGCGCGCGACAGGGAAGCGCATCGGACGCGGCTGGAAAAGAGTTTTGACCGCGAGCCGAGCTCGATGCCGCGCGCTGATGGCCGAGCTTCGGACGCGGTGCGCCCGATAACGTCGTGATCGTGGATGAAAGCATCACGTCGAGCCTCGATCTTGCACGAACCTTCGACTACCGCGGATTTGGCGATTATTTCGGCGGGCGCGGCGGCGGCATCGGCCAGGGATTTTCCGGCGCGATCGGCGTCAAGGTGGCGATGCCGGATCGTCCGGTTGTCGCGGTTTCCGGCGACGGTTCGGCGATGTACAGCATTCAGGCGCTGTGGACGGCGGCGCACCACAAGCTCGCGATCGTGTTCGTCGTCCTTTCGAACCGGGAGTATCGAATCCTCAAACACAATGTGGATGTCTGGCGTCAGAAATTCGAAGCCGGCACCCAGCACCCCTATCAGCAGATGGACCTGACGGGCCCGGACCTCGACTTCGTGCATCTGGCGGCCGGCATGGGCGTCGAAGGCGTGAGGGTCGAGAAGGCCAGTGACATTGCATCGACGCTGGCGCGCGCGATCGCGGCGAACAGGCCGTTTCTCATTGAAATCGCGGTCGAGGGCAAAAGGTAAGGACGGGAGGTCGGTTGACATCGATCTCGAATGTTCTCATTATGTTCTCACGCTAGGACAACTCAAAACCGTCACGGGCACGACCGGGATGGCAACCACAGCCACCATCCTGCATGCGGACCTCGACGCCTTTTATGCCTCGGTAGAGCAACTGCTTGATCCCTCATTGCGCGGCAAGCCGATTGCCGTCGGCGGCGGCGTCGTGCTTGCCGCTTCCTATGAGGCCAGGGCGTTTGGCGTGCGCGGCGGCATGCCGGGACGACAGGCGCGCGAGCTCTGTCCGCAACTGATTTTTGTCGGCGGGCATTTCAGCGAATACCAACGGCTCGGCGACGCCGCGATCGCTGTGATCGGCGATTTCACGCCGCTGGTCGAACGCATCTCCATCGACGAGGCCTTTGCCGACGTTGCGGGCTGCACCCATCTGTTCGGTCCGCCCACTGAGATCGCGAGCGCCATCCGCCGGCGCGTGCGCGCGGAGCTTGGCCTGCCGATATCGATCGGCGTGGCCTGCACAAAACATCTGGCAAAGATCGCCTCACAAGTGGCAAAGCCCGACGGGCTGGTGGTGGTCGATCCCGGCACCGAGCTGAATTTCCTGCATCGCTTGCCGGTCGAACTGATGTGGGGCGTGGGGCCGGCCACAAAGCAGCGGCTGGAAAAAATCGGCGTACAGACCATCGGGCAACTGGCGAACACGCCGGGATGGTCGCTCGAGCGGTTGCTCGGTCCCGCGGCAGGCGAGAAACTTTCCGCGCTGTCGTGGAATCGCGATCCCCGTGAAATCAAGCCTCGCCGCCGCGCCCGATCGGCAGGCGCGCAATCGGCGATCGGCAAGAAGCCTGCCGACCGAGGAAGTCTTTCGGCCGACCCTGCTTCACCTCGCCGACCGCATCGCCACCCGGCTTCGCGCCAAATCGAGGCCCGGCCGAACCGTGTCGGTCCGCGTTCGCTTCGCCGATATGACGACGGTCGCCCGGTCGGTCACACTCGACGCGCCGATTTCCGCGACCACGATCCTCGCCGAGATTGCCGAGGATCTCGTGCGCGCCGTCCTCGCCGAACACCCCGATGAGAAAACCATCTCGCTGCTCGCGATCTCCGTGTCACATCTCGAAGAACACTGGGACCTCGAGCTTGACCTTCCGCTCGGACTTTTCGACGAACGCCGCCGCCCCGGCAGCCAATCAGGCATGGCGCGATTGGCGGCCGACGGCGCCATCGACAAGATCCGCGACCGTTTTGGATGGGATGCCATCGGATACGGCTCGCCGGACATCTCCCGTTCCGTCCCCGACGAATTCCGCGAACTTCGCCGAAAAGGAGCTGTAAGCGCATCCGTCGCGGCGCTCCGGCGAACCGCGCCGCGAGAACAAAAGCGCTTACCGTTTACGGGGCCTTTTCTTCTTTGCCTTCGTTTTGCCTTCTCCGCTTCTTTTTCGCGGCAGGCTTGGCGGCTCTGGTTCTCGACTTGTGGGCGCTTTTTTCTTTGTCGCCGGACTCGTTCACCGGGGCAGGGGGCGTCCGAGGCAGCAGTGATTCAAGTTCGCCGAGCAGCTTGTCCGCAGCCGCTTGCTCACTTTCGTTGGCGAGCCTGCGATACCTGGAACTGACGAACGTGGCCGTGTCGAGGACGGAGCTCCACATCCATGAATTGCTGACCCGTTCGTGGTGCTTGCCGAAGTCTGCTATCAGGCCGACGAGATCCTGCGAAAGCTGGCCGGCTGCCATCGACGCAAAAACCTTCAATTCGGTTTGTCCGACAACGGACCAGAAATCCGGCGAGACTGATTGCATTGACTTGCGCACGGCTGCGACATCGGCCTCGTCCAGCGGCTGCGCATCAGCCGCGAGCGCGAGCTGCGCTGCGATGCGGTTCATCGCGGGGTAGAAGATCGGACGCACGCCTGTCTCACGGGCGATCGCTTCCGCAGCGCCGTAGTGCTCCAACATCTGCGCAATTGCCTGGCGTTCGTCCTCATCACGGCCGGCAGCCGCTTCGAGCATGGCCAGTCGCTTGAACCCGGAGCCATAGATGTTTTCGCGCTCATACGTCGGCGACACTGCCTGCAACGTATCCAGCAGTTTCATGGCGTCACGGATCTGCTCCCGGGCCTGATCGATCGCCTCGGGCGAACGGGCATCCTTGTTCTTGATGCCGTTCCAGGCCTTGCGGACCCTGAGATTGGCCAATTGTTCGATTGCAGCAAGCGACGCCGTGCCGTCCTGCGCCTGTCGCGCCCGCTCATACCAGTCAATCGCTTCCGCGAAGCGGTCGGTTTTCGACCATGCCTTTCCGAACGCCTCGGCGACATCGCCACGGCTTTCCCAGTGCCGGGCAAACGTATCTTCCAGGTAGTGCAGGCGCGCGGCCTGAGCGTCGGATTTCTCGCTCCGGTATTCGCTCTTGGTGGCGATCTGCTCGAGCGCGACAATCAATGATGGCGCAGAGGCAATGCTGGCGAACTCCTGTCCCGGCAAGGGTAGCGTGGGGCGTTGGGCATCGCCGCCCGCCGGGTTGAATTGCCAGTCAGGATCGCCATAGCACTGGTAAGCGGCCCACGTGTTGCCGCCGCATGCGTACGCTCTCTCTCTGGCGGCCGCGACGGCATCGATAAATCGTCTGCCTTTGAGCAGCGCGCCATAGAACGTCGTGGCAAAAATGCTGGCAGCATGGTCATCCACGGCCCATCCGGCAGCGATCACGCATCGTACGCCGCTTTTGATCAGGGCCTGGGCCACACCTGCCGCAAACTGCGCGCGATTGTAGTCGGGCGTCTTGAGCCGGCCGCTCGGATCGTCGGCCGCGAGATGACAACAATTGACGAACACAAGCTCGGGCTTGACGCGTAGCGCTTCAATTTCCTCCGGGCCGAGAAAGCAACCCTCCGACAGCACGACGCCACGGTATTCGATTCTCTTTTCTTTTCCTTTTTCTTCTATTTCTCTCGGTGCCTCGCCATGGCCCGCGATATGGATGATCCGCCACGCCTTTTCAAACCCTGCGTTGAGGACTGTGGTCGCGTCAGGTTCTGGATCCCCCGGATTCGGACCACTGATCAGGGAGGTCACCCGTGTTCCGGCGGACTCCTGGCTGTCTGACGATTCGGAGATCGCCGTTGTCAGGCAGTCCGCAACCTCCGTGGCTTCCCTCCGCGCGCCCATCAATATGGGATAGATCTATCGTTTGCAGGCGGGATCGCCTATGACGAGAATACCATCGTCGGCCGTGGCGCTGTTCACGCTGATGTTGGGCACAGCTGTCTGCAGCTTGCGCAAGCAGTTTGGTGCGTATCGCCCAAGGCCGCCGCCGCTCGTCGATGTTAGCCGACTCCAGGATTTCCCAGGGAATGGCGGCCGTTCCTTCGTTAAGTTCGAGCACGGTATCGGTGCTGCTGCCCAGGAACGACTCGATGTCGGCGGGCACAAGAAGGGTAAACAGCGTACGCCCGATTTGGGTGTCGGTGTTGGTGTGGTGGAGGCTGTCTGGATGAGGTTGCTGATGAGCCCAACCTGCATCGGCTGAGGGCGCACCTCGCTACGCGCACGTTTCGAGTCGATGACGTAATGGATCTCGTCGGTGCCATCCGCCCTTTTGCGACCAGGGCGCTGACGAAATCATAGTCGGCGCCGCGGTATCCGGCTTCTGCGGGCCTGCGCAAGGCGCCGGTCGCGCGCGCGATGGTGGGGCTGACGGTGTAAAGGGCAGAAGCCGAGCTTGCGAGGGTTTGCAGCGCGTTCCAGGCCTCACTTGCGCGGTCGAGATAGAGTTCGATGATCGTGAGCTGGTCGACGCGCGGCCAGCGTGGCGGGATGTCGCTGTGTTCGGCGAGCGGTCGTGGCGGGACGGAGCCGTCGTCGGCGAGCTGTTCGTTGGCCTCGCGTACGCCCTGCGCGATCAGTTGCGCCGCCTGTCCTGCCGTAATGCCGCTGCCGCCGCTGCCAAGCAGCGTCGTTGCAAGCGTGAAGCCGGCGGGAATCGGATCGCGTTCCGTCAGACGCTGTGCCCATCCAATGACGGCCTGGCGAACGGTGTTGACGAGGTCCGATCCGCGCAATTCACCCTCGGCGCCAAGGCCCGCGACGATGACCGCCTCCGGTCGGGGCAGTTGCTGCCACGGATTGTCGGGATCGACTTCGGCGTTCATGAACACCTGATGAGTCCCGGAACTCGTGGGATAGAGGCCGCGCTGCAGCGATGCGCTCATCGCCTCGTTGAGGGCGCGGTTCATCACCGCTTCCGCGCCAGTGAGGCGCAGCGATCGGTAGTGACCGATCAGCATTGGCTCTGCGATATAGGTGAGATCGCCGTTGACGACCGTGATGCTCAGGGACGCAGCCGGCGGTGTGGGCGATGCGGCGGGTGCGGCAGCGGGCGCAAGCACGTCAAGCTCGCGTCGTGGCGGCAACTGGCCCGACGACAGTCGCGCCGGACGAGCTTCGCACAGACGTCCGGGTGGCTTTCCCGTTGCCGCCCCCGTGCAATGCCGGTGATGCCAAGCCGGGCAAACTTCTCCGTCTTTCCGGAATTGAGAAGCTCCCGATATCCCTCGAAGGCGGCCCTGTAGTTGGGCAGCGAGCCGTGATCGGCATTGACGACCCAGGTGGCCACTCCCGGGAGCTGCGCGTTTTCCAGCGTGACCCGGCCATCGCCCTCGCCGGGCGCCTCCAGATAGACCACACCTCCGTCATCCTTGTCCGATCGCTGGTAGCCGGCCGGCGTGGATTCGGCTTTGCCGACGACGAGCAGAAGTTTGTCGGCGAAGGCGGCAAGATCCTTATCCCGCTGCTTGTCGAGTGCGCGACGGAACGCCACGGCATCGTCAAGCACGGCTTGCGAAGGAATGCCCCATTTGTAGCTGTGCGAGCTGAAGCGGCAAGATGTGCCACTTGCTGTTCGCCTGCATCGCCTTGAGATCGAATTCCGCAAGATCCCTCCAGGTCTTTTCGACGCCCAATCCGTCCAGCAGACCGGCCTGGAGCTGGACGAATCCCGGGAAGTTGGCAATCAACTGGCGCGTGGCATTGCCGTTGAACGGGGCCCCCACATTGATCAGGAGATTGCCGAATGTGTCATCGCCCGAAAACACCTGCATGGGCGCCCAGGATCCGCCGTTCGGCGTTCCCAGCATCAGGATGCGCGCTCCGTCGGATTTCATCATCCGGTCCCAGGTGTCGGAAGCGAAGATCTGCATCGCTCTTGCAACGAGACCGCCCATGGAGTGCGCGATGATGCGTACCGGTTGCTTTGACGTCTTGCGCGCGTCCAGCGCGGCAGCAACCTCCTTCGCGAGGCGTCGGGCTTCCTCCTTGATCGGGCGGCGCCAGTCGAATCCGAACGGCTTGACGTCATGATCCCTGAAAAGACTGGTCGCCAGGTCGTCGTAATAGATGCCGATCGGCCCGTCGGGCGTGACATTCTTCGCGGTGTAGGCGAGCTGCTCGATGCCGTTGACGAGGCGCCAGCCCAGCCAGACGCGATCGTCACCGACTTTCAGGTTGCTGCCGAGTATTCCCGGCAGGACGAAGAGCGCAGGCAGCTCGGCTGCCTTGGCGGCGCTACGCGACGGCAATGCCGCACGAACTCCGGTCGACGATTCTCCGGCCCATGAAAGCGGACCGATGACGCCAAATCCGTCGGGAGATGTGTCGTCCTTCGCGGTTAGCGCATTCACGACCGCCGATGCAGTCTGCGCGTTGCTGAAGTAGTTGAAGTGCGAAACCTTGCCGCCTTGATCGAGAACGAACGTCGATTTCTTTTCGCGAGGCGATCCGCCGTACATCGAACTCGTCTGGACAACCAGATCATTGTCGGTCCAGAAGAACGCGTCGGACAGCAGCGTCTTGACCCAGGATACGACGGAATCGCCCTGCAGATCGCCGGCCACGACACGCAGATCGCCCTTGATGGGCTCTTTGGCGGCGTGCAGCCAGCGGACCAGCGGAGAGTCCGGTATTTGCGCTGCGAGACCGGGAACCATGTCCGGCTCTGCGCGCCGGCGGGCGACCTCTCCGAGAAACTCGAGCAGCTTCGGCGCAACGGGAATCTGGGCGAGCTCAAGTGCCCATTTCAAAACCGACACATAGGCATCGAGCCGCTTGGAGGCGAGCAGCGTGCCCCGCGCCGGACACGCGACACGGACAACCCGCTCGACCGAGATACCCTTGTCCGAGACAATCCGGGCGAGCTCTTTCAGCTCCTTGGCACTTGAAGGGTCGTCCTTGAAGAATTGGTCGAGACCTGCCGTATCCGGCTTTGCGCATATGCGTGCCAGCACTTCGGCAACCAGCCCGCCACGCGAGTGGGTCAAAAGGTGGAGGCGCGCGCCTTTCCCTGCAGCCTTGGCAAGCGTGATGGCGTTGGCAATCGGGCTGGCGCCGAGTGTCGGATGGTCAAGGGCGTAGACTCTGTCCGGAAAGCGCTTGAACAGTTGGGCGACCAGTTGCGGGTGCTCGCTCCAGAGCTTTCCGAATGTTCCGGAAGTGTTGCTGAATGTGCCATGGATCAGCACCAGCAATTCCACTTTGCCGCCGGCGATGGGAGACGGCTCGAAGTCCTTGAGCGGAACAAGCTTGTCGGGCTTTAGCTGGTAGACGCCCGGAGTGACCTGTAAATCGACGGCCTCGACGACTTTCGAGGCGACAAAATCGGCGGCTTTGTCTTCGGCGATACCGGTGATGACGTGAAAGGCCCGAACCGCAACGTCGCCGAGGAAACTGCCGCGCGTTGCGCCGGCTACGGAAACGCTGTCCTCGAGGCGCCACCGCAGCCGGGCAGGAACAACGACCTCTCCTGCGGCAAGTGTCGTCGCCCCGCGCGCGACCAGCGGGTCGTGCTGCGATTGCAGGAGGTCCCGCGCGGTTTCCGGGTGGAGCCAGAGCGAGGGTCCTCCCGCGATATCGAGGACGACGAAATCTTCTCCGGGAATGGCTGCGGCCGGAACGTTCGCATCGCCAGCGCCGCGCTGGGCTGTCACGGTAACGGAGGTCTTCAGGCGCCCTATGGATGGATCTACCGGGGATACCGCTGCTCCCGCGCCCCGGGTCGAACTCCGTGTCTCGACGCCGGGTATCACGAATGTGATCGCTGCGGGCATGTCGCGTCTCCGCTAGAAGCTGCCGAAACAGTCAATGGCCACGGCGAGCTACTTCTTCCAGCAAGCCGAAAGGTTGAATCGCGCGGCAGATTGGTGTCGATGCAAGAAATGTCTCAACGTGCAATCTCGTTACGATACGCGTTTCGATAGAATTGACAAGAGGCTACAGCGATCGTCTCGCCTTCCGGTCCTGAAACGACAGTTGGGGCGCGCCGCTAGCGTTTTCTCAACATGAAGCCGTACAGCCGCCGCAAGCGATGGGTTGAGGTGCGCGCCTGACGTTCAAACCAACTCGCGGAAGAGACGGTGAACGCCTCCCCCGGCAATCATGTCGTGCATGCACGGGTTTCGTCAGGCTTGCTGTCCCGCGGCTTCGAGGATGAGCCGCGCGATTTCCTCAGGGTGTGAGATCAGGGAGAGGTGGCTGGCCTTCACCTCGATGGTTTTGGCTCCCATCCGTTTGGCCATGAAGCGCTCAAGATCCGGATTGATGGTGCGATCGTCTGTTGAGACGGCGTAGTAGCTGGGCTTCGTGCGCCATGCCGCGTGTGCCGCCTTGCCGGTGAGCAGGGCCTTGTTGAACGGCTGCTGCACGGCATAGAGCACCTTCGCTTTTGCCGCCGGCAGATCGCCCGCGAAATCTCGCAGGAAGGCCTCTTCGGACAGTCGTCCTTCATCGCCGTCGAACACGATCCCGGCGCTCGCCGGCGGCGTCGGGAACGTCTTGGCCAAGGCGGTATAGTCCTCACCGGCATCGGGCGCCCGCGCCGCCACATAGACCAGCGCAGAAACATTCGGATGCACGCCGGCTTCGGTGACGATCATGCCGGAAAAGGAATGACCGACCAGGACCGTCGGGCCATCCTGGCGCGCCAGTACGCGCTCTGCGGAAGCAACCGCTTCAGGCAGCGTGGTCAGCGGGTTCTGCACGGAGGTGACATTGAGTCCCGCCGCCTGCAGTCGCGCGATCACGTCGGTCCAGCATGAGCCGTCGGCGAACAGCCCGTGCACGAGCACGACGTTGCGTGCCTTAACCGAAGCTGCGTTGGCGGCCATGCCTGACGTGGAGAGCAGCGAAGCTGCGGCGCCGGCAAGCAGGGCGGTCGAAAAGGCACGTCGGCTTATCATGATGTCTACTCCTTCTTTTTGAGGGTCATTCGAATTACGATCTCGTGGGCTCGTCGTTACGCGACCGCAGTGCCGCGCGGCTCCGTATCGGCCAGCAAATTATCAACCTCATGTGAACGCACGATCGGCTGACCGCAGACGAAATGTTCGTGGTTGTCCTCGATGCTGTCATGGTCGTAGAGGTAGTTGACCATGATGCCGAAGGATTCCGCTATCGCACGCGGCGCGGTGTCGCCGAGCCAGTTGATCCGCTCGAGCCGCGCGCCGTTGCCGAGATGGAAACGCGCCACCGGATCGATTCGGCTCCCAGGCGCAGATGGCCGCGTCAGATAGCGCGCGCATTGCTGCATCAGTCCCGGGCGTAGCCTTGCGCTCTGCGCCGGGTCATTCCACCAGCCGCTGGTCTCGGTCGCCTTCAGCAGGGCGGCAGCTTCGGAATCGCTTCGATCCGTGGCCTGTTGGCCCAGCCAGCGGCCAAAACCCGGAACCGGCGACAGCGTGGAGAAACGCTCCAATCCCGGAAACTCGGCCTGCAACTCCTCGACCACCTGCTTGATCAGGAAATTGCCGAACGAGACGCCGCGCAACCCTTCCTGGCAGTTGGAGATCGAATAGAAGATCGCGGTGTCGGCGCGCCCGGCCTGTGCACGCCGGGCATGCTCGTCCGTGTCTTGGGACAATAGCGGCTGCACGGCGGTGGCCAGCCCTTCGACCAGCGCGACCTCGACGAAGATCAGGGGTTCGTCGGGCAGCACGGGATGGAAGAAGGCGAAGCAGCGGCGGTCGGGCGCAAGGCGGCGCCGCAGATCGTCCCAGCCATGGATCTCATGCACCGCCTCATAGGCGATCAGTTTCTCCAGCACGGCGGCCGGCGACTGCCAGTCGATGCGCCGCAGTTCGAGAAAGCCGCGATTGAACCAGGAGGCGAACAGATGCCTGAGGTCGGCGTCGAGCAGTTTCAGTTCCGGTTCGGCGCGCAGGCGCGGCCCGATCTCGCTGCGCATCGCGATCAGCGCGCCGGTGCCGCCGGGCGCCATGTTCATCCGCCGCAGCAATTCCTGGCGGGGCGGATCGACGGCCGCAGCCAGCGCGGCGGCTGTTTCCGCCGTGCCGTCGGCGAGATAGTGCTCCGCTGCTGCGCGCAGCGCCGCCCTGTCGGGCTGAAAATCCGTCGCGAGATAACGCTGAAAACCGTGCCGATCTTCGGTGTCGAGCGCGCGCAGCGCCTCTTGCAATTGCCGCGCGAGCAGGGCGCCGGACGCTTCGCCGCGCTCCGACAGCAGCGTCGCTGCAAGCTGTTTTGCGCGGTCGAGCAGTGCAGGCCTGAGGTTGGAGAGGTCACTTGAGGTTTGATGCGGAGTCATCGTTGCCTCCTCTCAAGCGGCCGCAACGGATGTGCGGCGGAATTTGGCCGGCGGCGCGTAGAGCCCGCCCGAGGCCGTCACTAGTTCGTCGATTGACTTCGCAGCGAGCCAGTCGCGCGTCGCCGTTTTCTCGTCGATGCCGAGGTCGGCGGGAAACATCACGATGCCACGACGGCGCAAGTCGCTGGTCATTTCGGCCGACTGTCGCCGGCCGAAGTCGGTGTCGCCGGCGACGGCGCGCAAGGCGGCTTCGCGCTCCTGCGGTGAGCGGCAGCGCAGCAGGTTGGCGACACCCCGTTCGGTGATGACGTGGCTGACGTCGTCGCCGTAGATCATCACCGGCGGCAGCGCAAAGCCTGCGGAAGCTGCGAGGTCGAACGCGTCCAGCCGCTCGACAAAGCTCGGCGCGCCGTTCGGCTGAGTTGTCTGCACCATCTGCACCACGAGCTTGCGGCCACGCATGGTCTCACCTGCTTCCTGGCCGGCGCGCAGCCAGGCGGGGCTGTCGTGACGCCGGCCACGCGCATCCGCGCCCATGTTCGGCGCGCCGCCAAAACCAGTGATCCGGTCCTTGGTGGCCGTCGAGCTGTTGCCCTCCGCATCGATTTGCAGCGTGCCCCCGATGAAGAGATCGCAGGCATATTGGCCGGCGACCTGGGCCAGCGCGCGGTTCGAGCGCAGATTGCCGTCGGCGCCGACCGGAAACACGTCCGCGCGGTTCGAGACGTAGCGCTCCATGCCGAGTTCGGAGCCGAAGCAATAGACGTTGTCGACAAAGCCGGCTTCAACAGCGGGGATCAGGGTCGGATGCGGGTTGAGCACGAAATGCCGGGCAACCTTGCCCTTCAGTCCGCGCTGCGCGGCAAAAGTCGGCAGGATCAGCTCGATCGCCGCGGTGGCATAGCCGATGCCGTGATTGAGGCGCTGCACCCCGTAAGGTTCGTACACCGCTGCAACAGCCATCATCGCCATCAGCACGTTCTCGTTCCTGATTTTTGCGGGATCGCGCGTGAACAGCGGATCGATCAGATAAGGCTTTGGGCTCGGCACCACGAAGTCGACCCAGCCGCCGGGGATGTCGACGCGGGGCAGGCGGTCGACGATCTCGTTCACCTGCGCCACCACAATGCCGCCGCGGAACGCCGCAGCTTCCACGATGGTCGGCGTGTCCTCGGTATTGGGGCCGGTATAGAGGTTGCCGTCGCGGTCGGCCTTGTCGGCAACGACCAGCGCGACCTGCGGAGTCAAATCCACCAGCATGCGCGCGTAGAGTTCGAGATAGGTGTGGATTGCGCCGATGTGAAGCGTCTTCGCTGCGACCAGTTCGGCGAGCCTGCGGCTTTGCGGTCCGGCAAAGGAAAAATCCAGCCGGTTGGCGATGCCACGTTCGAACACCGCGAGATGTTCCGGCAGCGCGATGACCGACTGCACCATGTGCAGATCATGGACCCGCGCGGGATCCAGTTTTGCCAGCGCGCCTGCGAGAAAGTCCGCCTGCTTCTGATTGTCGCCCTCGAGTGCCACGCGGTCGCCGGGCTCGATGATCGCTTCCAGCAACTGCGTCGCACGTTCCGCCGGACAGAGCTTTTCGCCTGCGCCGCAAACCATGGCGGCTCGCGCCAGACGCGCAGTGCGATTGTGTCGGGACCGGTCTGACATGATGAAGCTCCGTTGCTCGCTGCTGCCCTCGCAGCGAAACCTAGGGGCCTGCCATTGATTATAGAAACGATATTTTATAATATGATTGATCGCAAAAACGGATCAATCATATGCTGGATTTCGAGTTGTTGCGCGCCTTCGTTGCCGTGGCCGATTGCGGCGGTTTCCATCGTGCGGCCGAACGGCTCAACCTGACGCAGTCGACGATAAGCCAGCAGATCAAGCGTCTTGAGATCGAGACCAGGCGTCCATTGTTTCGCCGCACGACGCGAAGCGTGGCGTTGACCGACGATGGCGAAATGCTGCTCGGCGATGCGCGTCGCCTGCTGCAGCTCGAGGAGGCGGCGCGCCATCGCCTTGCGGCGCCGCGCCTGTCCGGCTCGGTGCGTCTTGGCGTGGTCGAGGAGGTCGCCGGCGGCTCGCTGCCTTCGGCGCTCGGCCGCTTTGCGGCGCTGCATCCCGGCGTGAAGCTCGAGGTGCAGATCGGCGTCAGTGCGCCGCTGATCGAGCAGCTCAATGCGGGACGGCTCGACGTGGTGTTTGCCAAGCGGCCGCTCGGCACGTCGAAGGGACGCCTGGTGTGGCGCGAACCCCTGGTCTGGGTTGCGGCCGACACATTCGATCTTCGTCTCGGCGCGACGCTGCCGCTGGCGCTCTATCGCGAGCGGTCGGTATCGCGTGAGGCGGCGCTCAACGCGCTGCAGGACACCGACCTCACCTGGGAGATCATCTACACCAGCCCCAGCCTGACCGGCCTGCGCGCGGCGGCGCTTGCCGGCCTTGCCATTACACCGCTTCCCGCGAGCGCGGTTATTGCGGGTTTGCGTATTCTCAGTGCCGCCGAGGGCCTGCCGCGGCTTCCGGACCTCGAGTTCGCGCTCTACGAAAAGCCGCGGCCCGACAAGGCGGCGGCGGCACTCGCTGCGGCCCTGCTGACGCTTGCACATGGGCCGTCGCGCCCGACCATCTGATTTGCCGGGCCCGCGTTGGTTGGTGGTCTGCTACTTTGCATGGGGTTGTTTTCGATATTTTTCCTGATCGGCTCACGGCCCTTTGCCGGCCGCTTGCACGATCGACTGGATCCAGATGCCCTCGTTGGCAGGCCAGGCGCCTTCCTGTCCATTCAGCTTCGGCATTCCCGTGCCGCCGGCGTGATGCAGCGCGATCACGCGCCATAGCGAGCTCTCGAACACCGGACTGCCGGAGCTTCCTCCTTCGGTCGGGGCGCGGTAGTGGACGTGGCGGACATTCGGATCGGGTGGCTTTCCTTGCGGCGGCGCCTCGTGATCCAGCAGATGATTGTCCTGAAACGAAAACGTCAGTTGCCTGCCGCCGGGATAGCCGATCACGAAGACACTTGGGCGTGTCGCGGCCTGATCCGCCGGTATCGGTGGAATGGTTTTTGAAATGTCGAGTGGTTTGATGCCGGCCGGCTGCTCCTTCAATTCGAGCAAGGCGCAGTCAAGGGATGCCACGGGCGATTGCCACAGCACCTTGCTGAATTCATGCGACCGATTCCTGTCGACGGCCTCGAAAATGATGTTCGCTTCGCCGAAGGCGATGGCAATACCGGTCGGGGGTTCGCAGATCACATGTGCGTTGGTCATGACGATGAGATCGTCTTTGACGTTGGGATCGTTGGCCGGGAAAAGGTCGCGGCGGCGGACCAGAAAGCCGGTGCCCAGCCTGCCTTCTGCGACGTGACTGATGACGCCAACCGATTGCGCAGCGACCAGTCCTTTGGACCACCAGTCGTATACGGCCTGGCCGCCGGATCCGAGGATCGCCTGCAGTTGATCCTTCGACGGTCCCTTCGCGGCGAGCGATTGGCGAACCTGATCCGGCGATAGTTGAACGTGGCCCATTTCCCTGCTGAGCAATCCAGCCCGCAGCGCCTCGATGATCCCGTGACCTTGCTGCCCTTGCTGGTCGAGCTGCCACAGCTCGGTGAACTGGCGCAGCGTGCTGCCGAGTTCGAACGCGGTGGTGGCCTCGTCTTGCACGTATTTGCCGATTTCGATCTCGACGTTCTTGAGGTCGCCGGTGGCAAGATAGGCCTCGGCACGCGAGCCGTGATACCAGTTGTCGTGTCTCTCGGCCTCGAGCTGCCCGAGCACCGTGACAGCCGTCCGACGAGGATCAACGTCGGCTGGCAGCGCAATGCCGTTCCGCTTGGCGAAAGCGGAAAGCGCCAGCAGGTTTACACCCGCCCACGGACTGCCGGCGTCGAAACCGGCTTTGTACTCGAAAAACGAGCTTCTGATCGCATCCTGTGCTTCGGGGCTCGATCTGTCCTTGCTGTCGAAGAAGGTTTGCTTCCAGGCCCGCCCCAACAGTCCCCTGGCTTCGAGAAACATCTCGGATCCAACCGGGGCATTGGCGGCGAGGTTCGACAGCGATAAGCGTGCTGTTCCCGCCTTGCCAGTCTCGATCAGGCCTTGCGCCTGCCAGATGACGATCTGCGGATCATTGAGACCGTTCTGGATACAAGCATCTGCGGCATCGACCAGAAGCTTGAAGCGTCGTTTCGACCGCAGGGTTTTCAGGAATGCCTTGGCTGCCTCCAATTCGGTGTCCGTCATTCTCTGTCCCTCGATCGGTAGTTTCCCCGGGCGCCGCCGCTGTCTACCCTACACCCGCATGTCAGCCGGCGTTCGCAGCATCGACTCGATGCGCACGTTGGTCGCGCGTTCCTCGTTGGAGAATCCGTCGAAGTGCGAAAGTTGGCCGGAATCGAGGCCGGTGAGCTCCTCGATGTGACGGACGCTGCGCTGATAGGTCTTGTAGATGCCAAACCTGGCTTCGAGCGTCTGCAGTTCCTGCTTCTGGTCGATCATGTAGGCGGTCGCCGAGGGACGGCCGTCTTCGTTGATGAAGGCGATTACTTTCCAGTAGGCGAGCGGAATCTTGACGCCGCGATATTCCGGATCGACCGGGCCGAAAACCGGGCCGGTGAACACCGTGATGCGCTCCTTGTCGACGCGCGCCTCCTGCAGGACGTAGTTCTCCAGCCCGAGCCAGGTGCGGTGGTTGAAGGCGGCCATTTGCGGCGAGCAATTGGGGAAATGGAAAGTATCCTCGTTGGCGATCCCGGCTTCTTCATCGGTGCCCCAATTGGGGTCTTCACGGCGAACCAAATGGCCGCGATCGAGGTCGTTGGCGGAGTAAAGCTCTTCGCCGATCTGGGCTTCGATCGGAATGCGGCCGTCAAGCGACCAGGCATCGCCGTCGCGATGGATCGATTTGGATGTCTTTCCATCGATATTGACCGCGACGAACATCGCGATCTTTCGCGACCGCGACATCACGACGGAGAAATGCTGATAATCGAGACGATTGCCCGCGACGCCTTCGATCTGCAGCACATCGCGCTGGCTGGCGCCGGTCGGTGTCGGCAACGGTACGGGAAACTCCTCGAGAAAATCATCCTGATATCCGCCGCGCCCCGCGAACGCTTCCGGCCGTGTCACGCGCGGCCTTCTCCTTGCTTCAAGCGCCGACTCCAGGGTGCTTTCGATCCGTCTGGCTTCCGCATCGAGCGGGCCGGCCAGGCGAACGAGATCGGCCAGTCGGGGTCGGATCGTTAGGTTCACTGCCATATGACTCTCCGGCGGTTTTCTGTTGGGTGATTTTGTTGGAGCCCCGACATGTCGGTCGTCCCTCGAAATTGCTGCACTAAATCAAATGCACCAGAGTCTGGTTAACGTCATGAATAAAAACAACCAGCGCGAGTATTGCCGCAATCCATAGCATGGCTCGATGACAATTTGCCACTGCCTTGTGGGAAGCTGTATTCGCGCAGCCGCAACAGGTGCATAGCTGGAAGCCCATCCCGGGATTTGAGAATTTTGGCGCGCTGTCCTCCGGTCCGGTATGATGCCACTGGCCGGCGATGACGGCGCATGGCCTGCAATGAGGGATATCAGCAATGACCGATCAGCCCGAAAGTGGCGTGCCGCGATCGACAGCCGAAATCGGCAGCTTTCACGCCCACGTCTATTACGATCCGGCCACGACGCGCGCCGAAGCCGAACGATTGCGGGCATGGATGGGCGAACGCTTTTCGGTGACGCTCGGGCGCTGGCATGACGTCAAGGTCGGCCCGCACGATCAGGCGATGTATCAGGTCGCCTTTGCCAGGGAAGTGTTTGCCGATCTGGTGCCGTGGCTGATGCTCAATAGCGGCGGCCTCAGCATCCTCGTGCATCCCAACACGACCAATCCGCGCCGCGATCATCTCGACGATCCCCTCTGGATCGGCACGCCGCTCGACGTTCATGGCGACAAGCTGCCGGAACAGGCGGAAGCCGAGCTGCCGCTGACGCCGAACACAAATCCGACACTCCGGCCATGATCGCTAGCTGATTTCCTTCCGTACCGTCGCTGCCGCCTCGCACATCGCCTTCAGCTTTCCGAACGCGATGTGGCGCGGCATGTATTTCATGCCGCAATCCGGCGCGATCACCAGCCGTTCCGCCGGGACGTGCTTCAGCCCGTTGCGGATTCGGTCGGCGACGACCGAGGCCGGCTCGATTTCGGGATTGCCGAGATCGAGCACGCCCAGCATGATTTTTTTCGACGACAAATCCCTGAGCACTCCGAGGTCTAGCTTGGGCTGCGCCGCCTCGATCGATATCTGTTCGGCGACGGTCGCGTCGAGCTCGGCGAGGAAGGAATAGCCGGCAGGTTTTGTCGAGCCCGGCACCACGGCCGCGTAGCCGAAGCACAGATGCACCACGGTCGGCACCGTGATGCCGGCCAGCGCGCGGTTGATGGCCTTCACGGCGTACCGCTTGGCCAGATCCGGATTGTTGCGCACCCAGGGCTCGTCGAGCTGGATCACGTCGGCACCGGCATTTTGCAGATCGAGCGCTTCGGCGTTGACGGCTTCGGCAAATGCCATCGCCAGTTCTTCATCGTCCTTGTAGAACTCGTTCTTCGCCTGCTGGCTCATCGTGAATGGGCCGGGCAGGGTGATCTTTGCGGCGTGGCCGGTGTTGTTCCGCAAGAACTGCATGTCGCGCAGCTCGACCGGTGCGCTGCGTTTGACCGGGCCTACCACGCGCGGCACCGGCGTCTTCTGGCTGCCGGTGCGCGCGGTGATGATGGCGGGGTTCTCGGTATCGATGCCCTCGAGCGCTGTGGCAAAGCGGTTGGAATAGCTTTCGCGGCGGATTTCACCGTCGGTGACGATGTCGATGCCGGCGCGCTCCATGTCCCTGATAGCCACGATGGTGGCGTCGTCCTGCGCTTCCTCGAGATGTTCGGCCGGCAAGCGCCACATCGCATGCAGGCGCGTGCGCGGCACGACCTTTGACAGCATCGCGCGATCGACCAGCCATTCCGGCTGTGGATAGCTTCCGACCACGGTGGTCGGCAGCAGGTGCCTGGGCAGGTTCATGACGTCCTCCTTCTTGTTGTCGTGCCGGCTCGTTCAGGCGGCGCGTGTCGCGGCGGCGGCGACCTCGTCCTTGACCGGATTGCGCAGCACGCCGATGCCGGAAATCTCCACCTCGACCACGTCGCCGTCCCTCATCCACAGCGGCGGGGTGCGATAGGCGCCGACGCCGCCAGTGGTGCCGGTCACGATGACGTCGCCGGGGACGAGCTCGGTAAAGGTCGAGCAATAGGCGATCAGCGCGGGCACGTCGAACACGAGATCCGAGATCGGGGCTGCCTGCACCTCGACGCCGTTCAACCGCGTGGCGATGGTCTCTTTGCTGATGTCGGGGATTTCATCCGTCGTCACCATCCACGGACCGAAGCCGCCGGTGCCTGCAAAATTCTTTCCGGGCGCGAACTGCGAGGTGTGGCGCTGCCAGTCGCGGATGCTGCCGTCGTTGTAGCAGGCATAGCCCGCGACATGCTTCAGCGCGTTCTCGCGTGAAATGCGCCGGCCGCTCTTGCCGATGATGACGGCCATCTCGCCTTCGTAATCGAAGCGCTCCGACTCCAGCGGCCGGATCATCGGCTGGCCGCCGCCGACCTGGCTGTTGGCGAAGCGGGTAAAAATCATCGGGTGCGGCGGGGTGGGGTGGCCGCTTTCGGCGAGATGCGTGGCGTAGTTGACGCCGATGCAAAAGATCTTGTCGGGATCGGGCACGGTCGGCAGCAGTTCGACGTCCTTTAGCGCGTAATCCGCGCGCTCGCCCTTCAGCGCATTCAGGGCATCGAGCGATCCCTTCGCCAGCAGCGCCTTGAGCGTTGGAAAATCCTTCAGCCGGCGTCCGGCGTCGATAACTCCGGCGTCGGTGACGATACCGTAGCTTGGTCCGGTGGCCGCCTTGAAACTTGCGATCTTCATTGTCTGACGCCTTGTTGGTTGGTTGATGGAAAGATGAGGATGCTGGAGATCCCTTCAGGTCGCCGGCTGCAGCGCAGCGCGGGGCGCGATCTCTTCCGCGGCACTCTCGCCGCCGCGCGTGCCGGTCTGCCAGATCGCGGCTTTGCGTTCGATCCATTTGATGCCGGCGTTGAAGGCGATCGCCATCGCCAGCACCAGCAGCACGCCGGCGAATACGTGCGGGCTGTCCAGAATGGTGCGGTAGCGCGAGATCAGATAGCCGATGCCGGCGGACGAGATCAGCATCTCCGACACCACGACGCCGACGATGACCAGGGCGCCGCCGACGCGCAGGCCGGACAGCACGGTCGGGATCGCCGCGGGGATGATCACCCTGACGAGGCGCTGGCTCAGCGTCGCGCCCATGCTGCGCGCCGCCAACAGCAATTGCGGGTCGATGGTCTGGATGCCGGCGGCGGTCGCCAGCATCGTCGGCAGAAAACCGTAGATCGAGGCGAACGCGATCTTGGATTCCGAACCGATGCCGAGCCACACCGTGAACACGGGATAGAGGATGACGAGCGGCACCGCGTAGAGGCTCGACACCATCGGCATGATCAGGACGCGCGGCCGGGGCAGGCTGCCGACGATCGCCCCGAGCAAAATGCCGCCGCCGCAGGCAAACACCATGGAGATCGCGACTTCATAAAGTGTCACCGCCAGCGCGTGGCCGAATTCGCCGGCCTCGTTCCAGCCGGCGGCCAGCGTCGAGGAAAGCGCGGGCAGGAACAGTTCCGGGATCAATCCGCTCTGCGGCAACAATTCCCACAGCACGATCAATGCGACGACGATCAGGCGGCGAAGCGTGGTTGCACTCATGTCTGCCTCACGCCGATTTCCGGATGTGGCGCCAGATGCGGTCGCGCAGGGTGCCAAACGTCTCGCCGCTCAGCATGTCGTAGGTGCGGGGACGGGCGAGCTGCACCTGCAGATGATCGACGATGCGGCCTGGTCGCGCCGACATCACCATCACCTCGTCGGCGAGATAGACCGCTTCGGTCAGGCTGTGGGTGACGAACACCACAGTCTTGCCGGTGGCGGCCCAGATGCGCAGCAATTCGTCGCCCATGGTCATGCGGGTCTGTTCGTCGAGCGCGGCGAACGGCTCGTCCATCAGCATGACAGGGGGATCCTGCACCAGGCCGCGCGCAATCGAGACGCGCTGCTTCATGCCGCCGGACAGCTCATGCGGATGACGCCTGCCGAAACCGTCAAGGCCGACCAGCTTCAGCATGTCCTGCGCCTTCTCGCGGCGCTCGTCCTTCTTGACCCCGCGCAGCGCCAACGGAAACTCGACATTCTCTTCCGCGGTCAGCCACGGAAACAGGCTCGGCTCCTGAAACACGACGCCGACCCGGTCGGGATCGGGTTGCGGTATCGGCGCGCCGTTGATGGTGATGGTGCCCGAGGTCTGCTGGAGCAGGCCGGCCATCATCATCAGCAGCGTGGATTTTCCGCATCCGCTCGGGCCGACCAGCACGACGAAGCGGCCCGGCTTGACCTCGAGCGAGACGTCCTCCAGCGCGACCACGTCCTGCGAGGAGGTGTGGAACACCTGCCCGACATTCTTTACCTCGATCGCGCCGGTGCGCGCTGCGGGTTTGAGCTGCGTCACGTTCGCCAATGACTGCATCGCGTTTCCACCCATCTCACCAGCTCGTTGAAGGTCATGGCGATCGCGGCGATCATCACCACGCCGGCCAATAGTTGCTTCATCTGAAAATTTTCGCCCCAGATCGCGATCTGATGTCCGATGCCGTCGCGCGAGGCATACATCTCGGCGAGGATCACGCCGGTCAGGTTGAAGATCATCGAGATCCGCAAGGCCTCCAGCAGCACCGGCAGCATGCTCGGCAGGTAGACGCGGAACGCGGTCTGCGCCGGCGTTGCGCCATAGGAGCGCGCCACCCGCAGGTACTCGACTTTCACCGACTCCACCGCCGTCGTCGTCGACATGATGACGATGAAAATGGTGGAGAAGAATCCGAAGCCGACCTTTTGCGAAAAGCCGACGCCGAACACCAGGATGAACATCGGCAGGAAGATCGACTTCGGAATGCTGAAGGCGAAGAACAGCAGCGGCTTCATCACGTCGGCAAAGTAGCGGTTCTCCGCGATCAGATAGCCGATCAGGGCGCCAACGGGCACCGCGAGCGCAAAGGCGGCGAGCACCTCCTTTGCGGTGACCATCAGGTCGTTGCGGACGCTGGCGCGTTGCAGCAGTTCGCCAAGGGTCACCAGCGTGTCGGAAGCCGACGGCAGCAGCCGCGGATTGACGATGCCCGTCCGCGACAGCACTTCCCACAGCGCGAAGATCGCGAGCACGATCGCAAAGCGCGCCAGCTTGATTTCGAGGCCCGCCATCATGGGCCTCTCTAGGGTTTGGTCGGAACCGGCTTGAACTGCGTTGAGATCACCTCCGCCGGCGGCACGACGTCCTTTAATCCGCCCAGCTTGGCAAGATCGAGTGACAGCTGTACGGCATCGGCCACGTTCGGCGCGGCCATGTTGCCGTCGGTCTCAAGCTTCAGAATCGTGTTCTCGTATTCGAGCGCCGCGATTTCCGCCGGCATCTCGTAGAGATCGGCGATCAGCTTGACCGTGACGTCGCGGTTGGCGCGCATGAAGTGCACGGCGCCATAGAGCGCGTTAAGCGCCTTCTGCACCATCGCTGGTTTTTCCTGCGCGAACTTGTCGAGCACGATCCAGCCTGACGTCAGGTTCGGCGGCACTGCCTTGCCGTAATCCAGGATGGTTTTCGCGTCGCCGGCCTTGGAAATCTGGAAGCTGAGCGGCGAATACACGACCGCCGCATCGACATTGCCGGCCAGCAGGTTCGGCACCAGTCCTCCGCCGCCGACGGGCACGCGGGTGAAATCGATCTTGCGGTCCTGGATGGTCCACAGCGCCAGCAGGTCGGAGCCGGAGCCGGCCGCGGTGATTGCGACCTTCTTGCCGTTGAGATCCTTGACGTCGAGCGTCGATTTCGCCGGCACCATCAACTGCCAGCCGTAATTGCCCATCGTGGCGTTGGCGACGATTTTGGACATCACGCCCTTCTTGCGGCCGGCCGACACCAGCGACGGCGGGTCGAGGATGATGTCGGCGGCGCCCGCCGCCATGCCTTCGAAGGTCTCGGCGCCGCTGCGATAGATCGTCAGCTCCGCTTTGATGCCTTCCTTCTCGAACAGCTTTTGCCGCACCGCCGTCTCGGCGACCGTCGTCGGCCAATAGGTTTTTGTCGGCAGCCCGACGCGGATGGTCTCAGACTGCGCAAAGACGGGGGCGGCAAACAGCGTGACGGCGGCGAACGACGCGAGGGCGAGACGGCGAGAAATGTTCATTGCTTGGTTTCCTCCATGTTCTCTTTTATTTTTGTGATGCGATGACGGCCGGCTTATTTGAAGCCGCTGACCTCCGGGATTTTCGGCGCGTTCTGTTCGACAAAGCGCATCGTCGTCGAGAAATGCCTTGCCAGCGCCTCCACGGCCGCATCGGCGTCGCGACGCACCACGGCCTCGACGATCGCGGCATGCTCGGCCTCGACATCGCGCGATTTGGTGACATCGCGGATCGATAGCCTCCGGTAACGCTCGCTCTGCTCATGCAGCACGTCACGAAAGCCGAGCAGCCATTGCGAGCCGCAGGCGTTCACCAGCGCGCGGTGAAAGACGCGGTGGCGCACCACCCATTCCTCGTAATGCACGCCGGGCTCGTCGGGATAACGGTAGGGCACCGCCCTCAGCCGGTCATGCGAAGCCTTGACGTTATCGAGCCAGGCCGGGTCGCCGCGTTCGATCGAACGCCGCAGCGCCAGGCCCTCGATGTCGATCCTGGTCTGGGTGACATCGGCGAGATCGGCGAGCGACACCGGGCTGACGCGAAAACCGCGCTGGTCGGAGGCCTGCACCAGCCCGTCCGCGACCAGGCGCGACAGCGCCTCGCGCACGGCGGCGAGGCTGACCGAAAATTGTTTGGCGAGGCCGGCGATATGCAGCTTTTGGCCGGGCAGCAGCCGGGTCGAAAGGATGTCGGCCCGCAGCCGCTCCTGGACCGCCGAGGTCAGGCTCCGCGGACGCTCGTCGTCGAGGCTTTCGCCGAAACTCAGGCCGATATTGCTCATGGCGGCGGAGATTGGCGCGGGTATCCGCCAGCCGTCAATCGAAAATCGATTTTTTGGCCAAGTCGCTATCCCGTCTATGGAATTTCTCTGATGCCGGCAGAGCGTATTCGTTGATCGATGTGCAGTGACAGTAACATGGCTTAAAAAATGAGTAGGAGGGCGTGGGCATTGGTCGTGACAACAGGCATCGGCACTCCTCTATATAGTTCGCATGCGAACTAAATTGCAAGAGGCCGGCGCGCTGCCAAAGTCGCGCGCCGACCGCCGCTTCGTGTTCCTGCTCAACGTCGCGCAGCGCCGGCTGCAGCGCTGGGTCGCGGTACGTGCGCAGGATAGCGGTGTCACGGCCTCGCAATCCGGGCTGCTCTTTGTGCTGGGCCAGCGCGACGGCGTTTTGATGGGCGAGGCGGGTGCTGCGCTCGATCTCGGTCCCCCCGGCATCAGCGGCCTGGTGGACCGGATGATGACGGCAAAACTGATTCAGCGCCGCCCCGATCCGGAGGATGGGCGCGCATGGCGGCTCTGGCTGACGCCCGCCGGCCGCACCGCGCTGGCGCAGTCCAAGGCAGGGGTTTCCGAAATCAACGCGCGCCTCACCGAAGGTTTTTCCGACGCCGAGCTGGACGTGGTGGCGCGCTGGCTCACCGCTTTCCAGACCAAATTTCCCAAAGGAGAAGATCAATGACAGAGCATATCAGGATCGAAAATCGTGACGGCGTGCTGCGTCTTACGATGGCGCGGCCCGACAAGAAGAACGCGCTGACCAACGCGATGTATGGCGCGCTCGCCGACGCCATTTTCGCAGCGGAGACCGACGCCAACGTCCGGGTCATTCTGATCCGCGGCGAGGGCGACATGTTCACCGCCGGCAACGATGTCGGCGAATTCGCCGCGATTGCCGCCGGTGGCGTGCAGGGCGAGCGCCATGTCGGCCGCTTCCTTGAGTCCATCGCGCGATCGAGCCGCCCGCTGGTGGCCGCCGTCCAGGGCCGTGCCGTCGGCGTCGGCACCACGATGCTGCTGCATTGCGACCTCGTTGTGCTCGCCGACAATGCGCTGCTCACGACGCCGTTCGTCAGTCTCGCACTGGTGCCGGAAGCGTCCTCCAGCCTGCTGATGCCGATGCGCATCGGCTATGCGCGGGCCTTTGAGATGTTCGCGCTCGGCGAAGCGGTGGATGCCCGCTCCGCGCTCGCCTGGGGGATCGCCAACCGGGTCGTGCCCCTCGACAAGCTCGATGCCGAGGCGATGGCGCTCGCCGCGCGTCTGGCAAAACAGCCGGCCGGAGCCGTCAGCACCACCAAGCGGCTGATGCGCAATCCGGAGGTGCTGATGGCGCAGATCAAGGCCGAGGGCGAGCAGTTTGCCGCGCGGCTGAAGACCATCGAGGCCCGCGAGGCTTTTACGGCGTTTGCCGAGCGCCGGCCGCCGGACTTTTTGAAGCTCGCAAAACAGTCCGCGGCATAGAAGCGCAGCGCCCATCGCCAGCAACCCCGGCGCATCAGCGCCGGGGTGCATTTTTTCAACGCAGGCCCGCGCGGCCGCGATTGACCGGGTATGGCCCCGCCGCTACCTGTTTTCTCCGTGTCAGCGGGGGAAACCAATGAACAACAAGAACGATGCTTCCGAATTCGATTATGTCATCGTCGGCGCCGGCTCCGCCGGCTGCGTGCTCGCCAATCGCCTCTCCGCCGACGGCAAGCATTCGGTGCTGCTGCTGGAGGCCGGCCCGAAGGACAGCCATATCTGGATCCACATCCCGCTCGGCTATGGAAAACTGTTCAAGGAAAAATCCGTCAACTGGATGTACCAGACCGAGCCGGAGCCGGGCCTCAACGGCCGCCAGGTGTTCCAGCCGCGCGGAAAAGTGCTGGGCGGATCGAGCTCGATCAACGGGCTGTTGTACGTGCGCGGCCAGCACGAGGACTACGACCGCTGGCGTCAGCGCGGCAATGCCGGCTGGGGTTATGAGGACGTGCTGCCCTATTTCAAGCAAGGCCGAAAGCCAGCAGCGCGGCGGCGACCAGTATCATGGCGCCGACGGCCCGTTGCCGGTGTCGGACCCGCGCCACCACGATCCGCTGTCGGAGGCCTTTGTGAACGCCGCGGTCGAGGCGGGCATTCCCTTCAATCCGGATTTCAACGGCGCCAGCAAGAAGGCGCGGGCTTTTTCCAGACCACGACGCGGCGCGGCCGGCGCGCCTCCACCGCGTTCTCCTATCTCCGGCCCGCGATAAAGCGCGGCAATCTGCATGTCGAGACATCGGCACTGGCACAACGCCTGGTGTTTGAGGGCCGTCGTGCCCGCGCCGTCGAATACAAGCAAAACGGTACGCTTCGAACCGCACGGGCGCGCAAGGAAATTCTGGTGTCGAGCGGCGCGTATAATTCGCCGCAATTGCTGCAGCTCTCCGGCGTCGGCCCCGCCGATCTGCTCAGGGGTCACGGCATCGATGTCGTGCTGGATGCCCCGGGCGTCGGCAACGATTTGCAGGACCACCTGCAGGTCCGCATCGTGACCCGCTGCTCGCAGCGCATCACGCTCAACGACATCGTTGCCAGCCCCGTCCGCAGTGCGATGGCCGGCGTGCAATGGGCGGCGCTGCGCAAGGGGCCGCTGACGATCGCCGCCGGCACCTCGGGCGCGTTCTTCAAGACCAGTCCGCGGTTGGCGAGCCCCGACATCCAGATCCATTTCATCCCGTTCTCGACCGACAAGATGGGCGAGAAGCTTCACCCGTTTTCCGGCTTCAGCGCGTCGGTGTGCCAGTTGCGGCCGGAAAGCCGCGGCACACTGCGCATCAAGAGCGCCGACCCGCAGATGGCCCCGGAAATCCGCATCAATTATCTCGCGACCGAAACCGACCGTCGCGCCTTTATCGACGGGCTCAAGATCCTGCGCGGAATTATGGCCGCGCCCGCACTGAAACCGTACTCGGTCGAAGAGGTCTATCCCGGCGCGAAGGTCGTGAGCGACGACGATTTGCTGGAATTCTGCCGCAAGACCGGCTCGACGGTCTATCATCCGACCTCGACCTGCCGGATGGGCAGCGATCCGCTCGCCGTGGTCGACCAGCGGCTGAAGGTGCGCGGCATCGAGGGCCTGCGCGTGGTCGATGCCTCCGTGATGCCGGACCTGATGTCGGGCAATACCAACGCGCCGACGATCATGATTGCCGAGAAGGCATCTGATATGATCCTGGAGGACGCGCGGTAGGCGCGGTGCTCGGGGTTCAGGGAAAGGCAGTCGTGGCAACAATGCGGATCGGCACGCGCAAGAGCGCCATGGCGCTGGCCCAGACCGAGGAGATCGCTCGGCGGCTCGCGGCGGCGTCTCCCGGCATTGACGTTGAAATCGTCAAGTTCGAGACAACAGGCGATTCCGACCAGACCAGCAAGCTGCTGCCGCATGGCGGCAAGGGCGGCGCGTTCGTGCGGCAGATTCGCGACGCGGTTCTCGATGGCCGACTTCACGCCGCGATGCATTCGCTCAAGGACATGCCGGGCAATGAAGACACGCCGGGCCTCGTGATCGGCGCGACGCTCTCGCGCGATCCGCCCGGCGATGTGCTGGTGCTGCGGCCCGGCCTGTCGATCGACGCGTTCAGGCGCGCGCGCGGCAAAGGTTTCAAGATCGGCACCAATGCGGTGCGGCGCGCGGCCTACGCGCGGCGGCTGTTTCCGGAAGTCGAGATCATTCACTACCGCGGCGCCGCCGATACCCGCGTGCGCAAGCTGGATAATTCGGAGCTGCAAAAGCTTCCCGGCGGCGGCGCGGCCGGTCCGGCCGACGCGCTGATCATGGCGCGTTCCGGGCTGGAGCGCGTCGGGCTCGCTGATCGTATCGCCTATGAATTTCCGGTTACCGACATGTTGCCGGCGGCAGGGCAGGGCATCGTCGCGGTGGAATGCGCGGCGCAGGATTTTGCGACCCGGCAAACGCTGTCGCTGATCGACGATCCCGCCGCGCACGCCTGCGCCGACGCCGAGCGCGAGGTGCTGTGGGTGCTCAACGGCCATTGCAATTCGCCGATCGCGGGATTTGCCACCATCGCGGGCAGGCAGATGTCGCTGACGGCATCAGTGCTGGATGAAAGCGGCGCGCTCTTTATCGAGGCCTCGCGTACCGGTCCCGCCGACCGCCCGCGCGAACTCGGCCGCGCGGTGGGGCTCGAGCTGCTCGCCAAGGGCGCAGCCGACATCATCGAGCGCAGCCGGCCGGTGTAATCAGCCCCGATACGCCCGCACGCGCCGCAGCATCTGCTCGACATGCGCGATCGGCGTTTCCGGCTGGATGCCGTGGCCGAGATTGAAGATCAGCCGGCCCTTGCCGTAGTTCGCCAGCACCTCGTCGACCGCGCGGTCAAGCGCGGCGCCGCCGGCAATCAGCACCAGCGGATCGAGATTGCCCTGCACGGCGACTTTGGTTTGCACGCGCTCGCGGATCAATGACGGCTCTGCAGCCCAGTCGATGCTGACAGCATCCACGCGCGTAGTTTCAACATAGGACGGCAGCAGCGCACCGGCGCCGCGCGGAAAGCCGATGATCTTTGCGTCGGGCGCTTCCTTGCGCACGCCTTCGACGATGCGCCGCGCCGGCTCGATCGACCAGCGCTGGAATTCACTCGCGCGGCAAAACGCCGGCCCAGGTGTCAAAGATCTGCAGCGCGTCGGCGCCCGCCTTGAGCTGGCCGAGCAGATACTGGATCGAATTTTCGACGAGAATGTCGATGATTTTCGCAAACGCCTCGGGGTGCCGGTAAGCCATCATCCGCGCCGGCGCCTGGTCCGGTGTGCCTTGGCCGGCCACCATGTAGGTCGCGACTGTCCACGGCGCGCCGCAAAAGCCGATCAACGCGATGTTCGGATCGAGCTCGCGGCGCACGCGGCGCAGCGCCTCGTAGACCGGTTCAAGTTTACTAAAATCCGCGCGCGCCGCCAGCGTCGCCACCTGCTCCGGCGTATCGAGGGGATCGAGCCGCGGGCCTTCACCGGCCTCGAAGCGCACCGAACGTCCGAGCGCATAGGGAATGACGAGAATGTCGGAGAAGATGATCGCGGCGTCGAAGTTGAAGCGGCGGATCGGCTGCAGCGTGACTTCGGCGGCATATTCCGGCGTGAAACACAGGTCGAGAAAGCCGCCGGCCTTCGCGCGCAGCTCGCGATATTCCGGCAAATAGCGCCCTGCCTGCCGCATCATCCACACCGGCGGCACCGGTTGCCGGCGGCCGGCGAGAACTTCGAGAAAGGGTTTTGTTTGCGAATTCTGGGACAAGCGTTGGTTCCACAGAGAGGGCGAGATTTGCTGCCCCTGATACACGCCGGTTCCGCTTGGGCCAAGGCGTAAAGGGAACTTTTGACGAACCCGCGGAGTTGTCTCTTCAAATGGAGGCATCCCATGGCTGAAAAATTCGATCCCGCTCCGCACGACAAGCACGCTGCCAACCCGATTGCCGCAATGCAGGCCGACCGCGAGGCACATGCGAAGCTGGAAACCGGTCTGATGGATAGTTTTCCGGCGTCCGATCCCATCAGCGCGGCGCAGCCCGCGCGGTCGAAGCCCGACGGCGACCGTGAGAACGAGTCGCTGTGGGACAAGGTGATGGCGGTTTTCCGTTAGCGGTGCCGGAGCATGCTGACCAGATACAACCATGCCGCCAATGACTCGCCGCGCAGCGGCAGCAACAAAAAGGTCACGCCCGTGGTCTGGGCTATGATCGTGATGGCAGTGGTGACCGTTACGATCTGGTACGCGATGTAGGCGTGACGAAACGGCCTCCGATGCGGAGGCCGTTCTTTTTAATCTCTCAATAATGCGGCGGGCGCTCGTTGACCGGACCGGGCGCTTGCGCTTCCGCCTCCTGCAGCCTCTGGCTGAGCGCCGCGATCTGCCGCGTCAGCGTATCGATCTGCTGCCATTGTGCCGTGATGGTCTGGTTCAGCGTCTCGATGGTCTCGTCCTGAAAGGTCAGGCGGGTTTCGAGCGCGTCGATGCGTTCGCTCAGGGCCTTGAGATCACTCATTGATATCGCGATCCATCGCCCGTTCCCGCGAACCTTGTTCCTTCAAGCTGTGCTCCTTCAAGCCATGGCCAAGCGCGACGCGTTCGTCGAACACAAAGCATTCGCCGCGCCAGCGGCTCTGGTTTTCCGGGACGCCTTCGAGATATTTCAAAATGCCGCCCTTGAGGTGATAGACCTCGCCAAAGCCGCGCGCGAGCAGATAGGCGCTGGCTTTTTCGCAGCGGATGCCGCCGGTGCAGAACATCGCGATCCTGCGATGCCTTGCGGGGTCGAGCTGGCGCGCGGCAAATTCCTTGAACTGGCCAAAGCTTTTGATGCCGGGATCGACGGCGCCTTCGAACGTCCCCATCGCGACCTCGAAGGCGTTTCGGGTGTCGAGCACCAGCGTATCCGGTGTTGCGATCAGATCGTTCCAGTCGGCGGGATCGACATAGGTGCCGACCTGCCTGGTCGGATCGGTCGCCGCATCGCCCAGCGTGACGATCTCCTTCTTCAGCCGGACTTTCAGCCGTTGAAACGGCATCGTGGCGGCCTGCGAGTATTTCAGTTCGAGATTATCGAGCCGGCCGCCGAACAACTCGCCGTGCTGTAATTCCCTGACGAAGGCTGCGATGCCGTCCTCCGTCCCCGCCAGCGTGCCGTTGATCCCCTCCTGCGCCAGCAGCACGCTGCCCTTCAGCCCGAGGTCCGCGGAAATCGCACGCAGCGGCTCGCGCAACTCCCGAAAATCCGGCAGTGCAGCAAACTGATAGAAGGCGGCGACCTGAAGCGGCATGGCGGCGTGTTTATCAGGCGCCGAAATGCGGGGAAACCCTGCATTTCCGGCCATTGCCCAGCCTGCCCCGAATGTGTCATCTAGCCCGGCTTTTTTTGGCGGGGCCGGAATGCCGCGCAACAGGGACAAGTGAGCAATCAGGCAATGAGGAATTTCCATTTCGCCGGCCGGTCGACGGTCCATGCCCAGAACGCGATGGTGGCAACCTCGCATCCGCTGGCGGCGCTGACGGCGGTCGACGTACTGCGGGCCGGCGGCACGGCCGCGGACGCCGCGGTGGCGGCCTGCGCGCTGCTCGGCGTGATCGAGCCGCAATCCACCGGCATCGGCGGTGATTGCTTTGCGCTGTGCCAGCCGAAAGGCGAGGGGAAGATCGTGGCCTATAACGGCTCCGGCCGCGCCCCGATGGCCGCCAAGGCCGAATGGTATCTCGAGCGCAAGATCAACTCGGTGCCGCTGACCTCGGCGCACGCGGTCTCGATTCCCGGCGCCGTCGATGCCTGGGACGTCATCCTGCGCGACCACGGCAAGATGGGGCTCGACACGCTGCTTGCAGCCCGCGATCAAGGCCGCGGAGGAGGGCTACATCGTTGCGCCCCGCATCGCCTTTGACTGGAAGAACCAGTTCGAAAAACTGAAGAACGGCACCAACACCGAGCGCTATCTGCTGCCGGGCGGCAAGCCGGCGGTGGCCGGCGACATCATCCATCAGCCGGAATTGGGCAAGACCTTGCGCGCCATCGCCGCCAAGGGCCGCGACGCCTTCTATTCCGGCGAGATCGCCGCCGACATGGTGGAAACCCTGCGCGGCATCGGCGGACTTCACACGCTGGAAGATTTTGCCGCGCATTCGACCGAGACCACCGCGCCGATCGGCACCATGTATAAAGGCTACGACGCCTGGCAGTGCCCGCCGAACGGCCCGGGCATCACCATGCTGGTCATGCTCAACATCCTCTCGCACTTCGATCTGACGAAATTCGCGCCGGTCAGCGTCGAGCGCTTTCATATCGAAGCGGAAGCCGCCCGCATCGCCTACATGATGCGCGAAGAATATATCGGCGACCCCCAGCAGGCCGATGTCGACGTCGCCCGCATCCTCGCGAAAGATTTCGCCGACGAGCATGTCAGCAAGATCAAGATGGATCGCGTGCTCGATCTGCCCAACGTCGCGCCGCCGATGAACCCGTCGACGATCTATGTCACCGTCGTGGACAAGGACCGCAACGTCTGCTCGTTCATCAATTCGGTCGCGCATTCCTTTGGCTCGGCGATCGTCTCCAACAAGACTGGCGTGCTGCTGCAAAACCGCGCCGGCGGTTTCCGCATCCAGCCGGGTCATCCCAACTGCATCGCGCCGGGCAAGCGGCCGCTGCACACCATCATCCCCGGCCTCGCCACCAAGGGCGGCCGCGCCGTCATGCCGTTCGGCGTGATGGGCGGTCAGTACCAGCCGGTCGGGCAGTGCCACGTGCTGACCAATATTCTCGACTATGGCTGCGACGTGCAGGAAGCCATCGATATGCCGCGCGGCCTGCATTACGAGGGCGTCTACCAGCTCGAGGACAGCGTGCCGGCCGCGGTTGTCGAAGGGCTGAAGAAGCTCGGCCACAAGACCACCAGCATCGTTGGCCCCCTCGGCGGCGGCCAGGCGATCTGGATCGATTGGGACAAGGGCACGCTGACCGGCGGGTCCGACCCGCGCAAGGACGGCTGCGCGCTCGGATACTGAGCGTTCACTCTGGAACCGGACTTCGCGGCCCCCGTTAGCCCGGTGGGCGGCACACGCCGCTTTCCGGTTTCAGAGGCCTGCCATCACCATCCTTGATTCAGACGATACCGAACAGGCCGATCTGCGCGGTGGTTGCTCGCCATGGTTCGCGGCGGCACGGCATCCGCCGCGCCCCGAACTCCTCGAAAACACCAAGTGCGATGCGTTGATCGTCGGCGCCGGCATTACCGGATCGCTGGTCGCCGAACGGCTGACGCGGCAGGGGCTGGATGTCGTGATCGTCGATCGGGAGCGTCCCGGCCACGGCAGCACGGCGGCGAGCACCTCGATGCTGCTGTGGGAAATCGATAAGTCGCTGGTGCAATTGACCGAGGCCTACGGCTTTGAGCGGGCGTCACGGGCCTATCGCGCCAGCCTGGATGCGGTCACCGGGTTGAAATCACTGGTCATGCAGTCAGGCATCGCCTGCGAGATACGCGACAAAAGCTCGCTCTATCTCGCCACCGGCAGCACCGGCAGGGAATTGCTGGAAGAGCACCGGCTCCGCGCGCGTGCCGGGCTGCCGGGCGACTTTCTCGACCACAATCATCTGCTCGGCCATTTCGGCATTGCGCGCGCCGCCGCAATTGTGTCGCCGGGTGCGGCCGACGCCGATCCGGTGCAACTCTCCCATGAACTGCTCAAGACGGCGGTGGCGCGCGGCGCGCGGCTGTTCGACGGCGAGGCAAGCGAGTTCGATGCCGGCGGCCATTCGGTCGGCGTCCGGCTCGGCAACGGCCGCGAGATCGAGGCGCAATCGGTGGTGCTCGCTACCGGCTATGTCATGCCCGACATCGTTCAATCCAGCGTGCATTCGGTGTCCTCGAGCTGGGCGATCGCGACCGTGCCGCAGCCGGAAAAGATCTGGAGGGATGGCGCGCTGATCTGGGAAGACAGCGAGCACTATCACTACGCACGATCCACCAAAGCGGGCCGCATCATCATCGGCGGTGAGGACAGCGACGAAATTGTCGAGCCGGATGCGCGAGACCGCCTGATTCCCGAAAAGTCACGCGCCCTGGCGCGAAGTCTGGCGGCGTTATGGCCGGTTGGCGGATACGCAGATCGAGTGCCGCTGGGCAGGCACGTTCGATACCACCAGCGACGGCCTTCCCCTGATCGGTCCGGTCCCGGGACAGCAGGGCGTCTATGCGGCCTACGGATATGGCGGTAACGGGATCACCTTCAGTTTTCTTGCCGCACAATTGATTGGCGACCTCATTGCGGGCAGGACCTCGCCGCTGCTTGGCGATTTCGCGATCGACCGCGATGGCGGCCTCATCATTGCCTGAAAAATGGCTATGGAAGCGAGCCACGTTGGGCTACTAGAGGCCCGTCCTCCCAGAAAAGGTACAGAGATGCGATCTTCCCGGCGCACCATCATCCAAACCGCATTCGCAGCCGCCGCGGCTGCGATCGTCACGCCCGCGGCGCTCACCAGCGCGTCGGCCCAAGCAGCAGGAAAAGCCATGACCACAGCATCAGGATTGCAGATCATCGACAGCAAGGAAGGCACCGGCGCCTCGCCGAAGCCGGGCCAGACCTGCGTCATGCATTACACCGGCTGGCTTTACGAGAACGGCCAGAAGGGCAAGAAATTCGACTCTTCGGTCGACCGCAACGAGCCGTTCGATTTTCCGATCGGCCAGGGCCGCGTCATCAAGGGCTGGGACGAGGGCGTTGCCACCATGAAGGTCGGCGGCAAGCGCACGCTGATCATTCCGCCCGCGCTCGGCTACGGCGCGCGCGGCGCCGGCGGTGTGATCCCGCCGAACGCGACGCTGATGTTCGACGTCGAATTGCTGGCGGTGAAATAGAAGGCGGCATCATGAGCAGGTACTCACGATCACAGCCATCCGCACAGCCATTCGCACGATCACGGCGACGCGGAGCGCTGGAAGCATGACGGCGTGCGCGTCATTCCCGGCAACCAGCTCGATCCCAACGTGCCGTCGACGCCGGGCATGGACCGCAAGGCCGCGATCAATTTCGCCCGTGCCGGCGCCCAGAAATTGTGGGCGGGCACCGTGACCATCAGGCCCGACGCCAAGACCGGCGCGCATCACCACGGCCATCTCGAAAGCATCATCTTTGTCGTGAAGGGCAAGGCGCGGATGCGCTGGGGCGAGCAGCTGCAGTTCACCGCGGAAGCCGGCCCCGGCGATTTCATCTTCGTGCCGCCCTATGTGCCGCACCAGGAGATCAACGCCAGCCGCGACGAAGTGCTGGAATGCGTGCTGGTGCGCAGCGACGGCGAGGCAGTCGCGATCAATCTCGACATCGAGCCGGTCGAGAAGCCGGAAACCGTGCTGTGGGTCGATCCCGTGCACCGGGATCCCGCGGAGAAGAAATAACTTCTCGTGTCCCGGACGCGGTGCGGCACGCAGTGACGCGCCGCAGAGCCGGGACCCACACTTGCTCGGCTAGAGAGTAGACCCCGGCTCAGCAGCGCACCACGCCGCAGGTGCGGCGCGCTGCGCAGCGTCCGGGGAACGCAGCCAAGACGCCCCCCAAAAAAAATCTCAAATCGGTTGTCGGATCGGCGTCCGCCTGTCCGTCCTAGGGCGGAACCCACCCAAGGAGCCCCCTATGGCCAAGATGATCTTCGTCAATCTGCCCGTTGCCGACCTGCCGCGCGCGACCGCCTTCTACGAGGCGATCGGGGCGGTTAAGAACGAGCAATTCTGCGACGATACCGCGTCATGCATGGTGTTTTCCGACACCATTCACGCCATGCTGCTGACCCACGACAAATTCCGCCAGTTCACCTCGAAGAAGATCGCCGACGCCAAGTCCACTTGCGAAGTGCTGATCTGCGTTTCCGCCGACAGCCGCGACGAGGTCGATAGCCTGGTCAAAAAGGCGACAGGCGCCGGCGGCAGCGCCGATCCCACGCCGAAGCAGGACTATGGCTGCATGTACGGCCGCAGTTTTGAGGATCCCGACGGCCACATCTGGGAAGTGATGTGGATGGACGTCGAGGCTGCGATGAAGGCGCAGTCCGCGATGGCCGACGCCTGATCGAAACGCAACGCGAGGAGTTTATTCATGTCAAAGATTTCCCCCTGCCTGTGGTTCAAGGACGACGCCGAAGAGGCTGTGAACTTCTACGTTTCGCTGCTGCCGGATTCGAAGATCGAAACGGTTCAGCGCAACACCATCGATGGCCCGTCGGGCAAGGCGGGCACCGTGCTGGTGATCGAGTTCACGCTCGCAGGCCAGCGCTTCATGGCGCTCAATGGCGGCATGCACCAGGAGTATACCTATGCCGTCTCCTTCAAGATCGACTGCGCCGACCAGGCTGAGGTCGACCGCCTGTGGGACAAGATCCTGTCGAGTGGTGGCAAGGCCGATCAGTGCGGCTGGATCAAGGACCGTTACGGCCTTTGCTGGCAGATCGTGCCGACCGCGCTGATGAAATATATCGGCGGCTCCGACAAGGCCGGCGCGCAGCGCGCCATGCAGGCGATGCTCGGCATGGTCAAGCTCGATGTCGAAGGCTTGAAGCCGCGCCTATGAGGGCAAGGAAGCAGCTTGAAAAATTTCCCTCCGTCACCGGCGCCGCGATGGCGCCGATGACGGAGGTGTCCGCCGACCGGTGTCGCTCAATAAGAGACGCGCAATCCAACGCCGCCATGGATGGTGTTGCCGACCGGCTGCGGCCCGGCGGTGCCGTTGACGAAGAGATCGGCGACCCATCCCTTGCAGATGCGATAGCCGAGCCGGCCGCCAAATTCGAACCAGCTCTGGTTGCCGATGGTCGGCGCCACCATGCCCTGACCGGTCACGGTCGGCGACGACGCCGGATTGCGTGCCGAACGCATAGACGATAGCCGCCATTGATGTTGGCCTCGACGCTGCTGCCGAACAGATGGGTCCATTGCCCGCCGATCTTGACCAGCGTGGTCTTGTCGGTGCCGGTGTCGAAGCTGGCGTCGAACGGATTGAAGGCGACCGTGGGGTCGGCATAGCCCTTCACCCGCTGCCAGAGCTGCCAGACCTCGACGGCGGCCGCGACTTCGTCGCGCGGCGACAGCCGGCTGATCCAGCCGGCACGGCCATAGACGCCGTAATTGCTGGCGGTGGTTTGCCCATCGACCGTCACGGCGCCGAGGCTCGTGAGATAGCTGCGGCGGTAGCGCACCTTTTCGTAGGGCGTCAGGATCGTGCCGACGTCGAAGAACGGCCGCGACGATCCCCAATCGGTGAAATCATAGCGCAGCGCGAACGCGCCGATCGGCGCCGAGGTGACGCTGTATCCGTCCTCGCTGTAATGCGCGTAGGCGATGCCGGCGAGCAGCGCCAGGTTCGGGGTGATGTTCTTGCGGCCGTGGATGCCGGCCGAGAACGAGCCGGCCGAACCGAACGCGCTGACGCAGTCGTCGCAATTGATCTGCTCGTTGATCCCAGCAGCACGGTCGCCAGCACGCGGTTGGTGATCATCTGGTTGAAGCGCTGCTTGGCGACATCGTTGATCGAGCCGGCGCTTGAACTCCGAACCGGTCGGGCAGGGCGGCAGCGCGAGCAGCGGCCGGGCGCCGTCAGTCGAGCGCTGCACGCGCGCCCGACCGTAGGACAACGAGTATTGTTCGAATTGGAAGTCGAGTCGAGGTGGATGTCGAAGTCGACGTGGATGTTGAAGTGGATGTCGAGGTGGAGGTCGGGTCTAGGTGTAGGTGATCGATGGTGGACGTAGGAGTCGACGTCGAGCACGAGGTCGGCGCCGTTTGCGCGAACGCCACGTTGGATTCGCCGCGCTGGAAGAATACCAGGGCCGCCACGATCAGCGTGGCGAAGACGATCCAGCTTCGTGAGAAATTTGCCATCGTCAGCGCCCGCACAACCCGCTGGTGGGATCGCTGCCGTCATCGACGACCGGAATCACGGTCGGATTCGCACCGGCATATTGCGACGGTGCTGCACAGGCCCGCCGCCGCGGCGCAGTTCTTTGCAAAGGTCCAGTTCGGATTGTTGGTCTTCTGGATCCTCACCTTGCCGTTCGACGAGGTGATCACGGCGGTATCGCCGGGCTGGGTCAGTTCGATGCACTGGAAGCTCAGCGTGCAGACCCGGCTGGCGCCGTCCTGCAGCACGACCGTGGTCACGCCCCGCTGCGCCAGGATATCGAGGATGGTGCCGCGCACGCCGATGGTCGCAAGCCCCGTGGTGATCTTGTAGGCGTTCTTGTCGGAATGTCCGGTGACGAAGCGGAACGCGCCGGTGGTCAGCGCGGATGGTGACGTCGCGATAGCTGTGTTTCGTCGTTGAAGACGGTGCGGTCGATCGTGATCGACGAATTGGCGCCGAGCGACAGGTTGGTCGAGTCGATCATCACCAGCCGTGTCGCGCTGTTGGCGCCGGTGCGCACGGTCTCGTTGCGCAGCACGGCATCGCCGACATTGATCTGGCTGCCGCCGGTGCCGGAGACGCGGATCACCTCGTTCTGCACGACGGCGGCTTCGCCGACGCGCGCGCAGGCGCCGGCGCTGAAGCGATGCCAATGTGCGACGCGACACAGATTGTCAGCGCCGCAAAGAATGTAGTTACGCCAATTCATTTCCCACCGTACAATCATGCCGGTCATCTTACCGGATTGCGCGGGCGAACCATGTTGTATAATTGCCACAAGTCCCACACAGTTTATCGGCCCGTCGATTAGTGACCTCCAAGCGCAAATAGGTTCAAAGGAAAGGCGACGCGAAATATCTCAGCGCGCCGAGATTCACACTTGCGCTGCGGAAAGTACCGCTGAGTCCGCGCCGCGAATCGCCGTCCGTTCCGCATAGTCCAATCCTCGAAAGTTGTGCTGATCGCGAGCGCCATTTTCGTCGTCGCGCATGTTCTGCTGATGATCGGATTAACCACGCCCGACAAGATCACGTTTGACGAAGTGCACTACGTGCCCGCGGCCAAGCAGATGCTCGAGCCGGGCACGCCCACGCCGCTGCTCAACCCGATGCATCCGCCGCTGGCAAAGCAATTCATGGCGTGGTCGATCCGCGTTTTCGGCGATGTGCCGCTCGGCTGGCGCTATCCGAGCGTGTTGTTCGGCGCGCTTGCGATCGTCGCGATGTATCTGTGCGGCCTCGTGCTGTTTGCGAGCCAAGGCGCGGCGCTTGCCACCGCGGCACTCGACCTTCCTCAACCAGATGGTGTTCGTGCAATCGCGCATCGCGATGCTGGATATTTACGCGCTGACCTTCGATCTCTTCGGCATCGCCGCCTTCATGTACGGCTTTCGCCGGCGGCGGCCCGAGATCGCCTTCGCTCTCGCCGGCCTTGCGTTCGGTCTCGCCGGCGCCTGCAAATGGAGCGGCTTTTTTCCGCTCGGCATCTGCATCGCCATCGTCGCCATCGTCCGTCTGCTGCAGGGCTGGCGCACGCAATTTGCCGAGGGCAATGCCGACGACTGGTACCGGCCGGACCGCTGGCCGGATTTCCGCTATTATCATTTCGCGCTGTGCTTCATCGTCGATTCCGGCGCTGGCCTATTTCGCGGCCTTCATTCCCCGATACGGATTCTCCATCGGCGATATCATCGAGGCGCAGCGCCGCATCTTTGCGGAAAATGCCGGCTCGCACCCGCCGCATCTCTATATGAGTTCGTGGCCGTCATGGCCGCTGTTGATGCGGCCGATCTGGTATCAGTTCGACAAGATTGCCGACGACCGCTTCCAGGCCGTGGTCTTTCTCGGCAATCCGCTGATCCTGTGGCCGGCGCTGGCGGCGCTCGGCATTTGCCTGCGCGACTTCATCGTGAAGCGCCGGGCCGACGCGTTCCTGATTCTCGCCTTCTATCTCGGGCCGTGGCTGGCCTGGGCGACGCTGCCGCGCACCATCGGATTCATCTATTACTATCTGCCGTCGGCCACCATCGCGACGCTGGCGCTGGTATACGCCTTGACCCATGGCGAGCGTGCCCCGCCGCGCTGGGTGTTGTGGGCCTTTGTCGTGGCGGCGTCGCTCGGCTTTGCCGCGATGCTGCCGATCTCGGTGGCGATGCTCGGGACGTCGATGCAGACCTACCAGCGGCTGATGATCTTTCAGAGCTGGATCTAATCCTCAGAAGAAGCCGAACCAGGACTTGCGGCTCCAGTAGATGCCGTGGCGGTGAAGATGCGGCCAGTAAACCGGGAACGGCTGCCAATAGGCATAGCGCCTGGAATGATGACGCGCGTGGCGGCGGTGCCGGCGTGGCTTGGCCTCTTCGGTCGTGGCGGGCGCCGGCTCCGCGGTCTTTGGCGCGATGGAGGGACGCGGGGTGTCGGTTTGCGTGGTCGCGGGGATCTGGGCCGCGACGGCGTTGCGGCCGGTTTTGATGTCGCGTCCTGGGCGTGACCGGGAACGGTGCGGCCGAGAACCAGCAACGCTGCAAAGGCAAGACCGAGTGAACGCGCTCTCATGTTAGCCATCCCAGGAAAGATTGGCGTGAAACTGAATACGCTTCCTTGCAAAATCCGCCCGCCGAAGCGGCGGGCGGATCATTGCGGGATCACTGCGAAGAAGAAGCGGTCTTGGTTTCCATATTGACCACCTGGACGCGGCGGTTGGCCGGATCCGTCGGAGCGTTCGCATCCTTCGGCTTGGTCTTGCCATAGCCGACGGTGACGAGATCGCTGCCGTTGATGCCGTACTTCTCGGTCAGGTAGCGCTTGATGGTGTCGGCGCGGCGCTCCGAAAGGCCCTGATTGTATTCTTCGCCGCCGATCGCGTCGGTGTGGCCGGCGACCACGAAGGTCGAGCCCTTGAGGCTCGCCTGCGACAGCGCCTTGCCGAGTTCCTGCACGGCCTGCGTCGAGTCCTTGCTGATATCAGCCGAGTTGTAGTCGAAGCGGATTTCAAGATCGATCTTCGGCTTGGTCGAGGCGATCTGGGCGATCTCCTCGCGTTCGCTGAGCGAGAGCGACCGCGTCTTGCGGTTGCGCAGGCCGTCGACGAACTTGGTTTCCTTCGCCACCGCCGCCGTGTCGATCTGCTGCTGTCCTGCCGACAGGCCGCGGGTCAGCGGCTTCGACTGCAACGCCTTGCTGATCTGGTCGGCAGAGACGACTTCACCGGCCAGCGCCAGCCCTGCCGTCATCGACAGCGCGGCGCCGAGCGCAATGGCCGTAATTCCGGAAAGTCTGGAAATGCTGGTCATGGTCTTGGTCCTTCTCCTGTTACGCCTGCGGAATACGCATGCTGGCGTTTTGATGATGTGAACATAGACCCGGTTCAAATCGGGGAATGTGATGTGCGTCACTCGAAAATAGCAGTGATCTCAAATCGGTCCGGGAGAGCGGCGCGCCCTCGGTGGCCCGTCAGCCTTTATTAAGGACACCATACGCCCCGTCGAATGCGTTTGGCGGCATTTCTGGGGTCTGGAGGCCTTCCAGGCCCGATTTGGGGGCCGCGTCGCATCGTCTTTCGATCGCGTTCGATCGCCCCAAACCTCTGTGTGATCCAGATCACGGAACCCGCATTAAGAACTCCTTCACATTGGCCCCATCGAATTTCCGGCCTTCCGGCCGTAGGGATCAGGGGAGAGTGGATCATGCGCTTCTGGATCGCAGCAATGTCAGTCGCAGGACTTCTGGTTAGCTCGAGCGCGGCGCTCGCTGACAAGCGCGTCGCCTTCGTGGTCGGCAACGGCGCTTACAAGAGCGTGCCGGCGCTGCCGAACCCGGCGGTCGACGCCAAGTCGATGGCCAAGCTTCTGCGCAATGTCGGCTTCGAGGTGGTCGAAGGCTCCAACCTCAGCCGCGACAAGATGACGGAGAAGCTTCTGGACTTCGGCAAGAAGGCGGAAGGCGCCGACGTCGCCGTGTTCTACTATGCCGGCCACGGCATCGCGGTGAACGGCACCAACTACCTGCTGCCGGTCGATGCCGACCTCAAGTCCGAAATGGACGTCAAGCTCGGCGCCGCCATCAATATCGACCTTACCCTCGAACAGACGATGGGCGATGCCAAGGTCAAGCTGGTGTTCCTCGATGCCTGCCGCGACAATCCGTTCGCGGCAAAGATCCGTTCCGCCAAGGCCACCCGCAGCGTCAACGTGCAGACGGGTTTGGCCGAGATGAAGTCCGGCCAGGGTACGCTGCTCGCTTTCGCCACCGGTCCGGGCCAAACCGCGCTCGACGGCGAAGCCGGCACCAACAGCCCGTTCACCCGTGCGCTGCTCGCCAACATCGCGCAGCCCGGCATCGAGATCCAGCAGGCCATGACCAAGGTCCGCGCCCAGGTCAACGATGAGACCAGCAAGAACCAATTGCCCTGGGGCCACACCAATTTGACCGGTTCGGTCTATCTCAATCCCGCCAAGGGCGGCACGACCGAAGCGAGCACGCAGGTATCCGCCGGGCCCGCTTCCGAAGTCGAACTCGAATTCTGGCGTTCGATCAAGGACTCCAACAAGGTCGAAGAGCTCAACGCCTACCTGACCAACTATCCGAACGGCACCTTCAAGCCGATCGCGCTGGCCCGCATCGCCTCGCTGCAGGACGGCCCGTCGACCGCGACCCGCGCCCTCACCACCAATTCCGGCCTCGATCCGGCGACCTTCTCCGAAGAAGGCACCCAGGTGACCGAAGACATGCTTTCTCTCAACAAGATGCAGCGCCGCGACGTGCAGCGCCGCCTCACCGGCCTCGGCTTCGACATCAAGGCCACCGGCAAGTTCGACGAGGAAACCCGCTCCGTGATCTCGCGCTGGCAGGCTGCCCGCGGCTATCCGAAGACCGGCTACCTCAACGCCCTGCAGCACAAGGCGCTGGCCTCCGAAATCCTCTCGACCCGCGTTGCGTCCGTGTCCTCCGACGACTCCTCCGATGACGAGCCGCGTGCTTCCCGCCGTCGCAGTGGTGGCGGAGGTGGTGGCGGCCGCACCTATCGCCGCAGCGGCGGCGGTGGCCCGCCCCCAATCTTCCGCATGATGGGCGGCATGTTCCGGTAAGGAACTGCTTCAAATCGAGACTCGAACAAAAAGGGCGGCTCTCTCTAGCCGCCTTTTCTTTTTGTTGGCATCGTGTCGAATCTTGTTACGGTCTTCGCATCGCCGATCTGCGAACAAGAAATCGGCTAGATGCGCATCTAGAAGTGGCATTCGCCAACAAAAACAAAAACGAAAACTCCAAAGAAGACACAAAGCAGACAAAGCAGGGGCCGTGTTCCATCCAGTACGAAGACAGAGTGAGTATCAGGGGTATCGCGCCAATCCTCCGGATCAGACGGGTTCCATCACATCAATGCCGATCCTGATCGGCGCGGCGATGATCGCGGCTGCGATCCTCTTGTCGACGCTCGTCACCGCGCTGGGGTCGCGTTATGTCGGGATGGAGTTCCCGAACGAGGAAAGCGCCTGGCTGATCGACCGCCTCACCGGCAGCGTCTACAAATGCTCCGCGCCTGAGCGCGGCAAGGCCTTGTGCGAACCCGACGTGGCGACGGGCAGCATCATGGGCCGCGGCAAGCGCTGAAGCCTTCGCCGTTCCCGGGATGTTCTAAAAAGCGAATCCGGTTACATTGCGGGTCAAATGCCCCGCAAGACCGAACCAATCCCCCTGAACAAGACACAGGCCCGCCGCATCTGGCTGCGCGCGCAGCGGCTGGACATGCCGGCGCCGTTCGGCGAGGGCGCCCAGGCGACCGCCGAGGCGGTAGCGCATCTCGGCTACGTGCAGATCGACACCATCAACGTGATCGAGCGCTGCCACCATCACATTCTCTATAGCCGCATCCCCGCCTATCGCCGCGCCGATCTCAAGCAGGCCCAAAGCGTCGACAAGAGCGTGTTCGAATACTGGACCCATGCGCTGTCCTACGTGCCGGCAAAGGATTTCCGCTTCTTCGTCCCGTTGATGAAGGAGCACAAGCGAGAGGGCCACCGCTGGCTCGCTTCCGTCGCGCCTGCCGACACACGCAAGGTGATGCGGCTGCTCCGGCGCGACGGCGCGCTCACCATCCGCGACATCGAGGACGACGTGCTGATGGAGAAGGAGCATCTGTGGGCGAGCCGCAAGCCGTCGAAGCGCGCGCTGCAGCTTGCCTTCTACACCGGTGCGGTGACGATCTCCGAACGCAACGGCATGCTGAAGACCTATGAGCTGATGGAGCGGCATTTCGGCTGGGACCGGCCGCCGAAACAGGCCTCCGCGAGCGAAGCCATCGCCTATCTGCTCGACCGCGCGCTGCGTTCGCAAGGCGTCGTCAGCCTCGATTCGATCTGCCATCTCGACGCGCCGAGCAAACCGGCGATCCGGAAGCTGATCGAGGCGCCGCGTCCGCCGCGGCGAATTGCTGCCAGTCGCGCTGGAAGGCGCCGGCAAGCAGGAGCACTGGACGCCGCCGGAGGCGCTGGAGGCCGCGGGCGAGGGCACGCCTTGAACTGGTGCATATCCTCTCGCCGTTCGACCCCTTGATCATCCAGCGCAAGCGCACCGAATTGTTCTTCGGCTACGGCCACAAATTCGAAGCCTACGTGCCGAAGGAAAAGCGCCAGTTCGGCTACTTCGCGCTGCCGGTGCTGGTCGGCGACGACATCGTCGCCGCCATCGATCTCAAGACCGATCGCCAGAACAAAAAGCTGCTGATGCAGAAATGGAGCTGGGTCGGCAACGGCAAGGCCGCCAAGGGCGAGGCGCGCAAGGATCTCAAGCGCCGGATCGAGGAAGAGCTGGATCGGTTCGAGCGGTTTCAGCTCGCGGAGTGATTATCTCTTCACCGCCGTAAATCTTGCGCCGCCCATCGCCTTGCGCTGCACGAGATCGACGAACAGGACGTAGGATCTGTAGAAGTCGTCGTGGCCGGCGGGCGTGCCGGCCGCCTCGGCCTCGCCGCGCAGTTTTTCGTACATGCGCAGCCGCTCGGCGAGGATAACACCCCAACCATCCGTCTCGTCTTCGATCGCCTCGATCTCGAAGCCGGCGCCGCGCAGCAATTCCGCATGCCCTTCGATGCCAATCAGGGTCGCGGCCGCCATGCCGTCCCACAGCAATTGCCGCTGCGCTTCCGACAGCGGCCGATGAATAATCCAGTTGGTGAAAGCGATGCGGCCGCCGGGGCGCAGCACGCGATGCGCTTCGCCAAGCGCACGCCCGATATCGGGCACATGCAGCAACGCCTCCTGGCTGACGACGGCGTCCTGGCTGGCGTCCGGCAGCGGCAGGTCCATGACATTGCCCTCGAGGACGCGGACCTGACCGTCCAGTCCGACCCGCCGCGTCAGTTCCGCGGCGCCGGTGACGCGGGCCGGCGTCAATTCGATGCCGGTGACGATCAGCGCCGTAGCGATGCGCCAGATAGCGCGCCGGACCGCCCAGCCCGGCACAGAGATCGACGACCTTGCTGCCGATCGCGATACGCGCGCATTTTGCCAGCGCATCGTTGGCGGCAAGGCCGCCATAGTGATCCTGGTCGTGCGGGAACAGATCGTCCGGGCGCAGTCCCTCGAGCGTGCCGCGTGCGGCCTCAAGCTTTGCGAGGATGATCTGCGCCGATATCGGATGGCGGTCGTAGAAATCGACCGCCGAGCGGATCTGCGAAGCCATCATCGACCCCCTTGCGAGCCAGCAACTGGACCGTACCTTACCTCCCGATCGGCGATTGCGCCGGTCTTCTCGGGGGACCGCGGACGCCTCCCGCAAACTCACCATTAACTCACGGACATGTGTCTACTGACGATTATTGACATTCATCAGTGAACAATCGATACTCTTCATCAATCGTCAGCCGATGGAGAGCCCGATGTTCGTCCGTTCCGTTTTATCCAGTTATTACAGGCTCTTGACCGGTGCGCTGCTGGCTTTTGCGGTGTTCGCGCTGACCGGATGCAACGAAAAGGTAGCGGAGAAAGCCGCCCCCGGACGCCCGGTTCTGGTCGCCACGGTCCATTATGAAGCCTCCTCGCCGGAGCGCAGCTTTGTCGGCACGATCAAGCCCCGGGTCGAAACCGACATGGGCTTTCGCGTGCCCGGCAAGGTCGCCAAGCGGCTGGTTGAGGTCGGCCAGACCGTCGATATCGGCCAGCCGCTCGCCACCCTCGATGAAGTCGACCTGAAACTGCAGGCCGAGCAGGCCGAGGCCGAGTTCCGCGCCGCCACCGGCGTGCTGGGCCAGGCGTCCGCCTCCGAACAGCGCACAAAAGATCTTGCGCGGCAAAGGCTGGACCACCGATGCGCAGATGGATTCCGCGCGCGCCGCCGCCGACGAGGCACGCGCGCGTCTCAATCGCGCCGAGCGTTCGGTCGAACTGACCAAGAACTCTCTCTCCTATGCGACGCTGGTCGCCGATACCCGCGGCGTGGTCACCGCGACCCTGATCGAGCCCGGCCAGGTCGTCGCCTCCGGCCAGACCGCGGTTCGCGTCGCGCGCTTCGCCGAGAAGGAAACCGTGGTCGCGATTCCCGAAACGCTGCTCGGCCGCGCCAAGGATGGCACAGCCACTGTCACGCTGTGGTCGGAGCCCAACAAGAAATACACCGCGAAACTGCGCGAGGTCGCGCCCTCGGCCGATCCCGCCACGCGCACTTATCTCGCCAAATTCTCGATGCCGGAAGCCGACGACAAGGTATCGCTCGGCATGACCGCGACCTTGACGCTGGCCGATCGCGCCACCGAGCGCGTGGCCAAGCTGCCGTTGTCGGCGCTGTACAGCCAGGGCGGCGATCCCTCGCTCTATGTCGTCGACGATACCGGCGCCATCGCGCTGAAGCCGGTCACGGTGAAATCCTACGAGAGCAACAGCGTGGTGATCGCAGGTGGCGTCGATGAAGGCGCAAAGGTCGTCACGCTCGGCGTGCAAAAGCTCGACCCGGCCCAGAAGGTCCGTGTCGTGTCGTCACTGTCGTTCTAAGCAAACGGTCATCGAGCAGCGATCATTACTGGAGGATGAGATGAAGCGTTTCAATCTCTCGGGCTGGGCGGTCAGCCATCCGACGCTGGTGCTGTTCTTGATGATCGCGCTCGGCGTCGCCGGCTACTTCTCCTATCAAAAGCTTGGCCGCGCCGAGGATCCGTTCTTCACGGTGAAGGTGGTGAACGTTTCGGCGATCTGGCCCGGTGCCACCGCCGCCGAAATGCAGACGCAGGTCGCCGATCCCATCGAGAAGAAGCTGCAGGAACTGCCTTACTTCGAGAAGGTGCAGACCTATTCGAAGCCGTCGTTCACGGCGCTGCAGGTCACCTTCAAGGATTCGACCCCGCCAAAGGACGTGCCCTATCTCTTCTACCTGCTGCGCAAGAAGCTCGCCGACGTGCAGGGCCAGTTGCCGCAGGGCCTGCTCGGTCCCAACGTCAACGACGAATTCTCCGATGTCAACTCCATCCTCTACATGATGACCGGCGATGGCGCCGACTATAAGCAGCTGAAGACATCCGCCGAAGGCATGCGCCAGCGGCTGCTCAAGGTACCCGGGGTGACCAAGGTCAATCTCTACGGTGCACAGGACGAGCGCATCTTCGTCGAATTCTCGCACGCCAAACTGGCGACGCTCGGCATCACGCCGCAGGTGCTGTTCAATTCGCTCGCCAAGCAGAACAACGTCACGCCCGCCGGCACGGTCGAAACCTCGTCGCAGCGCGTGCCGCTGCGCGTCACCGGCGCGCTCGATGGCGCCAAGGCCGTCGCCGAGACCCCGGTCGAGAGCAACGGCCGCGTGTTCCGTCTCGGCGATATCGCCACCGTCACGCACGGTTTTGTCGATCCCCCGACCTTCGTCGCGCGCCAGGAAGGCAAGCCCGCGATCGGCCTCGGCGTCGTCACCACCAAGGGCGCCAACATCCTGGAGCTCGGCAAGGAAGTTTCCAACGCCACCGCCGACTTCATGAAGGCGGTGCCGCAGGGCATCAATGTCGAGCAGATCGCCGACCAGCCGAAGGTGGTCGAGCACGCCGTCGGCGAGTTCGTGCACTCCTTCATCGAGGCGCTCGCCATCGTGCTGTTCGTCTCTTTCGTCGCGCTGGGCTGGCGCACCGGCATCGTGGTGGCGGCGTCCGTGCCGCTGGTGCTCGCCATCGTCTTCATCGTCATGAACATGATGTCGCTCGACCTGCATCGTATTACGCTCGGCGCGCTGATCATTGCGCTCGGCCTTCTGGTCGACGACGCCATCATCGCGGTCGAGATGATGGTGGTGAAGATGGAGCAGGGCTGGGACCGCGTCCACGCGGCGGCCTTTGCCTGGGAATCAACCGCGTTTCCGATGCTCACGGGAACGCTGGTCACAGCCGCTGGCTTCCTCCCCATCGGCTTTGCCAATTCCGCGGTCGGCGAATATGCCGGCGGCATTTTCTGGATCGTGGCGATCGCGCTGGTCGCGTCCTGGTTCGTCGCCGTGATCTTCACGCCCTATATCGGCGTCAAGCTGCTGCCCAACATCAAGGTCAGCGCCAACCACGATCCGCACGCGGTCTACGAGACCCGCATGTACCGGGGCCTGCGCGCCGTCGTGCAGTGGTGCGTCGATCACCGCGTCAAGGTCGTGGTCGCGACCATCGGCGTGTTCGCGATTTCCATCGTCGGCTTCGGCCGTGTGCAGCAGCAGTTTTTCCCGCTGTCGGAGCGGCCCGAACTGTTCCTGCAATTGCGTCTGCCCGAGGGCACCGCCTTCAACGTCACCGAAAAGTCCGTGCAGAAGGCCGAAACGCTGCTGAAGGGCGACAAGGACATCGCGACCTACACCTCCTATGTCGGCCAGGGTTCGCCGCGCTTCTGGCTCGGCCTCAACCCGCAACTGCCGAACGAGGCCTTCGCCGAGATCGTGATCGTGTCGAAGGACGTCAATGCCCGCGAGCGCATCAAGGCCAAGATCGAGAAGGCGGTCGCCGATGGCGTGCTGACCGAAGCCCGCGTCCGCGTCGACCGCTTCAATTTCGGCCCGCCGGTCGGCTTCCCCGTCCAGTTCCGCGTGATCGGACCCGACCCCAACACGGTTCGCGACATCGCCTACAAGGTGCGCGACGTGGTGCGGCAGAACAAGAACGTGCAGGAAGTGCAGCTCGACTGGAACGAGCAGTCGCCCTACCTCAAGCTCGTCGTCGATCAGGACCGCGCCCGCGCGCTCGGCCTGACCCCGCAGGACGTCTCGCAGGCGCTCGCCATGCTGATCTCGGGTGCGCCGGTCACGACCGTGCGCGACGGCATCGAAAAAGTCGGCGTGGTCGCCCGCGCGGTGCCCGGCGAGCGGCTCGACCTCGGCAAGGTCGGCGATCTCACCGTCACCTCGCGCAATGGCGTCGCCGTGCCGCTGCAGCAGATCGCCAAAATCGAGTATGCCCACGAAGAGCCGATCATGTGGCGGCGTAACCGCGACATGGCCATCACGGTGCGGACCGACGTCGTCGACGGCGTGCAGGCGCCCGACGTCACCAACCAGATCTGGCCGAAGCTGCAGGACATCCGTGACAGCCTCGAGCCGGCCTACCGGATCGAGGCGGGCGGCGCGTTCGAGGAATTGGCCAAGGGCAATGCCTCGATCTTCGTGCTGTTCCCGCTGATGGTCATCGTGATGCTGACGCTGCTGATGATCCAGCTGCAGAGTTTTTCGCGCCTGACGCTGGTGTTCCTCACCGCACCCTTGGGAATCGTCGGCGCCTCGCTTGGGCTCAACGTCGCCAACCAGCCGTTCGGCTTCGTGGCGCTGCTCGGCCTGATTGCGCTGGCCGGCATGATCATGCGCAACACCGTGATCCTGGTCGACCAGATCGAGACCGACGTCGCCCATGGCCTGACCCGCAAGGAAGCCATCGTGGAAGCCACCGTCCGGCGCGCCCGGCCGGTGGTGCTGACCGCGCTCGCCGCGATCCTGGCCATGATCCCGCTGTCGCGCTCGGCGTTCTGGGGTCCGATGGCGATCACCATCATGGGCGGATTGTTTGTTGCAACCTTCCTGACCTTGCTGTACCTGCCGGGCCTCTATGCGCTTTGGTTCAGGAAGAGCCTCGACGAGAGCGGCGCAACCGAGCAGCCCGTTTCTGCGCCGCAGCACGTCGGCCCGCACGCAATTCCGCTTGCTGAAGCCGCGGAATAATTGAACATTGAGTACTGACATGACGCTGATTTCCGAACCCGTCGAGACCGACACCCGCGAGCGCATCCTCGTGGTGGCGGAGCGTCTGTTCCGGCAGATCGGCTATCAGAAGACCACCGTGGCCGACATCGCCAAGGAATTGCGGATGTCGCCGGCCAACGTCTATCGCTTCTTCGATTCGAAGAAGTCGATCCACGAGGGCGTGGCGCGATCCCTGATGGGCGAGGTCGAGGTCGAGGCGCAACGGATCGCGGACCGGCCCGGTCCGGCGGCGCCCCGCCTGCGCGAACTGATGAAGACCGTCCACCGCATGAACTCGGAACGCTATGTCGGCGATTCCAAGCTGCACGAGATGGTCGCGATCGCGATGGAAGAGGACTGGGAGGTCTGCACCGCCCATATCATGTTGATCACGCACACCATGGGCAGCGTGATCGCGCAGGGCATGGCCTCGGGCGAATTCGAGGTGGCGGACCTCGAGCAGACGGCGTTGTGCTGCTGCACCGGCATGATCCGCTACTTCCATCCGCAGATGATCGCCCAATGCGCCAACAAGCCGGGCCCAACCATCGACCAGATGATCGATTTCATCCTGGCCAGCATGACGCCGCGCGGCCGGCTAACAAGGCGGAAATCCGCTTTAAACGAGATGGCGGGCGCGCTACGCTTGCCCACCCTACAATCAAAAAGCGGGATAGCCGTGGACGCCAAAGCCCCAAAAGACCCTGAGCCAAAAAGACCTGCACTTCTACGAACCCAGGAACGGCCACGGCCTCAAGCACGATCCCTTCACCGCCATCATAGCGCCACGCCCGATCGGCTGGATCTCGTCGCGCGATTCCAAGGGCAACATCAACCTTGCGCCCTACAGTTTTTTCAACGCCTTTAGCTACCACCCGCTGATCATCGGTTTTGCCTCCACCCCCTGAAGGACACCGTCGCCAACGTGGAGCAGACCGGTGAGTTCGTGTGGAATCTCGCGACCATGGACCTGGCGCAGCACATGAACGCCACTGCGGCGCATGTCGCCCGCGACGTCAACGAGTTCAAGATCGCAGGGCTGACCGCGGTGCCCGGCAAACTCGTCAACGTGCCGCGCGTCGCGGAAAGCCCGGTCGCCTTCGAATGCAAGCTGACCGAGATCATCCAGCTCAAGGGCGCCAATGGCGAGAAGGCGCAGGCCTGGGTGACCTTCGGCGAGGTCGTCGCCGTCCATATCGACAAGGCCATGATTCAGGGACGGCGTCTACCAGACCGGTCTGGCCCGTCCGATCGCCCGCGCCGGCCGCAGGGGCGACTATTTTGAGATCAAGCTCGAAAACATGTTCGAGATGATCCGGCCGGATTAGGCCTCCGCCTCCCTCGCCCTGCTTTTGCGGGGAGAGGGTTGGGGTGAGGGGCTCTCTCCGCACGATCGGTGCGGATTGATAGACCTGTACCCCCTCACCCGGATTGCATTTCATGCAATCCGACCTCTCCCCGCTGGCGGGGAGAGGTTAAGGAAGAGACCCGGCGTACCGGCACAAATGCCGCTGCAAGTCACAGCCACGAGCCGTTTTCCGGAACGGAAACCCGCGCACGCCGTTATCAAACTGCTCTCCGGCCGCGTCAATTTCGCCCTATTTTCAAAGCGAAGTGTTCACCCCTGACGGGCATTTTCCGTTAAAATCCCCACCCGCGCTGCCGATTCATGAGGATACCGCCATGAGCTTCCGCCGCGACTTCATCACCAAACCGATTTTCTCCTGGGCGCGCGGCGTGTTGCCGGCGATGTCGGATACCGAGCGCGAGGCACTGGAAGCCGGCGACGTCTGGTGGGACGCCGACCTTTTCACCGGCGATCCCGACTGGTCGAAATTGCTGGCCTATGCGCCGGCGACGCTGACCGACGAGGAAAAGGCGTTTCTCAACGGCCCGGTCGATGAGCTCTGCGCCATGCTCGACGACTGGAAGATCAATTGGGAATGGCGCGACCTGCCGCCGGAAGCCTGGGAGTTCATCAAGAAGCATAAATTCTTCGGCATGATCATCCCCCGGGAGCATGGCGGGCTCGGCTTTTCGCCCTACGCGCATTCCGAAGTGGTGCGCAAGCTTTCCTCGCGTTCGCTCGCCGCCGCCGTCACCGTGATGGTGCCGAACTCGCTCGGGCCCGGCGAACTCCTGATGCGCTTCGGCACCAAGGAACAGCAGGACCAGTGGCTGCCGCGGCTCGCCGATGGCCGCGACATTCCCTGTTTTGGGTTGACCAGCCCCGAGGCCGGCTCCGACGCCGCCTCGATGATCGACAGCGGCATCATCTGCAAGGGCACGTTCGAAGGCCGCGAAGTGCTGGGGCTCAAGCTGAACTGGCACAAGCGCTACATCACGCTCGGCCCGGTCGCGACGCTGCTGGGCTTGGCCTTCAAGGCCTATGATCCCGATCATCTCGTGGGCAGCGAAGAGGATCTCGGCATCACCGTCGCGCTGATCCCGACCCATCTGCCCGGCGTCGAGATCGGTCACCGCCATCTGCCGGCAATGCAGGTGTTCCAGAACGGCCCGAACTGGGGCCGCGACGTCTTCATCCCCATGGACTACATCATCGGCGGGCAGGAACGCCTCGGCCAAGGCTGGAAGATGCTGATGACGGCGCTCGCCGCCGGCCGCGGCATTTCGCTGCCGTCATTGTCGGCCGCAGGTGCGGCCTATGCGGCGCGCACCACCGGCGCCTATGCCCGCATCCGCGAGCAGTTCGGCATCTCGATTTCCAAGTTCGAGGGCGTCGAGGAGCCGCTCGCCCGCATCGCCGGCACCGCTTATCTGCTGGATGCCGCGCGAAGACTGACCTGCGCCGCGCTCAACCAGGGCCATCATCCCGCTGTGATATCCGGCATCATGAAGCTGCATGCCACCGAGCGGATGCGGATCGCGATCGACGACGCCATGGATATCCATGGCGGCAAGGCCGTGATCGACGGCCCGCAGAATTATCTCGGCAATCTCTATCGCTCCGTCCCGGTCGGCATCACCGTGGAGGGCGCCAATATCCTCACCCGCAATCTGATCGTGTTCGGGCAGGGCGCGATCCGCGCGCATCCCTATCTGCTCGACGAGATGAACGCGCTCCGCGAGAGCGATCGCGTCAAGGGCCTCGACGCCTTCGACAACGCGTTCTGGAAACACGTCGGCCACTCCTTTACGACGCTGTTCCGCGCCTGGGGCCGGAGCTGGACCGGCGGCATCTGGGTCAACGTGCCAGATGCGGGCCAGGCCACCGGCTTCTATCGCCAGCTCTCGCGCTATTCGTCGGCCTTTGCGCTGTGCGCCGACATGGCGCTGCTCACGCTTGGCGGCGCGCTGAAGCGCAAGGAAATGCTCTCGGCGCGGTTCGGCGACATCCTCTCCGAACTCTATCTGCTGTCTGCCGCGCTAAAACGCTGGCAGGACGAAGGCCGGCAGAAGGAAGACTTTGCCGCGCTGGAATGGTGCATGGCGAGCGGTTTCCGCACCATCGAAAACCGCTTTGCCGAAATCCTCGGCAATCTGCCGAACCGCTTCGTGGCCGTGATCCTGAAATTCCTGATCCAGCCGCTCGGCGCCCGCGTGCTCGGCCCGGTCGACCGCGTGGTGCACCAATGCGCCCAGCTCATCCTGGAGCCCTCGGCGGCGCGCGACCGGCTGACGCCGGATCTGTCGCATGTCGATGACGACCGCGGCGTTGCAAGGCTGGAGAAGGCATTTTTGCTGGTGACCGGCGCCGAGGACATCGCGAAAAAGATGCATGCCGCGCGCCTGCATGACTGGAAGGAAGCGGTGAAGAAGGGCGTCATCACCCAAAGCGAAGGCGAAAAGCTCGCCGTCGCGCATGAAGCGGTCGCAAAAGTGATCGAGGTCGACGATTTCGCGCCCGACGCGCTGTCGCCGATTTACAAAAAACCCGCTGCCGTGCATCAATTCTTCCAGGAGCTTGGTGAGCAGAGGGCGGCGAGCTGATGGCGCGACCGGTTTTCATTATCGACGGCAGCCGGACGCCGTTCATCAAGGCACGCTCGGGTCCCGGACCCTTCACCCCGGTCGATCTCGCCGTGCAATGCGGAAGGCCTTTGCTGGCCCGGCAGCCCTTTGCGCCCGATAGCTTCGATCAGGTGATCCTCGGCTGCGTCAATGTCATTGCCGACGAGATGAATCCCGCCCGCGTCGCGGCGCTGCGGCTCGGCATGGGCGAAAAAATGGTCGCCTTCACCGTGCAGATCAATTGCGGCTCCGGCATGCAGTCGATCGACACCGGCTATCGCTACATCCGCGAGGGCGTCTCCGACCTGATCCTTGCCGGCGGCGCCGAGGCCTTGAGCCATGCGCCGCTGGTCTGGCCGGCGGCCGGCGTGCGCTGGTTCGCCGGATTGGCCGGCGCAAAAGGCATCGGCGCCAAGATCATGGCCGCGCTGAAAGCGAAGCCGAGCTATTTCAAGCCGATCATCGGGCTGGAGCGCGGGCTGACCGATCCCATCACCGAACTCAACATGGGCCAGACCGCCGAAGTGGTCGGCCAGCTCTTCAGCATCACCCGCGAACAATCCGATGCCTATGCCGCCGAAAGCCACAAGCGGCTCGCCAATGCGCAATCGCAGGGTTGGCTGAAGGGCGAACTCGAGATCGCGTTCTCGCGCGACGGCAAGTTTTTCGATCATGACGACGGCGTGCGGCCGGATTCGACGCCGGAGTCGCTGGCGAAACTGAAGCCGGTGTTCGAGCGCCCGTGGGGACAGGTCACCGCCGGCAATTCCTCGCAGATCACCGACGGCGCCTCCTGGGTGATCCTGGCGTCGGAAGACGCCGTGGCCAAGCACGGCCTGACGCCAAAGGCCGTCATCCTCGACAGCCAGTGGTCGGCGCTCGATCCCTCGATCATGGGCCTTGGCCCGGTGTTGTCGGCGACCGCCATGCTGAAGCGCAACGAGATGACGCTTGCGGATATCGAGACCTGGGAATTGAACGAGGCCTTTGCCACCCAGGTGCTCGGCTGTCTCGCCGCCTGGAACGACGAAAAATTCTGCCGCGAAATTCTCGGCCTCGACGGCGCCGCCGGAAAGATCGATCACGCAAAACTCAATGTCGACGGCGGCGCGATCAGCCTCGGTCATCCCGTCGGCACCTCCGGCAACCGCATCGTGCTGCATCTCGTCAATGCGATGAAGCGGCTCGGCACGCGGCGCGGCATCGCCACCGAATGCATCGGCGGCGGGCAGGGCGGCGCCATGTTGATCGAGATGGTGTGATCATGCCTTCGAAAATCATGGATGTTCTCGGCGATCGCGTGCTCGAACTCGGTCCCGGCCGCGATGTCTCCAGCCGCTATCGCCATTTCCGGCTGAACCGCGATGCCGACGGCGTCGCCTGGCTGCTGTTCGATCGCGAAGGCAGTAGCGCCAACACGCTGTCATCGGACGTCATCGGCGAGCTCGACAGGATCTTGACGGAGCTGGAAGAGCAGCGCCCGACCGGCTTCGTCATTCGTTCGGCAAAAACATCCGGCTTCATTGCCGGTGCCGACGTCAACGAATTCCGCGGCGCCAGCGATCCCAAGGCGGTCGAGACCGAGATCGGGCGGGCGCATGCGGTGATCGACCGGTTGGAGGCGCTGCGCGTTCCGACGGTGGCCGTGATCCACGGTTTCTGCCTCGGCGGCGGCCTCGAAGTGGCGCTGGCCTGCCAGATGCGGATCGCGATCGAAGGCGCGCGCTTCGGTTTCCCGGAGATCATGCTCGGCCTGCATCCCGGCCTCGGCGGCACCGTGCGTTTTACGCAGCTCGTCAATCCCATGCAGGCGATGACGATGATGCTGACCGGCAAGACCATCGACGCGCGCAGGGCGAAATCGCTCGGGCTGGTCGATGCCGTCACCGAAGAGCGCCACGTCCGCAACGCGGTCAAGGACGCGATCGCGGGCCGGCTGAAGCGCGCCAAACCCGGACCTTTGAACACCATTCTCAATCTCGGCCCAGTGCGCGGTTTTCTCGCCTCGCGCATGCGCAAGGAGGCGGAAAAGGCGGCGCCGCATGAAAACTATCCGGCGCCCGACGCGCTGATCGATCTCTGGGAACGGCACGGCGGCGACAAGCAAGCCATGCTGAGCGCGGAAAAAACCTCTTTCGCCTATCTGATGGTGACGCCGACGGCGCAAAACCTGATCCGCGTCTTCTTCCTGCGCGAGCAGATGAAGAAGCTCGCGGGCTCTGGCAACAGGATCGAGCATGTCCACGTGATCGGCGCCGGCGCGATGGGCGGCGATATCGCCGCCTGGTGCGCCAGTCAGGGCATGCGCGTGACGCTGGCCGACATGAAGGCCGCGCCGATCGCCGGCGCGATGAAACGCGCCATGGATCTGTTCGGCAAGATCATGCGCAAGCGCACCGCGGTGCGCGACGCGCATGACCGGCTGATTCCGGACATGGACGGCGAGGGTGTCCGCAGCGCCGACCTCATCATCGAGGCGGTGCCGGAAAAGCTCGAGCTGAAGCAGAAGGTCTATGCCGGGATCGAGCCGAAGATGAAGCCGGGCGCGATCCTCGCGACCAATACGTCCAGCATCCCGCTGCAGGATCTGCGCACCACGCTGGCAAAACCCGAGCGGCTGCTGGGATTGCACTTCTTCAATCCGGTCTCGCGGCTGCAACTCGTCGAGGTGGTCAGCCATGACGGCACGGATGCGCAATTGCTGAAGGAGGCGATGGCCTTTGTCGGCGCCATCGATCGGCTGCCGCTGCCGGTGAAGAGCTCGCCCGGCTTCCTCGTCAACCGCGCGCTGACGCCTTACATGCTGGAGGCGATGGTGATGCTGGATGAGAGGTACGACCAGACCCTCATCGATGCCGCGGCGAAGAAATTCGGCATGCCGATGGGCCCGATCGAACTCGCCGACCAGGTCGGCCTCGATATCTGCCTCGATGTCGGCGACATGCTGCGCTCGAAGTTCGGCGACGCGCTGCCACCGACGCCCGCCTGGCTCCGCGAAAAGGTCGCCAAAGGCGAACTCGGCCGCAAGACCGGCAAGGGCTTTTATGTCTGGAAGGACGGCAAGGCTCAACAGCCTCCCGGGCCGCAGCTGCAGACGGGACAACAGCCGCCAGAGCCGACGCCTGAAATGATCGACCGCCTGGTGCTGCCGATGTCGAATGTCTGCGTCGCCTGTTTGCGCGAGGGCATCGTCGACAATGCCGACGTGGTCGACGGCGCGATGATCTTCGGCACCGGCTATGCGCCGTTCCGCGGCGGCCCGCTGAACTACGCGCGGACGCGCGGGCCCGAAAGCGTCGCCGCCACCTTGCGCGTGCTGGCGAAAAAATTCGGCGACCGTTTTACGCCTGATCCCGGCTGGGAGAATTTCAAGTGACCGATACGCACGTGCACGCTCCGCCGAGCGAGGAGACCGAGCCGCGCGGCGACCTCTGCACCCGCACGCTGGCGATGCCGGCCGACACCAACGCCAATGGCGACATCTTTGGCGGCTGGCTGCTCAGCCAGATGGATATCGCCGGCGGCGTCGCAGCGTCAAAGATCGCCAAGACCCGCACCGTCACCGTCTCGATCGATGCGATGAATTTTCGCAAAGCGGTCTATGTCGGCGATCTCGTGTCCGTGCACGCCAATCTGGTCCGGGTCGGCCGCACCTCGATGACCATCCATCTCGAGGCCTGGGTGCTGCGCCGCAAGGAGATGCAGCCGATCCTGGTCACCGACGGCAACTTCACCTATGTCGCGATCGACGAGCAGGGCAAGCCGCAACCGATTCCACGCGACGCCGCCGATGACCACTGCGTGAGGCTAGTGGCCTCATAGACAGCCGTCATCCCCCGCGAATGCGGGTGATCCAGTATTCCAGAGACGCTTGTGATTGAACCGAGAGGCTGCAGCGTACTGGATCCCCCGCATGCCGCCACCGCTAAAGCTTGGCGGCCCAACACCGCAACCCTGCGAAGCCTTGGGTAGACGGGTCGCGGGGGATGACAGTTCGTGAGTGGTTAGACCTTGCGGCTAACCCGCGCGGATCAGACGCAGCGGCGGCGATAGCCGTTGCGGTCGATGAAGGTGCCGTCACGGGGATCGAAGGTCGGCGAGCGCGTGCAGCGCGGGGCTTCGACTTCCCGCCTGTAGTAGCGTTGCGGCTGGGGCGGTGGACCATCGCAATAGGCCGGCGAAACCGCGACATAGGTGCCGTCGCCCTGCGGCAGATAGCAGGCGTTCTGATAGTAGTAATAGCCGCCCCGCCGCTCGCCCTGCGAGGCGATGGCCGCGCCGGTTCCGGCTCCAAGCACCGCGCCGACCGCGGCGCCGCCGCGACCGCCAATGCGCCGCCGAGGAAGGCGCCGGCAACCCCGCCGAAGATTGCGCCGCCGATCGCGTCCTGCGCCGCCGCCTGTTTTGACGGCATCAGGATCGCCAGGGCGAGCAGGGCCATCAGAGCCAATCTTGTCATTCGCTGATTCTCCAATCGGGGAAGGGCTGTTCCTACCACGATTCGCAGGACAGACCGTTAAAGGTCAAGCCCGCCGGCGGGATCAATTTGCCCGCAAAAGCCATCATTTCAGCCGTTTTTCGAGCAATGGCGCCGTTGGAACGTTTGCGCCCGTGCCCCGTTATCGGTCCGGAATTTTGCAATCGAGGCTGGGCATGTCGCAGACTTACATCATCGAGATCGGCTCGCAGCCGGCGGGCATCGTCGTTCGCAACCCCGAAGGCTACATGTTCTTCGCAGCCGCGCATCGCTTCAACCGGCTCGACGGACAAGTCTTCCGCAACGCGCGCGAGGCCGAGCGCGCCGCTCGCCGCATTGCCCTATGGCGATGCGACACTGGCTGGCGTAACCGTTCAGAACGACACGCACGAAACGCTGTCGATGCGCAGCACGCTTTCCTGATCGAAGCGCTCCTTGTAGGCCGAGCGGATGGCCTCGATGTCGGCATCCCGCGACGGCAGGCGATCATGCCAGATGACGAGGATGCGGGCCTGTTCCTTTGTCACGCCGGCTTCGCCGCGCCACTGGCCACTGGCGTTCAGGACCGTTAGCCCGTCCGGGAAGCGGGGGGTCACGACGGAATCGATAAACGATTGCCACTCATCCTCCCTGAGCGGGACGCCGTGCGCGCGTGCGGTCCCGAACACCAGTTCGTGCCGGACCTGCGCCCGCGCGGGAGGCTTGCATTCGGCGGTTTCCGCTGTTGTGTCCGGTTGCATGAGCATGACGCCCACACCGACGCTCGCGGTCAGGGAAGCCAGCACCGAGAGGGCAAGGACGATCTTCGGCCTAAAGCGCATATGGGATACTGCGATCTGGCGGCGCGATGCGCCCCTCCCGGCCGCGAAATAGCAGCAGGATCAATTCAGCGATTATATCCCAACGATTCAATCGATCAATTAAGCTTGGTAGGGTGGGCAAAGCCAACGGGTCGCGCGAATGGGCGTGCCCACCATTCCAGTTGCGACTGCCGATAGATGGTGGGCACGGCGCAACCGCGCCTTTGCCCACCCTACGCAGCGTCGGAGGAACCGCTCAGAGCTTGGTCGCCGAGCGCGACAGCAGCTTCCACTCGTTGCCCTGCTTCTGCCAGTTCATCAGGATGGCGAGGTTTTGCGGCGTCTTCTTGCCGTCGGTAAATTCCTGCTCGCCGACGAAGTTGAAGCGCACGATGGCGGCGGGCCCGACGACTTTGACCGTGGGGTTCTTGTATTCAAGCGTCGTCCACTTGTAGTTGGCGGTCTTGACGCCGTTCAGCAGCTTTGCCTTGTCGTCGATCGAGCCGCTGGAGTGGCTGTAGCTCAATTCTTCCGCGCAGAGCGGGCCGATCCCGTCGGCATTGCCGGCGGCCTGCGCCGCGCGGAACGCTTCGACTTTCTTCGTAATCTCATCTTCATCCGCGCCGGCGAAGGCGGGCGCGACGCCCACGAGTGCAAGCGCGAGTACGGGCAAGGCGAGTTGACGGCGATCGAGTTGCATGGGGTATCCTCCCGTTTTTGATTATGCGGGCAGTTTCGCAATCGCATTTCCGTTTGTCGAGCAGGGGCGCCTCGGTCACGCAAAATGATTTTCAATCATTTTTGCGGTTGCGAACGCCGCAAAGCGCCTTAACCAGATTTACGTTTTCGCCAGTTCCGGCGCCCGCGCCATGCGATCGCCACATTGACCGCACCGCCAAACCGCCGCACGATATGCGCCCATTGCCGAAAGACCCGCCGTGGCCGGACTGTCGCATCGCCAGACTGAAATCCTCAACATCGCCCGCGCCTTCGGCCGGGTGATGGTGGAAGATCTGGCGCGGCGTTTTGAGGTGTCGGCGCAGACCATCCGCAAGGATCTCAACGACCTCTGCGACCAGCGCTCGCTGACCCGCATCCATGGCGGCGCCATCATCGCCTCCGGCGTCGAAAACCTCGCCTATGAAGCGCGCCGCTTCGTTGCCGCCGAGGAGAAGAAGGCGATCGGGGCTGCGGCCGCCGCGAAAATCCCGAACGGCTGCTCGCTGTTCATCAACATCGGCACCACGACGGAAGAAGTCGCGAGCGCGCTGACCTCGCATGAGGATCTGCTCGTCATCACCAACAACCTCAACGTCGCGATGCTGCTGTATCGCCATCCCCGCATCGAGGTGATCGTCGCGGGCGGCGCGGTGCGCCGCGCCGACGGCGCGGTGGTCGGCTCCACCGCCACGCAACTGATCGGCCAGTTCAAGGTCGATTACGCCATCATCGGCGCGTCGGCGATCGACGAGGAGGGCGCGCTCTTGGACTTCGACTATCGCGAGGTGCAGGCGGCGCAGGCGATCATTGCCAACGCCCGCAGCGTCATGCTGGTCGCCAACTCGACAAAACTCCGCCGCAGCGCCCCGGTCCGCATCGCGCATCTCTCGCAGATCCAGACCTTCATCACCGACGCCGCGCTGCCGGCCGGCATCGCCAGCATCTGCCATCACCGCGGCATCGAGGTGATCGAGGCGATGGAGAAGCCGGCCGCCGATATCGACGAGCCGGGCGAGCCCATTCCGCCTCCTGCGGCGGTCGGTTGCGCTAGAACTTCCAGACTATGCGTCGCGGAGCGCCATCGCCGCTGCTTTTCGCGATTTCCGCAATTTTTCATGCTGCACCATTGCCGGCGCTGACCCTTGCTGGTGTCGAGGTAATAGACGGCGCAGTCTGAGGCTCCGCATTTTCGGATTCTCTTGCGCTCCTCGCCGACCAGCAGGCATTCGATAGCGAGCGAACAGGCGTGCAAGGGAATTTCGCGCGCCAGCGGAGACGACCAGCGGCGATCGGCCAGTCCAGGCGAAGGCGACGCGACCAGCTTCTGCGCCGCATGTGCCGCCTGGATCGCGGCAGACAGCGCATCAAGATCGGGTTGCCGCGCCGGCCGACCTGAATTTGCCGCAGCCAGCACATCGTGAAGATGCTCGCGAAGCTTGCGGGCGCGCTTCACGACAGGCGAGCCGGAGCGGCTATCGAGCCGTTGCAGACGTGCCGCGGTCCGGCGATCGACAAGTCCCGCCAGCGCGGCGAACCGCGTCAGGTCGCGGTAGGACGCCAGGTTCTCGATCGGCGCGGGCGAGGGCCGCTCATCCAGCGTGTTCACCAGGTCCAGAGCCGGATGCCCGCCGCTCCATTCGAACCGATTGGCGCGGTCGCTCATTCTGCTTGCCCCATGTCGTCCTCCATCATAACCTCTAAAATATACTTCAAAGGGGTTACGTCCCGTCCATTGCAATCCGGGAGTCGATGATGACGGAATTGGCCGTCGGTGGACGCAGCGCCGCCCAATATGTCCGTGGCGCGCTCTATGGCCTCGCCGCCGTCAGCATCTGGTCCGGATGGATCGTGGTGGCGCGCCTCGGTCTTAAGGGCAGTCTGACGCCGTGGGACATCGCCGCGCTTCGCTTCGGCGTGGCCGGGTTGCTGTTGTTGCCGTACGTCCTGAGCAGGGGCGTTGCGCTTGATCGCCTCGGCTGGATCGGATTGGCGGCGATCGTGCTCGGCGGCGGTGCGCCCGTGCTGTTCGCGAACGCGGGCCTGATGTTCGCCCCGGCAGCGCATGCCGGCGCGCTGTTTCCAGGCGTCATGCCGCTGGCGGTAGCTGTTCTCGCCGCGGTTTTCCTCAGCGAGCCGTTCACGGCAGCGAAAAAGATCGGCTTCGTGCTGATCCTGTTCGGCGTCTTCGCTATCGCCTGGACCGCCGGCGGCGACGCCATCAATTCCAGCCAGAGCATCGGGCACGCGCTGTTTCTCGCTTCTGCCCTGGCCTGGGCCTTCTACACAATCGCGATGCGCCGCGCGCGTCTCGATGGGCTGCATGCCGCCGGCATCGCCGCGGTCGGCGCCCTGGTTCTCTATTTGCCGGTTTATCTGATGGTCGCGGGCACGAAACTCGCCAGCGCTTCCTGGGACGATGTCGCGCTTCAAGCCTTCGTGCAGGGAATTCTGACGGCGATTGTTTCGCTGATCTTTTACGGACGCGCGGTCGGCATCCTCGGTGCGTCCAGCGGTGCGGCTTTCGCGGCGCTATCCCCGGCAATGACCGCGGTGATGGCGATCCCGGTTCTTGGCGAGTGGCCGACGGCGATGGATTGGATCGCCATCATCGCCATTTCGATCGGCGTTTACGTCGTGAGCGGAGGGCCGCTGCCGCGACGGAGGAGCTGAGACCGGCCGGGAACCGGGCCTTTGGCGGACTATCAATCCCGTTTCATCTTGCTTTCGTTTTTCGTTGTGATCTAATCCAATCCGAAAGCTAAATCGCCGAAACGAACAGGCGAGCGCCGGGGAAGCGTCTTTTGGATCGGATTTTTGACCTCGCCATCATTGGAGGCGGCGTGAATGGCTGCGGCATCGCGCGCGATGCGGCGGGCCGGGGTAATTCTGTTTTCCTGTGTGAAATGAATGACTTGGCGAGCGGGACGTCGTCCTGGTCGACCAAGCTCGTGCATGGCGGCCTGCGCTATCTCGAATATTACGAGTTTCGCCTGGTCCGCGAGGCGCTGATCGAGCGCGAAATCCTTTGGGCCATCGCGCCCCACATCATCCGCCCGCTTCGTTTCGTTTTGCCGCACCATTCAGGATTGCGCCCGGCCTGGCTGCTGCGCCTGGGGTTGTTCCTCTACGACCATATCGGCGGCCGCCATCTGCTGCCGCCGACGCGCTCGGTCAACCTTGCCCGCGACGAGGTCGGCAAACCCTTGCAGCCGAACCGCTACGCCAAGGGCTTTGAATATTCCGACTGTTTTGTCGACGACGCGCGCCTGGTCGTGCTCACTGCGCGCGATGCCGCCGATCGCGGCGCCGAAATTCGCACGCGTTCGCGCGCCGTGGAAATCCGGCAAGCCGATGGCGTCTGGCACGTCACGGTGCAGGATCTCAGCAGCGGCACGCGCGACACCATTCAGGCCCGCGCGCTGGTCAACGCCGGCGGCCCGTGGGTCGAGGACGTGCTGGCGTCCGGCGCCGGCGTCAACGCGCGCGCAAAGGTTCGCCTGGTGCAGGGCTCGCACATCGTGGTGCGAAAACTCTACGACCACGACCGCGCCTACATTCTGCAAAACAGTGACGGTCGTATCGTCTTCATCATCCCGTATCAGGGTGACTTCACGCTGATCGGCACCACCGATCAGGATTACGAAGGTGATCCCGCCAAGGTGAAAGCAACGCCCCAGGAAATCGAATATCTCTGCGCCGCCGTCAGCGAATATCTGGCCAAGCCGGTCAAGCCGGACGATGTGGTCTGGACCTATTCCGGTGTGCGCCCGCTCTATGATGACGGCGCCAGCGAGGCCAAGGCCGCCACCCGCGACTACGTGTTCGAGCTCGACACCCCCGGCGGCGCGCCGCTGCTGTCGATCTATGGCGGCAAGATCACGACCTATCGCCGCCTGGCCGAAGAAGCGCTGGAACGGCTCGCGCCATATCTGCGCAGCGCCAAAGCGAAAGAGGGCTGGACGGCGAAAGCGCCGCTGCCCGGCGGCGACATGGATGTTTCAGCGGTCACGGCGCTGACGGCGGAACTGGTGCGCAATTATCCGTACCTCACGCAGGTTCACGCCAACAGACTCGCGCATGCCTACGGCACCCGTGCGACAAAATTACTCGGCAGCGCGAAATCGATCGCCGATCTCGGCCAGTCCTTCGGCGCTACCATGACGGAAGCCGAGGTCCGGTACCTGATGGCCCATGAATGGGCGGTGACCGCCGAAGACGTCGTGTGGCGGCGATCCAAACTGGGATTACAGCTCTCGGCGACCGAAGTCGCCGCCATCGATGAGTGGATGGCGGCCCATCGCAACTCCACCGAACGGCCGCTGCGCGAAGCGGGAGGGCGGATATGAGCGTCACGCTCGAACACGTCACGCGCACCATCGATGGCATCCCGGCCATTCGCGATGTCTCACTGACTTTGGAGCGCGGCACGCTCAGCGTGCTGCTGGGCCCGACGCTGTCGGGCAAGACCTCGATCATGCGGCTGCTCGCCGGTCTCGACAAACCGACCTCGGGCCGCGTGCTGGTCGACGGCAAGGACGTCACCGGCCTCGACGTGCGGCAGCGTTCGGTCGCGATGGTCTATCAGCAGTTCATCAATTATCCCTCGCTGACGGTCTATGAGAACATCGCCTCGCCCTTGCGGGTGCAGGGCCGGCCGCGCGAGGAAATCGACCGGCGCGTGCAGGAAGCAGCCAAACTGCTGCAGCTCGAGCCCTATATGAATCGCACGCCGCTGCAGCTTTCCGGCGGCCAGCAGCAACGCACCGCGATTGCGCGCGCGCTGGTCAAGGGCGCCGATCTCGTGCTGCTCGACGAGCCCCTGGCCAATCTCGATTACAAGCTGCGCGAGGAACTGCGCGCCGAACTGCCGCGCATCTTTGAAGCCTCCGGCGCGATCTTCGTTTACGCGACGACGGAACCTTCCGAAGCCCTGCTGCTGGGTGGCCGGACCATCTGCATGTGGGAAGGCGAGGCGCTGCAGGCCGGAGATACCGCAAAGGTCTATCGCCATCCCGACACCATGCGCGTGGCGCAGGTGTTCTCGGATCCGCCGCTCAACATCGTCGGCATCGAGAAAAAGAATGGGTCGGTACAGTACGCCGGTGGCGTCGAGGCGCCGGCCACCGGTCTCTATGCCAAGCTGGCCGATGGGCCGTATCGCGTCGGCTTTCGTGCGCACCAGTTGGAAGTCGCCAACGGCGTCGCCGGCCGCCACGCCTTTTCCGCCACCGTTACCGTGACGGAGATCACCGGTTCGGAAAGCTTTGTGCATCTCAACCGCGACGCCTCCAACTGGGTCGCGGTGCTGCAAGGCGTGCACGAATACGAGCCCGGCGCGATGCTGCATGCGGCGCTCGATCCCGACAACCTCTTCGTATTCGACGCGGCCGGCCGACTGGTCGCCGCGCCGTCAAACAGCCACAGCAATTGAGGGAGATGCCGCTTGGCCCGCATTGACCTCGTCGATCTCGCGCATTCCTACAGCGGCAACGATGCGCCGCCGGATTCCTTTGCGCTGAAGCCGGTGACGATGACCTGGCGGCAGGGCGGTGCCTATGCGCTGCTCGGCCCGTCCGGCTGCGGCAAGACCACGCTCTTGAATCTGATCTCCGGCATCGTCACGCCGTCGCGCGGCAAGATCCTGTTCGACGGCGCCGACATCACGCAAGCGTCGACCCAGAAGCGCAACATCGCGCAGGTGTTCCAGTTCCCGGTGATCTACGACACCATGACGGTCGGCCAAAACCTCGCCTTCCCCTTGCGGAATCGCGGCGTCGCCAGGCCGGAGATCGATGCGCGCGTCGCCGAGATCGCAAAGCTCCTGGACCTGACGCCGTACCTGAACCGCAAGGCCACGCGGCTGACGGCGGACGCCAAGCAGAAGATTTCGCTCGGCCGCGGCCTGGTGCGTTCCGACGTCGCCGCGGTGCTGTTCGACGAGCCGCTGACGGTGATCGACCCCGAATTGAAATGGCAGTTGCGCTCAAAACTGAAGGCGCTGCATCGCGAGCTCGATCTGACGATGATCTACGTCACCCATGACCAGACCGAGGCTCTGACTTTCGCCGATACCGTCGTGGTCATGCATGACGGCCGCGTGGTGCAAAGCGGCACGCCCGCCGAATTGTTCGACAAGCCCGCGCATACCTTTGTCGGTTACTTCATCGGCTCCCCCGGCATGAACATCGTGCCGGCGGAGGTAAAGGGGCGGCAGGCGCGGATCGACGGTCACGTCATCGCGCTCAACCGCAGCTATGACGGCCTGCCGGGCACCGCAAAGATCGAGATCGGCGTGCGCCCCGAATTCGTCGATGTCGCCGCGCCCGCGCCGGGGCTGCTGTCGGCAAAGATCGAGCGGATCGACGATCTCGGCCGCGTCCGTTTCGCCCGCGTCAGGGTTGGCGACGCCAAATTCGCCGCCCGCGTGCCGGCGGGATTCTCCGTGCCGGACGATACCGCGGGCCTGGTGTTCGATCCCAGCCGCATTCACGTCTATGCCGACAGCCTTCTCGTCGAGGGGGCCGCCTGATGGACAAGATCGTCAACCAGAAGGCCTGGTTCCTGGTGCTGCCGGTGTTTTTGATCGTGGCGTTCTCGGCGGTGCTGCCGCTGATGACGGTCGTGAACTATTCGATGCAGGACACCTTTGGCAACAACCAGTTCTTCTGGAACGGCGTCGGCTGGTTCAAGGAATTGCTCGATCCCTCGACCGATCTCGGCGGGCGATTTCTCGCCTCGCTCGGCCGCAATCTGTTGTTCTCCGCCATCATCCTCGCCATCGAGGTGCCGCTCGGCATCGTGGTGGCGCTGTCGATGCCGCGCGAGGGCTGGCGCGTCGCCGCCTGCCTCGTGATCATGGCGCTGCCGCTTCTCATTCCATGGAACGTGGTCGGCACCATCTGGCAGATTTTCGGCCGGCCCGACATCGGCCTGATGGGCTATGTCTTCAACAGCCTCGGCTTCAACTACAATTACGTCTCCAACGATCTCGACGCCTGGTTCACCGTCATCCTGATGGATGTCTGGCACTGGACCTCGCTGGTGGCGTTGCTCTGCTACGCCGGACTGAAGTCGATCCCCGACGCCTATTATCAGGCTGCGCAAATCGACGGCGCCTCGCGCTGGGCGGTATTCACCGCGATCCAGTTGCCGAAGATGAATCGCGTGCTGCTGATCGCCGTGCTGCTGCGCTTCATGGACAGTTTCATGATCTACACCGAGCCGTTCGTGGTGACCGGCGGCGGTCCGGGCAATTCGACCACCTTCGTTTCCATCGAGCTGGTCAAGATCGCGCTCGGGCAGTTCGACCTCGGCAAGGCCGCGGCGCTTTCGCTGGTCTACAACCTCGTCATCCTGATCGTGTGCTGGGTTTTCTACACCGTCATGACCAATGTCGGCAGCGAACGCCCGCCGAAGGAAGGTGTCGCATGATGAACTCCATCCCCGGCCGCCGCATCATCCTGTCGGTCTTCCTGGTTTTCCTGCTGTTGCCGATCTACTGGCTCGTCAACATGAGCTTCAAGACCAATACCGAAATCGTCACCACCATGACGCTGTGGCCGCATCAACCGACGCTGGCGAACTACACGCGCATCTTCACCGACGAGAGCTGGTATTCCGGCTACATCAACTCGCTGAAATACGTGATCATCAACACCGTCATCTCGATCTCGTTCGCATTGCCGGCGGCCTACGCCTTCTCGCGCTACCGCTTTCTCGGCGACAAGCATCTGTTCTTCTGGCTGCTGTCGAACCGCATGGCGCCGCCGGCGGTGTTCGCGCTGCCGTTCTTCAACCTCTATTCGGCGCTGAACCTGTTCGATACGCCATGGGCGGTGGCGCTGGCGCATTGCCTGTTCAACGTGCCTTTGGCGGTCTGGATCCTCGAAGGTTTTGTCTCGAGCGTGCCGCGCGAGATCGACGAGACCGCGTTCCTCGACGGTTATTCGTTCCCGCGCTTCTTCATGAAAATCCTGGTGCCGCTGATTGCAAGCGGCATCGGCGTCGCCGCCTTCTTCTGCTTCATGTTCTCCTGGGTCGAATTGCTGCTGGCGCGCACGCTGACCTCGGTCAACGCCAAGCCGATCGCCGCGACCATGACGCGCACGGTCTCCGCTGCCGGTGTCGACTGGGGCCTGCTGGCGGCGGCCGGCGTGCTCACCATCATCCCCGGCGCGCTGGTGATCTGGTTCGTCCGCAACTACATCGCGCGCGGCTTTGCGCTGGGCAGGGTGTGAGGGCCGCACATGGAAAACATCGCATGGATGGCCTGGACGCTGCCGACCGCGATCTTCTTCGTGATGCTCGCCATGACGCTTGGCGTCATGACCTGGCTTGCGGTCGCTTATCCCGAAGCCGAGCGGGTCGGCGTGTTGCGGATTCCGACCACGCGCGGCGACCGCCTGTTCATCTCGCTGATCACCGCCGCCGTCATCCATCTGTTGTGGATCGCCTTCATTGGCATCGAACCGATCGCGACGCTGCCGATCGGGGAGGGCGTTGAAATTTCGAGCCTGTGGCTCGCAACACTGATTTCGCTTGCCTCGGCCGTTGCGATCTTCCGCACCGTCTGAGCCTGGCGAAAAAGAGCAGATCCGGGGTCAACCCGGGCCTGAGTTTAGTTTGTCGCTGCAACCGGAGGAACCAAGATGCGACACTTGAGGAGAAGTAAGGATAGCCTTCTGACCATGACCAGCGCGGTGGCGCTGATCGCGGCTTCCGTCACCATTGCCGCGCCGGCCCGTGCCGACGACGCCGTCAACCAACGCTGGATCGACAGCGAATTCCAGCCGTCGACCCTCTCCAAGGCCGACCAGTTGAAGGAACTGCAGTGGTTCGAAAAGGCCGCCGCACCCTTCAAGGGCATGGATATCAACATCGTGTCGGAAACCATCACCACGCACGAGTATGAATCCAGGACGCTGGCAAAGGCCTTCACCGAAATCACCGGCATCAAGGTCAAGCACGACCTGATCCAGGAAGGCGACGTGGTCGAAAAACTGCAGACCCAGATGCAGTCCGGCAAGAACGTGTATGACGGCTGGATCAACGATTCCGATCTGATCGGCACGCATTCGCGCTATAACCAGACGGTGATCCTGTCGGACTACATGGCCGGCGAGGGCAAGGACGTCACCAACCCCGGGCTCGACGTCAACGACTTCATCGGAAAGTCCTTCACCACGGGTCCGGACGGCAAGCTCTATCAGCTTCCCGACCAGCAGTTCGCGAACCTCTATTGGTTCCGCTACGACTGGTTCTCCAATCCGGAGTACAAGGCCAAGTTCAAGGCCAAGTATGGCTACGATCTCGGCGTGCCCGTGAACTGGTCGGCCTATGAAGACATCGCCGAGTTCTTCACCAACGACATCAAGGAGATCAACGGCGTCAAGGTCTATGGTCACATGGACTATGGCAAGAAGGATCCCTCGCTCGGATGGCGGTTCACCGACGCCTGGCTGTCGATGGCCGGCAACGGCGACAAGGGCATCCCGAACGGCAAGCCCGTCGACGAATGGGGCATCCGCATGGAAGGCTGCCGTCCGGTCGGCTCATCGGTCGAGCGCGGCGGCGACACCAACGGTCCTGCGGCGGTCTACTCGATCGTCAAATACCTCGACTGGATGAAGAAGTATGCCCCGCCGCAGTCGCAGGGCATGACCTTCTCCGAAGCAGGTCCGGTGCCGGCGCAAGGCGCGATCGCCCAGCAGATCTTCTGGTACACCGCCTTCACCGCCGACATGGTGAAGCCCGGCATTCCGGTGGTGAACGCGGACGGTACGCCGAAATGGCGCATGGCCCCGTCGCCGCACGGCTCGTACTGGAAAGAGGGCATGAAGCTCGGCTACCAGGACGCCGGCTCGGCGACGCTGCTGAAGTCGACGCCTGCGGACCGCCGCAAGGCGGCCTGGCTCTATCTGCAGTTCATCGTCTCCAAGACGGTGTCGCTGAAGAAGAGCCATGTCGGTCTCACCTTCGTGCGTGAATCCGACATCTGGGACAAGAGCTTCACCGAGCGCGCGCCGAAGCTCGGTGGCCTGGTCGAGTTCTACCGCTCGCCCGCGCGCGTGCAGTGGACCCCGACCGGCAACAACGTGCCTGACTATCCGAAGCTTGCGCAATTGTGGTGGCAGAACATCGGCGATGCGTCGTCCGGTGCGAAGACGCCGCAAGCGGCGATGGATGCGCTGGCCGCGGCCCAGGACTCCGTGCTCGAGCGCCTGGAAAAGAGTGGCGTGCAGGGCGCCTGCGGGCCGAAGATGAACAAGAAGGAGACCGCCGAGTTCTGGTTCGCAAAAGCCCAGAAGGACGGCACCATCGCGCCGCAGCGGAAACTCGCCAACGAGAAGCCGAAGGGCGAGACCGTCGACTACGACGCGCTGATCAAGTCGTGGCCGGCCACCCCGCCGAAGCGCGCGGAGGTGAAGTAACGACCACTGTCGTCGCCATCGGCTTGACCGGGCGACCAGTACGCTGCGGCCTCTCGGTTCCATCGCTGACGGCTGCGTTTACTGGATGCCCCGCCTTCGCGGGGCATGACGAGGGGAAAAAACGAAAGGCCGGGAGCAATCCCGGCCTTTATTTCTTCCCGTCATTCCGGGGCTCGCGAAGCGACGAGCCCGGAATCCATAACCACGATCGGTGAGCTATGGATTCCGGGCTCGCGCCAAGTGGCGCGCCCCGGAATGACGGCGGAGTTACTGCGCCGCTTCCGCCGCCTCCAGCGTCGGATAATCCGTATATCCCTTCGCGCCGCCGCCGTAGAACGTCGCCTTGTCGAAGGCGTTCAGCGGCGCGCCCTGCTTCAGGCGCTCGACGAGATCGGGGTTGGAGATGAACGGCTTTCCGAACGCGATCAGATCGGCGGCGTTTGCATCGAGCACCTTGTTCGCCAGCTCGAAATCATAACCGTTGTTGGCGACATAGGCCTGCTTGAAGCGCTTGCGCAGCAGCCGTAGTCGAACGGCGCGATGTCGCGCGGGCCGCCGGTCGCGCCTTCGATGACGTGGATATAGGTCAGGCCCAGCGCGTTGAGCCCATCGACGATGTAATCGAACAGCGGCTGCGGATTGCTATCGGAGACATCATTGGCCGGCGTCACCGGCGAGATGCGGATGCCGGTACGATCCGCGCCCGCTTCCGCGGCAACGACCTTCGAAACCTCCAGCATCAGCCTGCGCGCGGTTCTCGATCGAACCGCCATAGGCATCGGTGCGCTTGTTGGTGCCGTCCTTGGCGAACTGGTCGAGCAGATAGCCGTTGGCGCCATGGATTTCGACGCCGTCAAAGCCGGCGGCCAGCGCATTGGCGGTGCCGCGTTTGAAGTCCTCGATAATCCCGGGGATTTCCGAAAGCTCCAGCGCGCGCGGCTCGGAGATATCGGTAAAGCTGTTGTTCACAAACGTCTTGCCCTTGGCGCGGATCGCGCTTGGCGCCACCGGCTTGCCTCCATCAGGCTGCAGCGAATCGTGCGAGATGCGGCCGACATGCCAGATCTGGATAAAAATGCGCCCGCCGCGCTCATGCACGCGATCGGTGACCTTGCGCCAGCCCGCGACCTGCTCCTTTGAATAAATACCGGGGGTGTCCTGATAGCCCTGGCCCTGCTGCGAGACCTGGCTTGCTTCGGTGATCAGCAATCCGGCCGAAGCGCGCTGGCCGTAATATTCGATCGCGAGCGGGCTTGGCACCATGCCGGGCGGCACCGCGCGGTTGCGCGTCAGCGGCGCCATCGCAAAACGGTTGGGAAGCGTGATCGGGCCAAGCTTGTAGGGCTCGAACAGTTTGGAAGGCGTGCTCATGTCGTGATTTCCAGAAAGTGAAAGATGAAGGACAGTTGGGCATTCCGGCTGCGGGCGCAAGCCGCGAGCCATTCGGCGGACGCATTCTAGCTCCGCACGATACCGCCCATGTGGCCGGCATCAAGGAATAGCGTGTGGGCGTTGACGTAGGAAGATTCATTCGAGATCAGGAACAGCGCAGCATAGGCGACCTCCCAGCCGGTGCCCTGGCGGCCGAACGGCACTGTCATCGCGCGGTCGGGCCGCCTGCGGCTGGCGTCGCGGCCCATCGGGCTGTCGATGAAACCCGGCGCGATCACATTGCAGCGAATGCCCTTTTCCTCGCCGGCCCGCGCGATCGCGCGTCCGAGCGCGATCTGCGCCGCCTTGGAAGATTCATAGGCCGGGTTGCGGCCATTGGCGCGCTGGCTCGCCATCGACGAGGTCAAGATGATCGCGCCGCCCGGCGACATCACCTCCAGCGCCTTTTGCGCGAACAGCATGTGGCTGCGCACGTTGACGGCATAATCCTTGTCCCAGGCTTCCACCGTCATTTTTGGCAGCGACAGGCCGGAGGAAATGCCGACATTGAGCGCGAGCCCGTCGAGCCCGCCAAGCTTTTGCGCGCAGCGCTCGACCGCGGGCGCGATCGCCGCGACATCGCTGACATCGACCACATCGGTAAACGCCTTGCCGCCTTCGCCCGTGATCTGCGCCACCGTATCGTCGGCCGCTTCCTTGTTGACATCGATGCACGCCACCTGCGCGCCCTCGCGCGCGAACAGCACGCTCATCGCCCGTCCGTTGCCGATCGGCGGCTCTTCGTCGATGATGTTTCGCTGCCCCGCGCCGACCACGATGATCTTGCGGCCCGCAAGGCGACCGCGGCCCGGGGCGAGCCCGAGCGTTTCCGGATGCAGGGAGGCGGACGGATCGATCTTTTCGGCGCTTGCGTGGTGGTGGACATGGCGGCGTGTCTCCCTGATGCTTTGTTCTTACCGTCATTCCGGGATGCGCCCGTCTTGGGCGCAGGCCCGGAATCGCATACGCATCGTCGTGGTCTATCGATTGCGCAGATGCGCAATTCGCGCATCATGCTCGTGCTTCGCACGCCCCGGAATGACGGGCAATACTACTTCACCCCAAGAAAATCCCGCTTGCCGACATCGACGCCGCTGTGGCGCAAAATGCCGTGGGCGATGGCGGCGTGGAAATAGAAGTTTGGAAACGAAAAACCGGAGAGAAACTGCTGGCCCTTCAGCGTCACGAATTGCCTTGGCCTACCGGAAACGTCACGTCCTTGCTATCTGCGCCTTCGAACTGCGCCGGCTTGAACGACTTTACATAGTCGATCGTCTTCGCCAGCCGCTGCCGCAATTCGTCAAAGGTCTTTTCGGTGTCGGGCACGGACGGCACCTCGCTGTGCGTCAGCCGCGCGCAGCCCTTGGCGGCGAAATCGCAGACCAGCTGGATCTGTTTCGAAAGCGGCAGCATGTCCGGATAAAGCCGCGCGTTGAGCAATACTTCGGGCTGAATGTTCTTGGTCTGGCAATGCGCCTCGGCCTTGCTGAGCAGCCCTGCAAGGCTGCCGAGGATTTGCAGGAAGGCGGGCACGGTGGCGTCGTAAAAGGACATGTGGTGCTCTTTTCGTGGAGATGGAATTTCGGATGAGGGGAGTATGCGTTGCTCGAAATGGGGCAGGGAGCGAGGGAAATACAACTGCGATGCGGCGCGGGGCGAGTGCAAATATTCCACCTGTCGTCATTCCGGGGCGCGCCGAAGGCGCGAGCCCGGAATCCATAACCACCAGTGCGGTGATGTCTCAAAGATTGCGTTGACGGCTTTCGCTTGAAGCATCAGCCGCCTGTGACTATGGCATTCCAGAGCTCGTCGCTTCGCGCCGCCCCGGAATGACGGCGGAACGGTCACCGCGCCTGCGGCATCAACGCCCCCGCCGGCTGCGCCTGCGCGCCGGGGCCGCGCATCCGGGCCAGCAATTCCGCCGTCGGCCAGGAATCCGCAGGCAGTCCATATTTCACCTGCATGGTCTTCACCGCGCTGCGGCTGGCCTGGCCCAAAATGCCGTCGACCTTGCCGACATTGAATCCGGCGCGCACCAGATGCTGCTGCAATTCCTTGATCTCGTTGAACTGCAATTGTGCGACGGGCGCAGCCGGCTGCCGCATCGGCGGCGCGCCCGCAATCCGGGTGGCGAGGTAACCGGCGGTGATCGAATAGATCAGCGAATTATTCCACTCGGTGTAGGCCGCGAAATTCGCGTACGCCAGAAACGCCGGCCCGGTGCGTCCCATCGGCAGCACCACCGAGGCGGGCAGGTCGTCGTTCGGCAGCGGCTTGCCGTCCGGATAGGTCACGCCCCACGCCGCCCATTTCGAGCGCGGATGCTTGATCGAGAGGTCGGTCTCCTGCCACGGCAAATTTTGCGGCACGCGCACTTCCTGCAGCCACGGCTCGCCGCGCCGCCATTTCAATCCGGTCGACGATATAGTTCGCGGTCGAGCCGATCACGTCGGGCCCGCTGCGCAGCATGTTGCGATGGCCGTCGCCGTCATAGTCGACCGCATAATTGAAATAATGCGCCGGCAGGAATTGCGTCTGGCCGAGTTCGCCGGCCCATGAGCCGATCATCTCTTCCGGCGAAAGATCGCCGCGCTCGATGATCTTCAGCGCGGCAATGGTTTCCTTCTCGAACATTTCCGAGCGGCGGCAGTCATAGGCCAGCGACACCAGCGAAGGCAGCGTATGCAAATTGCCCATGTTGGCGCCGAAGTCGCTCTCCAGTCCCCAGAACGCCGCGATCACCGCGGGCGGCACGCCATACTCCTTCTCCGCGCGCGCGAACGCCGCCGCGTAGGTCTTGATGTGCGCCTGGCCCTGCTGCATCCGGAACGGCGCCGCCATGCGGCCGGCGAACTGGGTAAAGATCTGGCCGAACACGCGCTGGCCGCGGTCGCGGTTGACGATGCCCTGGTCGTAGATGAGGTACGGGCGCCGCGGCCGCCAGCGTCCGCTGCGATACGCCTTCCGCCACCGCGCGCTGTTTCAGATCGGCCAGGAAACGATCGAACGACATGCCGTTGTGGCACGCCGCACCGCCGCGCGGGGCCGCCGCGGTGGCCGAAGGCGCGGGCCGTGGCGCTGTCGCCGCAGGCGCCCCGGCGCGGCAGGTCGCGGCGCGGCGCGTTGGGGCTTGCGGCTGCTGGAACAGTTGCGCCGATGCGGCCGAGGAAAGCAGCAGCAAGGCCGCCACCGCAGCTAGTCTCGGTTCCGCACCAAATCGTCGGCATGGCTGTCCCCGCTCGCCCAAAAGGAGCTAGCGATTTCTGCAATATTCGAAGCGATTTGTCACTGCGCCGCGCGCGGCGCGGCCGAGGCGGCGGCGGTCGCCGGAGCGTCGGCGCTGGCTTCCTGCGCGGCCGGCGCCGGGGTCCGGTTCCTGCTTCGCCATCGCCGGTGCCGAGGTGCCGGTGCCGAACCGCACGCGGTACACCAGAAGGTTCTCGACCACGCGCTGCACGTAGTTGCGCGTCTCGGAGAACGGGATGCGCTCCACCCAGTCGACCGGGTCGACATCGGGATGGCGGGGATCGCCGCGCAGCTTGATCCAGTCGCGCACCCTCCCGCGGCCGGCGTTGTAGCCGGCAAAGGTCATGATGTGCGAACCCTTGTACTCGCTGATCAGCGCGCTCAGTTCGCCCGCGCCCATCTGGGTGTTGTAGACGGAATCCCGTCATCATCCGCTGCCAGTCGTACTTCATGCCGAACCGTTTGGCGGTGTCCTTGCCGGCTTCCGGCGTGATCTGCATCAGGCCGACCGCATCGGCATGCGAGTGGACTTTTTGGTCGAACGCGCTTTCGGTGCGCGCCACCGCATAGATCATGCCGTGCTCGACCTCGGGCGTGCCGACCTGCCTGTGCTCGGGAATGCCGATGGTCGGGAAGGCGTAGTGATCGAGCGCCAGCCCGCGGCCGAGCGCGGTCTTGCCGAGCTGCAGCATGGCCTTGGCGTCGTTGCGGCGGAAGGTGATTTCGCCGAGCGCGGCCAGCACCGCCTCATCCGTGCATTCCTCGGCGAGATCGAAGGCAAATTTTATCGGCATGTCGCGCTCGCCGATGGCATAGAGCATGTCGAAGGCGCGCACGCGTTCGTCGGAAGCGGTCGCCGCGTCCGCCTTCGGCGCGCGCAGCTCGACCTTCTCGATGCCGAGCTTGGTCCGCGACAGCTGCCCGTAATAGGCGGTCGGATATTTTGCCGAGGCCTCGTAGAACGCACGCGCAGCCCGCGCGTCGCCCATCGCTTCCGCCGCGCGGGCCCGCCAGTAATTGGCGCGCGCCAGCGTGATCGGATTGGAGAGGCCCTTGTCGATATCGGCAAAATGCTTGGCCGCGGTCGCGGGATCGTTGAGGTAGCGCAGCGCGATCCAGCCCGGCATGAAGGCGTAGTCGGCGCGGTAGGCCTCCAGCCCCGGCGTCGCCGCGTCCTTCACCACGTCATAGGCGATCTGGAATTCGCCCATGTCGAGCAGTTTTCGCGACAGGGTGCGGCGGTCGCGCCACCACTCATCGGTGTCCTGCTGCGCCATGGTCTCGGGCGCCGCCGCGATCACCATCTTGGCGGCGTCGACAATCTTGTCCTTTTTCATCGCCCATTTGACGCGGCACAGCACATAGCCGAGATCGCCGCGCGCCTCTTCCGGCACGTCGTTGAGCTTGCCGAGCGCCTTGTCGGCATCGCCCTTCACCGCGCTGCAGGCTTTGACGATCGCGACATCATCGTCGCCGAGCCGCTTGGCGGCGCGCATCGCCGCGCGAAATCTCCTTGGCGCCGATCCGCTTGTCCATGCGCGCGCGATGATCCTCGCGCGCCAAGCAGCTCGCGGAATTCTTCGTACGCCATCGCTTCGGTCGCTTCGCCGAGTTCCTCCGAGCGCCAGGCGGCCTTCACCTCGCGCGCGGCGGCGAGGCGATCGCCGTCCGCCAGAAGCACGCGCGCCAGCGCAAAACGGCCTTTGGCGGTCAGCGGCGCTTTTTCGGCAAAGAAGCCGCGAATGGTTGCGGCATCCGCCTTCTCCTGCCACAGCCGCGCCTCGGCGCGCCGGCGCATCAGCGCGTTGCTCGGCCAGTCCGGGTTGTTGTTGAGGAACGCCGCGAAGCGGGCAAAGCGCGCCGTGCGATCTCGGGATGGCGCAGCAAGAACCATTCGGCGAGCTTTTGCCCGGCGGGATCGGCGATCGCCTTCGATCGCTTCGGTGGCGTCTTCGGTCTCGCCCTTGCGCGCCAGATCGATGGCCTTCTTCACCGCGGCGAGGTCGCCGGTCAGCGCAGGTGCCGCCGCCTTCTCGTCCTCGCCGTCGTCATCATCGTCGGCGGCCGGCTTCTTGCTGCGCTTGGATTTGGCGGCGTGCTTGGAAGGCTTGCCCTTGCTTGTGCGCGGTCTTCTTCGAAGCGCGCTCCTTGCTTGGACTCGCGCCGGGTCTTGCCGCGGCTTGGCGGCCTCGGGCTTCTTCGCCTCGGGCTTTTTCGCTTCCGGCTTTTTCGCCGGCTGCGCCGATTGCTTGTGGCTGGTGGCGGCGTCGCGTCGGGGGCGGCGCATGGCAAGCGATGCCAGCGCGCACAAGCGCGATCGCGGCAAGCAGGCCAAATGGTCGCTTCGCGTGGGTCTTTGCCATGCGCTTCCATGAAATGAAGGGAGTGGGCGCGGGTTCCGCTTGCGGCGTGCGGCGTGTCTAGCACACGGCCGCGTGATTTGTCCGGCTGCGAGCACCCCGGAAAATCACCGGTTCCCTGCATAAAATTGCCGTAATATTGGGATGCGCCGCGTCGCCGCGACGCAGCCCGTCCACACTTGAGGCGGGTTCCCGAATCCCTACGTCAAGCCAGCCGGCCAATTCCGTCGTCGTCAGTGGAGGGAGAAAGGCAATGAACTATTTCAGCACCGCGCTGCTGCTCGCCGGTCTCACCGCGCTGTTCATGGGCATCGGTTTTCTGATCGGCGGCAAGATCCGGCGCGCATGATCGCGCTCCTGGTCGCTGCCGCGGCATGAACCTGTTCACCTAGTGGAATTCCGACCGCATGGTGCTGTCGATGTACGGCGCCCATGAGGTCGACCGCAACTCTGCGCCCGATCTCTATAATCTCGTCGCCGAACTCGCCGGCCGCGCCGACCTGCCGATGCCGCGCGTGTTCCTGATGGACGAGGCGCAGCCCAACGCGTTCGCCACCGGCCGCAATCCGGAAAACGCCGCGGTCGCCGTCACCGTCGGCCTGATGCAGCAGCTTTCCCGCGAAGAGCTCGCCGGCGTGATCGCGCACGAGCTCGCGCACATCAAAAATCACGACACGCTGCTGATGACCATCACCGCGACCATTGCGGGCGCGATCGGCATGGTCGCGCAGTTCGGCATGTTCTTCGGCGGCAACCGCGACAACAACCATGGCCCCGGCATCATCGGCTCGATCGCTGATGATGATCCTGGCGCCGCTCGGCGCCATGCTGGTGCAGATGGCGATCAGCCGCACCCGCGAATACGCCGCCGACAATCTCGGCGCGCGCATCTGCCGGCCAGCCGATGTGGCTGGCCTCGGCGCTGTCGCAGCATCGAGAACGCCGCGCAGCAGGTGCCGAACATGGAGGCCGAGCGCAATCCCGCGACCGCGCACATGTTCATCGTCAACCCGCTGTCCGGCCAGGGCATGGACAATCTCTTTGCGACCCACCCCTCGACCGAGAACCGCATCGCGGCGCTGCAGCAGCTCGCGGCGGAAATGGGCGGGGCGGCGCCGTCGGCCGGACGCGCCTATCCGTCGCGTGGCCCGTGGAGCCGCAACTCGGCGCGGCGCGGGCCGTGGGGGTAGGGCTAAACCCTACAATTTGTCATGCCTGCTTCTTGCTCCGCGGCAGGAATGGTTTTAGCGGCCGCTTGATCGCGCCGGTGCAGGCACGGGTGACGGTCTTGCCGCCGTCGCTCCAGGTCTGCGTGCCCTTCAGCTTGGCGCTGCGCCGCACGAAGCTGCCGCTGTATTTCGCCTCGTAACTCCGGCTGCCGCTTTTCCAGCTGCCCTGCAGATCGATTTTTGGACCCGCAACCGTTCCGGTGCCCTGTTCCGCCGCGGCCTCGACGGCGACCTTGCTCAGCCGCACCACGTGGGAGTAGCGCGCAGTGCCGCCTGTGATCGTGACCTCGATGGCCTCGCGCATCTTGTCGCTGGTGAACGGCAGCTTGTCGCAGATCATCGTGCCGCGATAGGTGGCGTCGAGCACTTGCGCCGCGACCGGTGTGCCCATCGCAATCATCATCGCCGCCGCCAACGCCGCATGTTTCACGCGCACCATTGCCGCCCCCCTTGCAATTCTTGTTTCCTGAAAATGCTCCCGCAGTATGACTTGGCGGCATCGTAATGGGCCCAACCGGGCACGTCGATAGGGCTTGAATCCGGGCTTCGCTACTGCAACATGGCATCGCCGCGTCGTCAGGAATTGCCGCGGATCCGGGTGGACTCACCCTTGCGATCAGGTACCTTTCGCCGCATGTGGACCGGTCCCTCCTCGAATCTCAGCAGGCGCAAGCTTCTGCTTGGCGCGGGCGCCGTGGCGCTCCTCGCCGGTGAGTTGATCGCATCCGAAGAGAAATTGGCCGACCCGAAAAAGCTCAAGGTCGGCGAGTTTGCGTGGCACCCCGAGCGTTCGCCCGACGGGCCGGTTGTGATCATCGTGTCGATTCCCGACCAGTGGGTCGTCGTCTATCGCAACGGCAAGCGGATCGCGGCCTCCACCTGTTCGACCGGCCGGCCCGGGCATTCGACGCCAACCGGTACGTTCGTCATCCTGCAGAAAGACGTCAACCACCATTCCTCGCTCTACAACAACGCGCCGATGCCATACATGGAGCGCGTGACATGGGGCGGCGTGGCGCTCCACGCAGGCCAGTTGCCCGGCTATCCGGCGTCGCATGGCTGTGTGCGGCTGCCAAAGGAATTCTCACGCCTGCTTTTCACGGTCACCCATGTCGGCACGGCGGTCATCATCGCCGACCGGCATTCCGCGCCGGAGGATGTGCTGCATCCCGGCTTGCTGATCTCCGGGCATGCCGCGGAACTCGCAAAGGACGCCGTCGCCAAGGCGAAGAAGAATGCGACGCCCGCCCCGGCGGCGAAGGTTGCGGAGGTGCAGGCCATATCGGTCATCATCCACACCGCCGACAAGCGGATGCGTGTGTTGCTCAACGGCAAGCCGGCTTTCGAGGATAGCGTCACGATCAAACAACCGGAGCTTCCGTTCGGCACCCATGTTTTCAATCTGACCGGGCCGTCGGACGACCCTGCAAAAATGCAATGGATGGCGGTTGAAGTCGAAAAGCAGGTCGACGGCAGCGGCAAGTCGGTCGCCGTACAGGCGTCCGCGCTTCTCGCCGCATTCACCATCCATCGGGTTGATATCCCCGATGCTACCGCACACCGTTTGACCGGAATGCTGCACCCGGGCGCAACCATGATCATCACGGATCAGCCGGACGATCCCGCGCGCCGCACCGACCCGGGCTTCACGATCATGGCGCAGGACGACACCTAGCGCCGATCGGGGATTCCCCTAATAGCCGGCGTCTCGCTTCGGCTGCTGGGCGCCCATTCGCGCCATCACCAGCGCCGTCTCCGCCGCGATGCGAATATCTCTCGCCGCCTTCAGAGGACGCCTGATGTTCGGATCTTCAGAGCTGGAGTCGAAGGTGATCAACCGCATGCAATTCGGACATTGCACCTGGTAGCCGCTCTTGAGCCGGTTGGCTCGCTCGGAGAAGGGCTTGCGGCAATTTGTGCAAAGGCACTTGATTCGATCAGTCATGAAATTCTCCAGACCAGTGCCCATCTTGTCTTGCCCGGCTTACCGATCCTCTAACCGGCAGCCTTAACCATTCCCTTTTTCCAGTCGCACAATTTTCAAAAACTATGCCGATGTCCGCACCGGCTGGCTACGCCAGCGTCCCGCCGTCGACCGGCATCGCGGTGCCTGCGTCGTGACGAGTTTCGAGCGCTGATTGAGATCGATGGTAAAATCCCGGCCGTCCAGTCGTCGTTTCGCCATGATGGACTTGTCCATTCTGGATTGTGTTTGTCGGTTCGCTACGCCGATGATTGAGTTTAGCCCGGGGGCAACGAGATGAGATCGCGATCGGCCGTTTGGCGCGAGCTTCACCTTTCGCTGGAGCGCCTCTATTCAGATTACGCGCGTCACGGCAAGGACATGGCAGTTCCGGTGCTTGAGCGCGCTCTCAATCCAGCCGTCTCTCGGGACACGGTCGAAGCCGAAATCGCCAAGCGTCGTCTTCCGATCGATCTCGCTGCCGATTGGCCGGAATTCGAGCGATTGCGCGCGGAAAGTTTCGATGGGGCCAATTTAGGGACCGCCGAGGCGCCTTTTGAGTCGGTTTATCAAGCCGCATGCTTCTTCCGCAAGGTTGTCATGCGCTATCCGCCAGACGACGATTTCTGGACGACACGGACGAAGCCGATGAGCTCAATTGGAATCGGCCCTGGAAAGCCTCTGCCGCATTCATGCCGGCGCCCGTGCTCAAAAGGCGGCTTCGCTCCATCACCTCAATCGTGCGGTGAAACGGACGATAACCTATACTCTGGGTGGGTAGTCTTCCTACGCCAGCGTGCCGCCATCGACCGGCATCGCGATCCCCGTCACAAACGACGCCTTGTCGGACAGCAGGAACACGGCGGCTTCCGCGATCTCCTCGGGGCGCGCCGCGCGGCCCATCGGGTTGCGGGTCACCGCGGCCTTGATGAGGGCTTCCGGATCGGCCTCGTTATGGCCGGGCTGATCCGGCCGGTTGACGAACACCCGCAGCATCGGCGTGTCGATCGCGCCGGGACAGATCGCGTTGACGCGAATGCCGTCCTTGGCGTGCCGCTTGGCGAGGCTGCGCGAAAGCCCGATCACGCCGGCCTTCGCCGCCGAATAGGTCGGGCTCCACGGCGAGCCGGTCAGCCCCGAGGTCGATGCCGTGAACAGGATACTACCGGCGCGGTGCGCCGTCATATGCGTCAGCGCCGCATGCGTGGTGACGAGTTGCGAGCGCAGATTGAGATCGATGGAAAAATCCCAGCCCTCCAGATCATCGATCACGGAAGGGCCCGGCGTGCCCAGATGATTCCACAGGCAGTCCAGCCGGCCGAATTCCTTCACCGTCGCTGCGACGATCTCGCGGGAAAAACCATCGTCGCGCAGGTCGCCGGCCAGCGCCAGCGCCCGGCCGCCGCCCTTGCGGATTTCGTCCACCACCGCTTTCGCGCCGCTCTCGTTCTGATCGACGACTGCGACCGCCGCCCCCTCGCGCGCCAGAATGAGGGCGCCGGCGCGGCCCGCGCCGGAAGCCGCGGCGGTGACGAGCGCGATCTTGTTTGGCATGTCCATGGGTTTCATTCCTCACAATGCTAACGCCTCACCCGGTCGCTCCGGCTCTTACGCAGCAAGAACCGCTTTCTTGACGGCCTGCGGTAGTACAATCGTCCGGAAGAATGTCCTCGGATACAGATAGTCTTCGCCGGACTTGTCGACGATCCGGAGCATGCCGTGCTTCTCTGCGTTGGCATCACGTAGCGACAGATAGATTTTGCGTTTCTCCAGCGAGACGGCGTAGCCCTCGTTGTCTACGCAAACGGCCAATTGCTTCGCGCGTGTCTTTGCCATGGGATCTATGGTAGTCGAATTGGACCGATGGGCAATCGATCATTCATTCGACTCCGCACACACAGACTTCATCCTGAGGAGCGCGCGTCGCGCGCGTCTCGAAGGATGGGCCACAGGCGATATCGGGGCCTTCATGGTTCGAGACGCCGCTTCGCGGCTCCTCACCATGAGGGGAGAGAGCGAGAGCTGTGACAAATTCAACACGACGGGCAAATCACTTCTGATTTTCAGAAATCGTGTCAAGTCCCGAAGCAAAAATATTCCGCTGGTCACGTCGGGCAAATCAGTGGCATTTCTTCGCGCATCCCGGCCCGCACGAGGGGCGTTTCGCGATCGTCACGATGCGTTGGGCCGGGGATGCGATGGACGCTTTGGCGTCAGGCGCGGCAGCATGTTCAAGTGATCTCAAGCGCCGGACGAAAACGCCGAGGCGTACGGCGAGGTCGTGTGGTCCTGGCGCCGCGATGCTGGCGCTAAGTTGGCAGCAGGTGTGCTGCCGATGACGGTGGCAACAAAGCCCGCTCACCGGGGAGAGCACGAAGTAAGCCGTAAAGCCATTGCGCGGGGAAGGCCGGGATGTTTCGGCTGAACCTGTATGCTCGTGTGCGTCCACTGTGCGCAATTTTGGCACACGAGACCGCGGGTGCAGTCGGCACCCGGTCTTTCCCTGCGCCCTCTGTTTGGAGAGGGCCAACGAATTTGTAATAGCTCGGGCGAAACGTGCCGCGAGATCGCGAACGCACGCTCTCTCCCCACGTCGTCCCTGCGAAAGCAGGGACCCATACGCCGCGGCGGAGGTTGTTAGAAAAGTGTGGTCGACGGCTTTGCTTCAGCAACAACCGCCGGTGGTTATGGGTCCCTGCGTTCGCAGGGACGACGGGCGGAGGGAGGAGTGCCCTAGCGCCCGCCACCCCCATTATGCGAACTCCAGTTCGTCCAGCTGGTATTCTTCAGGCTGCCAAAATCCGTGCCCAGGGGCCTGCGGATCTGGCGCTCATAGGTGGCGACGATCCGTTCGGATTCCCGGATCTTGGCCTGCAGCTCGGCGACGGTCTTTTCGATCTGGCCGGCCGATTTGGCGCCCGCGATCTGCCCGTATTTGAACCGGCCGGTCTCCAGATGCTGCAGGGTCTCGCGGTGCTTCTTGATCTGGGCCCGGTGCCACGCAATCTGACTGTTACTGTCTGCAACCATACTGGGGTCTCCCGAATATGCCGGACGGGAACATAGGTGATTCGCCGGGGCGAAATAGGACTTCCCGAGGGGAATTCAGGGCACCCGCCCGTGCCCGCAAGCCCCCCTGGGCGCATAGGAGTGCACCGATTGCACCGGGTCGCGGTGGCTGTTCCAATCGGGTTTGCCCGTGTAGGCTTAGAAGCAGTCCAAGGTGAGCCGACATCACCGGACCACGAGCATGATCCGGAAAAGTGGGTACCGGTTTTCCGAACAGATCATGCTCAAAAATCGAGGGGAGATAGCGTAACGACATGACCGATATCCGATATCTGGCGCCGCGTACGCTTGATGAAGCGATCAGCGCGTATGCCGCCGCGGGAAGCGCGGCGCGCATTCTGGCAGGCGGGACCGACCTTCTGGTGCAGATGCGCGCAGGCAGCGTCAAACCCGGCCTGATCGTCGACATCAAGAAAATCGCCGAAATGACCGCGATCGAGCAGACCGCCGATGGCGGCTTTCGCATCGGCGCGGCCGTCTCCGGCATGGAACTGCACGACCATCCGAAATTCGGAAAGGTCTGGCCCGGGGTGCTGGAGGCGGTCAATCTGATCGGCTCCAAGCAGGTCCAGGGCCGGGCGTCCGCTGGCGGAAATTTGTGCAACTCGTCGCCCGCCGGCGACAGCGTCCCCGCCATGGTCGCGGCCGGCGCCATCGTCACGGTGCAGGGCCCGAACGGCCGCCGCGAGATGCCGGTGGAAGCCGTGCCGGCCGGTCCCGGCCGCACCAATTTCAAGCCCGGCGAGATCCTGGTCAGCTTCACCCTGCCGCCGCGCCCGCCCGGTTCGAGCGATGCTTATCTGCGCATGATCCCGCGTACCGAAATGGACATCGCCGTGGTCGGCCTCGGCGTCAGCCTGACGCTGAAGGGCGGCGTCTGCACCGCGGCCCGCGTCGGCCTCGGCGCGGTCGCGCCGACCGTGCTGCTGGTCGAGCCGGCCGCAAAAGCGCTGATCGGCAGCAAGCTCGATGACGCCGCACTCAACGCCGCGGCCGCCGCCTGTTCCGCCGCCTGCCGTCCGATCGACGACAAGCGCGGCACCATCGCTTACCGCACCAAAGTCGCCGGCGTGCTGCTCAAGCGCACCGCCGCCATTGCCGCCAAGCGCGCGGGAGGAAACTGAAGATCATGGCCAAACTACATGTCACCACCACCATCAACGGCGAGCCGATGGAGTTCCTGTGCGAGCCTGGCGACACCATGCTCGACGCGCTGCGCGGGCCGCTGGGGCTCACCGGCTCCAAGGAAGGCTGCGCCTCCGGCGATTGCGGCGCGTGCTCGATCACGGTCGACGATAACCTGATCTGTTCCTGCCTGATGCTCGCCGTCGAATCCGAAGGCCACGAGATCCGCACCATCGAAGGCATGGCGCAGGGCGAAAAACTGCATCCGCTGCAGCAGAAGTTCCTGGAAATGGCCGCGCTGCAGTGTGGCATCTGCACGTCGGGCATGCTGGTCGCGTCCGACGCGCTGCTGCGCAGGAATCCGAAGCCGAGCGAGGAAGAAGTCCGCTTCTGGCTCGCCGGCAATCTCTGCCGGTGCACCGGCTATGACAAGATCGTTCGCGCGGTAATGGATACCGCGGCGGAAATGCGGGAGGCAGCACAATGAACGTCGTCACCAACAACAAGTGGATCGGCCAGCGCACCATTCGTCCTGATGGCATGGACAAGGTCACCGGCCGCGCGGCATTTGCCGCCGACACCACCATGCCCGGCATGATCTGGGGCAAGGTGCTGCGCAGCCCGCATCCGCATGCGCGCATCAAGTCGATCGACACCTCGAAGGCGGAAGCGCTGCCCGGCGTGAAGGCGGTCGTCACCTCGAGGGACATCGTCGATTTCACGATCGAGAAGGGCGCGGTGATGCTCGGCATCCAGGACATGCGCTGGATGTGCCGCAACGTGATGGCGCGCGAGAAGGCGCTGTTTCCCGGCCACCCGGTCGCGGCCGTTGCCGCCACCACGGAGGCGATCGCGGCGGAAGCCTGCGAGCTGATCGAGGTCGATTACGAAGTGCTGCCGTTCGCGATCGAGATCGAGGACGCGATCAAGCCGGACGCGCCGATCCTGCACGAGTTCAACAAGTTCGAGGGCAAGCCGTCCAACATCGCCGGCAAGCTCGAAGCTGAAGAAGGGCGACATCGCCGAGGGCTTCAAGCAGGCCGAAGTGGTCGTCGAGCGCACGTTCACCACGCGCCCGGTGCACCAGGGCTATATCGAGCCGCACGCCTGCCTGATCAGCGTCGCCGCCGACAACAAGACCACGATCTGGAGCTCGAGCCAGGGCCAGTTCATGGTCCGCGCGATGACGTCGATGCTGACCGGCATCCCGCAAAGCGACATCCGCGCCATCCCCGCCGAGATCGGCGGCGGCTTTGGCGGCAAGACCATCGTCTATCTCGAGCCGCTCGCGACAATGCTGGCGAAGAAATCCGGCCGGCCGGTCAAAATGGTGATGACGCGCGAAGAGGTGATGCGCGCGACGGGGCCGACTTCCGGCTCCAAGAGCACGGTGAAGATCGGCGCCACGAAGGACGGCACGATCGTCGCCGCCCAAGGCACGTTCTATCTGCAGGCCGGCGCGCTGCCGGGCTCGCCGATCCGCGGCGCCGCGGGCTGCAGCTTTTCGCCCTACGACATTCCGAACGTGCTGTCGGTCGGCTATGACGTGGTGTCCAACCGCTCAAAGGTCGCGGCCTATCGCGCGCCCGGCGCGCCGATCGGCGCCTATGCGGTCGAATGCGTGCTCGACGAACTCGGTCCGAAGCTCAAGATGGATCCGCTGGAGCTTGCGGCTGAAGAACGCCGCGAAGCAGGGCACCAAGGCCGCGCACGGTCCGGTGTTCCCGCGCATCGGCTACGTCGAGACGCTGGAGGCCGCAAAAGAACATCCGCATTACAAGGCGCCGCTGCGGCAAGCTGCAGGGCAGGGGCGTCGCTTCCGGCTTCTGGTTCAACGCCGGCGGTAAATCCAGCGCAACCGTCAACATCACCGAGGACGGCAACGTCGTGGTGACCACGGGTCATCCTGACATTGGCGGCTCGCGCGCGGCGATTGCCAACATCTGCGCCGAACTGCTCGGCATCGACTATAAGCGCGTCTCCGTCATCATCGGCGACACGCAGACCGTCGGCTTCTCCAATCTCACCGGCGGCAGCCGCGTGCTGTTTGCCTCCGCGATCGTGGTGACGCAGTCGGCCGACA
>CAVSXQ010000044.1:0-141714 GCA_963731915.1 uncultured Alphaproteobacteria bacterium
AGCGCGCGTCATGAGCAAAGCAAAACGGATCAGCGTGGTGACCGGCGGGGCCAGCGGCATCGGCGCCGCCTGCGTGCGCGAACTCGCAGGAAGCGGCGACCTCGTCATCGTCGTCGATCGCGATATGGCCAGGGCGCAAGCCGTCGCCGCTGAGATCGGCGGCAAGGCCTATTCTGCCGATGTCGGGCGACGAAAAAGGCGTCGAGACCTGCGCGGCGGCGATCGAGCGTGAATGCGGGCCGGTCGATGTCCTCGTCAACAGCGCCGGCATCATCCAGGTGCCGGTCCGGCCCCATGATCTGCCGATGGCGGCCTGGGATGACGTGGTGCGTGTCGACCAGCGCGGCACTTACGTGGCCTGCCTCGCCTTTGCGAGGGGCATGATCGAGCGCAAGCGCGGCAGCATCGTCAATATCGCCTCCATCGCCGGCATGCGCTCGATGCCGTTGCATGCCTACGCGCCGGCCAAGGCTGCGGTCATCGCCATCACCGAGTGCCTCGCGGCGGAGTGGGGGCCATCCGGCATTCGCGTCAATGCGGTGTCCCCGGGCTATACACTGACGCCGGCGCTGAAGAACGCGATCGATCGCGGCGAACGCGATGTGTCGGCGCTGACCGCCAACGCCGCGCTGCGCCGCCTGGTCGATCCCGGCGAGATCGCGCGCGTGGTCGCGTTCCTGGCATCCGATGCGGCGTCCGCGATGACCGGCGCCAATGTCCCCGTCGATTGCGGCTGGCTCGCGGGCACGTCGTGGAGCACCTATGGCGGCCTTCGGGAGGCGAGTGGCTAGCCATGCTGGAGATTCGCGGGCTCTCGAAATCCTTTGGCGGCGTCAAGGCGACGGACAATGTCACGCTCGATTTCGCCGATGGTTCGCTGACTGCCGTCATCGGCCCGAACGGCGCGGGCAAGAGCACGTTCTTCAATCTGGTCACGGGCGCGCTGAAACCCGACTCCGGCCAGATATTGCTTGATGGCGTCGATCTGGCCGGGCGCACGCCGCCCGAAATCGTGCGGCACGGCATCGGCCGCGCGTTCCAGGTCGCCAGCATCTTTCCCTCGCTCACGGTGGAAGAGACGATGCTGGCCGCTGTTTGCGCCGACCAGCGCCGCGCCGGCGTGCTGCACCGGCGCTTTCCGCTTCCCGAAACCCGCGACCGCGCCGAACACGCCATGGAGCTGCTCGGCCTCGCCAGCAAGCGTGACCGCGTCGCGGCAACGTTGTCGCATGGCGACCAAAAGCTGCTCGATATCGCGCTGGCGCTGGTGCTCGATCCAAAAGTGCTGCTGCTGGATGAGCCGACCGCCGGCATGGGCACCGAAGAGCGCTGGCGCATGATCGACAAGGTGCGCGAGCTCTGGGAGACGCAGAAGATCACCGTCGTGTTCATCGAGCACGACATGGACATCGTGTTCAAGATCGCGCCAAAAATCGTTGTGTTGTGCTACGGCCGCATCCTCGCGTCAGGCACGCCCGAGGCGATCCGGCGCAACGAGGCCGTGATCGAGGCCTATCTCGGCACCGAACACCACGAGGCCGCGCTATGAGCGCGCAGCCGGTGGTTCAGGTCGAGGACCTCGACGTCTATTACGGCACCAGCCAGATCCTGTTCGGCGTCGGCCTTTCGGTGCGGCAGGGCGAGACCATGGCGCTGCTCGGCCGCAACGGCGCCGGCAAGTCGACCACGATGAAGGCGATCATGGGGCTGGCGCCGGCGCGGCGGGGCAGGGTGCTGCTGCGCGGCGAGGTCGTGTCCGGGCTGAAGCCGCATCGTATCGCCAAGGCCGGGCTCGGCTTCGTGCCGGAAGACCGCCAGATATTTCCCGAGCACACCGTCGAGGACAATCTCGTCATCGGCCAGAAGAAGGGGCCGGGCGGCGAGGACGATTGGTCGGTCCGGCGCGTCTACGACGTGTTTCCGCTGCTGGAGCCGCTGCGCAACCGGATCGCCGGCCGGCTGTCGGGCGGCGAGCAGCAGATGCTGGCGATCGCCCGCACGCTGATGGGCAATCCGGCGCTGTTGCTGCTGGACGAGCCCAGCGAGGGGCTGGCGCCGATCATCGTGCAGCGGATCGGCGAATTGCTGCGCCAGCTCCGCGGCACCGGGGCCACCGTGCTGATCGCCGAGCAGAACATGCATTTTTGCCTTGGCCTTGCGAGCCACGCGACGGTTATCGACAAGGGCCAGATCGTCTACACATCCTCCATCGAAGAGCTGAAAGCCAACGACAACATTCGGCAGCGCTATCTGGCGCTGTAGAGGCCTTTTCGGCAGCCGGGAGGAATTATGGCGGGAAAGCTTTCGCCGACGCATGAGGCGCCGTATCGCGGCTTGCGGGTGCTCGATTTCGGGCAGGGCATCGCCTCGCCCTATTGCGCCATGCTGCTCGGCGTCTACGGCGCCGATGTCATCAAGGTCGAGCCGCCCGAGGGCGATTGGTCGCGTTTTCTCGGCACCACCTATGGCAGCCACACCACGCTGTCGGCGGTCTATAACCGCGGCAAGCGCAGCCTGTGCCTCGACATGAAGCACAAGGACGGCATCGCGATCGCGCAAAGGCTGGCCAGAGAATGCGACGTGCTGATCGAAGGCTTTCGGCCCGGCGTCGCCGCCCGGCTCGGGCTTGGCTACGAAGAGCTGTCGCGGGAGAATCCCGGCCTGATCTATCTCTCGATCAGCGGGTTTGGGCAGAGCGGGCCCTATTCGAAACGCCCGGGCTCGGATTCGGTGGCGCAGGCCTATTCCGGGCTGGTGTCGATCAATGTCGGCAATGACGGCACGCCGCATCGGGTCGGCACCACGATCTCCGACGTCGTCACCGGCGTCTATGCCTTCCAGGCCATCGCCACCACGCTGTTTTCCCGCGCCACCGTCGGCACCGGCCGCTGGATCGACGTCAATCTCGCGCAATCGACCGCAGCGCTGCTCGGCCACAAGGTCGCCGAGCACATTCTGGAAGGCGGCGCGCCGCGCGCGCTCAACGTGCCGGCGAGCACCTATCAGACCAGCGACGGCTGGATGATGGTGACGCTGGTGAACGAGCAGCAATACAAGCGGCTCTGCACCGCGATCGAACGTGAGGATCTTGCCACTGACCCGCGCTTCGCCGATTTCGCTGCGCGCGCCGATCACGCTGATACGCTGATCCCGCAACTGCGCGAGATTTTTCTGAAGCAGCCGTCGGAAACCTGGCTGACGCGGCTGCATGCGGCCGACATCATCGCCGAGCGCATCCATAATCCCGGCGACTGGCTGCGCAGCGTCCATGTCGAGGCGACCAAGGCGGCGGTGTGCCAGGACACGCCCGGCGTCGGCAAGGTCTATAGTCCCCGCACACCCGGGATCGCCAGCCTTTCCGAGGATAATCTCTGCCCGGCGCCCGACATCGGGCAGGACAGTATTGCGGTGCTGACGGAGGTGGGCTTCGATCGCGGCGCGATCGACGAACTGATCAAGGCCGGCGCGGTGCGCCAGGCCAAAGGAGGCGGGGTATCATGAGCACTGAACTCGTTCGTTATACCGTCTCGGGCAATATCGCCGAGATCATGCTGGACCGCGCGCCGGTCAATGCACTGAGCATGCCGTTGATCGACGCGCTGCTCGCGGCGCTGGCAAAAGCAAGGGACGACGAAACCGTTCGCGCCGTCATCGTCGGCAGCACGCAAAAAGTGTTTTGCGCCGGGCTCGATCTCGACATCGTCAGGGGCAAGCCCGGGATCGAGACCAAAAAATTCCTCGAGCGGCTGTATTTTGCGCTCAACGATACCCAGTACCGCATGGGCAAGCCGACCATCGCCGCGATCGACGGCGCGGTGCGGGCCGGCGGCATGACGATCGCGATTTCCTGCGACATGATCATCGCCGGCGATGCCTCGACCTTCGGCTATCCCGAGATCGATGTCGGCCTGATTCCGGCGATCCATTTCGTGCAATTGCCGCGGCTGGTCGGCAAGCATCAGGCCTTTGGCCCGCTGTTTCTCGGCGATCCCTTCGATGCCGCCACCGCCTTCCGCATGGGCCTGCTCAGCGAAGTCGTGCCAAAGGGAACCGCGCTCGACCGCGCCCGCGAGATTGCGCGGCGGCTGGCGGCAAAATCGCCCATCGTCATGAAGATCGGCCGCGACGCCTTTATGCGCGCGGTCGATGCCGATTTCCGCCGCTCGGTGGAGAACGCGGCCGAAAGCTTTGCGCTTGTCGCGACCACGGAAGATTGTCAGGAAGGGCTGAACGCGTTCGTCGAGAAGCGCACGCCGAACTACAGGGGACGCTAGATGGCGGGACTATATTTCGAGGAGTTTGTGGTCGGTCAGGAGTTTCATCACGAATTCTCCCGCACCGTGACCGAGATGGACAACACGATGTTCAGCCTGCTGACCATGAATCCGCAGCCGCTGCATATCGACGCGCATTTTTCCGAGAAGACCGAGTTCGGCCAGCGGCTGTTCAACAGCATCTACACGCTGGGCATCATGATCGGCATGAGCGTCTACGATACAACGCTCGGCACCACCGTCGGCAATCTCGGCATGACCGAGGTCAAGTTTCCCAAGCCCGTGTTCCACGGCGACACGCTGCGGGCGCACACCAAAGTCATCTCCAAGCGCGAGAGCAAGTCGCGGCCGGGGCAGGGACTGGTCGAGTTCGAACACACCATGACCAACCAGCGCGGCGAGGTGGTGGCAAGCTGCCGCCGCACCGGCCTGATGCTGGGCAAGCCAAAGGCATAAGACGATGCGCTCCTTCCTTTTCGTACCCGGCGACAGCGTCCGCAAATTCGAAAGCGCAAAGAAGACCGCGGCCGACGCGCTGATCCTCGATCTCGAGGATTCCATCGCTCCGGAGGGCAAGGTCGCCGCGCGCGGCATACGCAGGCAGATGCTGGATGACCGCAATCCGGCGCAAAAGATGTACATCCGCGTCAACGCGTTCGACACCGACATGACGCTGGGCGATCTCGCCGCCGTCATACCGGGAAAGCCCGACGGCATCGTGCTGCCGAAATGCGCCGGCGCCGCCGACGTCAACAAGCTCTCGCTCTATCTCGATGCCTTCGAGGCCGCCTCCGGCATCGCAGCATGGAACGACGCGCATCGTCACCGTCGCGACCGAGACCGCGCGGGCGGTGCTGAAACTGATGGATTTCGAGAACATGAGCCCGCGGCTGTGGGGCATGATGTGGGGCGCGGAAGACCTCGCCGCGTCGCTCGGCGCCTCGCGCAACCGCACCGATGGCCGGTTCAACTCGCCGTTCATGCTGGCGCGCGATCTCTGCCTGATCGCGGCGGCGGCGGCAGGCGTGGTTCCCATCGACACCATCGCCGCCGACATCAACGATCTCGAGGGATTGAAGGCCGAATCGATCGCCGCGCGCCAGGACGGCTTTATGGGAAAGGCCGTGATCCATCCAAAACATGTCGATGTCGTCAACGCCGCCTTCATGCCGACGGACGAGGAGATCGCCTGGTCGGAGCGCGTGGTCGCCGCCTTTGCCGGCAATCCGTCCGGCGTCGTGAAGATGGACGGCAAGATGCTGGACAAGCCGCATCTGCGCGCCGCGGAGAAAATTCTGGCGTCGCGCGGGCGCTGACCGGGGGTACCAAGGCCGATTGACCGGCGGGTAAACGCAAGCCGCATCATTTTCCCGCATGGCGGAACGGATTTCCGCACGCTTTACTAACGGCCGCTTCTCCCTCTATCGTCCTGCTTGAGCCGATCGCCCGCCAAGCGGCGATGGCGAGGGAGCGAGACGATGGCCCAGCCACAGGCGCTGCAGCGCAGCCTTGCGTCGATCGACGTCAGCGACCCCAGCCTCTATCAGGACGACATCTGGCGGCCGCTGTTCGCGCAATTGCGCCGCGACGATCCCGTGCATTATTGCGAGGCCTCGCCGTTCGGTCCTTATTGGTCGGTCACCCGCTACGACGACATTTTTGCCGTCGAGCTCGATCATGAAAACTATTCCTCGGCCTCGGAGCTCGGCGGTATCCAGGTGGCCGACCAGCCCAAGGGGCAGGAGCGGCCGAATTTCATCCGCATGGACCCGCCCGGCCACACCGCGCATCGCAAGACCGTGGCGCCGATCGTGGCGCCTTCCAACATCGCCAATTTCGAATCGCTGATCCGCAAGCGCACGTCCGACGTGCTGGACGCGCTGCCGCGCAACGAAACCTTCGACTGGGTCGAGCGCGTCTCGACCGATCTCACCAACATGATGCTGGCGACGCTGTTCGATTTCCCCTGGCAGGATCGCGCCAAACTGACCTGGTGGTCGGATGTCGCGATCGCCAATGTCGCTTCGCCCGACGCGGTGGTGCATTCGGAGGAGGAACGCACCGCCGAGATGATCAAGATGGGCGAATATTTTCGCAAGTTGTGGGATGCGCGGATCGACGCGCCGCCGACCTTCGACCTCGTCTCCATGCTGGCGCATTCCGAGGCAACCAAAAATCTCGACAGCGCGCGAATTCATCGGCACGATCGGGCTTTTGATCGTCGGCGGCAACGACACCACGCGCAATTCCATGACCGGCGGGTTGATGGCGCTGGTCGAAAATCCCGAGCAGTTCGAGCTGGTGCGCGGCCGGCGCGAACTGATCCCGAGCCTCGTCTCCGAAATCATCCGCTATCAGACGCCGGTGCTGCATATGCGCCGCACAGCGAAGCACGACGTCGAACTCGCCGGCCGCAAGATCGCCAAGGGCGACAAGGTCGTGATGTGGTACATCTCCGGCAACCGCGACGAGGGCAAGATCGACCGCGCCGATGAATTCATCGTCGACCGCGCCAAACCGCGGCAGCATCTTTCGTTCGGCGCCGGCATCCACCGCTGCGTCGGCGACCGGCTCGCCGAGCAGCAAATCCGGATCCTGTGGGAGGAAGTATTGAACCGCGACCTGCGTTTTGAGATCATGGGCCCGCCGCAGCGGCTTTATTCGAATTTCATTCGCGGCATCCGGTCGCTGCCGGTGAGGATCATGAACTGAGCACACCGTCATTGCGGGAGCGAAGCGACGAAGCAATCCAGCTTCTTGTTGCACGAAAGGTCTGGATTGCTTCGCGTTCGTCTCGCAATGACGAAGGACAAGGAACCAGAATGAACGATCCCGTAGACGTCCTGATCATCGGCGCCGGCGCATCCGGCGCCGCTGTCGCCTGGAGCCTTGCCGACACCAAGATGCACATCCTTTGCCTCGATCAGGGCGGCTGGATGAATCCATCGGAATATCCGAGCACGGGCCGTGACTGGGAGGCGAAATTCTACGGCGACTGGTCGACCAGCCCGAATATCCGCGGCCGGCCCGAGGACTATCCGATCAACGACGACAATTCGCCGATCAAGGTCGTGAACTTCAACGCCGTCGGCGGCTCGACCATCATGTACACCGCGCACTGGCCGCGGTTGCATCCCTCCGATTTCAAGGTGAAGACGCTGGACGGCGTCGCAGACGACTGGCCGATCGATTACGACGCACTGACCCCGTTCTTCGAAGAGAACGACCGGATGATGGGCGTATCGGGGCTGTCGGGCGATCCGCGTTCGCCGCTGACGCATCCGCCGATGCCGCCGCAACCGCTCGGGCTTTCCGGGCCGCTGATCGGCAAGGCCATGAACAAGCTCGGCTGGCACTGGTGGCCGTCGGACACCACAGTCGCGACGATGGACTATGAGGGCAGGGCGCGCTGCATCAATCTCGGCCATTGCACGCCGGCCTGCGCGCAGGGAGCCAAATCCTCGACCGACATCACCTATTGGCCGCACGCGATCCGCGCCGGCGTCGAAGTCAAGACGCATTGCCGCGTGCGCGAGATCCTGACCAACGCGGACGGCATGGCCTCCGGCGTCGTCTATTATGACAAGGATGGCGTCGAGCAGTTCCAGCCGGCCGAGGTCGTCATCATCGCCTGCAACGGCGTTGGCACGCCGCGGCTGCTTCTGAACTCGGTCTCCGGCCGCTTCCCGAATGGTCTCGCCAATTCGTCCGGACTGGTCGGCAAGAACCTGATGTTCCATCCCTATGCACAGGTCTACGGCTTCGTGAAGGAGGTGACAGATTCCAACCGCGCGCCGCCGACCTGCCTCTGGAGCAAGGAGTTTTATGACACCGATCTGTCGCGCGGCTTCGTCCGCGGCTATGGCATCCAGTTCGGCCGCGGCGCCGGGCCTGTGTTCGAAGCCGTCGCGAGCGAGCAGAAGGGAATTCTGCCGTGGGGCGCGGACCATCACCGCGTTTTCCGCAAGCTCAATGGTCATCGCCTCGCGGTATCGGCGATCTGCGAGGATCTGCCCGAGGAGCACAATCGCGTCACGCTCGATCCCGTGCTGAAGGACGGTCACGGCATTCCCGCGCCGAAGATCGACTACACGATCAGCGCGAACAGCCGGAAGATGATGGATCACGGTCTGGCGCGCGGCCGCGAGATTCTCGAAGCCGCCGGCGCCACCGACATCTGCATCAACGATCCGATTCCGTGGGGCGGCTGGCATCTGCTCGGCACCGCGCGGATGGGCACCGATCCCGATCGCTCCGTGGTGAACGAATGGGGCCGCTCGCACGATGTGAAGAATCTCTTCATCGTCGACGGCAGCGTGTTTGTCACATCCGGCGGTGTCAATCCGACCTCCACCATCCAGGCTATCGCGCTCTACATCGCCGACCAGATGAAGCAGCGCCTCGCCAATCTCTTTGATTGAGGAAGTGATGTCCGAACTCACGCAATCCCAGCGCGACGATCTCCGCACTGTCGCAGCCATGATCATTCCCGCGAGCGACGAATATAAGGTGCCCGGAGCCGACGATCCCGCGATCCAGGCCGATATGCTGGAGACGCTCGGCCGCGATACCGAACTGGTCGTGCAGGCGCTCGATCATCTCGCGCGTCTGGCCGGCAAGCCGCTGGCCGCGCTCGATGCGGCCAAGCGCGACACGGTCGCCCAGGAATTCCGCGCCACCGGCGGTGCCGCCGCCGCGACGCTCGTCCGCGTCGTGCTGCAATGCTACTACCGCGACGATCGCGTGCTGCGCTCGCTCGGCCTCGAGCTGCGCGCGCCGTTTCCGCAAGGCTATGTGCTGGAGCAGGGCGACTGGGCGTTGCTCGATCCGGTGAAGGCGAGGCCGGTGAATTTGCGGCGGGCGTAGAATCCTCTCTCCGTCATGGCCGGGCTTGTCCCGGCCATCCACGTCTTCCTTCGGGTGCAGCCAAGACGTGGATGCCCGGGACGAGCCCGGGCATGACGAACTCTGGGTTAGGCCCGTCGCCGCGCCATCGGCGAGATGCTTTCCCGCGATATAGCCAAACGTCAGCGCCGGCCCCAGCGTAATCCCCGCGCCGGGATAATTGCCGCCCATGATGCTCGCCATGTCGTTGCCGGCGGCATAGAGGCCCTCGATCACCTCGCCGTCGGCGTCGAGCGCGCGGGCGTGCTCGTCGGTCTTGATGCCGGCATAGGTGCCGAGATCGCCGACCACCATCTTGATCGCATAGAACGGCCCGTGCTCGATCGGCGCGATGCAGGGATTGGGCCCGTGCTGCGCGTCGCCCTGGTAGCGGTTGTAGGCGCGCGAGCCCTTGCCGAAATCCGGATCGTGGCCGTTGCCGCGTTCTTGTTGAACTGCGGCTACCGTTGCTTCCAATGCCTTCGCATCGATGCCGGCTCGCGCCGCAAGCTCCGCCAGCGTCGCGCCGCGCTTGAGATAGCCGGTCTTGAGATGATGGCCGAGCGGCATCGGAAACGGCGGCACGCAGCCGAGGCCGTATTTGCGCAAGGTCTGGTGATCGCAGATCAGGAACGCGGCGATCTCTTCGCCGGGCTTTGCGGCCTTCACCATGTCCTGCACGAAGTCATGGTAGGAATTGCCTTCATTGGCAAAGCGTTTGCCGTCACGCATGACAGCGATCACGCCCGGCTTGGCGCGGTCGATGAAATGCGGCATCACGCCCTTGCTGCCGTCCTTTCGGGTCGTGATCGAGACCGGCACCCATGCGGCGCCGTTGGGAAGGTTGTCCGAGATACGGCCGCCCGCTGTCTCCGCCAGTCGCAGTCCATCGCCGGTATTGCCGGGAGGACCCGGCGAATAATGCTCGTTGCCGGTCGGCGCATGCGGAAACATCGCCTTGCGCCTTGCGACATCGTGCGGAAAGCCGCCGCAGGCCAGCACGACGCCGCGCTTTGCAATGACGCGAATGCGGCGGCCTTCGCGTTCGACGATGGCGCCGCGCACGGCGCCGTCCTCGACGATCAGTTCGCGCACGGGCGAGGAGAGCCACAGCGGGATCTTCAGATCGAGCGCCGACTTGGCGAGCCGTCCGGCCAGCGCATTGCCGTTGGTCAGCGTCATGCCGCGGCCGTGCTGCATCACGTCCATGAAATGCTTTGACAGCCGTTTTGCGACGAAGAGCGCCGACGTCAGCGACTTCGTCGCCCGCATGAAATGGACGATCTCCTTGCCGGAGCCGAGCATCATGCCGAACACGGTGAGCTCGGGCAGCGGCGCGCCGATATCCTTGATCAGCGGGCCGAGTTCGCGCCCGTCGAACGGCCGCGTCACCATCGAGCGGCCGCCTTGCGTGCCGCCCGGCGCCTCGGCGTGGTAATCCGGAAAGGTCAGCGGCATGTCGAAGGCGAGCGCGGTCTTGCTGGTGAAGAAATCCACCGCCTCCGGTCCGCCGTCAGAAATGCGTCGACCCGCGCGGCATCAAAACTGTTGCCGGCCTCATGCCGCAGATAGGTCCGCGCCTGATCCGGGCGTTTCATAATGCCCCAGGCGCGCGCCAGCGAGGTGCCGGGAATCCACAGCCAGCCGCCGGAGCGGGCGGTGGTGCCGCCAAAGCGCGGCTCCTTCTCGACGATCAGCACGTTGAGGCCGTGATGCCCGGCGGTGACCGCGGCCGACATGCCGGCGCAGCCGGAGCCGACGACGAGCACGTCGCATTCATAGGTGTCGGGTGTGCTGCTTGCCACGCGCTCTCGCTTCCTTGGGGAATGTCAGTCCGTCTTGATCGGCCGGGCGGCACGACGGGTTTTGCGGTTGGCCGATTGTTGTGAGGCAAGGCGCCGCTGTCAATCACGGCGGCGTGTGCGCGATGGGTGCCATGCGCCGGCCCGGCAGCCATCTTGCGCCGCCGCAATCCAGCCACCATCTCACTAAGCCTCAAGGAATTTTGCCATGCTGGATTTTACCTCAGATAACGCCGGTGACGATCCGTCATCGCGTGCGGCCGCACATGCGCCTGCCGACGACCAGGCGCTGCTCGACGCCTATTCCAATGCCGTGATCGGCGTGACCGAGCGCGTCGGGCCCGCCGTCGTGCGCGTCGAGACCGGGCCGAAAGTGAAGAGCGCCCGCGAGCGCGGCGGGCTCGGTTCCGGCATCGTGATCTCGCCGGACGGTTTTGTGCTGACCAACAGCCACGTGGTCGGCTCCTCGAAGGAGATCCGGCTGCGCGACACCGAAGGCTTTGTCACCGACGCCCATGTGCTCGGCACCGATCCCGATACGGATCTGGCGCTGCTGCGCGCCGATGGCGCGCGCGACCTGCAGCTATGCCTCGCTCGGCAACTCCAAGACGCTGCGCCGCGGCCAGCTCGTGGTCGCGATCGGCAATCCGCTCGGCTTCGAATTCGACGGTGACCGCCGGCGTGGTCTCCGCGCTCGGCCGCTCGATCCGTTCGGTCAGCGGGCGAATGATCGAGGACGTGATCCAGACCGATGCCGCGCTCAACCCCGGCAATTCCGGCGGGCCGCTGGTGTCGTCGAGCGCCGAGGTGATCGGCATCAACACCGCGATCATCAACGGCGCGCAGGGCATCTGCTTTGCGGTCGCCAGCAACACCGCGCAGTTCGTGCTGTCGGAAATCATCCGCCACGGCTATGTCCGCCGCGCCTATATCGGCGTGGCCGGCCAGACCGCGCCGATCCCGCGCCGCCACGCGGTGGTCGCCGGCATCGACAACACGATGGGCGCGCTGCTGGCGCAGATCGAGCCGAACGGGCCGGCGGCGCAGGCAGGGCTGTTGCCCGGCGACGTCGTGATCAAGCTCGATGGCGTCGAGATCAACGGCGTCGACGATCTGATCCGCGCGCTCGACCGCGACCGCATCGGCCGCACGCTGGAGATGGAAGTGCTGCGCCTCGGCCGCCTGCGCGCGATCGATATCCATCCGATCGAGCGAAGCAGGCGGCGAGGCAGGCGGCGGCGCGATAGCGCTGTATGCCGATCCCCGCGCAACGGCTTCGCCCTTCGCCCGGCTGTATCGCCGCAAACGTCATAGTAACCCTGCGCATCGGGCGGAGCGAGGAGCGAGGAAGCGAAGGTGGTATCTCCATGAAACACGGCCTTCTCGCCAGATATCAACAGCTTCTGCTCGCGGCAATAGCTTGGATTGCTTCGCTTCGCGCGCAATGACGTGGAAAGACAGTAGCATCCTCATTCTCGCGACATGATTTGCCCGAGTTTTCCAAATTCGTTGTCCCTCTCTTGAAGTAGAGGGCGCAGGGAATGCCGGGTGCGCGCTGCACCCGCGGTCTCGTGTGCCAAAAGTGCGCAAAAAAGGCGCACACGAGCAAACAGGTGAGCGGTGAACACACTGACATCCCCTGCGCAATGGCTTTACGGCGTACTTCGCGCTCTCCCCGGTGAGCGATTCGTCTTGTCACCGTCGCCGGCGGATAGTTACCGCAAGCTTGGCGCCAGCGACGGGCGCAAGGACCACACGACTTCGCCGTACGCTCGCGTTCGTCCGGCATGCTCCCGCCTGACACAAAGCGTCCATCGCATCCGGCCCTACGTATCGTGACGATCGCGAAACGCCCCTCGGTGGGCCGGGGTGCGCGAAATATGCCAGTGATTTGCCCGACATGACCAGCGAAATATTTTTGATTCAGGGCTTGACACGATTCTGTAAATCGGAAATATTTGCCCGTCGTGTGAATTTGTCACAAGTCCTCGTCGTCCCGGGCTCTAGCCTGGACTCATAACCCCAGGATGAAGTCGTTGGAGGGAAGTAGTGCGACAGCGAGCTCAACAACGACAGCCGCGACGTATGCGGTCGCTCCGGAGCCATCATCGAGACGCGCTCGAGTACGCGCGCTTGTCGGGGATGACGGGGAGTGGGTGGAGTGCGGGCGCGCTCAGTTCCTGTACGACGGGTCGACCCGGTCGAGCTTGCGCAGCAGCGCCGGCCAGGCGAGGCTGCCGTTGCGGTTCGGCATCCGGGCGCGGCTGCACTTCTCGTAGGTCTCCTCGAGGATATCCTTCGGCGGGCAGACCAGCTTGGTGTTGGCCGCCATCGCCATGACCTGCACTTCGCAGGCCCGCTCCAGGCGGTAGAGCACGTTGAACGCCGCCGGAACGTCGCGGCCGCAGACCAGCAGGCCATGGTTGCGCAGGATCATCGCTTCGTGATTGCCGAGATGCGCACAAGACGCTCGCGCTCATCGACGATCGTCGGCGATGCCTTCGAAGTCGTGATAGGCGATGTGCACGAAGCGCATCGAGGTCTGCGCCAGCGGCAGCAGCCCGCATTCCATCGCCGAGACCGCCATGCCCGCCGGCGTGTGCGTGTGCGCGACGCAGGCGCGTCATGCCGCGCCATATGGACCGCGCTGTGAATGACGAAGCCGGCCTTGTTGACCCCGTAGTCGGTCGCGTTGAAGAGGACGTTGCCGTCGACGTCGATCTTGATCAGGCTCGATGCGTCGATCTCCTCGTACAGCATGCCGTAGGGGTTGAGCAGGAACTGGTCCTTGGTTCCGGGCACGCGCACGAGATGTGGTTGGCGATCATCTCGGTGTAGCCGTACATCGCCACCAGGCGGTAGCAGGCGGCGAGATCGACGCGGACCTGCCACTCCTCCGGGCTGACCTGTTCGCGAACCGATTTGACGATCTTGATGGCGGGTGAGCTCACCGGCGGGTTCATGGCGTTTCTCCGAATAGTCTTGTTGTCGGAATTGGCCGAGGATACGGGCAGGGCCCGTTGCGCCGCAAGGCTGGCCGTGCGCCAAGGCATGCAATCCGGCCATGGCCGGATGCGCTGGTTACGGCCGCACCGCCGGCGATTCCATCGGCATTCCCCGCGCGCGCGACATCAGATAGAGCTCGAGCTCGACCAGTTCCGGCGCGCCATAATCATAAGCTTGCGCCCGGATGCCGGCCATGCAGTCCCGCAGCCGCCGCTGCAGCGAGCCGAGCGATTGCCATTCCAGCCGGTAGATCGGATAGCCGGTCGGATGCCCCTGCGTGATCGCCGAACCCGCCAGCCGCTTGTCCCAGTTGTCGTCATGGCAATTGGCGCAGGCCAGATTGAGCTGGCCCTGCCGCTGCGATGAATAGCGCGCGGCCCTTTTCGACAAAGGGCTCCAGCCGGGGATCGTCACCGGTCGCGATCGGCATGCCGCGCGACTGCCTCGCGACGAATGCGGTCAGCGCCAGCAACTCGCGGCTTTCATAGGCAAGCGGCGTCGCCTGCTGCCGGTCGGCGCGGCACAGATTGATGCGCTGCTCGAGATCGACCGGGCGGCCGCGCGCTCGTCGAAGGCGGGATAGCGGGCCGCGACGCCCTTCATGCTTGTGCCGGCGTCGCCGTGGCAATCGGCACAGGCCTTTCGGCGCTGCCGGCCTTCTTCTTCCAGAGCGCCTCGCCGTCGAGCACCCAGAGCATGCCGGGATTGGCGGTGTCGTCGTCCTGCATCGCCTGGGTGTCCGGCGCCATGAAGGTGGAACCGGAGCGGCGTTCGGCTTCGGGAATTTCCGCGGCCGCGGCGCTCGCCGCGATCAGCAGCACGGCGCTATCGTGCCGGCAGACCTCATTCGACGGTGATGGAGGCCGAAGCGGTTTCCGAAAATCCCTTGTCGCCGATCCATTCGAACTCGAACTTGCCGCTTTCGGTCGCGGTCGTGAAAAAGGTGAAGAACGGGATTGGCCGAGATCGCCGGGAACAGATCGGCGCGAAAGATCTCGTTGCCGTTGAAGCGGCAGGTGAAGCTGGTGATGATGTCGCGCGGGATGACTTCGCCTGTAGCCGTATGGCGATAGCCGGTTTCCATGATGTGCGACATCAGCGTCTTGATCTCGATGATCTCGCCGCGTTTCGCTTTCGCCGGAACGTTGATCAGGCTGACGCCATCAGACTGGCTCCTCGGTGCAGGCCGCAAGCGTCACCACGACATCGACGCTGGCGGACCAGAACGTGCCGTCGGAGAGCTTTGCGATCGCGATGATCTTCTGGGTGTCGGCGAGCCGGATGCGGGTCGAAACCTGGGCGCGGCCGGCCCGGGGCTGAAATAGAAGTTGCCGATATTCGGCTGCGGGTTCTTCTCGTTGAAGACGTGGATGCTCTTGACGTAGTCTTCGGCTGCCATCGGGTGCCGACCCTGACCGTCATCGGAACGGCGTTGCCGTTCTCGACCAGGGCGGATGTCGAGCTTGACCTTGCCGGTCTTGATGCTGCGCCGCCGACAACGTTGCGGATGGCGGATGCCATCGTCGCGGGAGTGGCTTCGCGCCGGCCGCAGCGCACGACCGCGAGCATGGTGGCGCCGCCGGCAAGGGCGAGGAAATCGCGTCGGGTGGCTTCGTCCTGCATCAGATCAAATCCTATTCGCGCAACGTTACCAGAAAAGCCAAGAATCCTCGATTTGTTCAGCCGAGAGGATCGGTTTGCCCTGCCATGCCGAACCGACGCGGTGAGGCCGTCGATCCGGTAATAGGACGGCATGATCGTCTCGGCATTGAGGCGCGAGGCATCGACCAGCCGCAGCCGAAGCTGCCCCTCCGACCAGCGGCTGCCGGAACCGGCAAGGTCCGGGGCCAGATCGCCCTGGAATTTCTGTTCGGGAAATGGGCCGCTGTGGCAAAGGATGCAAGTGCTGGATCGGTCGAGAACGAGCGTGCGCCCGCGCGTTGCGTCGCCTCGCGCATTCGTGAGCGATTGCGGATGGCGTCGCCAACGACGGTGTATTGCGGGTTCCTGCGCCGCGGCGACGCCGGGCAGAGCGAAACGCGCCGGCAAGGATCGGGCCCGACATGCGATGCGTGCGTCTAGCCAAAGACTTCCGCCGTGATGGTCGCGAACCAGGATTGGGCATAGTCGCCTCGCGCGCGCGGAACTCGCGCGGCGCTTCCGCCGGGCTGACCCCACCGGCGCCCTCGACGTCGGCCAGTAGTCCGTTCTTCGGCTGGTAGACGCCGGCGACCGAAATGCCATAGCCGGGCGCGGCCAGGCTGTAGCAGGTGTTGATCAGTTTCGGCGCGCCGGGCGTTCCGCCCGCGAGCAGCGTCGCAATCGCGCTCGCGCAAATCTTGGCCTGCGCATTCGCGGCAAAGGCGGATTTGGGCATGCCGCCGGCAATGCCGGCATCGCCGATGACATGGATGTTCGGCGCCGATTTCGATTCGAAGGTGACGGGATCGATGGCGCACCAGCCGGTGTTGTCGGCCGCGCCGGCGATGCGGCGATCCGGCCGGCCCGTTGCGGCGGAATGACATTCGCCACATTTGCGGTGTGGTTGCCGAAATCGGTGATGAGCGTGTTGGTCGCAGGATCGACGGCGTTGACCTTGCCGCCCTGCGAGAGCGACACCCATTCGATCATTCCCGGATACAGTTCCTTCCAGGCGTTCTGGAACAGGCGCTGTTTCGAGAACGTATCCTTGGCGTCGAGGATCAGCAGCTTTGAGCGCGGCTTTTTGGTCTTCAGATAATGCGCGATCAGGCAGGCGCGTTCGTAAGGCCCCGGCGGGCAGCGATAGGGATTGGCGGGCGCTGCGATCACCACCAGGCCGCCGTCGTCCATGGCCTCGAGCTGCTTGCGCAGCAGCAGCGTCTGCTCGCCCGCTTTCCAGGCATGCGGCATCTTCGCAGCCGCGGCTTCGTCGTAGCCCTGCAGCGCGCCGAAACGCAGATCGATGCCGGGAGACAGCACCAGCCGGTCGTAGCCGAGCCTCGTGCCGTCGGCGAGCCCGACGGTCCGCGCCGCTGCATCGACGGCCGTTGCCTCCTGCGCCGCCACGGTCACGCCGCCGGCGGCGATCTTGTCATAGCCGAATTGCTGCTCCTCGATCGAGCGCAGTCCGCCAATCACCTCGTTGCTGAACGGGCAGGCAACAAAGTCCGGTTCGGCTCGACCAGCGTGACCTGCAGTTTCGGCTCGATCTGTTTCAGCGCGCGCGCACAACTGGCGCCGCCAAAACCGCCGCCGACCACGACGACGCGCGCCGCGGCTTGCGCGAAGGCGGGCAGCGGAAACGCCAGCGCCGTTGCTGCGGCAGCGCCGTGCCCAAGAATCCCGGCGGCTGATGCGATGGTTCTTGCCCATGCCTGCGCCCCTTACTTCTGTGCCGCGAGCCACGCCGCAATCGCGCGCAGCTCGTCGTCGGAAAAACCCTTTGCGATGCGGTTCATCACCGTAGAGGGAAGCGAGCCGTCGCGGAACCCGGTCATTGCGGTCGTGATTTCGCCGGCATCGCGGCCGTACAGCCGCGAGACGGTCGCAGCCGACCTTGCCCCGGCGGAATGGCAGCCTGAGCAGGATGCAGCTCCGGGCGGGGGAGTGGAGGCCGCAAGCACCGGCACGCTCGATGCCACGACCGTTGCAATGCCCAATGCGATGCGCAGCGCGTTCATCGTCGACCTCCCGAAATGTTGGAGCGGCGGCCTTGAGGGCCGCCGCTTGTCCTGTCAGGCAAAGGTGATGTTCTGGTCCTTCAGCGGCACCGAGCGGATGCGTTTGCCGGTCGCCGCGAAATAGGCGTTGAGCACCGCGGGCGCCGCCACGCAGATCGTCGGCTCGCCGACGCCGCCCCAGAAGCCGCCGGACGGCATGATGATCGAACTCGACCTTCGGCATCTCGCTGATGCGCATCGAGTTGTAGGTGTCGAAATTGTCCTGCTCGATGCGGCCATTCTTCACCGTGCATCCGCCGTAGAACAGGCCGACAGGCCGTAGACAAAGGAGCCCGCGATCTGCCGTTCGATCTGCGCCGGATTGACGGCAAGGCCGCGGATCGGTGGAGGCGACGATGCGGTGCACCTTGATCTTGTTGCCGCCGGTCACGGAGATTTCCGCGGCCGCCGCGACATAGCTGCCGTACCCCATGAAATGCGCGAGGCCGCGATAGATGCCCTGCGGCGCCGGCTTGCCCCAGCCGAACTTTCGGCGACCGCATTGAGCACGGCAAGATGCTTCGGATGTTGCCATCAGCTTGCGGCGGAATTCCAGCGGATCCTGTCCGACCGCATGCGCCAGCTCATCCATGAAGCATTCGATATAGATCGCGTTCTGGTTGACGTTCACGCCGCGCCAGAAGCCGGGCGGGACGTGCGGGTTGCGCATCGAATGGTCGATCAGCAGGTTCGGCACCGAGTAGCCGAAGGCGAAGTCGCCGGTCGGATTGAGGCCCTGGAATGCGGCGGGATCCTTGCCGTCCTCCAGCGCTGCCGGCCAGCACCGCGAACAGGATCGACTGGCCCGAAATGCGCATATGCAATGCCGGTCAGATTGTTGTCGGCGTCGAACGCGCCGGTCAGTTTGCATTGCGTCACGGGATGGTAGGTGCCGTGCTGCATGTCCTCTTCGCGCGACCAGATCAGCTTGACCGGCGTGCCCGGCATCTGCTTGGCGATCAGACACCGCCTGCCGCACATAGTCGGTCATGCCGCGCCGGCCAAAGCCGCCGCCGAGGATCTGCTTGTGGACTTCGCATTTGTCGGCGGGCAGGCCGGAAGCATCCAGCACGGCGGCGAACGCGGCTTCGCCATTCTGCGTTCCGGTCCAGACCTCGCATTTCTCCGGCGTGTAGAGCGCCGTGGCGTTCATCGGCTCCATGCGGCGTGGTTCTGGTAGGGATAGCTGTAGACCGCCTCGACCTTCTTGGCGGCGCCCGCGATGGCGGCTTTGGCGTCGCCATTCTGGTTGCCGACAAAAGCCGGCTGCGCATTGTCGAGACCTTCGGCGAGCCATTTGGCGATCGGATTCGCTGGAGACTTTGGCGTTCTCGCCTTCGTCCCAGACGATCGGCAGCGCATCGAGCGCGGTCTTGGCGTGCCACCAGGTATCGGCGACGACGGCGACGGTCGGTGTCGTAGACCCGCACCACCTTCTTGACGCCCTTCATGCCCATGACCTTGGCTTCGTCGTAGCTCTTGAGCTTGCCGCCAAACACCGGACAAGCCTTGATCGCGGCGTTCAGCATGCCCGGCAGCTTGACGTCGATGCCGTAGATCATCTTGCCGTTGGTCTTGTCGACGGTGTCGAGCCGTTTCACGCACTTGCCGGCGATCTTCCATTCCTTCGGATCCTTCAGCTTGATGTCCTTCGGCGGGACTTCAGCTTCGCCGCGGCTTCGGCCACCTTGCCGTAGGTGGTGGTCTTGCCCGACGGCTATGGGTGATGACGCTGTTGGCCGCGGTGCATTCCGACGCCGGCACCTTCCATTCGTTGGCCGCGGCCTGGATCAGCATTATGCGCGCGGCGGCGCCGCCTTGGCGGACATATTCCTGCGAGTTGCGGATGCCGCGGCTGCCGCCGGTCGAGAAATCGCCCCAGGCGCGTTTGCGGGCGACGCTTTGTCCCGGCGTCGGATATTCGGTCGTGACTTTCGACCAGTCGCATTCGAGCTCTTCGGCGACGAGTTGGGCGAGGCCGGTGAGGGTGCCCTGGCCCATTTCCGAGCGGGCGATGCGGATCACGACGTGTCGTCGGGCCGGATCACGACCCAGACGTTGATTTCGGGCGAGCCGTCGGCGGCGCGCACGACGGGCGGGCCGCCAAAGGGAATGTCGAGGCCGAGCGCAAGGCCGCCGCCGGCTGCGGCGGTGCCGACGACGAAAGCGCGGCGGTCGAATTTGATGGCTATGTTCATGGCTGCCTCCCTCACGCCTTCGCGGCGGCGTGGATCGCCTCGCGCACCTGCTGGAAGGTGCCGCAGCGGCAGATATTGGTGATCGCGGCGTCGATATCCGCGTCGGTCGGCTTCGGCTTTTCCTTCAGAAGCGCCGCGACCGCCATGATCATGCCGCTCTGGCAATAGCCGCATTGCGGCACGTCGTTGTCGACCCAGGCCTGTTGCACCTTGTGCAGCGCGCCGTTGGCGGCGAGGCCCTCGATGGTGGTGATCTTCTTGCCGACGGCTTCGCTGACCTGACGCCGCAGGAGCGCATCGCCACGCCGTCGAGATGGACGGTGCAGGCGCCGCATTGTGCGATGCCGCAACCATATTTGGTGCCGGTCAGGCCGACGTTTTCGCGGATCGCCCAAAGCAGCGGCGTATCGTCCTCGACGTCGACATTGACGTTTTTGCCATTGATATTGAGATTTGCCATCGCGCGTCCCCTTGTTGGGTCCAATCCACCGAAGGAACCCTGCGACGATTTTTGATCCGGAACTTGAAATGGTTCAAATCAACAAAACGCGTCCGCTGGTCGTGGATGAAACTTGATCCATCGGTGTTGCCGGGTTTGGCGCGACCATCCAAGCTCTCCGCGCAGTGCGGCCATAACGGCAACGCATAACGAAGCTATGCGACGCGGGAAAATGCGTTGAACAGGCAGGCAGATCGGGAGCGCAAGCCACGTGCGGCATCAGCGAGAGCAGTCACGGGCCGCGAGTGGGCAAGCGCCCAGCTTACCAGCACGAAGCGACGATCGGTCGCGCTTGCCGCTATTGCAGCGCCATGCCCGCCGTCTCACCACCACGCTCAGCTTCTCGTGGTCGCCTTCATCAGCGCCGCAAGTTCGCCGAGCGACATCGGCTTGCCCGGGATGTCGGATATTGAAAGCTGCCGCTGCACATCCGGATTTTGCAGGGCGTTGTTGATCGCCTTGTTGATTTTCTCGGCCAGCGCATCCGGCGTCGCTGCCGGCACGTAGATGCCGTACCAGGGCACATAGGCCGCGCTGGCATATCCGGCTTCCGCGATCGTCGGCACATCGGGCAGATCGGCGACGCGCGAATGCGTGAGCACGGCGAGCGGCTTGATGCTGCCCGCCTTGATGTGCTGCAGCGCCAGCGCCATCGAGACGATCTCGAAATGCATCAGATTGCTCATCAGGTCGAGCAGAGCCTGCGGCTGGCCCTTGTAGCCGACATTGGTCAGTTGGATGTTGGCGGCCTGAAACAGCTTTTGCGCGGAGAGGTCGATCGAGGAGCCGGTGCCGGGATTGCCGAAATTGAGCTGGCCGGGCCTCGCGCGCGCGTATTCGACAAACTCGCCGATGGTCTTGACCGGCATCGAGGGATGCACGACCGCGACGGCCTGGGTCCATACCGCCAGCCCAACGCACCGAAAATCCTTCACGTCCCAGCCGGCGTCCTTGTAGAGGCCGGGATTGACCAGCACCGCCGGTCCCGTCACCAGCCAGGTGTAGCCGTCGGGCTCGCTGCGCGCGACGGCTGATGTGCCGATATTGCTGTTGCCGCCGGCCCTTGCCTCCACCACGATCGGCGTCTTCAAATCGCGGCCGACCTGTTCGGTGACCGCGCGCGCGACCATGTCGACGATGCCGCCGGCAGGGTAGGGCACGATGATGCGGATCGGCCGGTTCGGATAATTGTCCGGCTGCTTGCGCCGACGCGGCGCCGGCCAGCATGATGGCGGCGGCAGCCCACGGCAGTCTAAACGCGGCCTTGATGCCTCGCATTCTCCCCTCCCATTGTTGCCGCATCGTTCGAGCGATGCGTTATGTCTTGCCGTGGCCTAGACTGTCGCCGCCAGCGATCTGATGCTGCGGGCAAGGCCAAGGATGCGCGGCCCGCATTCGCGCTCGATCTGCTCCGCATTGAAGCGGAATGAAGGAATGCCGCAATTGACGGAAAGGCAATCGCCGATTCGGCGTCCGGTAGAGCGGCGCGGCGACGCCAAAGATCTCGCGCCGCCATTCGCCGAGCGAAACCGCAAATCCCCGTTCCTTGCAGAGTTCGATGTCGGGCAGCGTTCGCTTCCGCACATAATCCAGTTCGTGCGGACGTTCCGCCTTCACGGTCTCGACGTGGCGCTGCAGCTCATCGGCGTATAGAGCGACAGCAGTGCGCGGCCGACGGCGGTGGTCGCCATCGTGCTGGTAAAGCCGACATCGGGCACATGCGGCACGGCATCGGTGGTGCGCAGCGTTTCGACATAGATGAAGTCGAGGCCGAGCGGCATCGCGATCGAGACGGTGCCGCCGGTGTAGGCTGCAAAGTCCCGCATCAGCGGCCGCGCCAGTTGCCGCACTTTTAGCGCCGACAGCACCGGATAGGCGGCGGCGAGAATTCCGAGCCCGAGTTCGAAACGGCCCTTGGCGTCGCGCTTGAGATAGCCGAGTTGCGCCAGCGTGTAGGTCAGCCGCGACACCGTCGGCCGCGACAGCCCGGTGTGCTGCGCGATGTCGGCATTCGACAGCGAGCCTGCGCCGTTGCGGAACGCGGCCAGCACGTCGAGCCCATGCGCAAGCGTCGTCGCAAACGATGGGTCGGCCTGGAGCTCAGCGGACGAAAGCGCAGCCATACGAAATAATGGTCAAAAATTGGTAGTATTTGTCAATATATCGAAACAAATTTGCAATTCGTGTCGATATGGGCTTAGTGTGCCGCCCAAAAGCGGGAGACGGCATGGATTTCGATCTTTCAGCGCAGGTCGGAGCAGTGGCGGAAGCAAGCTGCAGGCTTTTTTCGACGCCGAAGTGCTGCCGCGCCATCGCGCCTGGCTCGCGCACGTCGCTGATAACAGCGAAACGCCGCCCTTCATGGCCGAATTGCAGGAGCAAGGCGCGCGCCGCGGGCCTGTGGAATCTCGGCCTGCCGGAGCTTGCGGCGGACGAGCCCGGCACGCGGCTTTCCAATCTCGAATACGCGCCGCTGGCCGAAATCATGGGCCGGCTGTTCTGGGCGCCCGAGGTCTTCAACTGCCAGGCGCCCGACGTCCCCAACATGATCGCGCTGCAGAATTGCGCGACGCCGGAACAGAAGACGCGCTGGCTGCAGCCGCTGCTCGAAGCCAAGACCCGCTCCGCCTTCGGCATGACCGAGCCGGATGTCGCATCATCGGACGCCACCAATATCGCGACCACAATGGTCCGCGACGGCGGCGACTACATCATCAACGGCCGCAAATGGTTCATCACCGGTGCGGCGCATCCGCAATGCAGTTTCCTCATTGTGATGGGCGTGACCAATGCGGATGCCGACCGCACCAGCCGTCACTCCTGCATCATGGTGCCGATGGATGCGCCCGGCGTCCGCCTGGTCCGGCGGCTGCGCTGGATGGGCTGCGAAGACCATGTCGCGCCGATCGGCGAACTCACTTTTGAGAATGTCCGCGTGCCCGCCGAAAACCTGCTGGGCGCGCGAAGGCGAGGGTTTTCGGGTGGCGCAGGTCCGTCTCGGTCCGGCGCGCATCCATCATTGCATGCGTTCGATCGGGCTGTGCGAACTGCTGATCGAATTGATGATGGTGCGCGCATCCGAACGCTCGGCCTTCGGCCGCACCGTGATCCAGTACGACACCGTGCAGCGCTGGATCGCCGAATCCCGCGTCGAGCTCGAGCAGGCGCGGCTGCTCGCTTACCGCTGTGCGTGGCTGCTCGACCGGGCCGGCCACCACGGCGCAAGTTCTTCAATAAAGAATTGGCGCGACGTGTCCCTGCTCAAGGTCGCGGTGCCCGCGATGCTGCAAAGGATCGCCGATCGCGCCATGCAGGTGTTCGGCGCGATGGGCGGCTCGGAGGATACGCCGATCCATCAGGCGCTGGCGTGGGGAAGGTTGCTGCGCATCGGCGATGGCCCCGACGAAGTGCATCTGCGGCAGATCTTTCGCATGGAGCCGATGCCGCAATGGTCGGTCGCCAACTCACCATATCTTGCTGCGCACCCGGCTTGAGCAGTGCTAAGGCTTGGCGATGTGCAGATGAACTGAAGGGCGTCTTCGGATGACGATCACTGACCAACCCCAGTCTCGACAAACCCGCACCATCGACAAGGAGCGGTTGCGCCAAAAATATCTGGAGGAGCGCAACAAGCGGCTGCGGCCCGACGGCAACGATCAGTATCTTCAGGTCAAGGGGCAACTCGCCCACTATCTCGACGATCCCTATACGCCGGTCACGCCGCGCGAGCCAAAGACCGATCACGTCACCTTCGCTTTTATCGGCGGCGGTTTTGCGGGTCTCGCCACCGCGGCGCGGCTTTCCGAGGCCGGCATCAAGGACGTCCGCATCATCGAGAAGGGCGGCGATTTCGGCGGCACCTGGTACTGGAACCGCTATCCCGGCGCGCAATGCGACACGGCTTCGCTGGTCTATATGCCCCTGCTCGAGGAAACCGGGCACATGCCGTCGGAGAAATACGCGCATGCGCCGGAGATCCTCGCGCACTGCCAGCGCATCGGCAATCAATTCGGTCTCTACGCCAACGCGCTGTTCCACACCCAGGTGGAAAGCCTCGACTGGGACGAAGCAAAATCGCGCTGGCTCATTCGCACCAACCGCGGCGATGCTTTCACCGCGCAATTCATCGGCATGGGCACGGGCCCGCTGCACGTCCCAAAACTTCCCGGCATTGCAGGCATCGAGCAGTTCAAGGGGCACTCGTTCCATACCAGCCGCTGGGATTACGACTACACCGGCGGCGATTGGCGCGGCGCGCCGATGGAAAAACTGGCGGACAAGCGCGTCGGCATCATCGGCACCGGCGCGACGTCCGTGCAGTGCGTGCCGCATCTCGCGCGCGCCTGCAAGGAACTGTACGTCTTCCAGCGCACGCCGTCTTCCATCGATGTCCGCGCCAACGCGCCGATCGATCCAAAATGGTTTGCCGGGATCGCGACGCCCGGCTGGCAACAGCGCTGGCTCGAGAATTTTACCGCGAACCAGGCCGGCGGCAACGCGAAGGAAGATCTGGTCCAGGACGGCTGGACCGATCTGGCGCGCCGGATCCGCGAAAAGATCGTTCTGCTTCCGCCCGAGCAAAGGACGCCGCCAAACATGCTGGCGGCCTTTGAGGATTCCGATTTCGAGAAGATGGAGGAAATCCGCTCGCAGGGTCGACACCATCGTCGGCGATCGCGAGACCGCCGCGAAGCTGAAGGCCTGGTATCGCCAGCTTTGCAAGCGGCCGTGTTTCCACGACGAATATCTGCAGGCCTTCAATACACCAGGCACGCATCTGGTCGATACCGACGGCAAGGGGGTCGAGCGGATCACCGAAAACGGCGTCGTCGTCGCGGGCAAGGAATACAAGCTCGACTGCATCATCTATGCCTCGGGGTTCGAGGTCGGCACCGAATATCGACGGCGGTCCGGCTTCGATCTGACCGGGCGTGGCGGCGTCAAACTGTCGGACCATTGGGCGGAGGGAATGCGCACCAAGCACGGCATCCACGTCCATGGTTTCCCGAACGCATTCTTCGTGCAGCCGACGCAGGGCGCCAACCTCATCTCCAACGTGCCGCACAATCTGACCGAGGCTGCAAAAACCATCGCCTTGATGGTCGGCCATGCCCGGTCAAACGGCTTCAAGGAGATCGAGGTTACCAAAGAGGCCGAGGATCGCTGGATCGAGCTGCTGCTGACCGGCGCAGGACGGATGATCGGCTCGCCCGACTGCACGCCCGGCTACTACAACAATGAGGGGCGCGAGCCCGGTCCGGCGGCGCGGCTCAATGTCGGCCATCCCGCGGGCGCGCTGGCCTACTTCAAATATATCGATGCATGGCGCAACTCAGGCCAGTTCGACGGGCTGGAGTTTCGCTGAAGCCGGATTTTCGAGTTCTGTTTTCGTCACGCGAGGGAGTGCTATGAGTATGACCCAGCCAGCCAGCGGCGAAAGGCCGATCGAAGTCTCCAAAGGACGCTTCCGCTTCCGTGATCGCGCAGCACGCGGCAACGCTGCAGGCGCTGCCGTTCTCCGACGTCAGAGACTTCGACGATGCCAAACGCGGCTTCCTCGGCACGGTCGAAAACGCGCGGATCGCGAATCGCGCAGGGCAGGGTGGTCTGGAGCCTCGAACCCTACGGCTTCCTTGGCGAGGAAAAAGCGCCGCCGACGGTCGATCCGAGCCTGTGGCGGCAGTCGCGCCTCAACATGAACCACGGCCTGTTCGAGGTGGTGCCGGGCGTCTATCAGGTGCGCGGCCTCGACATCGCCAACATGACGCTGATCGAGGGCGACAGCGGCGTGATCGTGGTCGATACGCTGACCTCGATCGAAGGCGCGCGCGCCGCGATGGAGCTCTACTTCGAGCATCGCGGCAAGCGGCCGGTGGCGGCCGTCATCTTCACCCACACCCATACCGACCATTGGGGCGGCGCCCGCGGCGTGCTTGACGACGCGACATTCGCTGGCGGCAAGGTGCCGATCATCGCGCCGAATTTTTTCATGGAGCATGCGGTCTCCGAAAACATCATCGCCGGCCCCGCGATGCTGCGCCGGGCGCAATACCAGTTCGGGCCGTTGCTCGCCAAGGGCGTGCGCGGGCAGGTCGATTGCGGGCTCGGCAAGTCGATGGCCGCGGGTTCGGTGGCGCTGCTGCGGCCGACCGACCTCATCATTGCCACCGGCGACAAGCGGGCCATCGACGGGCTCGAATTCGAATTCCAGATGGCGCCGAACAGCGAAGCGCCGGCCGAGATGCATTTCTTCATCCCGCGCTACAAGCTGCTCAACCTTGCGGAAAACTGCACGCATAATTTTCACAATCTGCTGCCGTTCCGCGGCGCCGATGTGCGCGATGCGCTGGCCTGGTCGAAATATCTCGGCGAAGCCCTGCACATGTGGGGCGGCAAGGCGGACGCGATGTGCGGCCAGCACCATTGGCCGGTCTGGGGTCACGAGCGCATCGACACCATGATCCGCCAGCAGCGCGACCTCTACAAGTTCGCGCACGACCAGACCATCCGCCTGATGAATCACGGGCTGACCGCGGCCGAGATCGCCGAGACCGTCCGCCTGCCGAAGAGTCTCGACGGCGCCTGGCACGGCCGCGGCTATTACGGTCATATCCGGCACAATGTGAAGGCGATCTACCAAAAATATCTCGGCTGGTATGACGCCAATCCCGTCAATCTCGATCCGCTTGCCGCCGGTCGAGTCCGGCAAGAAGTACGTCGAATATATGGGCGGTGCCGCCGCGATCCTCGAGCGAGCGCGGAAGGATTTTGCCAAGGGCGAATTCCGCTTCGTGGCGCAGGCGCTCAGCCATCTCGTATTCGCCGAACCGGACAATCCGGCCGCGCGCGCGATGCTCGCCGACACCTTTGAGCAGCTGGGCTACGCCGCCGAAAGCTCGACCTGGCGCAACGCCTATCTGTTCGGCGCCCAGGAGCTCCGGCAGGGCATGCCAAAGGTGCCGCCGCGTTCGCCGATGCCGCGCGAAACGCTGGCGGCGCTTCGCACCGAGCAGCTATGGGACGTGCTCGGCGTCCGCCTCAACGGCCCCAAGGCCGAGGGCAAGCGCATCGTGCTGAACTGGAGTTTTACCGACACCGGCGAGAACTTCATCCTCAACCTGGAGAATTCCGCGCTGACCTATACGGCTGGCGCGCAAGCCGCCGAGGCCGACGCCGGCTTCACGCTGGCGCGCGGCACGCTCGACGAGGTCATCGCCAAGCTGACGACATTCCAGGATGCGGTCGGCAGCGGCAAGATCAAATTTTCAGGCAATCCGCTCCGGCTTGGCGAATTGATGATGCTGATGGACGAATTCCCGCGGATGTTCGAGATCGTCGAGCCGAAGCGGACGGCGGTGAGCTAGCGCAGCACCGCACCGTCATTGCGAGGAGCGAAGCGACGAAGCAATCCAGAGCCGTGGCAAGGACTCTGGATTGCTCGTCGCTTCGCTCCTCGCAATGACGGCGAGCATCCGTCCGTATTACTCCGCGCTGCTCACCAGCTTGATGCGCGGTTCGGCTTCTTCCATCAGGCCGCGATAGGCGGCGAGATAGTCGAGCGCCATGCGGCGCGCGGTAAAGCGTCGCTCGAACACCTGGCGAATGCGCGCGCGATCCAGTTGCGGCAGCCGATCGACCGCGGCGACCGCGCTGAGCTGGTCTTCCACCACAAAGCCCGTCAGCCCGTCGTCGATGATCTCGGCGACCGAGCCGCGGTTATAGGCGATGACCGGCGTCCCGCAGGCCATCGCTTCGATCATGACGAGGCCGAACGGCTCCGGCCAGTCGATCGGCACCAATAGCCCGATCGCCCCGCTCAAAAAGTCCGGCTTCTCGTGGTCGCTGATCTCGCCGATAAACTCCACCAGCGGATTGTTCTCGATCATCGGCCGGATCAGTTCGTCATAATAATCCTGGTCGGCGCGATCGACCTTGGCGGCGATCTTCAGCGGAATGCCGCACCGTGTCGCGATCTTGATGGCGCGATCGACGCCCTTTTCCGGCGCGATCCGTCCCAGCACCGCGAGATAGGACGGTCTCGTCGATTGCGGCGTCAGCAGGTTTTCCGGCAGGCCGTGGTGGATGGTTCGCACCCAGTTGGCCTGCGGCACCGGCCGCCGCTGCGCATTCGAGATCGAGATCACGGGAACCTTGGAGAACGTCGTGAACACCGGCTGATGTTCGGGCAGGTCCAGCCTGCCGTGCAGCGTGGTGAGGAACGGCGTCGGCTGCCGGTAGAACAGCGAGAACGGATAATAGTCGAGATGGAAGTGCAGGAAGTCGAATTCCTCGTCGTCACATTTTTGGCGGACGCGCTCCAGCATCACCATGTGCAGCGCATTGGGGTCGCGAACCGCGCCGTCGAGACGCAGCGCCTTGGGCCAGGTCGCGTCGAGCTTCGCCGATGTCCGCGAATCGCCGCTCGCGAACAGGGTGACGTCATGTCCCAGCGTCACCAGTTCTTCGGTCAGCCAGTGCACCACCCGCTCGGTGCCTCCATAAAGTTTCGGGGGAACAGCCTCCGTCAGCGGGGCAACCTGCGCGATGCGCATTCCTGCGTCTCCTGTTTGTCATGCATGTGAACAAAAGCCCTGGCCCACGATTGGCACCGGCGTGCCATTTCAGGGGAACGTTCTCGCATCTGCGAAGTTCCTTTGATGAAACGCATTCTTGCTTCTTCCACGCCGTGGTCTTGTTGATGCCATCCGCAATGAGCAGAGTTTATTCAATGTCGATGCTGCAGGAATGTTGCGTGGTGATGGCCTCGTGCTGCGGAATCCAGGGCAGTGTTCTTCACGTAATCGTGCGCGAGAAGATGACCTAGAAATTCTCGTTCACCTCCAACAGGTTTGCAGAAAATATGGACAATCTTTCCGGATATGCACACCGCCCGTTTCCGTTTGTGTTGCGCTATCTGCGCAAACGCGCTGGCGCGCATTCGGTGATCCTGATTGCCGTCGTTGCAGCGGTTGCCTGCTCGGTAGGCACGCAGTACGGCGTCAAGAACCTGGTCGACAGCCTGTCGGCGGGACCGGCCCGCGCGGGCGGCGTATGGCTGGCATTCGTTTTTCTCATGTCGCTGATCGCCGCTGACAATTTCCTGTGGCGGGTGGCAAGCTGGACGGCGAGCTTCACCTTCGTCGGCGTCACCGGCGATTTGCGCCGCGACATGTTCCGCCATCTGACCGGACATGCGCCGAGCTATTTCTCGGACCGGCTGCCGGGGATGCTGACCAGCCGGATCACCGCGACCTCGAACGCGGTCTACACGGTCGAAAACATGTTCGTCTGGAATGTGTTGCCGCCCTGTATTGCGACGGTTTCCGCGATCGCGCTGATTGGAACCGTTAGCCTGACGATGTCCGCCATCATGATCGTCATCGCCACAATCATGGTGATCGCCATGTTCCACATGGCGGCGGCCGGAAAGCCGCTGCACGACGATTTTGCCGACAAGGCCGCCGCCGTCGATGGCGAAATGGTCGACGTCATCAACAACATGCCGCTGGTGCGGGCGTTTTGCGGCCTGAGCCATGAGCACGACCGGTTCGACGCCACCGTCAACCGGGAACTGACCGCGCGTGGACGAAGCCTGCGCTATCTCGAAAAGCTGCGGCTGACCCACGCCGGGATCACCGTGGTATTGACCATCGCGCTGCTATGGTGGGCGATCACGCTGTGGGAGCGCGGCGCGGCTACGACGGGCGATGTCGTGCTGGTCTGCACGCTCGGGCTTGCCATCCTGAGCGCGACGCGGGATCTCGCGGTGGCGCTGGTCGACGTCACCCAGCATGTCGCCCGCCTGACCGAAGCGATCGCGACGCTGTTGCTGCCGCACGATCTGAAAGACCACCCGGAAGCCGAACCGCTGGTCAAGAGCGGTGCGGCGATCGCGTTCAACAACATCTCGTTCCGCTATCCAGGCGGCCAGCAGGTATTCGACAAATTCAGCTTGCGGATTCAGCCGGGGCAACGTGTGGGCCTGGTCGGCCAGTCCGGCGGCGGCAAATCGAGTCTCTTTACGCTGCTGCAACGCTTCTACGACGTCGGCCACGGCAGCATCACGATCGACGGTCAGGATATTTCAAGGGTCACGCAGCTGAGCTTGCGCGCCGCGATCTCGGTGGTGCCGCAGGACATTTCGCTGTTCCACCGCTCGATCCTCGAAAACATCCGCTACGGCCGTCCGAACGCCACCGATAATGAGGTGCTGCGCGCGGCCATGGCGGCGCGATGCGATTTCATCAACTCGCTGCCGGAGGGCATGGCGACCATCGTCGGCGACCGTGGTATCAAGGTATCCGGCGGGCAGCGCCAGCGCATCGCCATCGCGCGGGCGTTCCTGAAAGACGCGCCGATCCTGCTGCTGGACGAGGCAACCGCGGCGCTGGATACGGAGTCGGAGGAAGCGATCCGCGAGTCGCTGTCGCGGCTGATGCGCGGACGCACCGTGGTGGCGATCGCCCATCGGCTCGCGACGCTGCGCAACTTCGACCGCGTGGTGATGCTGCAGGGCGGCCGGATCATCGAGGACGGTCCGCCGGACCTTCTCCTGCAAGGCAAGGGTCCCTACCGTGAATTGGTCGCGCGCGAGATGGGCCGCCTCGCCACGCATGCGGCGTGATATCAGGCAGTAGCGTCCTGCGTTCGGTGGGTCGAGCAGCTCGAGGTCCAAATGGCAGCCGAAGTCGTCACGCAACTCGCGACCAGCCGCACCATCGAACTGGTCACCGAGCAGCCGTTCTACATCCCGATGACGGGGCCGGCGGCGCGGCCGCGGCGCTCGCTGAAACATGACGACACATTTATTGTGCTCGACAGCCATGGCGACATCGGCGCATCGGCCGGCGGTCCGGACGGCCTGTTCAATGCCGATACGCGCTATCTCGCCCGGCTGGAGATGGTGCTGGACGACATGCAGCCGCTGCTGCTCGGCTCCAATCTGCGCGACGACAATTCGGCACTGACCGTCGACCTCACCAATTCGGACGTCTATCGCAACGGCCGGCTGGTGCTGCAAAAGGACACGCTGCACATCGTGCGCTCGATCTTCTTGTGGCGCGGCACCGCCTACCAGCGCATCGGCCTGCAAAACCACGGCGACCGCGTGGCGAGTTTCGATCTCACGCTGCTGTTCGACAATGATTTTGCCGATCTGTTCGAGGTGCGCGGCGAACGCCGTCCGCGCCGCGGCGTCGGCTCGGCCAAATTGCTCGGGCCGTCCGATGTCGTGTTCGAATATAGCGGACTGGACGAGCAGTCGCGCATCACCGCGCTGCATTTCGACCCGCGGCCGACGCGGCTGGCGATCACTTCGGCGACCTATCATTTCGATCTGGCGCCGAAGCAGGTCACCTCGCTGTTCATCGCGGTGTCCTGCAACCGGCCGATCATGCAGAAACCGGTGCCGTTCTTCCGCGGGCTGCTGGCGCACCGGCGCGAGATGCGCCGCTCCACTGCCGGAGCTGCGAGCATCGAAACCTCCAACGACATCTTCAACGAGGTGCTGTGCCAGGCGATGGCGGACCTCAACATGCTGATGACGGAGACGCCGCAGGGCCGATACCCTTATGCCGGCATCCCCTGGTACTCGACGACATTCGGCCGCGACGGCCTGATCACCGCCTTGCAGATGCTGTGGATCGATCCGCGCATCGCGAAAGGCGTGCTGAAGCGCCTGGCATTCTTTCAGGCCAAGACCATCGACCCGCTCAATGACGCCGAGCCCGGAAAAATCCTGCACGAGATGCGCGGCGGCGAGATGGCCGTCCTGCGCGAGGTGCCGTTCGCGCAGTATTACGGCAGCGTCGATTCGACCGCGCTGTTCGTATTGCTGGCCGGCCTCTACGTCGAACGCACCGGCGACGAGGAAACGCTGGCCGAGCTGTGGCCCGCGATCGAGGCGGCATTGCAGTGGATCGACGTATCAGGCGATCCCGATCGCGACGGCTTTGTCGAGTATCGGCGCGCCACCGAGCAGGGCCTGGCCAATCAGGGCTGGAAGGATTCCTTCGACGCCATCTTCCATGCCGACGGCGAACTTGCGGAAGGCCACATCGCGCTGGCGGAAGTGCAGGGCTACGTGTTCGCCGGCAAGCGGCTGGCCGCGCGCTGCGCCTTGCGGCTGGGATTGACGGAAAAGGCAGGGCAGCTCGTGTCCGAGGCGGAGGCGCTTGCCGAACGCTTCGAGCAGGCGTTCTGGTGCGAGGAACTCGGCACCTACGCGCTGGCGCTCGATGGCGCCAAACGGCCATGCCGGGTGCGCAGCTCCAACGCCGGACAGCTGCTGTTCACCGGCATCGTCAGTCCCGAACGCGCCCGGCTGGTGGCCGCCGACCTGATGAGCCAGAAATTCTATTCCGGCTGGGGCATCCGCACCGTGGCGCGCGGCGAAGCGCGCTACAACCCGATGTCCTATCACGACGGGTCGATCTGGCCGCACGACAATGCGCTGATCGCGCTCGGTTTCGCGCGTTACGGGCTGAAGCATTCGGTCGCGCATCTGTTCAAGGGCCTGTTCGATGCCGCGAGCTATATGGATTTGCGGCGCTTGCCGGAGCTGTTCTGCGGATTCCAGCGCGAGCCGCGGCGGGGGCCGGTGCTCTATCCCGTCGCCTGCGCACCGCAGGCCTGGGCCAGCGCGACGCCGTTCACGTTGCTGGAAGCAGCCCTCGGCCTCGAATTCGATGCCGCGCGCGGCGAGATCCGGCTGCGCGATCCGCGCTTGCCCGAATTCCTCAACGAAGTCGTGCTGCGCGACCTCAGGCTCGGGCCGTCGAGCGTCGACTTGAAAGTCCGCCGCCACGGCGAGGTGGTATCGCTCGAGGTGATACGTACGCGCGGCCAGATCGAGGTGTCGATCGTCTTGACGCATTGAAACGGCGCGTGCTGCGCGCCTTGAATCACGGGAGGCCTTATGCGCGCGAGATTGCTGGTTACTTTCATCGGCGCGGCCCTGGTAACGCTCGCAACCGCCTGGGCGCAAAGCGATGCGCCGCCGCAAACCAAAGGCGCGGTACCGCAGGAAACCGCAAAGGAACCGGCGCCGCCGCCCTCGGTCACCGTGATCGGCGCGCGTGATGCGCACGGCATCCTCGGCCGTGAGGTTCGCAGTGCCGCCAACGAGAACATGGGGCGCATCGTTGACGTAATCGTGGATCGCAGCGGCGCGGTGCGCGCCGCGGTGATCGATTTCGGCGGCTTCCTCGGCGTCGGCAGCCGAAAAATCGTGGTCGACTGGAACGCGCTGCACTTTGCGCGCATTGCCAGCAAGGGCGACACCGTCACGCTGGAGCTTAACAAGGAACAGGTCACCGCGGCGCCTGAATACAAGGAAGACACGCCGCTGATCGTGCTCGGCGCCGCCGGCAAGTTGAGCCCCTGGGAGTTTGACCACTAAAGGAGATGAGTCTGGTTGCGCGTCCCTCCCATTCGATCGAACGGAGTGACGACGATCGCCGCGGGCGACCGGTCGACGCTACTGTTGTGCCGTTGGCGCCGGAGGCAGCAGCGACCGGGAAAAATCCGAAACCGCCGCCGTCGTCCCAGAGTCAGCATGGGCTTGACTGGTTCGTCTTCTTCCTCGCCGACGTGCAGACCGGCTTTGGTCCCTTCATTGCGGTCTATCTGACGACGCAAAAGTGGACACAGGTCGAGATCGGTTTCGTGCTCTCGATCGGCGGCATCGTCGGCCTGCTGGGGCAAATGCCCGGCGGCGCCATTGTCGATGCCGCACGTTCGGAGCGGGTGGTCGCGGGCTTCGCGGTGGCGGCGATCGGCTGTTGCGCGCTGGCCTACGCGCTGTGGCCGATCTTTCCCGTCGTCACGGCCGCCGCCACACTGCACGCGCTGGCGAGCTGCGTGCTTGGTCCCGCCATCGCCGCGATCAGCCTTGGTCTGGTCGGGCCGTTCGCGATCGGCGAGCGGCTCGGGCGCAACGCCCGCTTTGCCTCGCTCGGCAATGGTTCGGCGGCGGCGCTGATGGGCGCCGTCGGTTATCTCATATCGAACCAGGCGGTATTTCTCGTCACCTTCATGCTGGCGATTCCGACCCTGTTTGCGCTCTCGCGCATCCGCGAGCGCGAGATCGATATCGTGCAGGCCCATGGCGCCGTGGTGCGCGAGGTACCCGACGAGAAGGCGACCAGCGTCTTCAATCTGATCCGCCAGCGGCCGCTCCTGATCTTTGCCGGAGGCATTTTCCTGCTGCAACTGGCCAACGCGGCGATGCTGCCGCTGATGGCGGGCGTGGTGACGACCCGCTCGAGCCAGTGGGCGCCGGTGCTGATCGCGGCCTGCATCATCGTGCCGCAAGCGATCGTGGCGCTGACCTCGCCGTCGGTCGGCCGCAAGGCGCAGCAATGGGGCAGGCGGCCGCTGCTGCTGCTGGGCTTCGGCGCGCTGGCGATCCGCGGCGTGCTGTTTGCGACCGTCACCGATCCCTATCTGCTGGTTGCGGTGCAGGTGTTTGACGGCATCACGGCCGCCGTCTTCGCCGTCATGATTCCGCTGATCGTGGCTGATGTCGCCTTCGGCACCGGCCACTTCAATCTGGCGCTGGGCATTGTCGGCACCGCGACCGGCATCGGCGCCTCGCTCAGCACCGTGCTCGCCGGCTACGTCAGCGACAAGCTCGGCAGCAGCACGGCCTTCCTCGGGCTTGCCGGCGTCGCGGCACTGGGCCTGCTGGTGATGCTGACAATGATGCCGGAGACGCGGCGGACGGCGGCGGAATGACGATGCTCAGATGCTGGCCTGCGGTCCGATCGTCTTGCGGTACAGTGCGTCGTAGCAGGCAGCCGAAAGATCCCAGCTAAAGGATCGTGCCATCGCGCTGCGGCGCATCGCATCCAGGCGATCCTTGGCCGTGAAGGTCGAGAACGCGCGCCGCACGCCGCCGAGGAACGATTCCATCGAGGGACGGTCGAACAGGAATCCGGTCTCGCCGTCCTTGATGGTTTCGGCCAATCCGCCGGTCTGGTGACCGATCGGCAGCGATCCAAAGCGCTGCGCATACATCTGGCTCAGCCCGCACGGCTCGAAGCGCGACGGCATCAGTGTGAAATCGCTGCCGGCAAAAATCCGCCGCGCCTGGCCGTCGTTGAAACCGATGGTGACGCCGATGGCGTCCGGCCGGCGGCGGTGCGCATCGACCAGCGCCTGCTCGATCCCGGGTTCGCCGCTGCCGGTAACGACGATCTGGCCGCCGGCCTCGATGATCTCGTCGGCGGCCGACAGCACGAGGTCGATACCTTTTTGGTGCACGAGGCGCGCCACCAGTGCGAACATCGGCCCGCGCGAGACCGCAAGCCCGAACTGCTTACGTACATAATCCGCATTGGCCTGCTTGCCCTGCCAGTCGCCGGCACCGAATTGCTGCGCGAGGTGCTCGCACGACTGCGGGTCCCAGCTTTCGTCGATGCCGTTCAAAATTCCGGTGAGTTGCCTGGCATCGGAACGGATCTGCAACAGGCCTTCCAGCCCGCAGCCGAGCTCTTGTGTGGTGATCTCGCGGGCGTAGGTTTCGCTGACGGTGGTGAGATGCGAGGCGTAGACGATGCCGCCCTTGAGAAAGGACAATTTGTCGTAAAATTCGAGGCCGTCGATATGGAAGGAATTGTCCGGCGCGCCGATCCGCCGCAGCGACTCCTTCGGAAACAGGCCCTGATAGGCGAGGTTGTGGATGGTCAGGATCGAGGGGATTTTCCGGCCGCTCCAGGCGAGGTAGGCCGGCGTCAGCGCCGCCTGCCAGTCGTTGACATGGACAAGGTCGGCTGCCCAATTCTTGTCCAGCCTGCCTGCCGCAAGCTCGGCGGCCGCCGAGGCAAACCGGCCGAAGCGGACGTCGTTGTCGCCCCAGTCCCGGCCGCTCTCATCGCCATAGGGGTTGCCCGGACGGTCATACAGTTCTGGGCAAAGCAGGATGTAGACCGGCAGCCCGTCCTTGGTCCCGCCGACCCCGAGCGTGCAGGCCGGCATCTCCGCAAGTGGCGGTAAATGGCCGAGAATCTGGATATGGGTGAATTGCTCGACCACGTCCCGGTAGCCCGGAAGGATGATTCTGATATCGGCCAGTGAGCGCAATGCGCGGGGCAGGGCGGCTGAGACGGCGGCAAGGCCGCCCACCCGAATGAAGTCATCCATCTCCGTGGTGACGAAAAGAACCCTCAAGTAACGCCCTCAAACAAGGCCCGACGCAGGTGCTGATCAATAGCTATGCAAGAAAAGGTCCAGTTTTCTTCTGAGGACAATACACTCGCATGCAAAGCGTTCCTAAGGGCTTTCCTGCCGAAGCTGCACAAATTAGGGTCACCCGGTGTCGGCAAACGGCCCGGACCCGGACCGCGAGGGAGCGCGTCACCAATGACAATAACGAACAAGGATGAGGGGAAATTGACAGGCAGCTTTGAAGGTCTCCGCGTACTCGATTTTTCGACCACGATCGCAGGTCCCCATTGCACCCGAATGCTGGCCGACATGGGCGCGGAGGTCATCAAGATCGAAACCGCCGAAGGCGAGACGATGCGAACGCGGTTGCCCGTCCGCAACGGCTGCAGCACCGCGTTCGGCTCGCTCAACGTCGGCAAGAACAGCGTCGTGTTCGATCTGAAATCGCCACAGGGCATCGAGGCCGTGCGCCGCCTTGTCGCGACATCAGATGTGCTGGTCGAAAATTTTCGTCCCGGCGTGATGCGGCGGTTGAAGCTGGACTACGCGTCGCTGCGCGACCTCAATCCAAAGCTGGTCTACTGCTCGATCTCCGGATACGGCCAGACCGGTCCCTCGGCGGAACTGCCGGCCTATGCGCCCGTCATCCACGCGGCCTCCGGCTACGAGATGGCGCATCTGGCCTATCAGCCCGGGCGGAGCCGGCCGGATTTTTGCGGCATCTATCACGCCGACGTGCTGACCGGCGTCTATGCCTTCGGCGCCATTTCGGCGGCGTTATTTCAGCGCCATGGCACGCGGAATGGGCCAGCATATCGATGTGTCGATGCTGGAATTGATGCTGAGCCTGACGCTGAACGAAGTGCAGTGGGCGCAGTTCGAGGTGCAACAGAGCCAGCGTCCGATGTTCGGACCGATCGCAACCACGGACGGATACGTCATGGCTGCCGTCGCCAGCGAAAAAACCTTTCAGAGCCTGTTGCAGGTGATCGGTCGTCCCGAGTGGATCAGCGGACCCGCGCTTTGAGAAATATGCCGACCGCCGTGCCAATTGGGGCGACTTGATGGACGCCGTCGAGGCGTGGTCGCGCCGCGTGACGACGCAGCAGTGCCTTACCGAATTGAACGGCCATGGCGTGCCGTCCGCTGCCTATCGCACCGTAAAGGAGGCCTTGGCCGATCCCCAGCTTGACCATCGCGGTGCGCTCGCCGAGGTCGAGGATGGCGGCGGCACCTTCCGCGTCCTCAACCTTCCGTTCCGGATGTCGGGCGCCAGGGTTTCGGCGGCGCCGAAGATGGCGACGCTGGGCGAGCACACGCGCGCCTACCTCAAGGAAACAGGGCTGACCGAAGACGAGATCGCGACCTTTTCCGGCAATTGGCGGCGCGGCGCTGACCGCGTTTGTCAAAGCACTGTAACAGGCCCTGCGGCTTTTCATCCGCAGCGCCTCTTATGGTCTTGCCGCAGCGGGCGTTTCCAGCCAATCTGACGCGATGTCATCAGCGATCCGGAACACCGGACGGACGGCAAACCGGAGGGAGCTACCCATGAATGCGGCAACCCGCTCGCGCGCGCTTGCGCGAATTTTCCTTGTGACGGTATTTGGCGCGGCGCTGTCGGCGGCTCCCGCCAGCGCGCAGAAAGCCGGGCGGCAGCATCACCGTCGGCCTCGAACTCGACATCCCCGGTTTCGATCCGCTGAAGGTCGGCGTCTACGATACGGCGGCGCTGACGCGCGTCATCCGCGATCTTCGACACGCTCACCACGCTCGACGCCAACGGAAAGGCCCAGCCCAGGCTCGCGGTGTCCTGGGAACCTTCCGAGGATTTCAAGACCTGGACCTTCAAGCTTCGTCCCGGCGTCAAATTCCACGACGGCACGCCGTTCAATGCCGCAGCCTACAAGGCGAATTTCGACCGGCAGAAGGATCCCGCCAACAAGTGCCGCTGCGCCTTCTATATCGCGGCGATCACCAGCGTCGAGGCGCCCGACGAACTGACGCTGGTCTATAACCTCAAAGACCCCGCGGTGAATTATCCCACGCTCGTGTCCTATGCGAACCAGAACGCTGCGGTTCATTCGCCGACGGCCTGGAAGGCCAAGGGCGACGACTACAACCGCAATCCGGTCGGCACCGGCCCCTATGTCCTGAAATCCTGGACCGCCGGCGATCGCATGATCCTGGAGAAGAACCCGGACTACTGGGACAAGAGCAAGATCTATCTCGACCGCATCGTCTTGAAACCGCTGCCGGACGCGCAGTCGCGCTTCGCGAGCCTGCAATCCGGCGAGGTCGACCTGATCTGGGATGACGAATACGACGCCGACAACATCCAGAAGGCGCAAAAGGACTCCAAGCTGACCGTGCACACCTACGTTGGGTCCGGTGCCACGGTTTACGCCATGAACACGAAGGACCCGCCGTTTGACGACGTACGCGTGCGTCAGGCGCTGGTCATGGCGCTCGACCGCAAGAAATGGTCGCAGGCGACCACCAATGGCCTGTCCCGTCCGGCCAGCAATCCCTATGGCGACGGCTCCTGGGTCAAGTGCAAGGACGACGGTGCGCTGCCATTCGACGTCGAGAAGGCGAAGGCGCTGATCAAGGATTACGGCAAGCCGGTCGAATTCAAGATGCTGGTCACGGCAACGCCGCGCGGCCGCGCCAACGGACAGGTGCTGCAGCAGTTCTGGAAGAATGTCGGCGCCAACATGGAGATCGAGCAGGTCGATCAGGCCACCATTCCGCCGCGTGCCTTCCAGCGCCAGTTCCAGATGACACCCTGGCGCATCGTCGATCTCGCCGATCCCGATCCGCAGATGTATGCCAACTTCAAGACCGGAAGCCCGGTGGCGCTTGCCAACTACTCCAATCCGGAACTCGACGGTCTGCTCGACAAGGCCCGTACCACGGCCGATACCGACAAGCGCATCGATCTCTATTGCCAGATCACCCGGCTGATCAACAAGGAGGCGATCTGGTTCTGGACCTTCCAGAACACCTACTACGCGATCTCGACGGCGAAGATCAAAGGTCTGCCCAAGATGTACAGCGGAGTGATCGACGTATCGCGCGCCTGGAAGGAATAGCCGCTCATGGCGTTCTTTATCGCGCGCCGGCTGCTCTATCTGGTGCCGGTGCTGATTGCGGTGTCGCTGCTGACGTTCTCCATCGCGTCGCTGCTGCCGGGCGATCTTGCGTATACGATCCTTGGCGATCAGGCGACGCCGGAGAATCTCGAGGCTCTGCGGCGTGACATGGGCTTGGACCAGCCGGTCTGGCAGCGTTATTTCGTCTGGCTCGGCCATGTGCTGCAGGGCGATTTCGGCCGCTCGTTCCGCACCGGCCAGACGGTGCTGCAGGCGGTTGCCGAGCGGCTGCCGGTGTCGATCGAGCTGATGCTGCTGGCGCAGCTCGGGGCGCTCTCGATCGGCGTACCGCTGGCGATTGTCTGCGCCGCACGCAGCGGCGGCCCGTTCGATCGCTTCATGACCGGCACGGCCTTTGCCATGCTGTCGGTACCGACCTTCCTGTCTGCCATCCTGCTGATCTACTTCTTCGCGGTCGAACTGCGCTGGCTGCCGGCCACCGGCTACATTCCCTTCGCGGAAGATCCGCTAGGCAATCTGCGCTTCATGATATTGCCGGCGATGACGCTCGCGCTGGCCGAATGGCCGGGGATCATGCGCATTCTGCGATCCGACATGATCGCGACCTTGCAGGAAGACTATATCGCACTCGCCAAGGCCAAGGGCCTGACGCCCGCGCGCATTCTGTTTGTGCATGCGCTGAAGCCGTCGTCGCTGACGCTGGTGACGATCACCGGCATCAATATCGGCCGGCTGATCGGCGGCGCCGTCATTGTCGAGACGGTGTTCGCGCTGCCGGGAATCGGCCGGCTGCTGGTCGGCGCGATTGCGTCGCGCGACCTCATCATCCTGCAGGGCGTGGTGCTTCTGGTCGCCGCCGGCTTCGTCATCATGAACTTCATCGTCGATCTGCTCTACGCCGTCCTCGACCCCAGGATTCGTCATGGCCACGCTTGAACTCACACTGGACGAGGGCATTCAGACGCTGCCGGCAAAGCGCGGACGCAGGCTGGGGCTGCTGTTCTGGGCGGCGATCGGCTGGGTGGTGCTGGTGTTTGCGGTCGCGATCTTCGCCGATTTCCTTCCGCTGCCGAGCCCGACCGATATGGACATGCTGGAACGGCGCGCGCCGTTCTCCGCGGCGCATTGGCTCGGAACCGACGGGCTCGGCCGCGACGAACTCTCGCGGTTGATCTATGGCGCGCGGATATCGCTGGTGGTGGGGCTCTGCGCGCCCATCATCGGGCTGGTGTTTGGCGGCGCGCTCGGCATGCTCGCTGGTTACTTCCGCGGCCGGTTCGAGACCCTCGTCGTCGGCGGCACAGATGTCCTGCTGGCCTTTCCGCCGCTCATTCTCGTGCTGGCCGTGATCGCCTTTGTCGGGCAATCGATCCTCAATCTCACCCTCATCCTCGGCGTGCTCAGCATTCCCGCCTCCATGCGGGTGGCGCGCGCGGCGACGCTGACGCTGTCGCGGCGCGAATTCGTCATCGCGGCGCAGGCGCTGGGTGCCTCGCATGCGCGCATCCTGCTGCGCGAACTGCTGCCGAACGTGATGCTGCCGCTGTTTGCCTTCTTCCTGCTCGGCGTCGCCGTCATCATCGTGGTCGAAGGCGCGCTGTCCTTCCTCGGGCTCGGCGTGCCGCCGCCGATCTCGAGCTGGGGCAGCATGATCGGGGAGGGGCGCGAGAGCCTCGACATCGCGCCGCGGCTGGCCTTCCTGCCGGCGGCGGCGATGTTCCTCACCGTGCTCTCCTTCAATCTCGTCGGCGACACCTTGCGGGCGATGACCGATCCGCAGGCAGGGCGCGCTGTGACGGATCGCGTGCTGCTCTCGGTGGAGAATGTCACGGTCGATCTGCCGACGCCGCGCGGCAATCTGCGCGCGGTCGATGGCGTCGATCTCAAGCTCGGCGCCGGGCAAGACGCTCGGCATCGTCGGCGAATCCGGCTGCGGCAAGACCATGCTGTCGCGCGCCATCCTTCAGCTCTTGCCCAAGAAGGCAAAGCTCTCCGGCCGCGTGATGTTCGACGGCCAGGACCTCGTCAGCCTCGATCGCGAAAAGCTGCGCAAGCTGCGCGGCCGTTCGCTGGCGGTGGTGTTCCAGGACCCGATGACCTCGCTCAATCCGGTGCTTGACCATCGGCACGCAATTGATCGAGACGCTGCAGGAGCATCTCGAGCTCGACATGGCGGCCGCGAAGAAGCGCAGCGTCGAATTGCTCGCCGCGGTCGGCATCCCCGCGCCGGAGCAGCGCCTGACGCAATATCCGCACCAGCTTTCCGGCGGCATGCGCCAGCGCGTGGCGATCGCGATCGCGCTGTCCTGCGAGCCGGAACTGTTGATCGCGGACGAGCCGACCACCGCGCTCGACGTCACCATCCAGGCGCAGATCCTCGATCTGCTGGCGCGCGAGCAGCGCCGCCGGCACATGGCGATGATCATCATCACCCATGACCTCGGCGTCGTCGCCGGCCGCACCGACGAGGTCGCCGTGATGTATGCCGGCCGCGTGGTCGAACAGGCGCCGACGCAGGCGCTGTTCAAGAAGATGCGCATGCCCTACACCGAGGCGCTGCTGGCCGCGATCCCGAAGATCGACGCCAAGCCGCATAGCGTATTGCCGGCGATCTCGGGACGGCCGCCCGATCCGACGCGGCCGCTCAAGGGCTGCTCGTTCTCGCCGCGCTGCCGCTATGCCCTGGCCGGCTGCCACGTCGAGAAGCCGGCGTTGACCCCTGCGGAAACGCCGTCGCATCAATTCGCCTGCTTCTTTCCCATCGAGACCAAGGCCGGCGTTCCCGCATGATGCAGCAATCCGTGCCATCCAGCCGATCCACTGCTCAAGGTGGACAATCTGGTCGTCGAATATTTCGTCGGCGGCAAGACCGTTCATGCGGTGTCCGGCGTCAGCCTCGAGATCGCGCGCGGCGAAACGCTGGGGCTGGTCGGCGAGTCCGGTTGCGGAAAATCGACGCTCGGCCGCGCCGTGCTGCAGTTGCGCCAGGCCGTATCGGGCAAGGTATTGTTCGACGGCAACGACCTCACCGCGATGCAGGGCGATCCCTTGCGAAAAATGCGCCAGCGCGTGCAGCTGATCTTCCAGGATCCGATCGCCTCGCTCAACCCGCGGCGGCGGATCGGCGACATCGTCGCCGAGCCGCTGGTGATCGCCGGCATCAAGGATCCCGAAAAGCGCAAGAAGACTGGTTTTCGACGTGCTCACCGCCGTCGGCCTCGATCCGGCGCTGGTGACCGGACGGCTGCCGCATGAATTTTCCGGCGGGCAATGCCAGCGCATCTGCATCGCGCGCGCGCTGGTGCTCAATCCCGATTTCATCATCTGCGACGAGCCGGTCTCCGCGCTCGACGTCTCGATCCGCGCGCAGATCCTCAATCTGCTGGAGGAGATGAAGGCGCGCTACGGCCTGACGCTGCTGTTCATCGCGCATGATCTTGCCGTCGTGAAAGCCGTGAGCGACCGCGTCGCGGTGATGTATCTCGGCCGGCTCTGCGAGGTCGGCCCGTCCGAGCAACTATTCGCAACCCGGCGCATCCCTATACCGCGCTGCTGATCGAGGCGATCCCGGTGCCGGACCCGGACGTGCGTCCGGCCGAAGCCGTGGCGGTCGGCGAGCCGCCGTCGCCGATCGCGCCGCCCTCGGGCTGCCGTTTCCGCACCCGCTGCCCGCGCGCGGACCAGCAATGCATCGATGAAGTGCCGGAATTGCGCCGCCGTCGCGCCCGGCCAGTTCGCGGCTTGCCATCATCCGCTGATCTGAATACCAGCCGCGCATGGCTGCGTTTGTCCTGAGCGGACAGACGTGGCAAGGTCCCGCCCAACAAGAAGCCATCTACGGGAGAGAAGCGATGAAGAGTTTCCAGGTAGCCGATTTCAACGCGCCCCTTAAAGAGGTCGATCCTCCCACGCCGGAGCCGACCGGCACGCAGGTATTGATCAGGGTGAAGGCGGCCGGCGTCTGCCACAGCGATCTGCACATCTGGGAAGGCGGCTACGATCTCGGCCATGGCCGCAAGCCGCTGTCGCTGAAGGACCGCGGCGTGTCGCTGCCGCGCACCATGGGCCACGAGTCCGCCGGCGAAATCGTCGCGTTCGGACCTGATGCGAAGAATGAGACCGGCGGGCTCAAGGTCGGCGACGTCGTGCTGGTCTATCCCTGGCTCGGCTGCGGCAAATGCGAGACCTGCCGCGGCGGCGACGAGAACATGTGCGTGGTGAAACCGAACTCGCTCGGCGTCTATTGCGACGGCGGCTATGCCGATCACATGACGGTGCCGCACCCGAAATACCTGCTCGACCTCAAGGGCCTCGATCCCGTCACCGCCGCGCCCTATGCGTGTTCAGGCGTGACGACGTACAGCGCGATCAAGAAGGTCGAAAATGTCATGCACACGCCGATCGTCGTATTCGGCGCCGGCGGCCTCGGCCTGATGCTGCTGTCGCTGTTGAAGGCGATGGGCGGCAAGGGCGCCATCGTCGTCGATATCGACGCGAAGAAGCGCGAGGCGGCGATGGCGGCCGGCGCGCTTGCTGCCGTCGACGGCAAGGCGCCGGATGCGCTGGAGCAACTTGCGAAAGCGGCCGGCGGCCCGATCCGCGCCGTGATCGATCTCGTCGGCAGCGCCCAGACCACGCAGCTCGGCTTCGACTGCCTGACCAAGGGCGGCAAGCTCGTGATCGTCGGCCTGTTCGGCGGCGGCGCGCCATGGGCGCTGCCGCTGATCCCGATCAAGGCGATCACCATCCAGGGCAGCTATGTCGGCAATCTGCGCGAGACGCAGGAACTGCTCGATCTCGTCCGCACCAAGAACGTCGCGGCGATCCCGGTGACCCCGCTGCCGCTCGCCAAGGCCAACGAGGCCTTGCTCGATCTGCAGAAGGGCAAGCTGGTCGGCCGCGCGATATTGACGCCGTAGTCTCCCATCGTCGTCATGGCCGGGCTTGTCCCGGCCATCCACGTCCTTTCTTGTTGCATCGAGAAGAACGTGGATGCCCGGGACAAGCCCGGGCATGACGAACTCCATCAACCGACTTCGTCAGGGAATCCCCATGTCCGCCAACAACGCCCTCCACATCGCGGTCCTCGGCGGCGATGGCATCGGCCCTGAAGTGATGGCGCCGGCAATCGAAGTGCTGCGCAGGATCGAATCGACCTCGGACCTGAAATTCCGCTTCACCGAGGCGCCGGCTGGCGCCAACAACTATCGCGAGACCGGCAAGTCGATGCCGGAAAGCACCGTGCGGCTGTGCGACGAGGCGGATGCGATCCTGCTCGGCGCCTGCGGCCTGCCGTCGGTGCGCTATCCCGATAACACCGAGATCGCGCCGCAGGTCGAACTGCGTTTCCTGTTCGACCTCTATGCCGGCGTGCGCCCGGCGCGGCTGATTCCGGGCGTGCCGAGCCCGATCGTCGGCGCGGATGCGCGCGGTATCGATCTGGTCCTGATCCGGGAATCCACCGAGGGCCTGTTCGCCTCGATGGGCAAGGGGATCGTCACCGACACCGAGGCGCGCGAGACGCTGGTCATCACCCGCAAGACGTCGGAGCGGTTGTTCGAATTCTCGTTCCGGCTCGCCGAGCGCCGCAAGGCGCGCGGCCGCGCCAATGGCGGGCTGACCTGTGTCGACAAGGCCAATGTGTTCCGGGCCTTCGCGTTCTTCCGCGAGATTTTTGACGAAGCCGCCAAACGCCATCCCGACGTCAAGGCCGACCGGCTCTATGTCGATGCCTGCGCGCTCATGCTGGTGAAGCGGCCCTGGGATTTCGACGTCATGGTGACGGAGAACATGTTCGGCGACATTCTCTCCGACCTCGCCGCCGGCCTGATCGGCGGCCTCGGCATGGCGCCCTCGGCCGACATCGGCGACCGCCACGCCGTGTTCCAGCCCTGCCACGGCACCGCGCCCGATATCATGGGGCAGGGCAAGGCCAATCCCACCGCGATGATTCTGTCAGCCGCGATGATGCTGGACTGGCTTGCCGACAAGCACGGCCTCGAGAGTGCCGCCGAGGCGAGCGAACGCATCGAGCGCGCGGTCGACAAGGCCTATGCGGATGGGTTCAAGCCGATGGAGTTCGGCGGCAGCAACGGCACGGCGGATGTCGCGAAGGCGGTGCTGGCGGCGTTGTAGGCGGTGTTACCTGCCCTTTGAACTGCGGTTTCCGCTTTTCCATGAACGCGCGCCGGCCTTCGCGGAAATCTTCCGAGTCCATGCACGCAGTGCCGATATCCTTGATCGCGTCCATGTCGCGCTTGCTTTCGTCCTTCAGCACCTGCGCGATGGTGATCTTGGCCGCCTGAATCGCGAGCGGCGCGTTGCCGGAGATGGTGCGGGCGATCTCCATGGTCGCGTCCCGCAATCCGTCATTGGGCAGCACGCGATCGACCAGCCCGATCCGCAGCGCTTCCGCGGAATCGATCCGCATGCCCGTATACATGATCAGCCGCGCCCAGGACGGGCCGACCAGCGAGACCAGATGCTTCAGCCCGTCATAGCCATAGGCGATGCCGAGCTTGGCGGCGGGAATGCCGAACTGGCTGTCTTCGGCGGCAATGCGGATATCCGTCAGCATCGCCACCTGCATGCCGCCGCCGAGGCAAAAGCCCCGGATGCAGGCAATGGTCGGTTTTGGATAATTCGCCAGCAGCGCGCGTTGCGCGTCGCTGCGTCTTGAATATTCCTCCGAAGCCTCGGCATTGTGCCGGGTCTTTTCGAACTGGCTGATATCGGCGCCCGAGACGAACGCCTTGTCGCCGGCGCCGACCAGGATCACCACGCGCACGTCGGGATGGTCGCGCAATTCGATCAGCGCACTGCCGAGCCCCTCCCACATCTCGAGCGACATCGCGTTGCGCTTTTCGGGATTGTTGAAGGTGATGACCCCGACGCCATCGGTGACGCTCTGCAAGATCTTGCCGTCGGCGTGGGACTTTTCGGTGGCTTTGGGAACGTCGAGCATCGGAGTGCTGCTTTCGATCAACAGGGGCTCAATTATAGGGCGGACTTGTCCGCCAAAGCTATCAGCGAAGGCGGAAGGCGTAACCCGCCATTTTGCATGCCCGCGCCTCGCGAGGGCGAGCGGAACTTGCCTTGCCGCGCCCACGGTAGCCGCTATTGTAGCCGGCAACAGATCAAGAAACTGCCGGGGAGAACGCCATGCCGTTGACGCGTCGGGAAGCGATTGCAGGAGGCGGCCTGGCTTTACTGACCGCGTTTCCTGCGCTGGCGCAGGCGGGCTATCCCAGCCGCACCATCAAGATGATCGTGCCTTATCCGGCCGGCGGCACCACCGATCTGCTCGGCCGCATGGTCGCCGACCAGATCAAGAGCGGGCTGAATGCCACCGTCGTGGTCGAGAACAAGCCCGGCGCCGGCACCACGCTTGGCGCGGACATGGTCGCAAAGTCCGAACCCGACGGCTACACGCTGTTGATGGCGACATCGACCACGCTTGCGATCAACAAGACGCTGTACAAGAAATTGCCCTACGATCCCGTCAAGGATTTTGCGCCGATCGCGCTGGTCGCCGGCGTGCCGTTCGCGCTGATCATCAACCCGGAGATCCCGGCCAAGACGCTCAGCCGAGTTCATCGCCTATGCCAAATCGAAACCGGGGCTGGCCTATGGCTCCGCCGGCAATGGCAGCCCGCAGCATCTCGGCGCCGAAATGCTGAAGACGGCGGCCGGCATCGACATCCGCCACGTGCCCTATCGCGGCAGTATTCCGGCGATGCTCGACATCGTCGCCGGCCACATTCCCTTCATGGTGGTGGATTTGCAGCCGGCGCTGCAGCAGATCAGGGAAGGCAAGGTGAGGGTGCTCGGCGTCACCACGCCGAAGCGGGTCGCGGTCGCGCCCGATATTCCGACCATCGCCGAAGGCGGCCTCGCCGGCTACGAACTCGTGGCCTGGCAAGGCGTGGTGGCGCCATCGGGCACGCCGCGGCCGGTGGTCGATGCACTCGCGGCGCAAATCAACAAACTGGTCGCCGATCCCGCGACGCGCGAGAAACTCGACGGCGCTTTCGCTGGAGCCGCTGCCGCCGTCGACGCCGGACAGTTTTGCGGCTTACATCAAAAGCGAAGTCGATCGCTGGGCCGTGATCGTCAAGAATTCCGGCGCCGAGGCGGACTAACAACAAGATGGCTTCGGTGACGTTTTTGGGACGTCGCGGCAAATGACCGGAACCAATGTGCTGATCGTGGGCGCGGGCCCGGTCGGGCTGACGCTGGCGATCGATCTGGCGTGGCGCGGCATCGATGTCACCGTGGTGGAAACGCGCGCGCCGGCCGCAGCCGCCGGAGCCGAAATGCAACCACGTCGCCGCCCGCACCATGGAAATCTTTCGGCGGCTGGGCCTCGCCGACAAAGGTGCGCAACGCCGGTCTGCCCGAGGACTATCCGCACGACATCAGCTATCGCACCACGTTCACCGGCCAAGAGCTGACGCGGATCGAAATTCCCTGCCGCCGCGACCGCTTTACGCGGAAGGACGGCCCGGACTGCAACTGGCCGACGCCGGAGCCGCCGCACCGCATCAACCAGATTTTTCTCGAGCCGATCCTGTTCGAGCATGCCGCAGCGCAACCGCGCATCCGCATCATCAGCCGCACGTCGGTCGAGGATGTCGTGGTGGAAGATACTTCCGCCACCGTCAGCCTGCGCGATCTCGCGACCGGCGGCATCAGCCGGATCGAGCTGCCGTTTTCTGATCGGCTGCGACGGCGCGCGTTCGGTCGTACGCAAGGCGATCGGCGCGGAACTGGCCGGCGACGCCGTCGTGCAGCGGGTGCAGTCGACCTATATCCGCGCGCCAAAACTGATCGATCTGCAGCGGCACGAACGCGCCTGGGGCACCGGCGCGATCAACCCGCGCCGCTCGGGCATGGTCTACGCGATCGACGGGCGCGAGCGCTGGCTGGTGCACAATTACATGAAGCCGGGCGAGGGCGATTTCGACTATGTCGATCGCGACGCGTGCCTTGCGCACCATTCTGGGCGTCGGCGCCGATTTCGATTACGAGATCATCTCGAAGGAAGACTGGTACGGCCGCCGGCTGATATCGGGAAAATTTCGCGACCGCTGCGCCTTCATCGCCGGCGACGCCGCGCATATCTGGGTGCCCTATGCCGGCTACGGCATGAATGCGGGGATTGCGGACGCGATGAATTTATCATGGCTGCTGGCCGCGCATCTCAACGGCTGGGCGCCGGCCATCCATTCTCGATGCCTATGAAGCGGAGCGCTGGCCGATCACCAGCCAGGTGTCGCGCTTTGCGATGTCGCATGCGGAAGCCGAGATCAAACGCCGTGGCGCGGTGCCGGGCGAGATCGAGGACGAAGGGCCGTCGGGCGAGCAGGCGCGTCGCGAAGTCGGACGCCTCGCCTACGAGATCAACGTCCAGCAATATGCCTGCGCGGGCCTCAATTTCGGCAGCTATTACGATCGCTCGCCGATCATCGCCTATGACGGGGCGGAGCATCCGGCCTACACGATGAACAGCTACACGCCGTCGACGGTCCCGGGTTGCCGCACGCCGCATGTCTGGTGCGGCGACGGCAGATCGCTCTATGACGCCATGGGTCCGGAATATTCGCTGCTGCGGTTCGATCCCGCGAATCGAAACTGCCGCGCTCGAGGCAGGCGGCCCGCCTGAGGGGCGTTCCGCTCAAAATCCTCGATCATCGAAGCAGCCGGTGTTGCCGCGTTCGATGGCAGCCGGCTGGTCCTGTCACGGCCGGATCAGCACGTGGCGTGGCGCGGCAACAGGCTCCGCCGGCCGATCCGCTCGCGCTGATCGACCGGATTCGCGGTGCTGCGATCCACGCTGGCAACAAGGCCTAGCTTTCGTTGGCGGCGATCAATTCCATCAAGGAAACCAGTTGCCGCTGCACGGTCTGGTCCTTGATCTTGCTGTAGGCCCGCAACAGCCTCAGGCTGAACGCGCTGTCGAGGAACAACAGGCTCTCGACTTCGCGCGCCTTGCCGTCGCCGTCGTAGAAGAACGTGACGGGCACATCGAGCGCGGTGGCGATCTGCTGCAGACGCGCAGCGCCGACGCGGTTGACGCCCTTCTCGTATTTCTGGACCTGCTGGAAGCTCACGCCGAGCTTGTCGCCAAGCTCCGCCTGCGAGATCTTCTGTTCGACGCGCCGCAACCGGATTCGCTTGCCGAGTTCTATGTCCGGCTTGCCAGCACTGCGTTGTTTCATCTTCTTAGCCGCTGATTTGTTCATTCGGTCTACCGTCCTTCGGTCGAGAGGCCCCCGAATAGGTGGGTCAGGGTTTCACCCGTATATACCGCGGCAAATTCGCGTGGATGGACGAACTCGTCCTTGAACCACGGGAATTTCGCGGGATTGAAAGCCTCCACCAGCCAGTCGATCATGCGGCGCACCCGGGGGATGCGGCCGCTGCCGGGATGGTAGGAGAGCCAGATATCGAATGGCCGGCGCAGCTCGATCTCGAGCGGGACGAGGCCGCCGAGCGCCCAGCCGTAGGTCGGAAACACGCCGATGCCGGCGCCGTTGGCGACCGCCCAGTAATTGGCGCTGCTGACATTGGTCTTCATCACCAGCAGGTCGCGCTGCGAAACGCCGGGGAAGAAGTTCTCGAACATTTCCTTCGACGCGGTCTGGTCGGCGATCTGCAGCACCAGCCGGTGCTTGATCAGCTCCTCCGCGGTTCGCGGTGCGCCGTAGGTGTCGATATATTTCTGGCTGGCAAAGAACATCAGATGCATCCGCCCGAGCTTGACCAGCTTGGCGTCGAGCGAGGCGGGCTGCGACAGATGGATGGCGACGTCGGCTTCGTGCCGCGAGCACGTCGGCCGAACGCATCGCGCAGTGCAGGTCGACCAGGATATTGGGAAACGATTTCTGGAATTCGACCAGGCGGGGGGCGACCCAGAAGGTGCCGAGGCCCTCGGTCACGGCGACCCGGACTTCGCCCGACAGCGTGTTGGTAACCGAGCCGCTGGCGCGCATCAGGTCGAAGGAGGCGGCCTCCATGCGCTCGACGGCCGAGACCACCACGGCGCCTTCGTCGGTCAAATGGGTGCCATGGACGTCGCGGGTAAACAGGGTGGCGCCGGCCTGCCGCTCGAACTCGTCAATTCGCCGGCGCACGACGTTAATGGACAATTCCAGCCGCTCCGCCGCGGAACGGAAACTGCCGCATCGCACCACTTCCAGGAAAATCCTGGCGGCGTCCCAGTCGGCGAGACCGCCGAGGGCGACCTTATGGCGTTCCTCCAGTGGAACGCCCCTTTCCAGTGCGAGAGGCATACACGGTCCTTTCAGTCCGCTAAGCTTGGCAGAATCTGCCTGGAAGTACAACCAGTGCGGGTCCACTACCTGTGGGTATTTTTCGCGCCTAATAATACCGTTGGGACCGGATTTTTACGGGGATTTTGCGGGGCGGCCTAAAACCCGGGCCGCGGTTGAAGGGGAAATCGGGTGAATGCGGTTGTAAGCCTTCGTACATTTGCCAATCCGTCGAGCGTCCCGACTGTCGTTTTCGCGGACATCCAGCAGGGGCATATAGCGGCGCGGCCGTCGGCCGTTTCCAGGATTGATCGCGCGCCGACCGGCGCGTTGTGCCGCAATCAAGAGTTCACCGATCTGTGCGATGCTTCGGCCGGTCACGCGCCGGCGTACGGCGTCGCGCGTGCCGTTTCGAAAGTATCCGGATTGTATGGAGGGGCGTATGAAACGGACGACTGGTTTGCCTCCACTTTACCTCGCAAGCTCGGTATCGGAAAGGACGCCGGTGGCTAACTCAGAAGAACGACCGTCTTCCATCCTTGAAGCGCTCGAGCAATGCCGGGCAGCCCTTGTCAAAGGCGGCGATACCGAGACGGCGCATTTTGTGTCGGTCGCCATTCTTCAGTATCGCATGAAGCGCAACGGCATTTCCGACCTGGAACTGAAAGAGCTGTGCGATGCCATCGTGGCGGATCGGGAGGAGGCCGCGCGGGATCCGAGATCGCCCCGTCAGCGCCGCCGCCGCCCGCCATTGTTGAGGGTGGTAAAATAAGTTACGCGTTGGTGCCGAGCGCGCAGGTCACGGTGTAGACCACGCCGCGGGGCAGGAAGTCCACGGTGGCCTCGCCGCCGAGCTGGTCGCGAGCGCTGCGCTCGATCAGCCGCGATCCAAAACCCCGTTGCACCGGCGCTGTCACCGGGGGGCCGCCGGCTTCGGTCCAGATCAGCCGCAGCTTGCGGCCGGTGCTTTCCTCCAAAATCTCCCAGTCCAGCACAACGGTACCGCTGTCGTTGGACAGCGCGCCGTATTTCGCGGCGTTGGTCGCGATCTCGTGCAGGATCATCGACAGCACCACCGCAAGTCGCGGCGGCAGCGGCACGCTTGGGCCGAACATCCGCACCCGCTCCGGATTGTTGAGAGAATAGGGTTGCAGCACGCGGCCGATCACTTCGGCCAGATCCGAGCCCTGCCATTTCTCCGTGCTCAGCAGATTGTGCGCTTCGGCCAGCGCGCCGAGGCGGCCTTCGAATTTCTCGCGCTCGGCCCGGCTTGCGCTGCGAAAGGTCTGCGTGGCGATCGATTGCAGGATCGCGAGCGTGTTCTTGACCCGGTGGTTGAGCTCCTCGATCAGGAGATCGTGCAGCATCTCGCCGCGCGCGATCGTCGTTGCCATCCGCACCGCAAAGGCGAGCCCGATCAGCAGCAGGATGCCGCCGATCACGCTGGCGATCGCCAGATTGCGCCACAGCGGGGCGACCAGCGAACTTTCGGAGATGCCGCCGGCAACCGTCCATCCCGTCAGCGATGACCGCGCGTAAAGCTGGTGATCAGCGGTACGCCTTCCAGCGTCACCGTCGGCCAGCGTCGCTTCGGGCTTACGGAACATTTCGGCATACAGGGTTGGCGACGCGCTCTTGCCGATGGTTTCCTGCGGGTTGGGGACGCGCGCGAAATTGGTGCCTTCGCCGTCGAAAATCGAAAGGGTCCAATCCTGGCTCGGGCGCTGCTTCTCGATCATGGCCTGGAAAATCTCGATCGGCGGGCTGAACGAGATGGCGTACAGCACCTCGCCATCGCTGCATGACCGGGACCTCGACGGTCACGATCAGCCGCTTCTTCACCACGCCGACGAACAGGTTCGAGTATTGCGGGCGCTTGGTCGCAAAGACCTTTTCGACAATGTCGCGGTTGTTGCGAGGCGGCAGGCTCGCGGTGTCGGTCGTGACCGAAGAGAATAACTGGCGTCCACCCCGGTCGGCGACCAGCACGACGCCGTCCCTCGCCATATTGATCGAGGAAGCCGTGGGCGATCCGGCGGAAACCGTCGAAATCGCGGTCGCGCAACGCATTCGTCAGCGAGAGCACCTGCAGGCCCCGGTCATGCGCTGCACCTCGGCGTCGAGCACGAGGCGGATGCTGCGCACGGTTCCAGCACGCGCTGGGTCGCGTCCTTGCGGTCCTGCTGGTAGTTGTAGAAAACGATGCCGGCCGCGAACATGATCAGCGGCAGCGTGGTCCCCGCCACCAGAAGGGCGAGACGCAAAGGCAGGGAAAGCTTTGGCACGCGGGTCCCGGCAAGGAGAGGGATGCCGGCAGCATAGGAGAAGCGCCAAAGCTTCGCCAAGGAATTAGTCGGGAAATTAGTCGTGACCGGGCTCTGTGGCGCGATGATTTTGCGCCACGGAATCGGCCCGGTTTGCTCAGAGATTGCTGTCCGATATCGCCGAATACACCATGGTGCGCAGCTCGCGCCGGATCGGGTAGGCGCTCGACGGCAGCACCTGCGTCATGAAGATCGCAATCAGTTCTTCCGCCGGATCGATCCAGAACGATGTGGTGGCGGCGCCACCCCAGGCATATTCACCGGCGCTGCCGGGGATCAGGGTTTGCGCCGGGTTCATGGTGACGGAAAAACCGAGGCCGAAGCCGATGCCATTATAGCTGGCCTCGGAAAACAGCGAACGCGACATCGCGGGCAAGTCAACGCCGCCGGGCAGGTGGTTCGACGTCATCAGCGCCAGCGTCTTCGGGCCGAGCAATCTGACGCCGCCGAGCTCGCCGCCATTGAGCAGCGCGCGGCAGAAGGTGAGATAATCGGCCGTGGTCGAGCACAATCCGCCGCCGCCGGAAATGAATTCGGGCGCGCTCAGGAACGAACTCGTGGCGGGGTCATCCTGCAGCGTCAGCGTGCCCTTGCGCTCGGTGGCGTGGAAGGTCATGCCGCCCTTCGGATCGGCGGAATAGCACGCCGCGAAACGATGCGCCTTGTTGGCCGGCACATGGAAGTCGGTGTCGTTCATGCCGAGCGGATTGAAGATGCGCTCCTTCAAGAACTGTTCGAACGGCTTGCCGCTGATCTTGCCGATGAGGTAGCCGATCACGTCGGTGGAGACCGAATAGTTCCAGGCCTCGCCCGGCGAAAACTCCAGCGGCATTTTTGCGAGGTCCTCGATCATGGTGTCGAGCGTGCCCGCCTTGACCACTTCGCCGATCTTCTTCTCGCGGTAGCCGGCATCGACATTGGAGCGCTGCTGGAAGCCGTAGGTGAGACCCGAGGTGTGCCGCATCAGGTCGACGATCTGCATCGGCCGCGACGGCGGGCGGGTCAGGAAGGCCGGCGCCGTCCCGGCGATGAACACGCCGAGGTCTTTCCACGCCGGAATATACTTGTGCACGGGCTCGTCGAGCGCGACGCGGCCCTCCTCGACCAGCATCATGAAGGCCACGCTCGTGATCGGCTTGGTCATCGAATAGATGCGGAAGATGGTGTCGTCCTTGACCGGCACCTTGCGCTCGAGATCGGCAAAGCCCTGCGACGTCGAGTGCACGATCTTGCCGCGGCGGTAGACCATGAGCTGGGTGCCCGGAAAGCGTCCGGCATCGATGTAGCGCTGCTTCAGATGGTCTTCGATGCGCTTGAGCGCGGCCGTGGACATGCCGGCGGATTCGGGCGAGGCGGGGGTCGGGGCGAGCATGACGCGGTCTCCGGAACGGGCGGGGAGGTGGGGGGTTGATAGCCGAAAAGTGTGGTCTGTTCCAACCGCTTGTGCCTACGCAAGACCGGTATGCGGGTGTAGGCTACTGGAGCGTTTTCAAGCGAAGTGGATACCGGTTCACGTGAAGAAAACGCGTCAAAACAAAAAGGTAGAGCCCCGTTCCAATTCAATCGGAACGGAAAAGGCTCAAACCTCCGCGCCGCGTCATCCCAACAGGATAGCCAGAAATGACCCAGTTTAGCGAAACCGAGTTGACCGCCGCCGTGATCCGCAGCTTCGACGATGCGCCGGACCCGCGCGCCAAGTTCCTGCTGCAGGAACTCGTAAAATCGCTGCACGACTATGTCCGCAAGACCGACCTCACCATGGAGGAATGGGAGTTTGCGATCGATTTTCTGACCCGCACCGGCCAGAAATGCACTGATATCCGCCAGGAGTTCATCCTGCTCTCGGACGTGATGGGCGTTTCGATGCTGGTCGATGCGGTCAACCACAGGGATCGCGAGGGTGCCACCGAGACCACGGTGCTTGGCCCGTTCTATGTCGGCGAGCATAAGGTGACGCCGCATGGCACCGATATCTCGGCCAATCTGCCGGGCGAGCGGATGTTCGTGCAAAGCCGCGTCACCGACAAAAGCGGCAAGCCGCTGGCAAACGTGCCGGTCGACGTCTGGCATGCCGACGACGACGGCTTTTATGACTCGCAGAAGCCGACCTACCAAACGCAGGGCCCGTCGTCGCGGGCGCGCTTCATCACCGATGCCGACGGCCGCTTCTTCTTCCGCACCATCTTGCCGTGCAGCTATCCGATTCCGGTCGACGGGCCGGTCGGCGAAATGATCCATGCCACCAAGCGCCCGGCATTGCGGCCGGCGCACGTCCATTTCCTCGTCGCCGCGCCCGGTCACCAGCCGCTGGTCACGCATGTCTTCATCGGCGGCGATCCCAACATCGATTGCGACGTGGTGTTCGGCGTCAAGGATGAGCTGATCGCCAACATCGAAAAGCGTACCGATCCGAAGATGCCCGACGGCAAGCAGGCCACCGCGCCGTGGCACCTGATGACCTACGAATTCCGGATGAAGCCGGGTGCGGGAGCCGCGCCGAAACCGCTGGGCGTCAAGGCGACGGAAGCCGCCTGAGAACAAAATTACGCCACCTGCCCAATCCTTGTGCGCCGCACAAGAATTGGGCGAACGGCCCATAAGAATTGAGCGAATCGCAAATTTTAGAAGCGTGCAAAAGTTAATCGCCGTTAACCGGCGGAACTCATAACCGTCTGTAATTGATAGCGTTATTGCGCTGCGGCAAAGTTGGCACACCGCTTGAATAGTAGGTGCTGACGCCATTGAAGCCGTCCCTCGAGACCACTTCATCCGACTAGTGCCGCCGCGATTCCGGGCCTCGCCGGAACTCGCCATCGCGCGCGCGGCGTCACCGGACGGACGGGTCCCGACCTCAACCAAAGGACCACCGCAGACATGACGAAGACCAGCGATCCGACCTCCCGCCGCGGCATTAGCCGCCGCCAGCTCCTGAAGGCGACCAGCGGCACCGCCGCCCTGCTTGCCGCGGCAAAACTGAATTTTCCCGCCGGCGCGTTCGCGCAGGACGCGGGCCCGGAAGTGAAGGGCGCCAAGCTCGGCTTCATCGCGCTCAGCGACGCCGGTCCGTTGTTCGTCGCCAAGGACAAGGGCTTCTTCGCCAAGCACGGCATGCCCGATGTCGACGTGCAGAAGCAGGCCTCCTGGGGCACCACGCGCGACAACCTCGTGCTCGGTTCCGAAGGCAACGGCATCGACGGCGCGCATATCCTGACCCCGATGCCGTACCTGATCTCGGCCGGCAAGGTGACCCAGAACAACCAGCCGACGCCGATGTACATCCTGGCGCGCCTCAATCTCGATGCGCAGTGCATCTCGGTCGCCAAGGAGTATGCCGATCTCAAGCTCTCGACCGACGCCGCCCCGTTCAAGGCGGCGCTGGAGAAGAAGAAGGCGAGCGGCAAAGCGATCAAGGCGGCGATGACCTTCCCCGGCGGCACCCACGATTTGTGGATCCGCTACTGGCTCGCCGCCGGTGGCATCGACCCCGACAAGGACATCGAGACCATCGTCGTCCCGCCGCCGCAGATGGTTGCCAACATGAAGGTCGGCACCATGGATTGCTTCTGCGTGGGCGAGCCGTGGAACCTGCAGCTGATCAATCAGGACATCGGCTACACCGCCGTCAACACCGGCGAGATCTGGAACAAGCATCCCGAGAAATCGTTCGGCATGCGCGCCGCCTGGGTCGACAAGAATCCGAAGGCGGCGCAAGCGATCACCATGGCGGTGCTGGAAGCGCAGCAGTGGGCCGACAAGGCCGAGAACAAGGAAGAACTCGCTGCCATCATGGCGAAGCGGCAGTGGATCAACTGCCCGGTCGACGACATTCTCGATCGCACCAAGGGCAAGTTCAACTACGGCACCGGCAAGGTCGTCGAGAACAGTCCGCACGTCATGAAGTATTGGCGCGACCACGCCTCCTATCCGTTCCAGAGCCATGACCTCTGGTTCCTCACCGAAGATATCCGCTGGGGAAAATTCGAGGCCGGTTACGACACCAAGGCTCTCGTCGCCAAGGTCAACCGCGAGGACATCTGGCGCGACGCGGCGAAGGCTCTCGGCGTTGCCGCGGCCGATATCCCGGCCTCCAAGTCGCGCGGCAAGGAAACCTTCTTCGACGGCAAGGTGTTCGATCCCGAAAATCCGGGGGCGTATCTGAAGTCCCTGTCCATCAAGCGTGTTGAGGTCTGACGACAGCGGAGCCGCCCGCACGCGGGCGGCTCATTTCGGCAATTACGGAGATATTTTTCGATGACGATGCATGCCATGAAGACCGAAGCAACCGCCGTTGCCATTCCGGCCACCGCCGGCTGCGGTCGTGACGATGACGCCCAAGGCGGCGCCGCGTGCCGAAAAATACAGCAAGATGGCGAAAGAGACCGCGGTGCGCGTCGTGCCGCCGCTGGTCGTGCTGGCGCTTCTGTTGCTGTTCTGGGAACTGGCCTGCCAGCGCGCCGGCTCGGCATTGCCGCCGCCTTCGCGGGTGTTCAAGGAAACCAAGGAACTGATCTTCGATCCGTTCTTCGATCGCGGCGGCATCGACAAGGGCCTGTTCTGGCATCTGTCCGCCAGCCTTCAGCGCGTCGCGCTCGGCTATTCGCTGGCCGCGATCGCCGGCATCGCGCTTGGCACGCTGGTCGGACAATCGGTCTGGGCGATGCGCGGGCTCGATCCGCTGTTTCAGGTGCTGCGCACCATCCCGCCGCTCGCCTGGTTGCCGCTCTCGCTCGCCGCGTTCCGTGACGGCCAGCCCTCGGCGATCTTCGTGATCTTCATCACTTCGATCTGGCCGATCATCATCAACACCGCGGTCGGCATCCGCAACATCCCGCAGGATTACCGCAACGTCGCAGCCGTCGTGCAGCTCAATCCGCTGGAGTTCTTCTGGAAGATCATGATCCCGGCGGCCGCGCCCTACATCTTCACGGGCCTGCGCATCGGCATCGGCCTGTCGTGGCTCGCCATCGTCGCGGCGGAAATGCTGATCGGCGGCGTCGGCATCGGCTTCTTCATCTGGGACGCGTGGAATTCCTCGCACATCAGCGAGATCATCCTGGCGCTGTTCTATGTCGGCATCATCGGCTTCCTGCTCGACCGCATGATCGCGAGCATGGGCAAGTTCGTCACCCGCGGCACCTCGGCAGGCTGAAGGAAATTGTCATGACCTATCTGAAGCTCGACCACATCGACAAGGTCTTCACCCGCGGCGCCGCCTCCACGGAGGTGCTGAAGGACATCAACCTGACGATCGCGAAGGGCGAATACGTCTCGATCATCGGCCATTCCGGCTGCGGCAAGTCCACGCTGCTCAACATCGTCGCCGGTCTCACCGACACCACGCAGGGCTGCGTGCTGCTGGAGAACCGCGAGGTCAATTCGCCCGGACCTGATCGCGCGGTGGTGTTCCAGAACCACAGCCTGCTGCCCTGGCTCACGGTCTACGAGAACGTCAAGCTCGGCGTCGACAAGGTGTTCGCTTCGACCAAGACCCGTGCCGAGCGCGACGCCTGGGTGATGCACAATCTCAACCTGGTGCAGATGGCGCACGCCAAGGACAAGCGTCCTTCGGAAATTTCCGGCGGCATGAAGCAGCGCGTCGGCATCGCCCGCGCGCTGGCGATGGAGCCGAAGGTGCTGCTGCTCGACGAGCCCTTTGGCGCGCTCGACGCGCTGACCCGCGCCCATCTCCAGGACTTCCGTGATGGCGCTGCACCAGAAACTCGGCAACACCATTTTGATGATCACCCACGACGTCGACGAGGCCGTGCTGCTGTCGGACCGCATCGTCATGATGACCAACGGGCCGAGCGCGCGGATCGGCGAGGTGCTGGACGTGCCGCTGGCGCGCCCCCGCAAGCGCCTCGAACTCGCGACCAACCCCGGCTACCTCAAGTGCCGCCAGCGCGTGCTCGAATTCCTCTACGAGCGGCATCGTTTCGTGGAGGCGGCCTAATCCAGTACTTGCCCCGCGTCCCGCAGTGGGACGCGGGAGGAAAATGTGCAGGAGAAAAACATGACACCGGATCAAGTCAAACTCGTGCAGCAAAGTTTCGCCAAGGTGGCGCCGATCTCGGAGCAGGCCGCGCAGATATTTTATGACCGCCTGTTCGAGGTTGCGCCGCAGGTCAAGGCGATGTTTCCCGCCGACATGACCGAGCAGCGCAAGAAGTTGATGGCGACGCTCGCCGTTGTGGTGAACGGCCTCTCCAATCTTGAATCGGTGTTGCCCGCCGCGAGCGCGCTGGCCAAGCGCCACGTCAGCTACGGCGCCCAGCCGGCACACTATCCGGTTGTCGGCGGCACGCTGCTGTGGACCCTGGAAAAAGGGCTCGGCGAAGCCTGGACATCCGACGTCGCCGCCGCCTGGACCGCCGCCTACGCCACGCTGTCCGGTTACATGATCTCAGAAGCCTACGGCAGCACTCAAGCCGCCGAGTAAGGATACGCCGTGAGTGAACCGCTCGTCATCGTCGGCAATGGAATGGCCGCCGCGCGTCTGGTCGACGAACTGTCCAAAGCCGCACTCGGACGCTATGCGATCGCCGTGATCGGCGACGAGCCGCGGCTCGCTTACAACCGCGTGCTGCTGTCCTCCGTGCTTGCAGGCGAGACGGCGTCGCACGAAATCGAACTTCGTCCGGCCTCATGGTGGCAGGATCGCGGCGTCACGCTGAAATATGGCTGCGTCGCCACCGAGATCGACGTCGGCCGTCGCGAGCTGAAGATCGAGAACGACGAGAGCATTCCGTTCTCCAAACTGATCCTTGCCACCGGCTCGGCACCGCTGCGGCTGAACGTGCCGGGCGCCGATCTTGCCGGCGTGCACACCTTTCGCGACAGCCGCGACGTCGATCTGCTGTTGACGCTGGCCGCGCAGAAGAAGCGCGTGGTCGTGGTCGGCGGCGGGCTGCTGGGCTTGGAGGCGGCTTACGGCCTCGCAAAAGCCGGCGCGCCGGTGACGCTGATCCATCTGATGGACCGGCTGATGGAGCGGCAGCTTGATGCTCCGGCCGCAGAACTCCTGAAATCGCTGGTGGAACGCAAGGGCATCAAAATCCTGCTCAACGCCAACACCGCGCGCATCCATGGCGAGAGCCGCGTCGAGGGCGTCGAACTCGCCGATGGCCGCCTGATCGATGCCGATGCGGTGATCTTTGCCGCCGGCATCCGGCCGAACACCGCGCTGGCAAAGGAAGCCGGCGTTGCCGTCAACCGCGGCGTCCTCGTCGAACGATCATCTGCAGACGGCAGCACCAGATGTGTTTGCGATCGGCGAATGCGCCGAGCATCGCGGCATCTGTTACGGCCTGGTCGAGCCGGCCTATGAGCAGGCGCGGGTGCTGGCGCAGCATCTTGCAGGCCGCGACGCCTGCTATGCGGGCAGCGTGGTGTCGACCAATCTGAAGGTGTCCGGCGTCAGCGTGTTTTCCGCGGGCGACTTCATGGGCCCGGAGGGCAGTGAGCAGATCGTGCTCAGCGATGTCAGGCACGGCACCTACAAGAAGCTGGTGATCTCCGAGGGAAAACTCACCGGCGCGGTGCTGGTCGGCGATACCGGTGACGCGCTGTGGTACCTCGAGCTGATCCGCAACCGCAACTCCACTGCGCGCATCCGCGCCGACATGATGTTCGGCCGCTCGCTCGCGCTGGCCGCAGAGGCGGCATGATCCGGTTTTCGCCATGAGTGTCGTCGATCCCGCCCTTCGCGCTGTCTGCACCACCTGTCCCTATTGCGGCGTCGGCTGCGGCGTGCTCGCGACGCCTGACGGCAACGGCGGCGCGGCCATTTCGGGCGATCCAGATCATCCCGCCAATTTCGGCAGGCTCTGCTCGAAGGGCTCGGCGCTCGGCGAAACGCTCGGGCTCGAGGACCGCTTGCTCTATCCGATGATCCGCTGCAGCAAGGGCAACATGGAGCGCGTGGCCTGGAGCGACGCGCTCGACCATGTCGCGCATCGCTTTCAGCACATCGTGGCGCGCGACGGTCCGGGCGCGGTGGCGTTCTATCTGTCCGGCCAGTTGCTGACCGAGGACTATTACGTCGCCAACAAGCTGATGAAGGGATTCATCGGCAGCGCCAATGTCGATACCAATTCGCGGCTGTGCATGGCTTCCTCCGTGGCCGGGCATCGCCGCGCCTTCGGGGCCGACACCGTGCCGGGCTGCTACGAGGATCTCGACGAGGCCGATCTTTTGGTGTTCGTCGGCTCCAACGCGGCGTGGTGCCATCCGGTGCTGTTCCAGCGCATGCTCGCCAACAAGCAGAAGCGCGGCGCGCGGATGGTGGTGATCGATCCGCGCCGCACCGATACCGCAGGCGACGCCGATCTGTTCTTGGGCTTGAAGCCCGGCACCGACAGCGCGCTGTTTGCGGGACTGCTGGCTTACCTCGCCGACAACGGCGCGCTCGACCATGATTTCATCGTGCAGCACACCACCGGATTTGAGGAAACGCTGGCGCGCGCCAAGGGCATGGCCGGCAGCGTGGCCGCGACCGCGCTCGCGACCGGCCTGACCGAGCAGGATGTCGCGGCCTTCTTCCAGATGTTTGCCGCCACGCCGCGGGTGGTCACGCTGTATTCGCAGGGCGTCAACCAGTCGGCGCAGGGCACCGACAAGGTCAACGCCATCATCAACTGCCATCTCGCCACGGGCCGGATCGGCAAGCCGGGCGCGTCGCCGTTCTCGCTGACCGGGCAGCCCAACGCGATGGGCGGCCGCGAGGTCGGCGGGCTCGCCAACCAGCTCGCCGCCCACATGGCGTTCACGCCGCCGGACATCGACCGGGTGCGGCGGTTCTGGAAGGCGCCGCACATCGCCACCCATGAGGGGCTGAAGGCGGTGCAGATGTTCGAGGCGATCGCGCGCGGCGAGATCAAGGCGCTGTGGGTGATGGGCACCAATCCGGCGGTGTCGCTGCCGGATGCCGACGCGGTTCGCGCGGCAATGAAAAAACTCGAGCTGCTGGTGATTTCGGAGAACGTGCGCGCCAACGACACCGTCAGGTCAGGCGCGCATGTCTTGTTGCCGGCGCAGGCCTGGGGCGAAAAATCCGGCACCGTCACCAATTCGGAACGGCGCATCTCCCGCCAGCGCGCGTTCCTGACCGCGCCGGGCGAAGCGAAACCCGATTGGTGGATTGTCGGCGAGGTCGCCAAACGCCTCGGCTTTGGCGCCGCGTTCGATTTCAAATCGGCCGCCGATGTCTTTCGCGAGCACGCCGCGCTGTCGGCCTTCGAGAACAACGGCAACCGCGATTTCGACATCGGCGCGCTGAAGGCGGTGTCGGACGAAGGGTTCGATCTGATGGCGCCGGTGCAATGGCCGATCCGCGAAGGTGCGCAGCCACAGGCGCGCTTCTTCGCCGAAGGCGGATTTTTTGCCGCCGATCACATGGCGCGTTTCGCCGCGCCGGAAATGCCCGCGCTGCGCACCGAGACCACAGCGTCACGGCCGCTGCGGCTCAACACCGGCCGCGTCCGCGACCAGTGGCACACCATGACCCGCACCGGAATGAGCCCGCGGCTTGGCCAGCATTTGCCGGAGCCGTTCGTCGAGGTGCATCCCGACGATGCGCTGCGGTTCGGCGTCACCGATGGCAGCTTTGCGCGCGTCACCACCGATTACGGCCAATGCACGCTGAAGGTCGTGGTCAGTGAGCGGCAGCAGCGCGGCATGCTGTTTGCGCCGATCCACTGGAGCGAAACCAACGCGACCGCTGCGCGGGTCGGCTCGCTGGTGGCGCCGTTCACCGATCCGTTCTCCGGCCAGCCCGAGAACAAGGCGACGCCGGCCTCGATTATGCCTTACGAGTTCGTGTTCAGCGGCTTTGCGCTGTCGCGCAACGCCCTCGAACTGCCGGCGCATGCCTGGTGGGCGCGCGTCGCCGTCACCGGCGGCCATGGCTATCTGCTCGCCGACAATGCCGATCTCGGCGGCTGGCAGACATGGCTGCGCGCGCAGGCCGGCGAGGATCTTGCCGAGTACAAGGATTTTGGCGGCGGCGTTTTTCGCGGCGCCTCGTTTACCGGCGAGCGAATCGAGACCTGCCTGTTCATCGGGCCCGCCCACGATGCCGGCGACTGGAACGTGGTGAAAAACCTGTTTGCTGCCGACACCCTGACCGACGAGCAGCGCCGCATGCTGCTGTCGGGCAAATCCAGCGACGGCCTCGCCAGCGCCGGCCCGGTGGTTTGCGCCTGTTTCGGCGTCGGCCGCACCACGATCTGCGATGCGATTGCAGGCGGCGCGCGAACGGCAGCCGAGATCGGCGCCAGGCTGAAGGCCGGCACCAATTGCGGCTCGTGCATCCCGGAATTGAAGCAACTGATCGCGCAGACCGGCGCTGCCGATCCGGGCAGCGCAAGCTGGCCGCGGCGAACTAGCCGTCATTGCGAGCGAAGCGAAGCAATCCAGAGCCGCACCAAGACTCTGGATTGCTTCGTCGCGTTGCCCCTCGCAATGACGGGTGTCGTAGCCAATCGACGACGCCCGCGATGTCATCTATGGTGCGCGCCTCCCGCCACCACAGATGAAAACCAACAACAATGATGTATCTGGAAACGCCGCCGCGCCTGATCGAGACTCAGGTGTTTTCCGCGATGCCCGCAAATTTCCGCCGCAACGTGCGGAGCGACTGGGCCGACGCCAACCGGCCGGGTGCGCCGACCGATAGTTTCATCGAGGGCCCGTCCTTCGATGCGTCAGGCCATCTCTACATCGTCGACATTCCCTTCGGCCGCATTTTTCGGATCTCGCCGGACGGGAAATGGACGCTGGTCATCGAATATGACGGCTGGCCCAACGGGCTGAAGATCGATGCAAAGGGCCGCATCCTCGTCGCCGATTACATGCATGGGATCATGGAGCTCGATGCACGGACAGCAAAAATGCTGCCGGTGCTGACCGCGCGCAACTCCGAGTCCTTTAGGGGATGCAACGATCTGCACATTGCTTCCAATGGCGACATCTATTTCACCGATCAGGGCCAGACCGGCCTGCACGACCCGACCGGCCGCGTCTATCGCCTGAAGACCAAGCGGGCAACTCGACTGCCTGATCGACACCGGCATCAGCCCCAACGGCCTCGTGCTCGACCCCACCGAAAGCGTGCTGTTCGTCGCGATGACCCGCGACAATGCGGTGTGGCGCGCCCCGTTCATGAAGGACGGCAGCGTCTCCAAGGTCGGGCGCTTCTGCTCGATGTTTGGCCCAAGCGGCCCCGACGGCATGACCATGGACGGCAAGGGCCGCCTGTTCGTCGGTCACGCCTCGCTCGGCCATGTCTTCGTGTTCGCGCCGAATGGCGAACTGATCGCGCGGATAAAATCCTGCGCCGGCCAAAGCTGCACCAATGTCGCGATCGGCGGCGCCAAGCGGGACCGGCTTTACATCACGGAGTCCGCGACGGGCACCGTGCTGGTGGCCGACATCAGCGTTCTGGACGCGTAGCTCTCGGCATCGCCGAATTGTTTGGTGGGCACGTCGCTGCGCGCCTTTGCCCACCCTACAAGACTTCCTGCTGAACTTTGTCTATTGTCCGCCATTCCCGGAGCAGACGGACGAGGGCGATCGTGCAACAAAAACAATTCGGCAACGGCGGCCCCGACGTATCCGTGATCGGGCAGGGCACCTGGTATCTCGACCGCGGCGACCGCAAGCGCGCGATTGCGGCGCTTCAGCGCGGCATCGAAACAGGCATGACCCATATCGACACCGCCGAGATGTATGGCGATGCGGAGCTCGTGATTGCCGACGCTATCGCCGGCAAACGCGACGGCCTGTTCCTGGTCTCGAAAGTGCTGCCGAGCAACGCCTCGCGCCGCGGCACCATCACCGCCTGCGAGCGTTCGCTGAAGCGGCTGAAGACCGATTACCTCGATTGCTATCTGCTGCACTGGCGCGGATCCTTCGCCCTCGGCGACACGGTGGCGGCGTTCGAGGAGCTGATCGCGGCGGGAAAAATCCGCTCATGGGGCGTCAGCAATTTCGACATCGACGATCTCGATCATCTGCACGCGGTGGCGGGCAAGGGCAAGATCGCCTGCAACCAGGTGCTCTATCATCTGCAGGAACGCGCGATCGAGCACGCCGTGATCCCGTGGTGCGAGAAGAATGGCGTCGCCGTCGTTGCCTATTCGCCGTTCGGCCACAACGATTTCCCGTCGCCGCGCAGCAAGGGCGGCGAGGTGCTGCAAGCCATCGCCGACGCGCACAAGGCGACCCCGCGCCAGGTCGCGTTGAGCTTTCTCACGCGCTCAGCAAGCGTGTTTGCGATTCCGAAGGCATCATCGGCGGAACACGCCGCCGATAACGCCGCGGCGGGAAAGCTGGAGCTCAGCGACAGCGAAATCTCCGCGCTCGACAAGGCTTTTCCGCGCGGGCCAAAGCCGCGTGGTTTGCCGATGTTGTGATCCAAACGGAACACGTTCCTTAACAAAGTGTTGCGGCGGCACAATCGCGCATATCGGCATCCCGCTAGCATGCCTTGTCGATTCAGCGCATTTGGCGTTTTGTAGACCCTCGCCCGATTCCATTGACTGCCTTCGAGATTGCCGTGAATCCGCCTATCGCCACAGCCGCCCGGCTGGACAGCGCCCCATTGCCTTTGCCTGAAAAGAAGTCGACGGCGCGGAAAGCACCCGCGCGCGCCGATCGCCCGTTCAAGGGCATCGCGCTGATCCTGGCCTCGACGGTATTTCTGGGCTGCTCGGACGTGACGGCGAAATATCTCGCGGCGAGCCTGCCGTCGATCGAGATCACCTGGATCAGGTTTCTCACCTTCGCGCTGATCATGACGCCGGCGATGGTCCCGGGCTCGCCTCTGTTCGCGCTGACGACCAGGCGGCGCGGGCTGCATTTCATGCGCGGCGCCACCTTGCTCGGCTCATCGCTGTTCTTCATCTCGGGTCTGGCGTTCCTGCCGATCGCCGAGGCGTCCGCCACCGGCTTCATCGCGCCGCTGTTCGTCACCGCGCTTGCGATTATTTTCCTCGGCGAGAAAGTCGGCCTGCGCCGCTGGATCGCGGCCGCGGTCGGCCTCGTCGGCGTGCTCATCATCCTGCGGCCGGGCACCTCGGCGTTTCATCCCGCTGCGTTCTTTCCGCTGGTCTCGGCGCTGGCCTGGGCCTGCACGCTGATCATGACGCGCATGATGAGCGGCACCGAGCGCGCCATCACCACCATGGCCTATTCATCGATCGCGGGCGTCGGCATCCTCACGCTGTTGGTGCCGTTCGTCTGGGTCACGCCGACCTGGCAGGCGGTTGCGCTGGGCGTCTTCATCGGCGTCGCCTCCACCGCGGGGCAGTGGATCGTGGTGCTGGCGTTCCGCTACGCCGATGCGTCCGTGTTGGCGCCGTTCTCCTACACGCAACTGTTGTGGGTCAGTATCCTCGGCTACCTCGCGTTCGGCGAAGTGCCTGACGTCTGGACCATCACTGGTGCTGCCTTCATCGTCGCTTCCGGCCTCTACACCGCCCATCGCGAGCGGGTGCGGCGCTCGCAATTGTTGCAGGTTGCGGGCGAGTCCTCGCCCAACGCCTGATATCATCCGATTTAGTACCTAACGCGCTGTTCGCAGGGACTCTCTGTGCTATGAGAGAGAAAAACCTGCGGAGGAAAAATCATGCGCGCCGCCATTTTCAGGAACGGTCAGATCGTCGTCGATACCTTGCCGGAGCCGAAACCGGCGGCAGGGCAGGTGCTGGTCAAATCGCTCGCCTGCGGCATCTGCGGTTCCGATCTGCACGCGCGCCAGCACGCCCACCGCATGGTCGAACTGGCAAAGCATTTTCCCGGCCGCAAGCCGATGGACCTGTCGCGCGACATCGTGTTCGGCCATGAATTCTGCTGCGAAGTGCTGGACTACGGTCCCGCCACGACGGGAAAATTCAAGCCCGGCACAAGGGTGTGCTCGCTGCCGGCGCTGATCACGGCCGAAGGCCCGCATGGCATCGGCTATTCCAACGACAATGTCGGCGCCTATGCCGAGCGCATGCTGCTCAGCGAAGCCCTGTTGCTGGAAGTGCCGAACGGGCTTGCCGCGGAGCATGCGGCATTGACCGAGCCGCTGGCCGTCGGCGTGCATGCGGTGGCCAAGGCCAACATCAGGGGCGACGAGGTGCCGCTGGTGATCGGCTGCGGCCCGGTGGGTCTCGCCGTGATCGCGGCGCTGAAGATCAAGGGCTTGGGCCCGATCGTGGCGGCGGATTATTCGCCGAAGCGGCGCGCGCTGGCCGAAAAGCTCGGCGCCGACATCGTCGTCGATCCCGCGCGCTCGCAGCCGTACCAGACCTGGGCCGAGCACGCCCAGATGACGCCGGAGCAAAAGGCCGCGCGCCCACCGCTGCAGGCGCTTTTGCCGGCACTGAAGCCGGCGCTGATCTTCGAATGCGTCGGCATTCCCGGCCTGATCCAGCAGGTGTTCGAGGGCGCGCCGCGCGATGCCCGCATCGTCGTGGTCGGCGTCTGCATGGAAACCGACCGTTCCGAGCCGATGCTCGGGATCTTGAAGGAGCTGAACGTTCAATACGTGCTGGGCTACACGCCGGAAGAGTTCGCCTGGTCGTTGCGCCTGATCGCGGAAGGGCAGGTCGATGCGGCGTCACTCGTCACCGCGCAGGTCGGCATCGACGGCGTCGCAAAAGCGTTCGCCGATCTCGCCAATCCGGAGCAGCACACGAAAATCATCGTGGAGCCGTGGCGGTAGTTCATTGTCGTCCCGGACAAGCGAGCGCAAGCGCGATCGGGACCCATACGCCGCGGCGATTGTTGTTTAGCACGATGGTCGACGGCTTCCTTAACAACGGCGCCCGTGGTTATGGGTCCCGGCGTTCGCCGGGACGACGACGAATGTTGAGCGCGGCCGTACGTCTTCAGCTTCTCGTCGTGCTAGGAAGTACGGCAAGAAAAAGGAGGGAAGCCAATGATTACGCTCACCGCAAAGGATGTCCTGCCGGACGACGGCGCCACTGGCACGCTGGTCGGGCGGGTCTGGCTGCCGCAACCCGCCGGCCCCGCGGTGGTCGCGGTGCGCGGCGATGGCGTGTTCGACGTCAGCGCAAGTTTTTCAACCGTCAGCGCGCTGTGCGAGGAAGCGGATCCGGCAGCGGCGCTGCGGGCAGCAAAGGGCGAACGGATCGGCGATCTCGAAACCATCGTTGCCAACACGCCGCCGGATCGCCGCGACGCGAAAAAACCCTGGCTGCTCGCGCCGGTCGATCTGCAGGTCCTGAAAGCCGCGGGCGTCACCTTTGCCATCTCCATGCTGGAGCGCGTGATCGAAGAACGCGCACGCGGCAATCCCGCCTCCGCCGATGCCATCCGCAAGGAAGTGGTGCGGCTGGTCGGCGACGATTTTTCAAAGCTGAAGCCCGGCTCGGCGGAGGCGATGAAGCTGAAGCAGGTGCTGATCGAGCAAAACGCCTGGAGCCAGTATCTTGAAGTCGGCATCGGTCCCGACGCCGAGGTGTTCACCAAGGCGCCGACGATGTCCTCGGTCGGCACGGGCATGGATGCCGGGCTGCATCCGAAATCGACCTGGAACAATCCGGAGCCGGAAGTCGTGCTGGTGGTGTCGAGCCGCGGCAACATCGTCGGTGCGATGCTCGGCAATGACGTCAATTTGCGCGATTTCGAAGGACGCTCGGCGCTGCTGCTGTCGAAAGCCAAGGACAACAACGCCTCCTGCGCCGTCGGCCCGCTGCTGCGGCTGTTCGACAAGAGTTTTTCGCTCGACGATGTCAGGAAGATGGATGTCGGGCTGACCGTGAAGGGCGCGGATGGCTTCGTGCTCGACGGCCATTCCTCGATCAGCAAGATCAGCCGCGATCCCACCGACCTCGTCGCGCAAACCATCGGCCCGGTGCATCAATACCCCGATGGCTTTGCGCTGTTCCTCGGCACCATGTTCGCGCCGGTAAAAGATCGCGACACGCCGGGGCAGGGCTTCACCCATAAGCGCGACGATATCGTCACAATCTCCGCGCCGCAGCTCGGCAAGCTCGTCAACCGCATGCGCAACAGCGACGAGTGCGAACCCTGGACGTTCGGCATCGGCGAGCTGATGCGGAATCTGGCGAAGCGGAAGGTGCTGTAGCGCTACTCGCGACCATCGTCGTCCCTGCGAAAGCAGGCGACCCATACGCCGCGAGCGGACGTGGCGTAAGCAAGTGGTCGACGACTTCGCTTCAACAACTGCCATCTGTGGCTATGGGTCGCTGCTTTCGCAGGGACGACAGTAAGAGATGTGACAAATTCGACACGACGGGCAAATCACTTCTGATTTACAGAAATCGTGTCAATCCCCTCAAACAAAAATATTCCGCTTCCCACGCAGGGGCAAATCAGTGTTTTTCTATGTCTGTCTCATCCCCGAGGAGGGGCGTCGGCCATCGTCACTGAACGTTGGGATGGGATGCGGTGGACGCTTTTGTTCAGGCGCGCAAGCGCGGACGAATGGACAAAGGCGTACGGCGAAGTCGTGTGGTCCTGGCGCCGCGATGCTGGCGTCAAGTTTGCGGAGGTGTTCCGCCGGTGACGGTGACAACAAGCCCGCTCACCGGGGAGAGCACGAAGTAAGCCGTAAAGCCATTGCGCAGGGGATGTCGGAGTGTTTCCGCTCACCTGTATGCTCGTGTGCGCCAAATGCGCAATTCTTGGCACACGAGACCGCGGGTGCAGCGTGCACCCGGCATTCCCTGCGCCCTCTCTTTCAAGAGGGAGCAACGAGATTGCAAACCTCGGGCAAAACATGCCGCGAGATCGTAGACCCGCACTCTCCCGTCGTCCCTGCGAAAGCAGGGACCCATACGCCGCGGCGGAAATTGTGAGAACAAGATGGTCGACGGCTTCGCGTCAACAACGACCGCTGGTGCGTTATGGGTCCCTGCTTTCGCAGGGACGACGACAACGGCCATTGCGTTCACACCGGCAGCGCGATCGAATACTTCACCTGGCTCAGCGCAAAGCTCGACTCGATCGAGGCAATCCCGTCCAGCCGCGTCAGCTTGTTCTTCAGGAACGCCTCATAGGACGACAGGTCGGCCGCCACCACGCGCAGGAGGTAATCGCGATTGCCCGTCATCAGATAGCATTCCAGAACCTCATCCCATTTCGAGATCGCCTTGGCAAAGCGGTTGAGGTCTTCCTCCTTCTGCCGCGCCAGTTTTATGGAGATGAAGACACTGACATGCAGGCCCAGCGATTTCTGGTCGACGGTGGCGATATAGCGCGTAATGACGCCGCGTTCTTCCAGAAGTTTACGCGCCGGTGGCATGGCGACACCGACAGCCCGACCTTGTCGGCCAGCTCCTGCATGGTCATGCGGCTGTCGGACTGCAGCAGGGAGAGGATTTTTCGGTCGATGGCATCGAGGGTTACCATTGGGATGAACTCTGCGTTTGGAGGCTAATGTTGGTAATTTATCCCAATATTGCCGGGTATGTCGCGAGAATTTGAGATGTTTGCCGATGGCCGGAGGACTAGAATTCAGCCATTCGCCAGCCCGCTGGGAGACCTTGTCATGCCGATTGCGCCTGAACGCCTGGAGCTGTTGTCCGCGCTGTCGCGAAAAGTGCTGTGGCTGTCGTCATGGACCATCCATCACGCCAACCATATCCGTCCCAATGTGGACGGCCTGAAGGTCGGCGGCCATCAGGCGTCCTCCGCTTCGCTCGCCAACATCATGTCGGCCTTGTATTTCTCGGTGCTGCGCCCGCAGGACCGCGTCGCGGTCAAGCCGCATGCGAGCCCGGTGTTTCACGCCATCCAGTATCTGTTCGGCCACCAGACCCGCGACAAGCTGGAAAATTTTCGTGGTTTCAAGGGCGCGCAATCCTATCCGTCGCGCACCAAGGATGCCGACGACGTCGACTTTTCGACCGGCTCGGTCGGTCTCGGCGTGGCGCAGACATTGTTCGCATCGCTGGTGCAGGACTATGTGAAGGCCCATGGCTGGATGAAGGACCGGCCCGAGGGACGCATGATCGCACTGGTCGGCGACGCCGAGATGGACGAGGGCAACATCTTCGAGGCGTTGCTGGAGGGCTGGAAGCACGGCCTGCGCAACACCTGGTGGGTGGTCGATTACAACAGGCAGAGCCTCGATGCCGTCGTGCGCGAAGGTCTCTGGGAAAAATTCGAATCCATGTTCCGCAATTTCGGCTGGGACGTGGTGATCGTGAAATACGGCACGCTGATGCAGGCGGCTTTCGCCGAGCCCGGCGGCGAGGCGCTAAAACGCTGGATCGATAATTGCCCGAACCAGATGTATGCGGCGCTGTGCTTTCAGGGCGGCGCGGCGTTCCGAAAGCATCTGCAGGACGACATCGGCGATCAGGGGCAGGTCACCGCGCTGATCGACCGCCGCAGCGACGAAGAACTGCTGGCGCTGATGTCCAATCTCGGCGGACACGACATGACCAGCATGATCGATGCGTTTGAAGCCATCGATCACGACCGCCCGGTCTGCTTCATCGCCTACACCATCAAGGGCGTCGGCTTGCCGATGCAGGGCCACAAGGACAACCACGCCGGCCTGATGACGGTCGCGCAGATGGAAAAATGGCGCGCGGCGCAAAACATCCGGCCCGGCCATGAATGGGAAAAGTTCGAGGGCCTGTCGCAGGATCCCGCGAAGCTGGAAGCGTTTCTGGCGAAGCGCCGTTCAACCGCGAAGGCCGCCGCCGGCTGAACGCTCCTGTCATCGACGTGCCGCAACAACTCGCCTTCAAGCCGGCGGCGCAGATGTCGACGCAACAGGGCTTTGGGCTCGTGATGAACGAACTCGCCCGCGGCGACACTGAGCTGGCCTCGCGCATCGTCACCACGTCACCCGACGTCACCGTCTCGACCAATCTCGGCGCCTGGGTCAACCGGCGCGGGCTGTTTGCCAAGGCTGAGAACCACGACCTGTTCCGGCAGGAAAAGATTCCATCGACCTTCAACTGGGACTATTCGCCGAAGGGCCAGCATCTCGAACTCGGCATCGCCGAGATGAACCTGTTCATCATGATGTCGGCGCTCGGCCTGTCGCATTCCATCAATGGCGTGCGCTTGCTGCCGGTCGGCACGCTCTACGATCCCTTCATCGAGCGCGGCCTCGATGCGCTGAATTACGCCTGCTATCAGGATGCGCGCTTCATGGTGGCGGCTACTCCCTCGGGTATCACGCTGGCGCCGGAGGGCGGGGCGCATCAGTCGATTGCCACGCCCTTGATCGGCATGGCGCAGGACGGGCTGGCGTCATTCGAGCCGGCGTTCGTCGACGAACTCGCCGTCATCATGGGCTGGGGTTTTGGCCACATGCAGCGTGAAGGCGGCCAAGGGGAAGAAGGCGGCGGTTCGGTCTATTTGCGGCTCTCGACCCGTACGCTCGACCAGGTGCAGCGGATCATGACGCCGGACCTGCAGCGCGACATCACCGATGGCGCCTATTGGCTGCGCAAGCCGGGGCCGAACTGCGATCTGGTCGTGGCCTATACCGGCGCCCTGGCGCCGGAGGCGATCGAGGCGACAGGCTTCATCGGCGAAAGCCACCGCGATGTCGGTTTACTGGCGGTAACCTCGGCCGACCGGCTGCATTCGGGGTGGACTGCGGCGCGCGCCTTGCGCCGCGACCGCCGCGGCGTGCAGCACCTCAGCCACGTCGAAAGGCTGCTGGCGCCGCTGTCGCGCGATTGCGGCATCGTGACCGTGATCGACGGCCACCCGGCAACGCTGGGCTGGCTCGGCAGCGTGCGGGGAAACCGCGTCGAGGCGCTGGGCGTCGAGCATTTTGGCCAGACCGGCACGGTCAATGACCTCTATCGCCACCACGGCATCGACGCCAACGCCATCATCGATGCAGCGGAAAGCCTCACGGTGGGGGCGCCGGTGCGGCACCGGAAGATGGCGGTGTAGGGAGCGCTGATACTAGCCGTCGTCCCTGTTTTCGCAGAGCGGAAATGGTGGCCTTGCCACCCTCGCGCCTCTGACCTTATATCCAGTGTCGGCCGCAAGGCCGCCTCCCGCATATGGCGGGTTCAATTTGTCCGGCTTTCGTGCAAGGATGCCTGCCGAACGCTTTCCGTTCCCCCTTCATTCGCCCCGCATAAAGAGGTTTACGATGGTCAATCGCTTGCAATTCTACATCGATGGCGCCTGGGTCGATCCGGTCGTCAAAAAATCCACCCCCGTCGTCAATCCGGCGACCGAAGAAGCGATGTATGAGGTTGCGCTCGGCTCCAAAGCCGACGTCGACAAGGCGGTAAAGGCCGCCAAGCGCGCGTTCGAGACCTTTTCCCAGACCACCCGCGAGGAGCGCGTCGCGCTGCTCGAAAAGATCATCGAAGTCTACAAGACCCGCATGAAGGATATCGGCGCTGCCGTGTCCGACGAGATGGGCGCGCCGCTGCCGATGGCCGAACGCCTGCAGGCCGGCGCCGGCCTTGGCCATATCGCTTCCACTCTGGAAGTGCTCAAGAACTACCACTTTGAAGAGAACGTCGGCACCGCGGTCGTGGTGCGCGAGCCGGTCGGCGTCATCGGCATGATCACGCCGTGGAACTGGCCGCTGAACCAGATCGCCTGCAAGGTCGCGCCCGCGCTCGCCGCCGGCTGCACCATGATCCTGAAGCCCTCCGAGTTCACCCCGTCGTCGGCGCTGATTTTCGCGGAAATCCTCCATGAAGCCGGCGTGCCGAAGGGCGTGTTCAACCTCGTCAACGGCCTCGGCCCCGAAGTCGGCGCCGCCATGAGCGAGCATCCGGATATCGACATGATCTCGTTCACCGGCTCGACCCGCGCCGGCGTCGATGTCGCCAAGCGCGCCGCTCCGACCGTGAAGCGCGTCAGCCAGGAGCTCGGCGGCAAGTCGCCGAACGTCATCCTCGACGATGCCGACCTCACCAAGGCCGTCACCGGCGGCGTGATGCACATGTTCAACAACTCCGGCCAGTCCTGCAACGCGCCGTCGCGGATGATCGTGCCGCTGTCGAAGATGAAGGAAGTGGCCGCCATCGCCAAGGGCGTCGCCGACAAGACCAAGGCCGGCGATCCCCGCGCCGAAGGCACCACCATCGGCCCCGTCGTGTCGCGCATCCAGTGGGACAAGATCCAGGCGCTGATCCAGAAGGGCATCGACGAGGGTGCTACGCTCGTCGCCGGCGGTCCGGGTCTGCCGGAAGGCGTCAACAAGGGCTTCTATGTCCGCCCGACCATCTTCGCCGACGTCACCAACGACATGACGATCGCGCGGGAGGAAATCTTCGGACCGGTGCTGACCATTTTGGGCGCCAAGGACGAAGCCGAGGCGGTCAAGATCGCCAACGACACGCCCTATGGTCTGGCCGGTTATGTCACGGCCGGCACTGTGGAGCGCGCCCGCAAGGTCGGCCGCCAGATCCGCGCCGGCAACGTCAACCTGCAGGGCGTTCCGAACGACCGCACCGCGCCGTTCGGCGGCTACAAGCAGTCCGGCAACGGCCGCGAGTGGGGCCAGTACGGTCTGGAAGAATATCTCGAGGTGAAGGCCGTCGCCGGCTACAACGCGGCGTAAGTCTTTCGCGAATGATTGTGAAGCGCCGGAGTGGCATCACCACTCCGGCGTTTCGCGTCTCAGCCGCCGGGCGCGCCTTGCGTGTTGACATAGAGCGCGTAGATCGACTGGCTCGCGGCCATGAACAGCCGGTTGCGCTTCAAGCCGCCGAAACAGAGGTTGGCGCAGCGCTCCGGCAGCGCGATGCGGCCGATCATGACGCCATCGGGCGCGAACACCACGACGCCGTCGAGTTCGGGATCGCCCATGCCCCAGCCGCACCAGAGATTGCCGTCGATATCGACGCGAAAGCCGTCCGGCGTGCCGGGCCCTGCATCGACGAAGACGCGCTTGTTGGAAAGCTTGTCGCCGGAGGCCGCGACGTCATAGGCCAGAATCTTGCGGGTGGGCACGCCGCGGGACTCGATGACGTAGAGAATCTTCTCGTCCGGCGAGAACGCGAGCCCGTTCGGCCCGAGCACGCCTTCGGCGACGATGGTGGCTTTGCCGGTCGCACCGTCGATCCGGTAGACATTCATGTCGATCTCGGGTTCGGCCTTGTAGCCCTCGTAATTGCCGAGCAGGCCGAAGATGGGATCGGTGAACCAGATCGAGCCGTCGGATTTCACCACCACGTCGTTCGGCGAGTTCAGCCGCTTGCCGTCGAAGGAGTCCATCAGCACCGTGATCGAGCCGTCATATTCGGTGCGCACCACGCGCCGGCCGCCATGCTCGCAGGTGACGAGGCGGCCCTGCCGGTCGCGCGTATTGCCGTTGGCGAAGTTCGAGGGCTTTCGAAAGATGCTGACCGCGCCGGTCTCCTCTTCCCACTTGATGATGCGCTGGTTCGGAATATCGCTGCACAGGAGATAGCGCCCGTCGCCGAACCACACCGGCCCCTCGGCCCAGCGCAGGCCGGTGGTGAGCCGCTCGATGGCGGAAAGCTTCAGCCAGTATTTTTCAAAGCGCGGGTCGAGCGCATGGATCGCGGGATCGGGATAATGGCTTGCCTGGCGCCAGCCGGCGGCATGGGACGATGCATCGGACATTTGCTGTTCTCGTTGTTGCGTTTCCTCGCAGATTATTCTGCTATCACTCCCGGCCAACGACCGCAAACCGGTCGCAGTGAAAGAGGGAAGAAATGCCACGCATATTGATGACCGGCGCCGCCGGCGGGATCGGAACATCGCTGCGCAAGCTGCTGCCGCCGATCTATCCGGACCTGCTGCTCAGCGATCTCAACACGCCCGCCGGCCTCGGCAAGGATGAAAAATTCAAGAAGGCCGATCTCGCCGATCTCGCGCAGGTCGAGGCGATCTGCGAGGGCGTCGACGGCATTTTGCATTTCGGCGGCTATTCCGTCGAAGGCAGCTGGGACCAGATCCACCAGGCCAACATCATCGGCTGCTACAATCTGTTCGAGGCGGCGCGCAAAAAAGGCGTCAAGCGCGTGGTGTTCGCCTCATCGAACCACGCGGTCGGCTTCTATCCGCAGGCATCACCGCATCGGCACCGACGTCACCGCGCGCCCCGACAGCCGCTACGGCGTCAGCAAGGTGTTCGGCGAGGCGCTGGGCGCGCTCTATTCCGACAAGCACGGGCTCGGCGTCACGTGTCTGCGGATCGGCAATTTCGGCGAAAAGCCGCTCGATCACCGCCGGCTCGCGATCTGGCTGAAACCGGAAGACCTGGTGCAGCTCTGCCGCATCGGGCTCGACCATCCCGACATCAGGTTCGAGATTTTCTACGGCGCCTCCTACAACGAGCGCTCCTGGTGGGACAACCACCGCGCCTACGATCTCGGCTACCGCCCGACCGGCCGCGCCGAAGATTTTCGCGAGCACGCCATGGCGGAGCAGGCCAAGATCAAGCCCGATCCGGTCGGCGATTTCTACCAGGGCGGCACGTTCTGCGGCATGGAGTTCGACGGCGACAAGAGCGGGATCATCGACTGGAAGAAGAAATAGCTACTTCTCGTCCTCCGCGATCCGCCCGAGATAATCCGACTTGCTGTACTGCATGTGATCGACGCAGAGCTGGGCAAACGCCCAGCTGTCGCGGCCCTTCAGCAATTCGATCATCAACTCGTGCTGGCGCCGCGACTGCGCGAGGCCTTCCGTGTCGGCGAGATTCTTGGCGCGCATCGGCAGCGTCAGGTTCATGTAATCCCTTAGCGAACTCACCAGATAGGGGTTGCCGCAGGCCGAGAACAGCGCGACGTGGAAGGCGTCGTTGGCTTCATGGATGCCGCGCAGATCCTGCGCGTCGGCTTTCTCGCAGTAATGCCGCTGCAGCGTGGTCAATTGCTCGATCAGGCTTGTCGGTGCGGGCAGGGGGATCATCAGCGCCGCCTGGCGCGTCAGCATCTCGCGCACCTCGTAGATCTGGCGCACTTCGTCGGCGGAATAGAACCGCACCGTGGCGCCGATGTTCTTCTCGCGCAGCACGATGCCCTGGCGTTCGAGCTGGAACAGGGCCTGGCGCACGAAATGGCGGCTGGCGCCATAGCGGCCCATCAGCGTGTCTTCGACCAGCCGCGAACCCGGCGCGAAGCGGCCAAAGATGATATCCTCCTCGAGCCGGCGGATGACCTCGGCCTGCTCTTCCTCGCGCGAGAGCGGCAAGGCTTCCGGTGATGCGGCCTGGGCTTTCATGGGCGCTCGCCTCGGATCATCGCCGGAACTCAGCATGGCGTGGCGTCCATTGTCAATAATGACGGGCTTTGCCGTGTTGAGTTACCGATCATTGCGCCGGATTATCAAACATTGACAATAATTGCGCGCGCTCCTTTAGTGAGCGGCGAAAGCAACCGGAAGTAAAAAACATGGCTGACGACGGGCTTCGCAAGGGACTGGCAAGTTACGGCGATGCGGGCTTTTCGCTGTTCCTGCGCAAGGCCTTCATCAAGGCCATGGGCTATTCCGACGACGCGCTCAACCGGCCGATCGTCGGCATCACCAACACCTATAGCGACTACAATCCCTGCCACGGCAACGTGCCGCAGATCATCGAGGCGGTGAAGCGCGGCGTGATGCTGTCGGGCGCGATGCCGATGGTGTTTCCGACCATCTCGATCGCCGAGAGCTTTTCGCATCCGACCTCGATGTACCTGCGCAATCTGATGGCGATGGACACCGAGGAAATGATCCGCGCCCAGCCGATGGACGCGATCGTCGTGATCGGCGGTTGCGACAAGACTCTTCCGGCGCAGATCATGGCCGCCGTCAGCGCCGATCTGCCGACCGTTGTCATTCCGGTAGGGCCGATGGTGGTCGGCCATCACAGGGGCGAGGTGCTGGGCGCCTGCACCGATTGCCGCAGGCTGTGGGCAAAGTACCGCGCCGGCGAGATCGACGACGTCGAGATCGAGGCCGTCAACGGCCGCCTCGCGCCGTCGGTCGGCACCTGCATGGTGATGGGCACGGCCTCGACCATGGCCTGCATCACCGAAGCGCTCGGCCTGTCGCTGCCGATGAGCGCGACCATTCCCGCGCCGCATGCCGAGCGTTTCCGTTCGGCGGAAGCGAGCGGCAGGGTTGCTGCCGCGCTGGCGAAGGCGAAGGGGCCGAAGCCAAGCGAGTTTCTCACGGCATCCTCGTTCCGCAATGCGCAAGTCGTTCTGCAGGCGATCGGCGGCTCGACCAACGGCTTGATCCATCTCACCGCGATCGCCCACCGCACCAAACACCGGATCGATCTCGACGCCTTCGACAAGCTCGGCCGCGAGGTGCCGGTGCTGATCGACCTGAAACCATCAGGCGAGCATTACATGGAGCATTTCCATCATGCCGGCGGCGTTCCAAAACTGATGGCGCAGCTCGGCGATCTCATCGATCTCGATGCGAAGACGATCACCGGCGCGACGCTGCGCGAAATTGTCGCCGGTGCGGAAGAGGTGCCGGGCCAGGATGCCATTCGCCCGCGCAACAAACCGATCAAGCCGGAAGGCGCGATGGCGGTGCTGCACGGCAATCTGGCGCCGCGCGGCGCCGTGATCAAGCATTCGGCGGCGAGTCCCAAATTGCTGCAACATACCGGCCGCGCCGTGGTGTTCGAATCCGTCGAAGACATGACGCTGCGGGTCGACGATCCCGATCTCGACGTCAAGGCGGACGACGTGCTGGTGCTGCGCAATGCCGGGCCGAAGGGCGCACCCGGCATGCCGGAGGCCGGCTATCTGCCGATTCCGAAAAAGCTCGCGCGCACCGGCATCAAGGACATGGTGCGGATTTCGGATGCGCGCATGAGCGGCACGGCATTCGGCACCATCGTGCTGCACATCACGCCGGAATCCGCCGTCGGCGGGCCGCTGGCGCTGGTCAGGAATGGCGACATGATCCGGCTCGATGTGGCGAAGCGCAGCATCGATCTCCTGGTCGATGCCGCCGAACTCGACAAGCGCCGCGCCGCGTTGACGTCAGCCACCACGCCGGATTGGGCCAAACGCGGCTACGCGTATTTGTTCAATGAAACGATCCTGCAGGCGGACGAAGGCTGCGACTTCGATTTCATGCGCGAACAGGGCAAGGCTGAGCTATAATCTTCAAATGCAACGAGCGCGCGAGGTTGAGTGTGAGCGTTTCAGTCATTGAACAGGCCAAGATCCAGGCTCAGGTTCTGGTTCCGCTGGTGAAGGCATTGCAGGCGGAGTTGGGCGAAGAGCGGGCGAACGCCCTTGGTTCGAAAGGCCCTGGGCGACACCTATCGCCGCCACGGCGAAGAGTTCTGGCGGAAGAAGAACGAAAGCAACATTGGGAAGGTCATCGCGTCCGCGTTCGTAACCTACGCCCGCGACGATGCTCTTGAATACAAGACGATCGAGCAGTCGCCGGATGCCTTTGCGTTCGACGTGACGGGATGCCGGTACGCCGAATTCTACAAGGAGCTGGGTGAGCCGGAACTCGGGTTCCTGCTGGTATGTACTGCGGACTTCGCGACATCAGAGGGATTTGGTCCCGACATCAAGCTCACGCGCACGCAAACCATCATGCAGGGCGCGAGCCACTGCGACTTTCGCTATAGCCGATCGGCAAAGACGGATTGAGCGTCGTCAAACGACCTCTTCCACCTTCCATGTGTCGCCAGTCCGCACAAACCGGAACGGCTTGCCATGGCTGTTCTTGAAAAAGCTGCCGCACAGTGTCTGTGCCATCGCCTGCATCACGGCATCATGGCACACGAACAGGATTTCTGCCTCGGGGTGCCGGACGAGCCACTGGCCGACAGCACGCATCGCCCGCGATGCGACGTCGGCCCACGGCTCGGAATCTGCCGGCAGCATATCGACCAGCCCCTGCGCGCTGTTGGCGCCATGCTGCATCATTAGTTGGCGGACCGGCTTTCCTTCAAAGCTGCCAAAATCCAGTTCGATCAGGCCCTGATCGATGGTGACGGTCCTGGACGCAGCGTTGGCAATGATCTCCGCGGTCTGCACCGCGCGTAGCAGGGGACTTGAGATGACTTGCCCAAGCTTGGCCGCGCGCAACTTCTCCGCGGCCGCATGTGCCTGGGCGATACCGTCATCGTTCAGGGGATTGTCGGTACGGCCCTGAAATAATCCCTGCCGGTTCCAGTCGGTCGCGCCATGGCGCAAGCAGAGGAAGGAACGCGGCGGCGCGGCGAGAGCGCTCATTTCGATTTACTGGTGAATTTTTTCACCGCGACCCGGAAATCATCCGTGCGCATGGCGTCGATGATCTTCTCTTCTTCCGCATCGAGCTGCTGTTTGGTCGGCGTGGTGGCGGCCTGATAGACCAGCGATTTGGTGCCGGCGATGGCGGCCGGCGGATTTTGCGCCAGCCGCTCGGCGAATTGCCGCGTCGCCGCTTTCAGTTCCGCTGCCGGAACGATTTTGGCGACCAGGCCCCAGTCACGCGCCTGCTGCGCGGAGAAGGTATCCTCGGCCAAAAATATCTGCAGTGCGCGGCGGACGCCGACGGTGCCGACCATGCCGACCGTGCTGCCGCCATCCGGCGAGACACCGATCTTGGCATAGGCCGGCGTGAACTTGGCGTCCTCGGCGGCGATGCAGAGATCGGTGACGAACGCGAGCCCCATGCCGGCGCCGGCTGCAGAGCCGTGAACGCTCGACAGCACGATCTTTGGCATGCGCCTGACGGTCTCGATGAACGCGTGATAGTGCTTCAGGAGTTCGCCGACCACCGGCGCAATGGTATCGGCTTCGGCAGCGGCGCCAATGGTCTGCAGGTCGCCGCCGGCGCTGAAGGCGCGGCCTTCGCCCTCGATCACAAGCACCCGGATGTCGTCATTGGCTTCGACCTCCGCGCCGAGCTGTTCCAGCTTCTGCGCGATCGACAGGTTGATCGAGTTGAAGGCTGAAGGCCGGTTGAGCGTGATGGTGGCGATCGGGCCGTCGATCCGGAGCAGCGCGGGATCGTCGGCAGGGTTGGCGGCGGCTGTCGACATGATGGAAGCCTTGTGGTGAGGGAGGTTGGCGGGCATTTAAATCGCAGAAGGGGACAGGTGACAATCCCGGCGAAGTCTGCAAGACTCCGACCATTCAGCCCGCGGTTGGGAGGCGCATGAGCCGCCTCACGCCATGGAGCAAAATGCCCCCATCCCTTGGGGTGCGGCCACGAGCGCCGGCATCCAGGGGTGAGGTGGAAAGCATCAAAACCGGCGAAGAGAGGGAACGACATGGGTAATCCCTGTGCGCTTTCAGTTGGGCTGTTGCGATGACGGGCGGACCTGTCGTCATCGTCGGCGCGGGACACGCGGGCTTTCAGCTTGCGGCGTCGCTGCGGCAGAATGGATTTGGCGAGCGCATCGCGCTGATCAACGATGAAGGCCATCTGCCGTATCAGCGGCCGCCGCTGTCAAAGGCCTATCTGAAGGGAGCCGGCGGGCCTGACAGCCTGATGTTCCGCCCCGAAAAGTTTTTTCATGACCAGCACGTCGAACTGATCGCTGACCGCGCCGTCTCGATCGATCGCGGCGCGCGCAAGGTCACTCTCGCCTCCGGCGCTCCGCTCGACTACGGCCATCTGGTGCTTGCGACCGGTGCGCGCAACCGCCTGCTCGACATCCCCAATGCCAACCTTGAGGCCGTGCGTTATCTGCGCATACTCGACGAAAGCGAAGCTCTGCGGCACCGGCTTGCGCCGGGTCAACGCGTCGTCGTTATCGGCGCCGGCTTCATCGGCCTGGAGTTCGCGGCCACCGCGCGGGCCAAGGGGCTCGAGGTGGACGTGATCGAACTCGCGGCGCGCGTGATGGCGCGCGCGGTGACCGCCGAAATCTCGGAATATTTTCAGCTGAAGCACACGGCCGCCGGCATCCGCATCCATCTCGGCGTGCAGGTCACCAGCATCGAGAGCGATGGCGACAAGGTCGTTGGCGTGAGCCTCAGCGACGGCCGCCATATCCCGGCTGATCTCGTCGTGGTCGGCGTCGGCGTGCTGCCCAATGTCGAGATCGCGGCGGAAGCCGGCCTGCCGGTGGCTTCCGGGATCATCGTCAACGATCATTTGCTGACCGCCGATCCGAACATCTCCGCCATCGGCGACTGCGCGCTTTATGCCAGCCACCGCTTTGGCGGCTCGCTGCGGCTGGAATCGGTGCAGAACGCCACCGATCACGCGCGCTGCGTCGCGGCGCGTCTGACCGGCAAGGACGAGGTCTATGACGGCATGCCGTGGTTCTGGAGCGATCAGGGCCCGGACAAGCTGCAGATGGTTGGTCTCACCACGGGATATGATCGCGTGGTGGTACGCGGCGACCGCGAGCAGGGCGCGTTTTCCGCGTTCTGCTATAAATCCGGGCAGCTGCTCGGCATCGAGTCCGTCAACCGCGCCGGCGATCACATGTTCGGGCGGCGGCTGCTCGGCGCCAATCGTTCAATCACGCCGGAGCAGGCCGCCGATGCCGGCTTCGACCTGAAGAGCGCCCTGACTTGAGTTGATCGGCTGGCCGCTCAAAATGGTTCAATCATTTTCAACGCAGGCCGCCGCTTCGACAACAGTGCCCTGACTTAAGTCGATCGCTCCTCCACTTGCATCCTGCAATCATATCGGCGATTTTGGCGGCAGAGGGCCCGAAAGGTCTCGAACAACAAAAGGGGGGTACCCATGTCCGTCTGGACACGCCGCGCCGCATTGTCGGCAGCAATCATCATCTCGTCCGTCGTCATCGCAGGGCCGGCCTCGGCCCAGACTAAGCTGAAATGGGCGCATGTCTACGAGATCGCCGAGCCCTATCATACCCAGGCGCTGTGGGCCGCCGAGGAAATCAAGAAGCGCACCGACGGCCGGTATGAAATCCAGGTATTTCCGGCTTCCCAGCTTGGCAACGAGAACCAGATCAATGAGGGCCTCGGGCTCGGCACCGTCGACATGATCTACACCGGCACCTCGTTCGCCGGTTCGATCCACAAGCCGCTGGCGATCTCGGGCGCGCCGTTCATGGTGCGCGACTTCAATCACTGGAAGTCCTATCGCGACAGCAAGCTGTTCCGCGACATCGCCAAGGGCTACGAGGACAAGACCAAGCACAAGATCATCGCGCTGACTTATTACGGCGAGCGCATGGTGACCGCCAACAAGGAAATCAAGAAGCCCGAAGACATGAAGGGCATGAAGCTGCGGGTGCCGCCGGCGCCGCTCTATCTGATGCTGGCGAAATCGGTCGGCGCCAACGCCACGCCGATCGCCTTTGCCGAGGTTTATCTTGCCTTGCAGCAGGGCACCGTGGACGGCCAGGAAAATCCGCTGCCGACCATCATGGCCAAGAAGTTCTACGAGGTGCAGAGCCACATCATGCTGACCGGCCACATCATCGAGTCGCTGTTGACCATCACGGGCTCGCATGTCTGGTCAAAGCTGTCGGACGCCGACAAGAAGGTGTTCGACGAGGTGTTGGTGCAGGCGGCTGCCAAGGCCTCGGACCAAATTCGTGAGTCCGAGCAGAAGATCGCGGACGAACTGCGCAAGCTCGGAAAGACCGTGGTTCAGGTCGACCGCGAAGCGTTCCGCAAGGCCGCAATCCCGCTGCACAACGACGCTTCCGCCGGCGCCGGCTGGACCCAGGCCCAGTACGACGAGTTTCAGGCGCTGAAGTAATACGTCGTCCCGGACAAGCTAGCGTCGCGAGCGCGATGCCGGGACCCATACGCCGCGGCCGTTATTGTTATGAAGAATTTGAACGACTTTCTTTCAGCCAACACCGCCTGTGGTTATGGGTCCCTGCTTTCGCCGGGACGACGTAAGAGCGGATATCCTTCGCATGAACACATCCCAAACCCAACGCGACCCCACCCGATGACGTCCACCTCATCGTCGCCAAGGACGAAGAGGTCATCATCGAGCATTACCCCGAGAACTGGATAGCTTTCGTGCTGTTCTGGGCGCTGGCAATCATCGTCTTCCTGCAGTTCTTCACCCGCTATATCCTCAATGACAGCCTGTCGTGGACGGAAGAAATCGCGCGCTACGGCCTGATGTCGCTGGCGTTCATCGGCGGCGCGGTCGTGACGCGCAAGAAGGCGCATATCGCGGTCGAACTGGTCTCAAATCTGATGGGACCCGGACCGATGCGGGCCGCCTTGCTGGCGCTGGTCGATTTCATCACGCTGGGGTTCCTGGCTCTGCTGGCCTATTTCTCGGTGACCATCGTCGAACGCATGCATTCGCAGCCCATGACGGTGTTCGATTTGCCGATGAGCATCGTGTACGGCTTCGTCAGCCTCGGCTGCTTCATGATGCTGGCGCGCCAGATCCAGGTGGTGTGGGGCAATGCCCGCGACGGCTGGCGTCGCTCTCACGAAATTACCGAACAAATTCACGCCGACTGAGAGCCGGGCCAACCATGCCGATCCTGATTTTCGTTTTCTTCGCGACATTGCTGGCCGGCATTCCTGTGTTCATCGCACTGGCGTTCTCCTCGTTGCTGTATACGCACTTCATCGCGGGCATCCCGGACTTCGTGATCCTGCACCGCATGGCCGGTGGCCTCGACAGCTTTCCGCTGCTGGCGGTGCCGTTCTTCATCCTCGCCGGCAACCTGATGAACTCGGCAGGCATCACCAACCGCATCTACGATTTCGCGGTGGCGACCTGCGGCTGGATGCGGGGCGGTCTCGCGCATGTGAACATTTTTGGCTCGGTGATCTTCGCCGGCATGTCCGGCACCGCGATTGCGGACGCCGCCGGTCTCGGCACCATCGAGATCAAGGCGATGAAGGACCACGGCTACAGCACCGAATTTTCGGTCGGCGTCACCGCGGCCTCCGCGACGCTCGGCCCGATCATCCCGCCGTCGCTGCCGTTCGTGATCTACGGCATGATGGGCAACGTCTCGATCGGCGCGCTGTTCCTCGGCGGCTTTATCCCGGGCGCCGTCATGACCATCTTCATGATGCTATACGTTACTTATTGCGCGCGGCGCTACGGCATGGGCCGCGACCAGACCTTTCACTGGAACGTCCTGTTTAGGACTTTTATCGCGGCGCTGCCGGCGCTGATGACGCCGATCATCATCGTCGGCGGCATGACCTTCGGCTGGTTCACGCCGACCGAAGCCGCGATCGCGGCCTGCGCCTGGGCGATGATGCTCGGTATCTTCCTGTATCGCTCGCTGTCGTTGAAGCAGTTCTACAAGGTCACGATGGACACCATCGAGACCACATCCGGCGTGCTGCTGATCGTGGCTGCCGCCTCGCTGTTCGGCTGGGTGCTGACCACGACGCGGCTGACCGAAGCCGGCGCAGAGGCGCTGCTGCAGCTCACGGACAACAAGTACATCATCCTGCTGCTGATCAACGTGCTGCTGCTGATCGTCGGCTGTTTCCTCGAACCGATTGCCTCCATCAGCATCCTGGTGCCGGTGCTGATGCCGATCATCCTCAAGGTCGGCATCCATCCCGTCCATTTCGGCGTGATGATGACGCTCAACCTGATGATCGGGCTGCTGCACCCGCCACTCGGCATGGTGCTCTTTGTATTGTCGAGGATCGCAAAACTTTCGATCGAGCGGACGACCATGGCGATCCTGCCCTGGCTGGTTCCGCTGTTGCTGTCGCTGATAGCGATCACGCTGATCCCCGAATTGACGCTGTGGCTGCCGCGGCAGTTCGGGATGTTGAAGTAGATTACCCGCGCAACACGGCTTCCACCTCCGCCGCCGTCGGCATCGACGGCCCGGCGCCCATCCGTTGCACGCAGATCGAGGCGGCGGCGTTGGCGTAATTCAGCGCATAGGGAATGGTTGTTCCGCTAGCAAGCTGGGCGGCCAGTGCGCCGACAAAGCAATCGCCGGCGCCGGTGGTGTCCACGGCTTTGACGGCTCGGCCTGGAATGCGCATCGGTGCACCGTCGATCAGCGCCAGCACGCCGCGGCTGCCCAATGTCACGCAGATGATTTTTTCTCTGCCGCCCAGGGACCGGGCCGCTTCGATGAAGCGGGCGGGATCGTCGTTATCGTAAAGCTCCTTTGCGGTGAGAAAGGCGAGTTCGCTCTCGTTGAGCACGAGGATATCGACGAGATCGAGCAGGTCGGCACCACATTCTCGCGCCGGCGCCGGATTGAGGATCGTGGTCGCCCCCGCCGCTCGGGCGCGTTGGAAGAAAGCAACGATCGCGGGCAGGGGAATCTCGAACTGGCTGACGGCGACGTCATCCAGCGTCAACGAGACCGCCGCGACGTCGCCGGTGTCCACCGTCGCGTTGGCGCCGGGCACGACCACAATGGTGTTGGCGGCGTCGGCAAGCGTGATGATGGCCGTTCCGGTGTGGGCGTCCGGCGTTTCCTTGACAAGGTCGAGATCGATTTCCTGTGCGGCGAGAAAAATCTTCAGCGCTTGCCCGAATGCGTCCGTGCCCAGCCTTCCGATGAGCGTCGTCGGCGCGCCGAGTTTTGCGGCTGACACCGCCTGGTTGGCGCCCTTGCCGCCGGGGAAGTAGAGCACTTCCTTGCCCGCGACAGTCTCGCCGATGCGGGGATGCCGCTCTGCGGTCGCCACCACATCCATGTTGATGCTGCCGGCGACAAACACCCGCCCCATGCTTGGCCTCAAATTGCCTAGTCCCAAAATTCCTTCTTGCGCCCGACTTGAAACTCCTGCTTGACCGCTTCGATATCGGCCAGTGTCGGCAACCCGGCTTCATTGCCGAGGCGCTGAATCTTATAGGTCGATGCCGCGCGTGCAAACTCGAAATGATCCTTCCAGCCCTTGCCGGGATTGGCGAGATAGGAATGGACATAGGCGCCGTGGAAGACGTCGCCGGCGCCGTTGGTATCGATCACGCGCTCGCGCGAGATCGGAAGCGCGGGCAGGGTGCGAACCGCCCCGGTCTCGTCATACCAGAGCAGACCCTTTTCGCCCTGGGTGACGCCACCGACCCGGCATCCCCGGCTCTTGAGATAGTCCAGCATTTTTTCCGGGGTCAGATCCATCTGCTCGCACAGCCGCTCGGCGACGATGGCGACGTCGATGAATTCCAGGAGCTCGTGGGTGTTGGTGCGCAACCCGCCGCCGTCCAGCGAGGTCAGGATGCCGTCCTCGCGGCATAGTCTTGCATAATGGATCGCGGCATCCGGTTGATGGCCGTCGACATGCAGCGCGCGGCAGCCCTTCAGGTTGAGTATCGGGAAGGGGTGGATGTGCTCGTCGTCGCGGCAGCGCACGATGGCGCGCTTGCCGTCCTTCGGCATGATGAAGGAGAGCGAGGAGGTGGTCACCTTGCGCGGATGGATCGAGATTCCGTATTTCGCGCTCATGTCCTGAAACATCCGCCCGAGCCAGTCATTGGCGACGGTCGCGATCAGGTCCGGTACGATCCCCAGTTTGGCGCAGCAGAATGCCGCGGTGACGGCGTTACCGCCGAACGACACCGCGTAGGCGGAGGCGACGTGTTTCTCGTCGCCGGTCGGCATGTGGTCGGTGATGAAGGTGACGTCGATATAGGTCTGTCCGATGAAGAGAGCCTGCATTCGATTCCCGTGGGCTGAAGGTTGGTCCCGCCCGGCGCGCCACTTTAGCACCGGTTGTCGCAGATTTTCGCTGAAATAATTCGCATCCCTGCCGCGTTAATCGCTTGAGAAGGCGATGTGAGCGGAATACCACCGTCCCGGGCATCGCCAGCATGCCGCCGATAACGGCCAGCCGCTGTCCGGGGTTCCGGACGTGGCCATAAAAGGGAGGCAACGATGACCGTTTATTCCGGTCCGGTGTTCGACATGGCCGTGAACCAGTTCAACGTCATCGCCAATCACCTCGAAATTCCGATGGACGAACGCGACCGCATCCTGATGCCGAAGCGCGCGGTCACGGTCTCCTGTCCGATCCATCGCGACGACGGCACGGTTGCGGTGTTCGAAGGCTATCGCGTGCAGCATCACCTCACGTTGGGGCCCACCAAGGGCGGCACGCGCTTCGCGCCCACCGTCGATATCGGCGAGGTCGCGGCACTCGCGATCTGGATGAGCTGGAAATGCGCGCTGGCCGGACTGCCCTATGGCGGCGCCAAGGGCGGGGTGAATGTCGACCTCTCGACCATTTCGAAGCGCGAACTGGAAGCGCTGTCACGGCGCTACATGCAGGAGATGATTCCCTTTGTCGGGCCGCATACCGACGTGATGGCGCCCGACATGGGCACCAATGAGCAGGTGATGGCCTGGTTCATGGACACCTATTCGATGTACCAGGGGCGGACCGTGACCGAGATTGTCACCGGCAAACCGGTCGCGTCCGGCGGCACGCTCGGCCGGCGCGAGGCCACCGGCCGAGGGGTGGCGTATCTTGCGAGGCGCGTGATGAAAGAGCTTTCCATCAACCCCGGCAGCGGCACTGCCGTCATCCAGGGCTTTGGCAATGTCGGCTCCTACGCCGCGCTGGAGCTGCACCAATATGGCCTCAAGGTCATCGCGGTCAGCGACCACACCGGCGCGCTGCATGATGCAAACGGTCTCGATATTCCGGCCCTGATGCGGCACGCCGGCGCCCATGGCAGCATCGCCGGCTTTTCCAACCAGTTGCATTTCGACCCCGAACAGATCCTCACGCTGCGTTGCTCGGTGCTGGTGCCGGCGGCGATGGAGCGCGTGATCGACGCAAAGGTCGCGGAAAACCTGAAATGCCGCATCCTTGCGGAAGGCGCCAACGGCCCGACCACGCCGGACGCCGACCTCGTACTCGACAAGCGGCGGGACGAGGTTTTCGTCATTCCCGACATCCTCTGCAATTCCGGCGGCGTGGTGGTGAGCTATTTCGAATGGGTGCAGGATCTGCAGCAATTGTTCTGGGAGGAAGAGGAAGTGACGACGCGCGAATACAGGATCCTCGACCGCGCCTTCGACCAGATGGTGATGCGCGCCAACGCCGACAAAATTCCGCACCGCACCGCCGCGATGGCGATCGGCGTTGAAAAGGTCCGCGCCGCCAAGAACACGCGGGGGCTGTTTCCGTGATCACAGGCCTCGACCACGTCGTCGTTCTCACCGGCGATATCGCCGCAGGGACGGCGGCCTACCAGACGCTGTTTGCGCGCGCGCCGGCATGGCGCAACGATGGCGACGGCGCTGCGCGCGTGCTGTTCACACTCGACAATGTGACGCTGGAGCTGATGGCGCCTGATGGCGACAACGCCAATGCGGATCGCATCCGCGCCGTGATCGCCGAGCAAGGCGAGGGACTGGCGAGCCTCTGTTTCCGGACCAATGACGTTGCGAAGATGCATCGCCGGCTCGATCGGTTGACGCTGAAGCCGGAGCTGGTCACGGAAACCGAAAGCCGCGACAGCGCCAGTGGCGCGACCCTATCGTGGAAGCGGACCCGCGCCGCGACCGATGCGACGCGCGGCGTGCGGATGTTTTTTCTGGAATTGGCCAAGGAACGCCCGCTTTCGGTCGCGACCAATCCGGCGCCGATCATTTCGATGGATCATATCGTGGTCTCGACCGCTGATCCCGAGCACGCCGCTGCGCTCTATGGTGCGCGGCTCGGGCTCGACATGGCGCTCGACCGTTCGCACCCGGATTGGGGCCGGCTGATGTTCTTCCGCTGCGGCGACCTGATCGTCGAGGTGACGCACCGGCCGGGCAAGCATCCCGACCCGGCCCGCGACACGCTGTGGGGCATGACCTGGCGCGTCGCGGATATGGATGCGACGCGCCAAAGGCTTGTCGCCGATGGTGTTGATGTCTCGGAAATCCGAAACGGCCGCAAGCCCGGCACCCGGGTGATGACGGTGCGCAGCCACACCTGCAAAATCCCGACCTTGCTGCTGGAGCGGACGCCGAAGCCGTGACGCCAGGGCTTCCGGATCAGGGCTTTCCGGATCCAGCCGGAACGGCAACGGGCGGGCCAGCGTCGAATAGATCGTCATTTCTCAAACCGCGCCGCGCGTGCTACATGCGGCGATCAGGCACTATCGAGCGAATGAATTGGCCAAGCGACCCGCAGTCAAGCCAAAGCGAATTCTGAAATGGCAGCGCGATCCCGAGGGCATGCGGCTGCGCATCCTCGAGGCCGCCAAGCAGGAGTTTTCCGCCCACGGGATTGGCGGCGCGCGGGTCGACCGCATCGCGGAGCGGGCGGGCGCCAACAAGCGCATGCTCTATTATCACGTCGGCAACAAGGAAGACCTCTATCTCGCCGTGCTCGAAGGCGCCTACGAGAAGATCCGCGCCGAGGAGCGCGGGCTCGATCTCGAGCATCTCGATCCGCCGGAGGCGATCGAGCGGCTGATCGACTTCACCTGGAACTATTTTATCCGGAACCCGGAATTCCTGGCGCTGCTCAACACGGAAAATCTCGCGAAAGCGAAAAATCTGAAGCGCTCCACCAAGGTCAAGTCGATGCATTCGCCTTTCGTCAAGATGATCCGCGACGTGGTGCGGCGCGGCGTCGAAAGCGGCGACTTCCGCGTCGCGGTCGATCCAGTGCAACTATATATTTCCATCGCCGCGCTCAGTTTCTTCTATCTCTCCAACAGCGCCACCCTCAGCGTGATCTTTGGCCGCGACCTCCTGAAGAAAGAGGCGAGGGACGAGCGGCTGGCGCATATGGTCTCGCTGGTGCTGGCCGCGCTGACGGGTAAATCGACCGCGCTGTTCGGCAAGGCGGCAGCGCCGAAGCTGCGAACTCCGGCACATCATACCGTTTAATACTTGAAGGGCGGAACAGCCCCCGTCATGGCCGGGCTTGTCCCGGCCATCCACGTCTTTTTCGCGTGAAAACAAGCGCGTGGATGCCCGGGACAAGCCCGGGCATGACAACGAAAGACGCACATTTTGTCACGCCAAACCCGCTGGACAGTATTTATCCAACGGGTTAATTTCCGCCCGAAAAACGATCTGCCAACCGGGAGAGAAGCGTGGCCGAGTTGAAGGCCCCAAACGTCGTATCGAAGGTGCTGAACGCAGCGTGGGTGCGGCCGTTCCTGTTCCTGATCTTCATCGTGGTGCTCTGGGACGTCACCATCCGCGTGTTCCAAATTCCGCCCTATCAAATTCCGGCGCCCGGTGACGTCGTGGCTGTGCTGCGGACCGATTGGCCGGAACTGCTGCGCCAGTCCTGGCCGACGACTTACGCGACGATCTGCGGGTTCCTGCTGTCGGCGGTGTTCGGCATTCCTGTCGCGATGCTGATTGCGGGATCGAAGACGGTGGAGAGCTATATCTATCCGCTGCTTGGTGTTCTCGCAGTCGGTGCCGAAGATCGCGATCGCGCCGCTGTTTGTGGTGTGGTTCGGCTTTGGCATCATCCCGAAGGTGATCTCGGCGTTCCTGCTCGGATTCTTCCCTGTCGTCGTCTCCGCCGTGCAGGGTTTTAAATCGGTCGATCCTGACATGGTCGATCTGGCGCGCGCGATGCAGGGCAGCCGCTACCGGGTATTTCTCGCGGTCAACCTGCCGCATGCGTTGCCCGCGATCTTCTCCGGCCTGAAGGTCTCGGTCACGCTCGCCGTCGTCGGCGCCGTGGTCGGCGAGTTCGTCGGCTCCAATTCCGGCATCGGCTATGTGCTGCAGCGCTCGATCGGCACGTTCGATCTGCCGACGATGTTTGCGGCGCTGGTGATCCTGGCGCTGCTCGGCGTGGTGCTGTTCTGGGCCGTCGACCGCATCGAACGCTTCGTCATCCCCTGGCACGTCAGCCAGCGCGACGACATCATTTTTGCCTCGTAAGGGGCCGACAAGAAAGCGGCCCGACAAGGGCCGCGCCAAACAGGAACGGGAGGGAGACCATGATGAAATGGATTTTGGCGGTTGCGGTGACGCTGGCCTGGACGGCTTCGGCTTCTGCCGCTGACAAGGTCGTGCTGATGCTGAACTGGTATGTCTATGGCGAGCACGCGCCGTTCTATTACGGCAAGGCCAAGGGCATTTATGCTGCCGAGGGCATCGATCTCGAAATCCAGGAAGGCCGCGGTTCGGCCGCGACCACGCAGGCCGTCGCCGCCAAGACCGCCAATTTCGGCTATGTCGACGTGCCCACCATGATGCGCGCGGCGGTGAAGGGCGCGCCGATCGTCGCCACCGGCGTTCTCTTGCAGACCAGCCCGATGTCGGCGATGGGTTTTGTCGAAAAGAACATCAAGAAGCCCGAGGACATCAAGGGCAAGACGGTGGCGATCACGCCCGCCGATTCCATGACGCAGATCTGGCCGCTGTTCCTGAAGAAAACCGGCCTGAAGGAAAGCGACTTCCAGACGGTGGCGGGCGACGGCCAGACCAAGCTGAACGCCGTCATCAACGGCCAGGCCGATCTGTTGCTCGGCTATGTCATGGACCAGTCGATGAAGATCAAGGACGCCACCGGCAAGGACGTCAACGCGATCAAGTTCGCCGACTACGGCATCAACATGGTCTGCTCGGGCGTCGTCGCCAATACCGAGTTCGTCAAGGCCAATGCCGATCTGGTCAAGCGCTTCATGTCGGCGACGACCAAGGCGGTGGAAGCCGCGGAGAAGGAGCCGAAGGCCGCAGCTCAGGCGATCCTCGATGCCAACCCGAAGGGCGGCAAGATCGAAACACTGACGCAGGGCTTTGAGCTGACGATTCCGCTGTACCGGACGCCGGAAACCAAGGGCAAGCGGCCGTTCCAGGTGACGGACCAGAACATGACGGACACCGTCAATCTGATGGTCGAATATGGCGGGCTTGGACGCCAAGGCAAAGGACAATCCGAAAGCGTTCTACACCAATGACTACCTGCCGCAGGGCGGTTCGTGAAAGGCGGCGGCTGAATGAATTCGGCGACACGAATGAATGCGGCCAGCCAGCCGGGCGCGCATCTGCGCCTGGTGCAGGATCGGGCCGGCGGCGGCACGCCGGGGATCAAGCTTTCCGGCGTGTCGAAAACCTACCGGTCGCGCGACGGCGATGTGCCGTCGCTGCGGCCGCTGGATTTCCATATCAACGAGGGCGAGTTCTTTGTCGTGGTCGGCCCGTCCGGCTGCGGCAAGTCGACGCTTCTGAAGATGATCTCGGGACTGCTCGCGCCCTCGACCGGGGAAATCCTGGTCGAAGGCGAGCCGGTGACCAAGCCGCATGGCAATGTCGGCATCGTGTTCCAGAACTCGCTGCTGCTGCCATGGCGCAACATCCTCTCCAACGTGATGCTGCCGATCGACATGAAGCAGTTGCCGCGCGACAAATTCCTGCCGCGCGCGCAAGAACTGCTGAAGATGGTTGGCCTCGAAGGCTTTGAGAAAAAACTGCCGTGGCAGCTCTCCGGCGGCATGCAGCAGCGCGCCTCGATCTGCCGGGCATTGGTGCATGACCCCAAGATCATGCTGATGGACGAGCCGTTCGGCGCGCTTGACGCCATGACGCGCGAGCGCATGAATGTCGAATTGATGCGGATCCAGCGCGAGACCGGCAAGACGGTGCTGCTGATCACGCATTCGATTCCGGAAGCCGTGTTTCTTGCCGACCGCGTTCTTGTTATGACGGAACGCCCGGGCGCGATTGCCGCGATCTACGATGTGCCGCTGCCCCGCCCGCGTTCGCTCGATGCGATGGCCGATCCGGTGTTCACCGAATTGGTGCAGCGCATCCGCAAACATTTTTTCACCCAAAGCGCGCTGGACTAGAGGTTTTCCATGCCGCCGCGCCTCGCCGTACGCGATATCGCCTTCTTTGAACGGCCGGTGACGTTCGCCCGGCCGTTCCGCTTCGGCGCGGTCGTGATCAATGCAACGCCGCAGGCGTTCGTGCTGGTCGAGATCGAGGTCGAAGGCAAGGCGAGGGCCGTCGGCGCTTCGGCCGAATTTCTGGTGCCAAAATGGTTCGACAAGCGGCCGCATCTGGCGCCGGAAGCAACCGTCGAGGAATTGCGCTGTTCACTGCTGATCGCGCGCGAGCTCTATCTGGCGCACAAGGATTTTGACACGGCCTTCGGCCTGCACGCGTCCTGCATCGGCGCGCAGGTCAAGCTGTGCGCAAAGGAGGACATTCCGCCGCTGGCCGCGGCTTACGGGCCGGCCGAGATCGACAAGGCGATCCTCGATGCGCTGTTGCGTGCGACGAATGCGAATTTCTTCGACGGCATGACGCAGAATATCGCCGGGATCGACGCGCGTCTGTCGCGCGACCTCGGCGACGGCGACATCGCGCAGTTCCTTGCCGGCCGCAAGCGGCTGGAGCGCGTTGCCATCAGGCACACCGTCGGCCTCGACGACAGAAGTTGAAGGCGAGGGCGGTGTCGCCGACGCGAAGGAAAATGCAGGCGCGCGCTATTTCAAGCTCAAGCTGAATGGCGATCCCGCCCATGATGCAGAGCGACTGATCCGCATCGGCAAGCAGCTCGCCACGCTGCCATACGACTACAAGGTAACGCTCGACGCCAACGAGCAATATGCCGACCTTAACGCGCTTGCCACGCTGGTCGAGCGCCTCGACCGCGACAAGGCGCTGAAACCGATCGCATCAAATCTGCTCTATATCGAGCAGCCGATGCCGCGCGATATCACCCGGAAGTCGCCGCTCGGCGCGCTGGCCAAACGCGACTTCATCGTCGACGAGGCTGATGATTCCTACGATGCCTTTCCGGCGGCGCGGGCGCTTGGCTATCGCGGCATCTCCTCGAAATCCTGCAAGGGCGTCTACAAATCCGTCCTCAATGCGACGCGCGCGGCGAAGTGGAGCGCGGAAGGCGCCAAGCACTTCATTGCCGGCGAGGATCTCACTTGCCAGGCGGGATTGGCCGTGCAGCAGGATCTCGCGCTGGGCGCCTTGATCGGTGTCACCCATGCCGAGCGCAACGGCCACCATTACGTCGATGGCTTTGCCGAGACGCCATCAGCGGAAGCGGAACGCTTTCTGACGGCGCACCCCGATCTCTACACCAGAGCCGGCGGCAAGGTCCGTCTCGCCATCCATGACGGCGATCTCCTGACGGGATCGCTGACCACGCCCGGTTTCGCCAGCGCCGTTCATCCGGACTGGTCCACCATGGCGCCGCTCGCGCCGCCTAAAACAATTCTCCAGGAGTTGACTACATGACTACCAAACGCCTCGGCCTGATCATGAACGGCGTCACAGGCCGAATGGGGCTGAACCAGCATCTGATCCGCTCGATCATCGCGATCCGGGATTCCGGCGGCGTCGTGCTGTCGAACGGCGACCGCATGATGCCCGATCCGATCCTGATCGGCCGCGACGCCGACAAGATCGAGCGTCTCGCCAAACAATTCAACGTCGCGCGCTTTTCCACCGACCTCGACAAGGCGCTGTCGGACAAGAACGACACCATCTTCTTCGACGCCGCGACCACGCAGGCGCGGCCGTCGCTGCTGACCAAAGCGATCAACGCCGGCAAGCATGTCTATTGCGAAAAGCCGATCGCGACCAATCTCGATGAAGCAGTCGCCGTGGTGAAGCTCGCCAATTCAAAAGGCCTCAAGCACGGCACCGTGCAGGACAAGCTGTTCCTGCCCGGCTTGAAAAAGCTCGCCTTCCTGCGCGATTCCGGTTTCTTCGGCCGCATGCTCTCGGTGCGTGGCGAATTCGGCTATTGGGTGTTCGAGGGCGGCTGGCAGGAAGCGCAGCGGCCGTCATGGAATTACCGCAGCGAGGACGGCGGCGGCATCATTCTGGACATGGTCTGCCACTGGCGTTACGTGCTCGACAATCTCTTTGGCGAGGTCGAAAGCGTGACCTGCCTCGGCACCACGGATATCCCCGAGCGCTTTGACGAGAAGGGCAAGAAGTACAAGGCGACCGCGGATGATTCCGCCTACGCGACCTTCCGCCTCAAGGGCGGCGTAATCGCGCATATCAATATGAGTTGGGTGACGCGGGTGTACCGCGACGACCTTGTTACATTCCAGGTCGACGGCACCCACGGCTCGGCGGTGGCAGGCCTGACCGATTGCGTGATCCAGGCGCGGCAGGCGACGCCGCGACCGGTGTGGAATCCGGACGAGAAGCGGCTGCACGATTTTTATGGCGATTGGCAAAGACTGCCGGAGAATGCCGTGTACGACAACGGCTTTAAGGAGCAGTGGGAGATGTTCATCCGCCACGTCTGCGAGGATGCGCCCTACAAGTACACGCTGCTGGAAGGCGCCAAGGGCGTGCAGCTCGCCGAATGCGCGCTGCAGAGCTGGAAAGAACGGCGCTGGATCGACGTCGCTCCGATCAAGATCTGAAGGAGGCACAACATGAACAAGCCCGTCCTGCCGATGTCTTCATATCGCTGAAATTGCCGACGGCGGATCGCAAAATCGAAGACTTATCGCCTCGCGGCGTCGCGCACCTTTCCGGCAAAACTCGACGGCACGCTCAATCGCGTCGCCTTCTCGGCCGCGCATGTGGTGGCCGATCCTCTGGCCGATGCCGATCCGTGGCTGACGGCTGCGATCGACTGGGACCGGACCATCGCATTTCGCGAGCACATCTGGGATCTCGGCCTCGGCGTGGCGGAGGCGATGGATACCGCGCAGCGCGGCATGGGGCTGGACTGGAAAACCTCGCTGGAATTGATCCAGCGTTCGGTGCGGGCAGCGAAAGCCAAAGGCAACGCGCTGGTGTTTTCCGGCGCCGGCAGCGACCACCTCGCGGTGGAGGACGCAAAATCCATCGACGACGTGATCCGTGCCTATGAGGAGCAGGTCGCGGCGGTAGAGAAAGCGGGCGGGCGCATCATCCTGATGGCATCGCGCGCGCTGGCAAAACTCGGCCGCAACGCTGACGATTATGCGAAGGTCTATAATCGCGTGCTGTCGCAGGTTCGCGAGCCAGTCATCATTCACTGGCTCGGCGACATGTTCGACCCAGCATTGGCCGGCTATTGGGGCACGGCCGATCTCGACAAGGCGATGGATACCGCTGTTGCCATCATCAACGCCAATGCGGCCAAGATCGATGGCGTCAAGGTCTCGCTGCTCGACAAGCAGCGCGAGATTGACATGCGCCGCCGGCTCGACAAAAACGTGAAAATGTATACCGGCGACGATTTCAACTATGCCGAACTGATCGCCGGCGACGAGCAAGGCTTTTCGCACGCGCTGCTCGGCATCTTCGACGCCATCGCGCCCGCGGCATCCTACGCGCTGTCGCGACTGTCAGCCGGTGACGAAGCTGGCTTCCACGACGTGTTGGGACCTACGGTGCCGCTGTCGCGCCACATCTTCAAGGCGCCGACCCGCTTCTACAAGACCGGCATCGTGTTCATGGCCTGGCTCAACGGCCATCAGGATCATTTCACGATGGTCGGCGGACAGGAGAGCACGCGCTCGACGCTTGCATCTTGCCGAACTGTTTCGTCTCGCCGACAAGGCGGGCCTTTTGGCCAATCCGGAGCTGGCGACGCGGCGGATGAAGACTTTGTCTTTCCACGCGCGGCATTGACGCCTGATGCGGGATTTTTCTTCCGATCATCGCTGGCTGTCGCTGAATACGGCGACCGTTCGCAAGCAGGGCGACCTCACGGAGATTATCGACGCCTGCGCGCGTCACGGCATCCGCGCTATCGATCCCTGGCGCGATCAGGTCGCCGCCGTTGGCCTCGACCGCGCTGTCCGCGCGGTACGCGATGCCGGGCTTGATCTCTCGGGCTATTGCCGCGGTGGCATGTTTGCGGCGGATGCCGCGCATCGGATCGAGGCACGCGACGACAACCGCCGCACCGTCGACGAAGCCAGGGCGCTGGGCGCGTCCTGCATCGTGCTGGTCGCGGGCGGCTTGCCGCAATATTCGCGGCCGGGCAGCGCGGCTTCCCGGGACATTGCGCTGGCGCGGACGCAGGTGCATGACGGTCTTGCCGAGATGCTGGAATACGCCAGACAGGCCAATGTGAAGCTCGCAATCGAGCCGCTGCATCCAGCCTATGCCGCCGACCGCGCCTGCGTGAACACGACAAAACACGCGCTCGATCTCTGCGACGCGCTCGATCCGCAGCGCTCGGGCATGCTCGGCGTCGCGCTCGACGTCTATCATATCTGGTGGGACCCGGAGGTGATGCCGCAGATCGCCCGCGCCGGAAAGGATCGCATTCTGGCGTTCCATGTCTGCGACTGGCTGGTGCCGACGAAAGACATCCTCAACGACCGCGGTATGATGGGCGATGGCGTGATCGATATCAAATCGGTGCGCGCGGCCGTCGAGGCGCAAGGCTATGCCGGCTATTCCGAAATCGAGATTTTTTCGAACGACTGGTGGGGCAGGCCGATGGACGACGTTCTGCGCACCTGCATCGAGCGGCACCGGACGGTGGTCTAAGCAATCATTGCGATTGAGCCAGGAAGGCGATGATCTTCGCTCTCTCGTCCTTTGACGCCAGGCCGCCATACGGCTTCATGTTGTGGCCGGGCACGACCTCGTCGGGATTGGCGATGAAGCGATCGAGCTTCTCTTCGTCCCAGACGAAGTCGGCCTCCTTCATCGCGCTGGAATAGTTGTAGTTCGGCAGCGAGCCCGCCTTCCTGCCGACGGTCTTGAACAAATTGGGGCCGAGCCGGTTGTCGCCCTCCCTCGCCATATGGCAGGTCCGGCAGGCATTGTTGAAGGCCTGTTGCCCGGATGCGGGCTCGGTGCCTTCGGACACGCCGACGCTTGCCGTGATTGCGGAAGCACCGACGAGAAACGCTGCAAGGCGAACGCTGTGCGGAAGCATGAAAAGCTCCCTCTAACTGATTCAAGTCGCCCACCAATCCGACAACGCGCAAGCGTCAAGATCGTTCGCAGAAGTCCTGTGATGAACCTTGCGGTGTTGCGACGCAGGGAAGGCGTCGGCGACCTAGCCCACCACACAGGGAACGCTGAGGAACCCGCGAAATCGCACGCGGCCGCCGCGAACCGGCTCGCCGCTCAGCACGTAATCCGGAAACCGCGCCAGAAACCGCGCGATCGCGATCGCGCCTTCCAGCCGCGCCAGCGCCATCCCGGCGCATTGATGCGCGCCGGTGCCGAAGGCGAGATGACGGTTCGGCGTGCGGCCGACATCGAGGCGTTCAGGATCGGCAAACTGGGCGGGATCGCGGTTGGCGGCGCCAATGCACAGCGTCACCGGCGTGCCCGCTGGCATCGCGATGCCGCCGAGCTCGAATGGCTCGACCGTCATGCGGTTGCCGAGCTGGTTCGAGCTTTCGAACCGCAGCATTTCCTCGACCGCGGTCTTGATCAGATCGGGGTTTTCGATCAGCCGCTTTTTTTCGGCGGGGTAGTCCTGCAACGCCACCAGGCCGTTGCCGATCAGATTGGTCGTGGTCTCATGGCCGGCATTGAGCAGGAAGATGCAGTTTTGCAGCAGTTCCTTTTCGGTCAGCCGCTCGCCGTTTTCCTCGCCCTGGATCAGCCGCGTCAGCACGTCACGGCTGGGGTCGCCGGGTTTGGCGCGCCGCCGCGCGACCAGCGTTTCGAGATAGGCAAGGAAATCCTTCACGGCCGTGTTGCCGCGGTCAAACACTTGCGGGCTGATGACAGGCTCAAGCGCGCCGAGGATGGCCAGCGACCAGTCGCGCAGCGGCTCACGCTCGTCATGGGGTACGTCGAGCAGATTGCCGATCACCTCGATCGGAATCGCGGATGCAAAATCCTCGATCAGGTCGACCTTGCCCTTGGTGGCAAGGCGGTCGAGCAGCATGTCGACCAGCCTGACCAGGTCGCCTTCCATGCCCGCGATCGCGCGCGGCGACAGCGCGCCCATGATCAGCCGCCGCACGCGGGTGTGCGCCGGCGGGTCGTTGAAGACGAGGCTGGTGGTGTGGTGCTCGTAGAGCAGGCTGTCGCCGTATTTCGGATAAAACTCCTTCTTCTTGTCGGATGAGAACACCTTTGTGTTCTTGTAGGCGGCAACAAGATCGTCATAGCGGGTCAAAAAATAGGAGCCGTTCGGCATCCGCTTGACCGGCGCGTTCTCCCGCAGGGCCCGATAGGTCGGGTAGGGGTTGGCATAGAATTCCGGCGTCAGCTTTTCGAGGTCGAAACCATCAGCCAGCTCCCGCGCATCCATATCCGCATTCAGATTCATGGCTCATCGTACTCTTGGTGAAGACGGATAAGGCGCAAATTAGTCGCACGTGCAACTATCTTAGGCCCCGTGCCGGCGCCGTCAACTCAAATCAGGGCGGTTATGCCGTTTTTGCACTTTCGTCAGGCGACGTGCCGTCTACAGTCCTGCTCCGAACGAAATTCCCTTTCCCCAACTGGAAATGAAAATGCACGCCCGCGCTGAGACATCGGAACAAGCGGCCGCCTGGCCCGAGGACATTTATGCTGTGCTGCAGAAGTACGACGTGCGGCAGGTGCCCTATGTGCCGGATGCCGGGCATTCGCAATTGATCAATCGCGTGCTCGGCTCGGACACGATGCGCGGCGTTACGCTGACCACGGAAGAGGAGGGCGTGGCAATGATCGCGGGCGCCTGGGCCGGCGGGCAACGCAGCGCGATGCTGATGCAATCGAGCGGGGTCGGCAACTGCATCAACATGTTCTCGCTGGTGCAGCTGTTCCGCCTGCCGTTCTTCACGTTGGTGACGATGCGCGGCGAATGGGGCGAGTTCAATCATTGGCAGGTGCCGATGGGATCGACCACGCAGGCCGTGTTCGAACTGTCGGGCATCCGGGTGATGCGCGCCAACAATCCGCAGGAAGTCCGCGAGGTCGTCGAGGCCGGCGCAGCCCAGGCCTATAACGCCTGCACACCCACCGCAGTCCTGTTGTCGCAGCGCCTGATCGGCGCAAAGGTTTTCGTGAAATGAGCAAAGCCAATCTTCTCCACCGCCGCAGCGTGGTTTCCAGCCTCTTGAAAGACCGCAAGGGCATGGTTGCAATCGGCGGCCTCGGGGCCTCCACCAACGACATGGCGGCGGCCGGCGATCATGACCGCAATTTCTATCTTTGGGGTGGCATGGGCGGTGCCGTCATGATGGGGCTCGGGCTGGCGCTGGCGCAGCCGGACCTGCCGGTGGTCGTCATCACCGGCGACGGCGAAATGCTGATGGGGATGGGCAGTCTTGCGACGGTTGGCCTGCAAAAACCCGGCAATCTCTCGATCGTCGTGCTCGACAACGAAGCCTACGGCGAGACCGGCGGGCAGGTCAGCCACACTGCCGCAGTCGCCGATCTCGTCGGCGTCGCAAAAGCCTGCGGCATCGCAGACAGCCGCGCCATCACGACGATGGCGGAGGTCGAGGCGCTGGTGCCAAAGCTCCACGATCTCAAGAGCGGTCCAAGGTTTGCCAATGTGAAGATCGACAGCGCCAATATCGAGCGGATCCTGCCGATGCGCGACGGCACCTTTATCGTCAACCGCATCCGCGGCTCGCTGGGGTTCGGGCCGCTGTAGACACCAGACACCAACAAAAAGAATGGGATAGCGGCGGAAAAGCCGTTATCCCGGCTCGGCTCTTTTTGGTGCGGCGCAATAGTCTGCCTTGACTTTGACATGGTGAGTGATTACTCACGCGACCCATGTCGACCCTCAGAATGACCAGTGATTTGCGGCGCCAGTTGATCCTGGGCGCCGCCAAGCGGTGCTTCGCCCGCAATGGCTTTGCCGGCACCACGACCAAGAGCGTGGCGGCCGCCGCGGCCATTTCGGAAGGGCTGCTGTTCAAGCATTTCCCTTCCAAGGCCGCATTGTACGCGGAAATCCTCGCCGAGGAATGCGAGGCCGATCCGGATCTGGCGCATCTGCTCGGACAGGCGCCGTCGACCGCGACGCTGGTCGAACTGGTCAAGGGCATGGTCGGGCATTTTCTGCAGATCGCCGACGGCCCCGACGAGGAGGAAGCGCAACGCGTCCGGCTGATGGCGAGCAGCCATCTCGACGACGGCGAGTTTGCCCGGCTGCTCTATACCAAGATCGAGGGCCTGATCGGATCGGTCTTCACCAACTCGATCGAGAGCGCGGTTGCGTCCGGCGATGCGGCGCGGATCGGCAGCGATCCGCTCAACCTGTTCTGGTTTGCCCACCATACCGTGCTGATGGCGGCGCTGACCCGGTTGCCCGTCGTTCCCTGTCTTGAATACGGCAATCCGGCCGGCCTCGAACGGCAGCTTTGCCAATTCATTCTCCGCGGTATCGGACTTAACGAAGCCGCAATTGCTTCTCATTTGGACCGCGCGTTGTCGCCGATTCCGGGACCATCGGTAACCGCAGAAAGTGCATGACATGAACATCCAGACCGAATCTCATATCTCGGGCAAGCCGGTGACGTCAGGCACGCCCGTCAACGAGCCGCCGCGCAAGCGGCCGGTCAAGATGATCCGCTGGTTCATCATTATCGGGCTCGGGCTGACGCTGCTGGTCGGCGCGCTGGTCGGCTTCAACGCCTTCCGCAGCAAGATGATCGCGCAGTTCTTTGCCAACAACAAGCCGCCGCCGGCAGCCGTCACCGTGGCTGAAGCGAAGTCCGAAGTGATTCCGAACCTGTTGACCGCGGTCGGCGATCTCGCCGCCGTGCATCAGGTCAACGTCACCTCCGACGTCAACGGACGCATCACCGAGATACTGTTCCAGGCCGGTGCCGAAGTGAAGGCTGGTACGCCGCTGGTGCAGTTGTTTGACGGACCGGAGCAGGGCGATCTCGCGAGCTTCAAGGCGCAATCCACGATGGCGCAGCTTTCGCTGGATCGCGCCAAGCAGTTGGCCGCGCGCCAGTTCGGGGCGCAGGTCACCGTCGATCAGGCCCAGTCGTCATTCGATCAGGCCAATGCCGGCATCGCCAAGACGCAGGCCATCATCTCGCAAAAGCTGGTGCGCGCGCCGTTCGACGGCGAGCTCGGCGTCCGCAAGGTCGAGGTCGGCCAGTACCTGACGGCGGGCACGCAGATCGTGTCGTTGACCAATCTGTCCGTACTGTTTGCCAACTTCACCATGCCCGAAAAGGACAGCGGCCAGTTGAAGGTCGGGCAGATCGTCCGCATCAAGGTCGACGCCTATCCGGGCAGGTTCTTCGAAGGCAAGATCACGACGATCGAGCCGCAGGTGTCCGCCGACACCCGCAACATCCGCGTGCAGGCTACTATCGCCAATCCGGAAAAGATCCTCAAGCCGGGCATGTTCGCGACCACAACGGTGGTGCTGCCGGACAAGCCGGCGGTCGTCACCATTCCGGAAACCGCGGTGGATTACACGCTCTATGGCGATTCCGTCTTCCTGGTCACCGAGAAGAAGGAAGCCGACGGCAAGACCAGCCTGGTCGCGACCCGTAGCTTCGTGCAGACCGGCAACCGGATCGAGGGACGCGCCGAAATCCTCAAGGGCCTGAAGCCGGGCGACCGCGTCGTTGCGGTCGGCCAGCTCAAGCTGCAATCGGGATCGGGCGTGACGATCTCGCCCGACCCGGCGCCGCCGATCCCGGCGCAAGCGCCGCGCTACTGATTATCAGAGGCAATCCGCGATGGCCGCCCTTACCGATATCTTCATCAAGCGTCCGGTTTTGTCGGTCGTCGTCAGCCTGCTGATTCTGCTGATCGGATTGCGGGCAGCCACCAACCTGCCGATCCGCCAGTATCCAAAACTGTCGAACACCGTGGTTACCGTCACGACCGTCTATCCCGGCGCGTCGGCGGCGTTGATTTCAGGTTTCATCACCACCCCGATCGAGCAGGCGGTCGCCTCCGCCGAGGGCATCGACTACATCACCTCGAGCTCGGTGCAGGGCACCAGCACCATCCAGGTCTACGTCAAGCTGAACTTCGACCCGAACCAGGCGCTCACCGAGGTGCTCGCCAAGGTGAACTCGGTCAAATATCTGATCCCGAGGGAATCCAACGACCCGATCGTCACCAAGTCCACCGGCCAGACCACGGCCGTGATGTATCTCGGCTTTTCCAGTGAGGAGTTGTCGGGTTCGGCGATCTCGGATTATCTCACGCGCGTCGTCCAGCCGGTGCTCTCGACGGTGGAAGGCGTGGCGTCCGCCGACATTCTCGGCGGGCAAACCTTTGCGATGCGCATCTGGCTCGACCCGGTGAAGATGGCCGGGCGCAACATCTCGGCCAATGAGGTACAGGCGGCGATCGCGGCGAACAATTTCCAGGCCGCCGCCGGCCAGTCCAAGGGCTATCTGATCGTCTCCAACGTCCAGACCAACGCCGATTTGCGCAACACCGATCAGTTCAAGCGCATGATCGTCAAGGCCAGGGATGGCGGCTTCGTGCGGCTGGAGGATATCGCCACCGTCGAACTTGCGGCGCAGAGTTCGGACGCGAGCGTCGCCTTCAACGGCGAGCGCGCGATCTTCATCGGCGTGCAGGCGACCCCGCAAGGCAACCCGCTGACCATCGTCAGGGGCGTGCGCGCGCTGTTCCCGGAACTCGAGCGCAACTTGCCGCCGTCGATGAAGATGAAGGTGGCCTACAATTCGACGAAGTTCATCCAGTCGTCGATCGACGAGGTGAAGAACACGCTGATCGAAGCCGTGCTGATCGTCGTCGTGGTGATCTTCCTGTTCCTGGCGTCGTTCCGTTCGGTGATCATTCCCGTCGTGACCATCCCGCTGTCGCTGATCGGCGTCTGCACGCTAATGGCGCTCGCGGGCTTCAGCTTCAACCTGCTGACGCTGCTCGCCATGGTGCTGGCGATCGGTCTGGTGGTCGACGACGCCATCGTCGTGGTGGAGAACATTCATCGCCATCTCGAAGAAGGCAAGACGCCGGTGCAGGCCTCGCTGCAGGGCGCGCGCGAAATCGTCGGGCCCGTGATCTCCATGACGATCACGCTCGCGGCCGTCTATGCGCCGATCGGCTTCCTCGGCGGCCTGACCGGTTCGCTGTTCCGAGAATTCGCCTTTACGCTGGCGGGCGCCGTCATCGTGTCGGGCGTGATCGCGCTGACGCTGTCGCCGATGATGTGCTCGGTCCTGCTCAAGAGCGCCGAAGAGGGCCGGTTCGCAAGACTGGTGAACCGCGTGTTCGGCGCCATGACGCGCTGGTACGGCCGCAAGCTTGACCGCTCGCTGGACTATCGCCCGATCACCGGCCTGTTCGCCGTCACCATCCTCGGTCTCGTCGGCTTCCTCTACATGAACACCTCGAAAGAGCTGGCGCCGGAGGAAGACCAGGGCATCGTGTTCTCGGTGCTGAAGGCGCCGAAATACGCCAACATCGACTACCTCAATTTCTACGGCGAGAAGCTCGACAATGTGTTCAAGAGCTTCCCCGAAACCGATCTCCGCTTTGCGCTCAACGGCATCAACGGCGCGCAGAACGGTATCGCCGGCATGCTGCTGCACGCATGGGACGAGCGCAAGCGGTCCTCGCTCAAGCTGAAGCCGCTGGTGCAGGCCGAGCTTTCCAAGATCGAGGGCGTTCAGGCATTTGCCTTCAACCTGCCGCCGTTGCCGGGCGGCCCCGGCGGCCTGCCCATCCAGATGGTGATCAATTCGACCTCGAGCTTCCAGGCCGTCTATGAGCAGATGGCGAAGCTGAAGGACGCCGCGCGCAAGAGCGGCCTGTTCATCGTCTCCGACAGCGATCTCGACTTCAACCAGCCGGTGGTGCGGGTGAATATCGACCGCTCCAAGGCCAGCGACCTCGGCATCAACATGCAGCAGGTCGGCGGCACGCTGGCGACGCTGCTCGGCGGCAATTACGTCAATCGCTTCAACCTCGAAGGGCGATCCTATCAGGTGATCCCGCAGGTGCCGCGCGGCTCGCGGCTGTCGCCGGAAGCACTTGGCGGATATTATGTGGGGACCGCCACCGGGCAGCAGGTGCCGCTGTCGACCATCGTGTCGATCGAGACCGCTACCGATCCCAACGCGCTGACCCATTACAACCAGCTCAACTCCGCGACCTTCCAGGCGGTGCCGATGCCGGGCGTGACGGTCGGCCAGGCGGTGGACTTCCTCGAGGGCGAGGCGAAGAAGCTGCCGGCCGGCTTCAGCCGCGACTATCTCGCCGACTCCCGCCAATATGTGCAGGAAGGCAACCAGCTCGCGATCACCTTCGGTTTCGCACTGATCATCATCTTCCTGGTGCTGGCGGCGCAGTTCGAGAGCCTGCGCGACCCGCTGGTGATCATGATCTCGGTGCCGATGGCGATCGTCGGCGCGCTGATCCCGCTGTTCTTCGGCGTCGCCACCATCAACATCTATACCCAGGTGGGGTTGCTGACGCTGGTCGGCCTCATCACCAAGCACGGCATCCTGATGGTGGAGTTCGCCAACGAACTGCAGGTCAACGAGGGCCTCGACAAGCGATCCGCGATCGAGATGGCGGCCCGCATCCGGCTGCGGCCGATCCTGATGACGACGGCGGCGATGGTCACCGGCCTGATTCCGCTGCTGACCGCGACGGGGGCGGGCGCCGCGAGCCGGTTCTCGATCGGTCTCGTGGTGGTCTCCGGCATGTCGATCGGCACGCTGTTCACGTTGTTCGTGCTGCCTGCGGTCTATGTCTGGATGGCCACGGATCATCGCGCCAAGCTCAATTCCGAGCGCACAAAAGAGATCGCCGACTTCGATCTCGGCACGGGCGCGCTCAAGACGACCTAAGCAAAACGTTCAAAACGGCGGCGGCGGCAGCCGCCGCCGTTTCGCATGTTTATGACGGGCTGGATGCCAGGATCATCCCGCACTGCGGCAAGAGACAAATTCCAACGTTCTTGCTAGTTTAGCCGGGATGAGCATTTCCCTGCATCCCGACACGCCCGAGGGCCGAACGCTGGCGGCACCGCCCGTGGCGGAAGCTGCGCCGGCGGCGGGCGGGAAGGGCACTGCTATCCGCAGCCGGCTCTTTACCAAATACGTTGCGCTGTTTGTCGCGGTGGTTGCGGTCGCGCTGCTATCCAACGGCATTTTCGAGGTTTTCTTCTATTACCGTGAGCACAAGGCGGCCCTGATCCGGATTCAGCATGAGCAGGCCGAGGCCGCCGCGGCCAAGATCAGCCAGTTCATCAAGGAAATCGAAAGCCAGCTCGGCTGGACCACGCAGTTGCCGTGGTCGGCGGCGCAGGATCGCCGCTTCGACGCACTGCGGCTGTTGCGGCAAGTGCCGGCCATCACCGAACTTGCGCAGGTCGATGCGTCAGGCAAGGAGCGGTTGCGGGTCTCGCGGCTGGCGATGGACGTGGTCAATTCCGGGCTCGACCTCTCCAAAGAACCCAAATTCACTGAAGCGGTCGCCAACAAGGTCTATTACGGGCCGGTCTATTTCCGCCGGGAGTCCGAGCCCTACATGACGCTGTCGCTGGCCGGCACCCGCAAGGATGCCGGCGTCAGCATCGCCGAGGTCAATCTAAAACTGATCTGGGACGTGGTCTCCCAGATCAAGGTCGGCGAACGCGGCCACGCCTATGTCGTCGGCGCTGGGGGGCGCCTGATCGCGCACCCGGATATCAGCCTGGTGCTGCGCAACACCGACATGTCGAAGCTGACGCAGGTGCAGATGGCCAAGGCCGGCAGCGGCGGGCCTTCGACGGACTTCGCTGCAGGGCGCGCTGAACATCCAGGGCCAGGAGGTCTTGACCGCGTCCGCGCCGATCAACCCGCTCGGCTGGACCATGTTCGTCGAGCTGCCGGTCTCGGAAGCCTACGCATCGCTCTATGCCGCGCTGCAGCGCCTCGCCATCGTGCTGCTGGCCGCTTCGATCTTCGCGGTGCTCGCCGGAGTGTTCCTTGCCCGGCGCATGGTCGGCCCGATCCAGGCGTTGCGCACCGGCGCGGAGCGCATCGGCAGCGGCGACTTTGCCCAGCGCATCTCGATCAAGACCGGCGACGAACTGGAAGGCCTTGCCAATCAATTCAACGACATGGGCTCGAGACTGCAGGAATCCTATGCAGACCTTGAGAACAAGGTCGAGCAGCGCACGGCGGAGTTGACCGAAACGCTGCAGCAACAAACGGCGACTGCGGAGGTGCTGCGCGTCATCTCGAGTTCGCCCGGCGAGCTGAAACCCGTGTTCAATGCAATGCTCAACAATGTGACGCGGCTTTGCGAGGCGAAATTCGCCTCACTCTACCTTTTCGACGAGTTCGGCTCCCACATGGTCGCGTCGATCAATCTGCCAGAAGCGTATGACAATTGGCGGCGAAGCACGTCGGGCCAAGGCCCGCACATGAGGCAGCTCCTGCAATCAATGAAGATCATCCATACGGTCGACTGCGCGGCCGACCCGGCCTATGGCGAACGCGATCCCACGCGCGTGGCCGTCGTTGAGCTGGCTGGCGCTCGCACGATGCTGACCGTGCCTATGCTCAAGGAGGGGGCATTGGTCGGCGCCTTCAACATTTTCCGCCAGGAGGTTCGCGCTTTCACAGACAAGCAAGTCGACTTGGTGGCGAGCTTCGCCGCTCAGGCCGTTATCGCGATCGAGAATGCGCGCCTGCTGAACGAACTGCGTAAGCGTACCGACGATCTCAGCGAGTCGCTGGAGCAGCAGACGGCAACATCGGAAGTGCTTCAGGTCATAAGTTCTTCGCCGGGTGAACTGGAGCCTGTTTTCCAGACCATGCTGGCCAACGCGATGCGGCTATGCGAAGCCAGTCATGGCGTTGTTTGGCTGCGCGAGGGCGATGGTTTCCGCAGCGCTGCTTTTCGTGGAACGCTGTCCAAAGCTTTCGTCGAACTGTGGCAACCCGGCACTTTTGTCCGGCCCGGGTCGGACGCGCCCATCGTGCTGGCCGCCCAAAGCGGCAAGGCCGTTCAGGTCGAAGATCTCAGGGAAAGTCCCGCTTATCGCAACGGCGACCCTTTGCCGGTGGCGGCCGTCGAAATCGCCGGCATCCGCACTATTCTTTCGGTTCCGATGTTCAAGGACAGTGAGTGTGTCGGTGCAATCGCACTGTCTCGCAAAGAAGTTCGCGTTTTCAGCGACAAGCAGATCGAACTTGTCGCCAATTTCGCCAAGCAGGCGGTGATCGCCATTGAAAATGCGCGCCTGCTCCGGGAACTGCACCAGCGCACCGATGATTTGACGGAGTCGCTGGAGCAGCAAACTGCGACATCGGAGGTATTGGAGACCATTAGCTCTTCGGCGGGTGAGCTGGAGCCGGTGTTCAACAAAATGCTCGAGAACGCGACGCGCATCTGCGGTGCGAATTTTGGCACGATGAATCTCTATGCGGAAGGTGGCTTTCGCACGGTTGCCTTGTACAACGCGCCGCAAGCGTATGCCGCCACCCAGTTGCACAAGGTGATCCACCCGCATCCGCAGAGTGGCCTTGGAACCATCGAGCGCACCCATCAGAGCTTCCATATCGAAGATATCAGGACGCAACTACCTTACATCGAGGGTAATCCCAACGTTCGGGCGCTGGCCGATCTCGCCGGGGCGCGAACGCTCGTTATCGTACCGATGCTCAAGGAAACTGAGCTGATCGGCGCCATCACGATTTTTCGCCAGGAAGTGAAGCCGTTCACAGACAAGCAGACCGAGTTGGTTGCAAACTTCGCCAACCAGGCCGTGATTGCAATCGAAAATGCCCGCCTGCTTAACGAATTGAGAGAGCGCACGACGCAACTATCGATCTCGCTGGAAGAATTGCGCACCGCGCAGGATCGCCTGGTACAGACCGAAAAACTGGCGTCACTCGGTCAGCTCACCGCCGGCATTGCCCACGAAATCAAGAATCCGCTCAATTTCGTCAACAATTTCTCGGCGTTGTCGGGTGAATTGATCGACGAATTGCACGATGTGCTCAAGGACACCAAGATCGACGACAAGACGCGGGAAGAGATCGACGAGCTCACGCATATGCTCAAGGGCAATCTCGAAAAAGTCGTGCAGCACGGCAAACGCGCCGATTCGATCGTCAAGAACATGCTGCTGCATTCGCGCGAGGGGGCGGGCGAGCATCGGCCCGCCGACATCAACGCCATCGTCGAGGAAAGCCTCAACCTCGCCTACCACGGCGCGCGCGCGGAAAAATCCGGTTTCAACATCACGCTCAAGCGGAGCCTCGATCCCGAGGCCGGCATGATCGATGTCTATCCGCAGGAAATCACCCGGGTCTTCCTCAACCTGATTTCCAACGGTTTCTATGCCGCGACCAAGCGCAAGGAGGCCGGTGACGAAACATTCGAGCCTGTTCTGAGTGCTTCCACGAAGAACCTCGGCGCTAACGTCGAAATCCGCATTCGCGACAACGGCACCGGTATCCCTCAGGAGGTAAAGGAGAAAATATTCAATCCCTTCTTCACCACCAAGCCGGCGGGCGAGGGCACCGGGCTTGGCCTGTCGATGAGCCACGACATCGTGGTGAAACAACATGGCGGCAAGATCGACGTCGATACCCAGGCTGGCGTATTTACCGAGTTCATCATTACGCTGCCGCGTAACGGCGCAGCACAAGCGGTTTTGGGAGGCAGGAATTGAGCGTTTACATACTCGTCGTGGATGACGAGCCTGATGTCGAGGCTCTGTTTCGCCAGCAATTCCGGCGCGACATAAAGTCCGGGCGCTTTACCATGGAGTTTGCCCCATCGGCGCCCGTGGCCTTGCTGCGCGCGGCGGAAATTCGCGATCCCTCGCTGATCCTGATCCTGTCCGACATCAACATGCCCGGCATGAGCGGGCTGGAAATGTTGCCGAAGGTTCGCGCGGAACGGCCCGACGTTCCCGTCATCATGATTACCGCCTATGGCGATGCGGAGACGCGCAGGAAGGCGATCGAGCGCGGCGCGGTGGGGCTTCTGACCAAACCGATCGATTTTGCGCTGCTGCGCCACGAGATCGATACAAGGCTCGGGCAAGCGGCATGACCGCCACCATCCTCTTCGTCGATGACGAGCCCGATCTCGAGGCTCTGGTGCTGCAGAAATTCCGCAAGCAGATCCGCGAGGGCACGGTGAATTTCGTATTCGCCCATGACGGGATCGAGGCGCTGGCCTCGATCGAGGCCCATCCGCATGTCGACATGGTGGTCTCCGACATCAACATGCCCAGGATGGACGGGCTGTCGCTGCTGGCGAAGCTGCAGGAAGCCGATGACAAGAAATCGACCATCATCGTCTCCGCCTATGGCGACATGAGCAATATCCGTACCGCGATGAACCGTGGGGCGTTCGATTTCCTGACCAAGCCGATCGATTTCGGCGATCTTGAAATGACGATCGACAAGACCATCCGCCATGTCGAGATGCTGCGCGACGCCCGGCGGCGCCAGGCCGAGGCGGAACGCGCGCATGCGTCGCTGTCGCGGTATTTCTCGCCGCAGATCGCGAGCCGGCTTGCCTCCGATGGCGACGGGATGGAAGTCCACCGCCGCGAAGTTGCCGCCATCTTCACTGACGTCACCAGCTTCACGTCGCTGGTTGAAAGCATCGCCCCTGAAACGCTGGGTATGCTGCTCAATGAATATATGGGCGGGATGACCGAGATCGTGTTCACGCATGAGGGCACCGTCGCAAAAATCATCGGCGATGGAATCCATATCCTGTTCAACGCACCGGGCGACCAGCCGGACTACGCGACGCGCGCGGTCGCTTGCGCGCACGATCTCGATGCCTGGGCCTTTGAGTTTCGCGAACGGTGGAAGGCCAAAGACGTCAATTTCGGCGCCACCCGCATCGGCGTTCACGCCGGTCCGGTGCTGGTCGGGAATTTCGGCGGCAACCGCTTCTTTGATTACACGGCCTATGGCGACACCATCAACACGGCGGCGCGCCTTGAAGCCGCCAACAAGCATCTCGGCACCCGCATTTGCGTCAGTGCTGCCGTGGCCGACCGTGTCGAAGGCTTTCAGGGCCGCCCGGTCGGCGACATCATGCTGCGCGGCCGCAGCGAGCCGCTTCGGGCTTATGAGCCGTTGCGGGCGGCGGCATTCGAGAAGCCGGCGACGACGCAGTATTCCGAAGCGTTTGCAAAACTGGAAGCCGGCGACGCCACGGCGATGCCGGCGTTTGCCGCGCTGGTCGGGCTGCACGCCGACGATGCGCTGGCGGGCTTTCACCTGAAGCGGCTGCTCAACGGCGCCAAGGGCGTCCGCATGCAACTGGAATAACAATAATCAAGCAAGAACACGGGAGCAGATATGACCAGCGACTTTCAAGCCGGCAATTACCGGTTCATTCCGGCGGTGTTTCAATATTCAGCCGGCGCCGCCGCCAGTCCCGGCTACGAGGTGGAGCGCGTCCGCTTCGACAAGCTGCCGCCGCTGGCCGAGGGCTTTGCGCGCATCGCGGAATACATCAAGGCGGCGGGCCGGCCGTTGACATCGTTCTGCGCCTGCGAACTGCGTTCACCGGCCGCGTTCACCGACGAAGGGTTTCGGAATTTCAACCTGCACTACGTCAAGACGCTCGCCGAATGGGGGATCTACGACGGCAAGACCAATCCGGTGGCGCGCAGCAATGTCTGTCCGGAGATCGACCCGCCCGGAGAACCGTCGTTCTACGCGTTCTGCTTTACGCGCCCGAGCCAAAGCGCTTCGCCGACCTTTGCAATCTCCGGCAGCGGTGAAGCTCGCGAGGGTGGGGCGACCTATGCCGAGCGTACCGTGCGTTACCGCGACCTCAGTCCCGATGGCATCAGGGACAAGGTTCGTCACGTCGTCGGCGCCATGGAAAGCCGCATGGGTGAGTTCGGCTTCGGCTGGAAGGATACCACTGCAGCCCAGACCTACAGCGTGCATGACTTCCATCACGCGCTTGCCGACGAACTGGTCCGCCGCGGCGCGGTGCGGTCAGGCCTGACCTGGCACTTTGCCCGGCCGCCGGTGATCGATCTCGAATACGAGATGGATTGCAGGCGCGTGTTGCGGGAAGTGGTGATCTAGGAATCCGTGGTTGCAGCGGCAATGCCGGCATCGATGGTGGCGCGGTCGGTAATGCCGGCCGGATTCTTGCGGGTCGGCAGGAATGGGCGGAAATGAACCCAGCGCTCGCGGCTGACCTGTTCCAATCTTTCCAGCTCGGCGAGCGGATCAGCGTGGTCATCGACGCGCAGGTCGAGCGCCGACCACTCTTCCTCGCCATGGATCAACAGCGCCGCCGATTGCTTGCCGCGCTTGTCGCCGCCGGCGGCTTCACCGGCCTTCATCGCCGCGATCAGCCGTTGTGCGAAGGGAAGGGCGCCGTTCGCGGCATAAGCCCTTGCCGTGTCGTCGAGCACGCGCGGCCCCGCCAGCATGTTGCCGGCGAGGGAAAAGCCGTCGCCGTTGAGGTGCCCGCACCAGTCGACGCATTCGCGTCCCGTATGCGACGCGATCCGGCCTTTGGCATCCATGATGTGCAATTGCCGGCTCTCGCGGCCGTTGTCCGCCGATATCAGCTTCGCAATGATGTCAGCGGGCGCAAGTCCCTCGCGCAACAACTTCACGCCATCGATGCCGTAATAGGGATTGACCAGCGCTTGCGTGGCGACGCCGCCGATGCCGGCCGCGATATGCGGCACGCGCGCGCCGACGGCGAAGAATTTGGTCGCGACCGCAATCCCGATCTGGCCGGTGGTGTTGTCGCGGGCGATGATCGACCAGGTCATTTCTCTGCTAAAGCCATCATCTCTTAGCGTCCGGCTGCGTAACCCTGCATGCCCCGCGGATTGGCGGCGGCGCGGCGGCGGGGGCCGAGCTTGGATGCCGCCGTCAACCGGCCTTCCGACCAGTCGGGGCCGGTCTCGACGATGTGGCCGCGCCGGTCGAGCTCATCGACGGTTGCCTTCGGCACGCGGTTTTCGACCACCAGCACGCCGGGCCGCGCGGTGCGGGGCCAGAACGAGATCGGGAAATGTTCGGAATGCCAGGCCGGCGCGTCGATCGCCTCCTGCAGATTGAGCTTGGCGTGGACGTGGCGCAGGAAGAATTGCGTGGTCCACTGATCCTGCTGGTCGCCGCCGGGCGAGCCCCAGGCCATGTACGGCTCGCCGTCGCGCAGCGCCATGGTGGGTGAGAGCGTGGTGCGCGGACGTTTTCCCGGCGCAAGCGCGGCGGGGTGATTTTCCTCCAGCCAGAACATCTGCGCGCGGCTGCCGAGGCAAAAGCCGATCTCCGGGATCACCGGCGAGGATTGCAGCCAGCCGCCGGACGGCGTCGCCGACACCATGTTGCCGGCCTGGTCGATGATGTCGAAATGCACGGTATCGCCGCGCACCTCGCCAAAACGGCCAACCGTCGGCTCGCCTGCGCCCATGGCGCCGACGGCTTCGCGATGCCCTTCGGCACGACGCAGTTTTACGATAGCACCAAAGCCTTCGACCGAGCCCGGCGTGAACTCGAGCGAGGCCTTGTCCTTTGCGATCAGCTTGCGGCGTTCATCGTTATAGGCATCGGACAACAGCGTCGCGATCGGGATGTCCGTGAACTTTGGATCGCCGTAAAATTTTTCGCGGTCGGCAAAGGCGAGCTTTGCCGCCTCGATCTGCAGGTGAATGAAATCGGGGCCGGCGGGATCGAGCCCGTCAAGCTCAAATCCCTTCAGCAGCGCAAGCTGCTGCAGCATCACGGGACCCTGACTCCAGACGCCGGGCTTGCAAACCGTGTAGCGGCCGTACTCATAGGTCAGCGGCGCTTCCACGGTCGGCTGCCAGCGCGCCATGTCGTCCGCGGAGAGCACGCCGCGATGGGGTGAGCCACTGACGTCCATCACTGCCTGGGTGCGGCAGAACTTGTCGATCGCTTCAGCGACAAAGCCGTGCGACCACGCCTTTCGCGCCCGCTCGATCTGCGCCACGCGGTCACCGCCTGCGCTCTCGGCCTCCTTTAAGATGCGGGCGTAGGTTTCCGACAGCGTCTTGTTGGTGAAGAGGGTGCCGGGCCGCGGCACCTCGTTGTTGGGCAGATAGACCGCAGCCGACGTGGTCCAGTGGTTGCGAAATAATTTTTCGACGACCTGGATGGTCGCGGCCGCGCGCTCGACCAGCGGATAACCGTTGGCGGCATAGGCAATCGCCGGCTCCAGCACATCGCACAGCCGCATCGTGCCGTAGTCGCGCAGCAGCAGCATCCAGGATTCAAACGTACCGGGAACGCAGGCCGCGAGCAGGCCGGTGCCGGGCACCATCTCCAGCCCTTCGCTCTTGTAGTGCGCGATCGTCGCCTTTGCTGGCGCCGGACCCTGGCCGCAGATCACTTCGGTGCGGCCGCGTTTGACGTCATGCACGATGATGGGCACATCGCCGCCCGGACCGTTCAGATGCGGCTCGACCACTTGCAGCGTGAACGCGGTGGCGACCGCCGCGTCGAACGCATTGCCGCCCTTCTCGAGCGTGGCCATCCCGACCGCGGTCGCGATCCAGTGCGTCGAGGTGACGACCCCAAATGTTCCTTCGATTTCAGGCCGTCGTCGTGAACGGATCGGGATTGATGTTGCTCATGGGAATCCATCTTTTTGCTTCGCCGTTCGGCGAGCGCACTTGATCACAGGCCGGGCAGGCTGCCAACCGGCATACCAGCGAGGGGCGCTCCCATCCCTGTGATCAGGCGGGCGCCGGCGCCGTGTTGACGGCGTGGCAGGCGACGCCGTTGATCAGTTCAGGCGCTTCCCGCCGGCACAGGTCGAAGGCCAGCGGGCAGCGCGGATTGAAGGCGCAGCCGGGCGGCGGATCGATCGGATTGGGGATTTCGCCTTTGACCGGGATGCGCTGGCGGCCGGACATCGCGAGATCGGGAACCGCGCCGAGCAGCATTTTTGTGTAGGGCATGCGCGGATGGCTGAACAGTTCGCGCCCCTCCGCGATCTCGACGATGCGGCCGAGATACATCACGCCGATCCGGGTGGCCATGTGGCGGACCACGGCGAGGTTGTGGCTGATCAAAAGGTAGGTCAGGCCGAACTTGTCCTGCAGGTCGCGCATCAGATTGAGGATCTGCGCCTGCACCGAAACATCGAGCGCCGAGGTCGGCTCGTCGCAGACGATGAACTCGGCTTCCGAGGCGAGAGCGCGCGCGATCGCGACGCGCTGGCGCTGGCCGCCGGAAAATTCATGCGGATATTTCAGGCCGTCGTCGGCGTGCAGGCCGACGACATTGAGGAGTTCGCCGACCCTTGCGCGGATGTCGCGCTCGCCCTGGATCAGGTCAAAGGCGCGGATCGGTTCGGCGACGATGGCATCGACCCGGAAGCGCGGGTTGAGGCTCGCATAGGGATCCTGAAAGATCATCTGGATGCGGCGGCGCAGTTTTCGGCGCGCCTGCGCTTGTCTGGCGTCGGTCATCGATACGCCGTCGATGACGACTTCACCGGCGCTCGGCGGCAACAGCCCCACCACCATCCGCGCCACCGTGGTCTTGCCCGAGCCGGATTTGCCGACCAGCGCAAAGGTCTCGCCGCGCCTGATATCGAAGGTCACACCGTCGACGGCTTTCAAAAATTCGAGATGGCCGCCCTCGATCACGCGGTTGAGCCACGGCTTTGAGACGTCGAAGACGCGGCGCAGGTTTTTGACGTCGACAAAGGACGTGGAGCTCATGCGGCACTTTCCTTCGGCGCCGCGTCATAGAGATGGCAGGCCACCGCCTGCGAACCGTGGCGGATCGGTTCCGGCCGCTCGATGCGGCAGCGGTCGAACGCAAACGCACAGCGCGGATGGAACGAGCAGCCCGGCGGGATTGCCGACAGTCGCGGCATCGAGCCGGGAATTTGCACCAGCCGTTTGTCCTCGCCCGCCAGCGTCGGGATCGCGCCCATCAGGCCCTTGGCATAGGGATGCAGCGGATTCTGCACGACATCCTGCACCGGGCCGATTTCCGCGATCCGCCCCGAATACATCACCGCCACGCGGTCGGAGGTCTCCGCGATCACGCCCATGTCGTGGGTCACCAGCATCACCGCGGTGCCGTGGTCGCGCCCGAGGCGCTTGATCAGCGAGATGATCTGCGCCTGCACGGAGACATCGAGTGCGGTGGTCGGCTCGTCGGCGATGATCAACTCGGGCTCGGCGCAGATCGCAAGCGCAATCACGACGCGCTGGCGCATGCCGCCGGAGAATTCGTGCGGGTAGGCATCGATACGCTTTTCCGGCGCGGGAATGCCGACCTCGGCCAGAAAGGTCGATGGCGCGCTTGCGGGCCGCACTTTCGGAAAGATTGGTGTGGGTCTTGATGGTCTCGATGATCTGCTCGCCGATCCGGTACAGCGGATTGAGGCTGGTCAGCGGATCCTGAAAGATCATGCCGATGCGTTTTCCTCGCACGCGGCGCATTTCTTCCGGCGGCAGATTGTCGATCCGGGTGCCCGACAGGTAGATCTCGCCGCCGGCAATGCGGCCCGGCGGATCGATCAATCCGATGACGGCAAGACCGGTGACGGATTTGCCGGCGCCGGATTCGCCGACCACGCCCAGCACTTCGCCCTTGGCGATCTCGAACGAAGCGCCGTCGATCGCATGCAGCGTGGCTCGCCTTGTGGCGAATTCCACCTTGAGGTTGCGCACGGAAAGGACGGGAACGGTCATCGCAGTTTCGGGTTGAGCGCGTCGCGCAGCCAGTCGCCGAGCAGGTTGATCGCCAGGATCAGTCCGGCCAGCGCGATGCCGGGGAAGGCGACGATCCACCATTCGCCGGCAAACAGATAGTTGTTGCCGATGCGGATCAGCGTGCCGAGCGAGGGCATGGTGTCGGGCATGCCGGAACCGAGGAACGACAGCGTGGCTTCGGTGATGACGGCGAGCGCGAGATTGATCGTGGCGATCACCAGAATCGGCCCCATCGCGTTCGGCAGCACATGGCGCAACATGATCACCGGCGCGGGCAGGCCGATCAGTTGCGCGGCGGCGACATAGTCCTTGCTCTTCTCCACCATGACCGAGCCGCGCACGGTGCGGGCATATTGCACCCAGAAACTGAGCCCGATCGCGACCACCAGCACGACAAGCGTGCTCATCGCGTCGAGCTTGTTGCCGAACACCGATTTGGCGACGCCGTTGACCAGCAGCGCGATCAGAATGGCGGGGAAGGTCAGCTGCACGTCGGCGATCCGCATGATCACGCTGTCGACGGCGCCGCCGACGTAGCCGGCGATCAGTCCGAGCGTGATGCCGAGCGTGCCGGCAAGAATGACGCCGAGCACGCCGACCGTGAGCGAAATGCGCAGGCCATAGAGAATAGCCGAAAAGACATCGCGGCCCTGTTCGTCGGTGCCGAGCAGGAATGGCGCCTGTCCGTCGGCTGTCCACAGCGGCGAGATGCGCGAATTCATCAATTGAAGCTGCGCGGGATCGAAGGGATTTTGCACCGCCAGGACGGACGCAAAAATCGCGAGCAGGAAAAACAGCATGGTCACGGCGGCCGCGACCATGGTCAGTCGGGAGCGACGGAACGAATAGAACATGTCGCTTTCGATCGCGCGGCGGAACCAGCCGTGGCCGGCCGGCGCACGCGGCGTGCTTGCTTCGGCGACCTGGTGTGGAACGACGGCGTCGGACATGCGGGGCTCTCTCAGGCCTGACGGCTGATGGTCGAGCGCAGGCGCGGATCGACGATGGTGTAGAGGATGTCGACCACAAGATTGATGGTGACGAAGATCAGCGACACCATCAACAGGTAGGCCGCCATGATCGGGATATCGACGTTTTGCACCGCCTGCACGAACATCAGCCCCATGCCTGGCCACTGGAACACGGTCTCGGTGATGATCGCAAATGCAATTACCGAGCCAAACTGAAGCCCTGCAACCGTGATCACGGGAACCAGCGTGTTCTTCAGCGCGTGACCGAAATGGATCGCGCGCGTGGTCAGGCCGCGGGCGCGGGCGAAGCGGATATAGTCGGTGCGCAGCACTTCCAGCATTTCCGCGCGCACCAGCCGCATGATCAGCGTCGTCTGGAACAGGCCGAGCGTGATCGAGGGCATGATCAGTGCCTTCAATCCGGAAACGGTGAGCAGACCCGTGGTCCACCAGCCGATCCGCACCACCTCGCCGCGGCCGAAGGACGGCAGCCAACCGAGCGTCACCGCGAACAGATAGATCAGCAGGATGCCGATCAGGAAGGTCGGCAGCGAGATCCCGATCAGCGACACCGCCTGAAGTATCTTGGCAAGCACGGTGTCGCGTCGCAGCGCCGAATAGACCCCCATCAATATGCCGGATACCATCGCCAGTATGGTGGCGCAGATCGCGAGCTCCAGCGTCGCCGGCATCCGGTCCATCAGGAGGTTCGCGACCGGCTGGCGGAACTGGTAGGAGATGCCGAACTTGAACTGCGCGGCATTGACGAAATAGCGCACGAACTGCACCGGCACGGGATCGTCGAGCCCAAGCGATTTGCGCACCTGTTCGCGTTCGGCTGCCGGCGTGTCGATCCCCACCATCTGGTTGACCGGATCGCCGGCGAAGCGGAACATCGAGAACGCGATGATCCCGACCGCGATCATGACGCCGATGGCTTGAAGAGCGCGGCGAAGAGTGAAAGCGAGCATGTGATTCTTTCACTTTGCTTCTGGCGTGGCGGACGTCGCTGTCAGCCCTGAAACGAAAAGTCCCGGAAGCATGAAGCCGCCGGGACTTTTGACGAGGCTGTCTAGTCGTCCTGTTTGGTCGCCCAATAGAACAGGACTTGATTGTCCGCACGCTGCGTCAGGTTTACTTTCTTCGATGCGCCCCAAGCCAGGGCCTGCTGATGCAACGGGATATATCCGTATTCCTTTGCAGCGATTTCGAACGCCTCCTTGATCATCAAGTCGCGTTTGGTCGTATCCGGCTCAACCAGCACCTTGGCGGCAATTTCATCGACCTTCTTGTTGCAGTAACCGCTGAGATTGGCCTCGCCGCGGTTGATTTTCGGATCGTCGCGGCAGCCCATGATGTTGTTGAGAACGTCATGCGCGTCGGCCGTGCCGGGCGTCCAGCCGAGCAAATAGAACGAGGTCTGGTAGCCGCCGGGCTTCAGCACCTTGGCGAAATACTGCGCCTTGGGTTGCGCCAGCAGGTTAATCTTGACGCCGATCCGGGCCAGCATGCCGACCACCGCCTGGCAGATCGCGGCATCGTTGACATAGCGGTCGTTCGGGCAATCCATCGTGACTTCGAACCCGTCGGGATATCCGGCTTCCGCCAGCAGTTTCTTGGCGCCGTCGGGATCAAGTTTCGGACGCACAAAATCCTTTGAGAGCGGGAACAGTTGCGGCGCGATCATCAGCGCCGACGGCGTCGCGAGTCCGCGCATCACCCTGGTCTTGATCAACTCGACGTCGATCGCCTTGAAGAAGGCTTCGCGGACGCGGGCGTCCTTGAACGGATTCTTGCCCTTGACGTTCGAGTACGAGCAATTCGTCGCGGACCTGGTCCATGCCGAGGAAGATGGTGCGGATTTCCGGTCCCTTGAGCACTTGCGCGTTGGGGCTCGAATCCACCCGCGCAATATCCTGGGTCGGAACCGGTTCGATGACATCCACCTCGCCCGACAGCAATGCCGCGACGCGCGTGGCGTCCGAGCCGATCGGCGTGAAGATGATTTCCTTGATGTTGTGCTTGGGTTTTTGCCACCAGTTCGGGTTGGCCTTGAACACGGTTTTCACGCCGGGCTGATGACTCTCGACGGTGAAGGCGCCGGTGCCGTTGGTATGGAGCGAGGCATAACTCGGCGTGGTTGCGGCGACAGGCGTCGGTTCCACCACGTTGTTCGCTTCCGCCCATTTCTTGTCCATGATGTACCAGGTACCCCACAGCGCGTGCAGAATGGGATTCGGCGAACTCAGGACAAAATCCACGGTGTGGTCATCGACCTTGACGACTTTCGTGTCGGCGGCAATGTAGGCCTGCAGGTTCGATCCTTTGGCGCGAACGCGGTCGGCGGAAAAAACGACGTCGTCGGCGGTGAAGGGATCGCCGTTCTGGAACTTGACGCCCTTGCGCAGATGGAAGCGCCAGCGGGTCGGCTCCGGCGTTTCCCAGCTTTCGGCCAGGAGCGGGATGATCTTCAGATCCTTGTCGCGCCCGATCAGGCCTTCATAGACGTTTCCGAGATGCCCATGGGTGGTGCTCTCGTTGAGCGTGTAGGGATCGAGCGAATTGAGCACGCCCTGGTTGGCGTAGCGGATGGTTTGGGCCGATGCCGGCGCAACGGCAAAGGCGACGGATGCGAGGATGGTCGCTGCACACAGGATCTGACGTACCGACATTTGTCTGACTTCTCCGCTGTAGCGCCGCCGTTTTTGAGGTGTTTCGACAGCCATTATCGAACCATGTTGCCCCAGAGCTTGGCCGCCGCGCAAGCTGGATTCGGCATCGGGATACCCCGGGTTCGCGCGGCGATACCCCGGGTTCGCGCGGCCGGGTTTGCGCGGCACTGCGGCAATGACTACCTTCACTTTAGGCAACGTGCTCACGCGAGTGACATTCGACTTTTGGAGTGGCGGATGGTGGAACTGAGGACCGATGTTCTCGTCCTTGGAGCGGGGATGGTCGGTGTCGGCGCCGCCTTGCATCTGCAAAAGCGGGGACGCGATGTCATCCTGATCGACCGGCATAACACTGCCGGCGAGGAGACCAGCCATGGCAATGGCGGGATCATCGAATGCGCCTCGGTGTTTCCTTATATGTTCCCGCGGGATTTCGGGCAGATCCTCAAGTATGCGCTGAACAGCACGCCGCAGGTGCGCTATCGGCCGGCCGACCTGCCGGAATTCCTGCCGTGGCTGGTGCGTTACTTCCTGGCCTCCTCGCCGGAACGGGCGCTGCACAGCGCGATGGCGGAAATGCCGCTGATCCGGCGCAGCCTGATCGAACACGAAGAACTGATTGCGGAAGCAAGGGTGCCGGAACTGTTGCGGCGGACCGGCTGGCTAAAACTGTTTCGCTCCGACGCTACGCTTGGCAACGCGGTGCGTGATTTCGAACGCGCCCGGCAATATGGCGTCGCAGGTGAGGTTCTCGATCCCAGGGCGATCGCCGCGCGCGAGCCGCATCTTGCCGGCGACTTCGCAGGCGCGGTCTATCTTTCGGCGCCCGGTTTCGTTCCCGATCCCGGCGGACTTGCAAAGGCCTATGCCGCGCTGTTCGGCCGCAAGGGTGGCCGCTTTATGGTCGGGGATGCCCGCACGCTCGAACAATCCGGCAACCGCTGGCGGATATCGACCGGTGATGGATCGGCGACCGCGCGCGAGGTGGTGGTGGCGATGGGGCCGTGGTCCGATCTCGTGTTCCGCCCGCTCGGCTATTCCATCCCGCTCAACGTCAAGCGCGGCTATCACGTGCATCTCAAGGCCACCGGCAATGCCGTGCTCAGCGGTCCCGTGCTCGATACCGATCAGGGTTATCTGCTGGCGCCGATGAACCGCGGCATCCGGATCACCACCGGCGTCGAATTTGCCAACCGGGACGCGCCATCGTCGCCGGTTCAGGTCGAGCGGGCGCTGCCGCGGGCACGCGCCCTGTTTCCGCTGGGGGAGACGATCGACGCCAAACCGTGGAAGGGCGCGCGGCCCTGTCTGCCGGACATGCTGCCGGTGATCGGCAAGGCGCCGCGCCATCCCGGGCTCTGGTTCGATTTCGGCCACCAGCACCACGGCCTGACGCTCGGCCCGGCAACCGGCCGCCTTCTGGCCGAAATGATGACCGGCGAGACGCCATTTGCCGATCCAAAACCCTTCGCCGCGGAGCGGTTTGGTTGACTATACCGGGCGAATGGGCCCCGATCGGGCGTTCCGGCCGGCCGCGGCCGCTTGCGTCGCAGCGCCAGTCGCGGTGATACTCAAGGGGGCGCTGAATCGGGATCAGGAGCGGACATGAAAGTTAACATCGAAATCGACTGCACGCCGCTCGAAGCCCGGCAGTTCATGGGCCTTCCGGACGTCGCTCCGATGCAAACGGCGGTCATGGACAAGCTGCAGCAGCAGATGATGTCGAACATCGAAAAGGTTTCGCCCGAGGCCTTGATGCAGAGCTGGTTCACCTTCGATCCCAAGATCGCCGAACGCTTCCAGGATATGTTCGTGACCATGGCGGGCCTTGGCGGCTCGTCCAAGAAGGACAAGTAATCGTGGCCGTGACGGACGCCAGCGAACCGGCCGGAGAGCAGCGGCTTCGTCCACCAAGCCTGTTCCTGATGCTGGCGGAAGCCCGCGCCGTTCTCGAGTTCAACACCAGCCTGATGCTGTCGCCGCTCCTGATGCAGGCGCCGAGGGGCGACGGGCATCCGGTTTTGGCGCTGCCCGGATTTCTCGCCAGCGATCTTTCGATGGCGCCGATGCGGCGTTACCTCAGAGAACTCGGCTACGACACCTACGCCTGGAACATGGGCCGCAATTTCGGCGGCGTCGCCAGCAAGCGCGCCGCGCTGCGCGAGCTTCTCACCAAAATCCACGATACCACGGGACGCAAGGTCAGCGTCGTCGGCTGGAGCCTCGGCGGCGTCTATGCGCGCGACCTGGCGCTGCAATTGCCGCATATGGTCCGCTCGATCATCACGCTGGGCAGTCCGTTCGCGAACGATATCAGGGCGACCAACGCGACGAAGCTCTATGAGATGCTGTCGGGCGAGGGCGTCGACGACGTTCCGGAAATCCGGGAAGCGATCGCCGGCGACATGCCGGTTCCGGCAACCTCGCTCTATTCCCGCACCGACGGCATCGTGAACTGGCACACCAGCCTGTTGCGGCCGTCCGCTACCGCCGAGAATATCGAGGTGCATCTGGCAAGCCACATCGGCATCGGGGTCAACCCGGCGGCACTCTGGGCGGTGGCCGACCGGCTGGCCCAGCCCGAGGGGCAGTTTAAGCATTTTGACCGATCGGGGCCGTTTGCCATTGCCTACGCACCCCCGGAAAATGCACAATCCTGACTAGCGCCCCCGGCAACGGGGCCATCTGAACGCCAGAAGCGCCGGCAAGGCGCCGCGTCCCTGTATTCCCGGGAGGAACCCCATGGCTGACGCCAAGAAACTGACTTCGCTCGATGCGTCGTTTCTTTATCTGGAAACGCCGGAAATGCCGATGCATGTCGGAAGCATGGCGATCTTCCGGCTGCCGGATGATTACAAGGGCAACTTCTTCGAAGACTTCAAGGCGATGCTCGCCTCGCGGCTGCATATCGCGCCGATCCTGAAAGCGCGCCTGGAGAAGGCGCCGATGGACATCGATCATCCGTCCTGGGTCGAAGACGACCAGTTCAACATCGACCGTCACATCTTCCGCGCCAGCCTGCCCGAGCCGCGCGACCGCGCCACGCTGGAACGCACCGTCGGCTGGATGCATGCAAAACTGCTCAACCGCGCCCGGCCGCTGTGGGAGTTCTATGTCTTCGAAGGCATGAAGGACAACGAGATCGGGCTTTACTCCAAGATGCACCACGCCTGCATCGACGGCGGCGCAGGCGCCGCGCTGACCAGCATGATCTACGACATCTCGCCGGTGCCGCGGGAGGTCGAACCGCCGGCGGCGCGCAAGGTGGCGCCGGAGCCGCGCGACATCGCCGCCAACCTGATCGATTCCTATCAGGCGCTCTGGACCCAGCCATTTGATGCCTCGAAAGCGCCGAAGAGCTTGGAGCTACCGCGCTCGGGCAAGAGCGACCTCGGATCGATCCTGTTCGATAATGCGATGTTCCAGATCGAGAGCGCGGTGAAGTTCGCCGCCGCCGTGCCGACCATGCTGAAAAGCGTCTCCGAGGTGATCGGCAAGATCTCCGATCCCAAATCGCGCGACAGCCTCGCCAGCATGTCGTCGCCGCCGACCATCTTGAACAAGACCATCTCGTCGGAGCGCAGCTTTGCCGGCGTGTCGATCTCGCTGTCGCGGGCGAAAGCGGTCGCCAAGGCGTCCGGCGGCAAGCTCAACGACGTGGTGCTGGCGATCTCGTCCGGCGTGCTGCGGCGCTATCTGCTGAGCCAGGGCGCGCTGCCGAACAAGTCGCTCACCGCCGCGGTGCCGATTTCGCTGCGCGAGGAGGGCAATACCGACTCCAACAACCAGGTGTTCGGCATGATCTGCTCGATCGCCACCAACATCGAGGATCCCAAGGAGCGGATAGAGACCATCATCGCGCAGTCGACAAAATCCAAGGAGATGTCGCATCCGCTGCGGGCGCTGATGCCGCAGGTCTCCAACCTCTCGATGCTGGGTGCGCCGATCGTGGTGCAGATCATGGCGCTGCTCTACAGCCGCACCAATCTGTCTGATGTGCTGCCGCCGGCGGCGAACGTCACGATCTCCAATGTGCCGGGACCGCGGCAGACGCTGTATGCCGCCGGCGCCGAATTGCTGCACATCTTCCCGGTGTCGATCTCGACCCACGGGCTCGCGCTCAACATCACCGTGCAGAGCTATCGCGACCAGCTCGATTTCGGCTTCATCGCGGGCGCCAACATCATTCCGAACGTCCAGATTCTGTGCGACATGCTGCCGCTCGAATTCGAGGCGCTGGAAGCCGCGTTCGCGCCACCGGCCGCCGAGATCAAGGGCGCGGCGGAGTAAGGGCATTTTCCAAAGAGATCATGCCCAAGAAGAAATGAGATTGTAACGATGATTGAAATGCCGCCGCTGCAGTTCGCCCAGACGAACGGTATTCGCATGGGTTTCTACGAGGCGGGGCCGAAGACCGACACCCCGCCGGTGGTGCTTTGCCACGGCTGGCCGGAGATGGCCTTTTCCTGGCGTCACCAGATCAAGGCGCTGAGCGAGGCCGGCATCCGCGTGATCGCGCCGGACCAGCGCGGTTACGGATCGACCGACCGGCCCGAACCGGTCGAGGCCTACGACATGGAGCATCTGACCGGCGATCTCGTCGGCCTGCTCGACCACCTCAAGATCGACAAGGCGATCTTCGTCGGTCACGACTGGGGCGGTTTTATCGTCTGGCAGATGCCGCTGCGGCACATCGATCGCGTCGCCGGCGTGATCGGCGTCAACACGCCGCATTACGATCGCCTGCCCGCCGATCCGATCGAGCTGTTTCGAAAGCGCTTCGGCGACAAGCATGTATATCGTCCAGTTCCAGCATCCCGCGCGCGAGCCCGACAAGATTTTCGGCAGCCGGGTCGAGCAGACCTTTGACGCCTTCATGCGCAAGCCGCTGCCGCGCAAGGACGACGCACCGGCAGCGCCGGCGACCGCGGTGTCGGGGCATCGGCCAAGACCAATCTGGCGTTCCCGCAGATGATCGCGGCCTATGACGCCAAGTACGATCCGCGCACGCCGATCCTGTCGGCGGAGGAAAAGAAGGTGTTCGTCGACACCTTTACGAAGACGGGCTTTACCGGCGGCATCAACTGGTACCGCAATTTCTCCCGCAACTGGCAGCGCTCCGAAGGACTGGACCATACCGTCCGCGTGCCGTCGCTGATGATCATGGCGGAGAACGACGCGGTGCTGCCGCCATCCGCCGCCGACGGCATGGAGAAAATCATCCCCGACCTCGAAAAGTATCTGGTCAGGGAGAGCGGCCATTGGACGCAGCAGGAAAAGCCGGAAGAGGTCAGCGCGAAACTGATCGAATGGCGTAGAAGGCGATTTGGATGACAATCGTCATTGCGAGCGAAGCGAAGCAGCCCATTCCACGCTCGCAACGACGAATGAGATCAGGCAGGAGAGACCAGCGCGATGGCGTCACCGAATAAACTGAGTCCGATCCCGCGTCCGCCGACCAAGCCGGTGGTCGGCAACATGCTGTCGCTGGATGCCAATGCGCCGGTGCAGGATCTGGTGCGATTGAGCAAGGAATTGGGGCCGATCTTCTGGCTCGACATGATGGGCGCGCCGCTGGTGATCGTGTCCGGCCACGATCTGATCGAGGAACTGAGCGACGAAAAGCGCTTCGACAAGGCGGTGCGCGGTTCGCTGCGCCGGGTCCGCGCCGTCGGCGGCGACGGACTGTTCACGGCCGACACCTCGGAGCCGAACTGGAGCAAGGCGCACAACATCCTGATGCAGCCGTTCGGCAACCGGGCGATGACGTCCTATCACCCGAGCATGGTCGATATCGCCGAACAGCTCGTGAAGAAGTGGGAGCGGCTCAACGCCGACGAGGAGATCGACGTCGTCCACGACATGACGGCGCTGACGCTCGACACCATCGGGCTGTGCGGCTTCGACTACCGCTTCAATTCATTCTACCGCAGGGATTACCACCCCTTCGTGGAATTGCTGGTCCGCTCGCTCGAAACCATCATGATGACGCGCGGCCTGCCGCTCGAGGGCCTGTGGCTGCAGAAGCGCCGCAAGGATCTCGCCCAGGACGTCGCCTTCATGAACAAGATGGTCGACGAGATCATCGCCGAGCGCCGCGGCAGCACGGACGCGACCGAGGCGAAAAAGGACATGCTCGGCGCCATGATGACCGGCGTCGACCGCGCCACCGGCAGCCAGCTCGACGACGTCAACATCCGCTACCAGATCAACACCTTCCTGATCGCGGGCCACGAGACCACCAGCGGCCTGCTGTCCTGCACGCTCTATGCGCTGCTGAAACATCCCGACGTGCTGAAAAAGGCCTATGAAGAAGTCGATCGCGTGCTCGGTCCCGATATCAATGCGCGGCCGACCTATCAGCAGGTGACGCAGCTCACCTACATCACGCAGATCCTGAAAGAGGCGCTGCGGCTGTGGCCGCCGGCGCCGGCCTATGGCATCGCCCCGCTCAAGGACGAAACCATCGGCGGCAAGTACAAGCTCCGCAAGAACACCTTCGTCACCGTGCTGGTCATGGCGCTGCACCGCGATCCCAGCGTGTGGGGACCGAATCCGGATGCGTTCGATCCGGAAAATTTCAGCCGCGAAGCCGAAGCCAAGCGCCCGATCAACGCCTGGAAACCGTTCGGCAACGGCCAGCGCGCCTGCATCGGCCGCGGCTTTGCGATGCATGAGGCCGCACTCGCGATCGGCATGATCCTGCAGCGCTTCAAGCTGATCGATATCAATCGCTACCAGATGCTGCTGAAGGAAACGCTGACGATCAAGCCCGACGGCTTCAAGATCAAGGTGCGGGCGCGCAACGATGCCGACCGCGGTGCGTTCGCCGGCCGTGCCACGGCGACGGCGGCCGTATCGACCGCTGCGCCACGCGCGGCGCGCACGCGGCCCGGTCACAACACGCCGCTATTGGTGCTCTATGGCTCCAACCTCGGCACCGCGGAAGAACTCGCTACCCGCGTCGCTGATCTCGCCGAGGTCAACGGCTTTGCGACAAAACTCGCGCCGCTTGATGACTATGTCGGCAAGCTGCCGGAGCAGGGCGGCGTCATGATCTTCTGCGCGTCCTACAACGGCGTCGCGCCCGACAACGCCAGCCAGTTCGTCAAATGGCTCGACAGCGGCAATCTTCCGAAGGATGCGTTCTCGAAGGTTCGCTACGCCGTGTTCGGCTGCGGCAACAGCGACTGGGCCGCGACCTACCAGTCGGTGCCGCGCATGATCGACGAGCAGCTTGCGGCGCATGGCGGCCGCAGCGTCTATGGGCGCGGCGAGGGCGACGCGCGCAGCGATCTCGACGGCCAGTTCGAGAGCTGGTTCGCCAAGGCTGCCGCCGCCTCGGTGAAGGCATTCGGGCTCGACGGCAATTTCAGCCGCAGCGCCGACGACGAGCCGCTCTACAGCATCGAGCCGGTGGCGCCGACGACGGTCAACGTCATCGTTGCAACCGGCGGCGTCTCGCCGATGAAGGTGCTGGTCAACGGCGAACTGCAGAACAAGGCGGGCGCCAGTCCGTCCGACCGCTCGACGCGGCATATCGAGGTGCAACTGCCTGCCAATGTCAGCTATCGCGTCGGCGATCACCTCAGCGTCGTGCCGCGCAACGATCCGGCGCTGGTGGATTCCGTGGCGCGCCGCTTCGGTTTTCTGCCCGCCGACCAGATCAGGCTGAACGTTTCCGAAGGCCGCCGCGCGCAATTGCCGGTGGGTGAGGTGGTGTCGGTCGGGCGGCTGTTGACCGAATTCGTCGAGCTGCAGCAGATCGCGACCCGCAAGCAGATCCAGATCATGTCGGAGAACACGCGCTGCCCGATGACCAAGCCGAAACTTTTGGCTTTCATCGGCGACGATGCGGATTCCACCGAACGTTACCGCACCGACGTATTGGCAAAACGCAAATCGGTGTTCGACCTGCTGGAAGAGCATCCCGCCTGCGAACTGCCGTTCCATGCCTATCTGGAAATGCTGTCGCTGCTGGCGCCGCGTTATTACTCGATCTCGTCCTCACCGTCAGGCGATCCCGCACGCTGCAGCGTCACCGTCGCCGTGGTCGCGGCGCCCGCGAGTTCGGGACGCGGCATCTACCGGGGCGTCTGCTCGAACTATCTCTCCGGCCGCCGCGTCGGCGATACCGTTCACGCCACCATCCGCGAAACCAAGGCCGGCTTCCGCCTGCCGGACGATGCGTCGGTGCCGATCATCATGATCGGGCCGGGAACCGGTCTGGCGCCGTTCCGCGGTTTCCTGCAGGAACGCGCCGCGCAGAAGGCAAAGGGCGCAAAATTGGGTTCGGCGATGCTGTTCTTCGGCTGCCGCCACCCCGAGCAGGATTTTCTCTACGCCGATGAGTTGAAGCAATTCGCCGCCGACGGCATCAGCGAGTTGCACACCGCGTTCTCGCGCGCCGACGGTCCCAAGACCTATGTGCAAAATCTGGTCGCTGGCGCAAAAGGACAAGGTGTGGAGCCTGATCGAGCAGGGCGCAATCACCTATGTCTGCGGCGACGGCAGCAAGATGGAACCCGACGTCAAGGCGACGCTGATGTCGATCTATCGCGAAAAGACCGGCGCCGATGCCGACGCCGCCGCGCGCTGGATCGACGACATGGGCACCAAAAACCGCTACGTGCTCGACGTCTGGGCGGGCGGCTGACGCTGTAGCGTCAGCCTTCGTGCTAGAAGTGCCCGCATGATTCCGTGGGAAAAGATCGATACGGCGCGCGTGCCCGGCAGCGACGGCGAATTGCGGCTGATGCGCCGCGGCGCCGAGTTCTCCATCAAGCTCGGCACCAACGAGTTGATGAACAGCCGCCTCAGCGGCTCCGAAGCCGCGCTCGCTACGCTTGCAGCCAAGAAAATCGAGAGGGTCGCAAAGCCGCATGTGCTCATTGGCGGCCTCGGCATGGGTTTTACATTGCGGGCGGCGCTCGGCGCACTCGGCGACAAAGCGCACGTCGAGGTCGCCGAGCTGGTGCCGGCGGTCGTCGCCTGGGCGAGAGGCCCGATGGCGGAAATCTTTGGCGGCAGCCTGAACGATCCGCGCGTCAGCATCATGGAAACCGACGTCATCGAATTGATCCGCTCGCATCCGCGAAAATTCGACGCGATCCTGCTGGACGTCGACAACGGCCCGGAGGGTCTGACCCGCAAGACCAATGATGCGCTCTATAATCCCGCCGGACTGAATGCGGCCCACGCCGCACTGCGTCCGCGCGGCGTGCTGGCGGTCTGGTCATCCGGTCCCAACCCGCCTTTTGCAAAGCGCCTGCGCGGAGCCGGTTTTGACGTCAACGAGGTCAATGTGCGCGCCACGGGGCGAGGCGGCGGCGCGCGTCACGTCATCTGGATCGCGGCGAAGCCAGCATAGCGTTTTCGAGCGAAGTGGCCGCCGGTTCGCGTTAAGAAAACGCGTCGTAAAAAAGCCTTAAGCCGCCTTCGCCACCGCGCCATGGGCGTGCTTGTCGATGGCGTCGATGATCTGCGGCCACATCGGGATCGGCAGTGCGTGGCCCATGCCTTCGATCATCAGGAGCTTGGCGCCGGGGATCGAGGCCGCGGTGTCCTTGCCGCCCTCGGGGCGCACCAGCGGATCGACCGTGCCGTGAATGACCAGCGTCGGCGCCTTCACCGCGCGCAGCCGTTCCTTGCGGCTGCCGGAGGCGAGGATGGCGCGAAGCTGCCGTGCCGACGCCGGCCGGATTGAGGCCGCGCTCATAGGTGCGCTCGGCGCGCGAGCGGTCGAGCTTTTCATCTTCCGGAAAACTGCCGACGCGCAGGATTTTCCAGGTCTTTGCAAAGCGCTCAAAATACTCTTCCTTGGTGGCCGGCGGCGGCGCCATCAGCATGGCGGAAGCCTCGCGGGTCGGCGGCGGCACTTTTGGATTGCCCGTCGTCGACATGATCGAGGTCAGCGAGCGCACCCGTTGCGGGAACGAGATCGCGGTCTCCTGCGCGATCATGCCGCCCATCGACGCGCCGACCAGATGCGCGGACTTGATATGCAGCGCATCCATCAGCCCGACCGTGTCCTCGGCCATGTCGCGCAGCTTGTAGGTCGCGGCGACCGGGATCTTCAGGAAGCGCAGCTTCAGCAATTCGACGGCGCCGAGGCGCTTGCCGCCGGTCATCCTTTGGGATTTGCCGATATCGCGGTTGTCGAAGCGGATGACGCGGAACCCGCGTGCGGCCAGTTGGCGGCAGAAATCGTCGTCCCAATGGATCATCTGGGCGCCCAGGCCCATGATCAGCAGCAACGGCTCGGCATTGGCGTCGCCAAAAATCTCGTAACAGATGTCGATGCCGTTGGCGCGGATGGTCTGCGGCGGCTGATGGGCTGATGCGGTCACGTCGGCTTTCCCTTGAATTTTCCTTGAGCGGTATCGCGATGGGGGAACTCTATGGCACGGTGTCCCGCAACGCAAAGGCCTTGGCCGGCCGCGGGAGCGGTTGACCGGCACGCCGCAACGGTGTCGTATGGCAAAAAAAGCGGGACGGGCCGACACAAGCCAATACTCGCTGCCAATTTCCGGAGGATCCCATGGCTGACAAGAGCAACGACCCCGTTGCAATGTGGCAAAACATGATCGGCGAGATGGAGAAGGGATTTAATTCCTTCGCCAACCAGGCCATGGCGTCGCCCGAATTCTCCAAAGTGATGAATCAGGTCGGCGGGGTCACCGCGAACGCGCAGCGGCAGCTCGGCGACCTCATGGAAAAATATCTCGTCAGCATGAACCTGCCGAGCCGGGCGCAGATGGTCGGCATGGCCGAACGCCTGCAGTCGATCGAGGCCCAGTTGAGCGAGATCAGGGCGCTGCTGCACCAGGTGCATCACAATTCGGCCGCTCCGGCCGAGGGCTACGGCACGCCGCGGCCGCCGCGCACCAAACAGCCGCCCTCGGCCGAGGGAGAGAAAAAATGAACGCGCCGGCAGGACTCGATCTCGCCGCGATCCCGGACCGGATCCAGAGCGAGGTGCAGCGCGCGATCCAGCGCAGCATCAAGGGCGTCGAATATTTCTCGACCTCCGGGCCGTCGCTCGGCTCGACGCCGAAGGATATTCTGGCCACCCGCGGCACCATGAACCTCTATCACTACCGGCCGATGGCGGACGAGATCTACCGCATCCCGATCCTGATCGTGATGGCGACCACCAATCGCGGCTACATCCTCGACATGGTGCCGGGCCAGAGCTTTATCGAATTCCTGCTCAAGCGCGGCTACGACGTCTACATGCTGGACTGGAGCGCGCCGAAGCCGGAGGAAAAGCGCCTCGCGATGGAGGACTACGTCCTCGACTTCATCCCGGACTGCGTGCGCCGCGTGCAGCAGGATTCCGGCGAGCAGGACGTCACCGTGATCGGCTATTGCTTCGGCGGCGTGCTGTCGCTGCTGTACGGCTCGATCTTCCATGACGGGCCGATGAAGAACCTGATCTGCTTCACCACGCCGATCGATTTCCGCGAGATGAAGCTGTTCCAGAATTTCTCCGACAAGCGCTATTTCGACGTCGACGGGCTCGTCGACAGCATCGGCAACGTGCCGCCGGAAATGATCCTGTCCTCGTTCGAGATGCTGCGGCCGGCCTCGCGCGCGGTCAGCCAGGTGCAGCTGTGGGAAAACATCTGGAACGACGAGTTCGTAAAATCGTACCGGATGTTCGACCGCTGGGCGACCGACACGCTGCCGCTGGCCGGCGAATACTTTCGCGCCATCACCAAGGATCTGATGTGGGACAACAAGCTGTTCAACGGCACCATGAGCGTGGGCGGCCGCACGGCCGATCTATCGAAGATCAAGGTACCGATCCTGCATGCGGTGGCCGAGCACGACCACATCGTTCCCTATGACGCGGCCAGGCACCTGATCACGAAGGTAAGCTCGACCGACAAGGAAGAAGTGATGCTGAAAGGCGGTCACGTCAGCCTCGTCGCCGGCCCCAACGCGGTCAAGCGGCTGTGGCCCAAACTGGACTCCTGGTTAGGTGGAAGATCGATATGACTGAAACACGTTCCTACCCGCGACACGTCAAGACCGAGGCCGGCGACATCGAGTTCCGCCTGATGGGGCGATCGGATGAAGCCGCGGTGCTCAGCTTCGCGCAGAGACTTCCGACCCATGATCTCTTGTTCCTGCCGCGCAATATCAGCCAGCCAAAGGTGCTGTCGGCCTGGATCAAGGACATCGAGCGCGGCGACATCACGAGCCTGCTCGCCCTGAAGGGCGGCACGGTGGTCGGCTGCGGCACGCTGGTGCGCGATCCGTACTCGTGGTCGCCGCATGTCGGCGAGATCCGGATGGTGGTGTCGCAGGACGTCCGCGGCCAGGGGGTCGGGCGGGCGCTGTCGCAGGAGACGTTTGCGCTGGCCCTGTGCGCCGGGCTGGAGAAGCTGTCGGTGCAGATGACGGTCGACCAGCAGGCGGCGATCGCGCTGTTCGAAAGCCTCGGCTTCAAGGCCGAGGCCCTGCTGCGCGACCACGTCAAGGACGTCGCCGGCAAGAAGCACGATATCGTCGTGCTCGGGCACAACGTGGCGCAGGTCCAGGCGCAGCTGGAAGCATACGGACTGCCGGGGGCGGTCCAGCATTAGGTTCCCTCAAGGGAACCGGCCGCCGGTTCCTTGGGCAAATCGCCCAATAATCCATCTGTTCACGGTCTCGTGATATCGCGATGCAACATTGATGTTGCGTCGCACCATTAAGCATGTCATATAGAGGTCACCCCGGGCCAAACGGACGGGGCGAGCCCATAGCTCAAACCCGAGGATGGAGAGACCCCCATGACCACCGAAACCAATTCCGTGCTGAACACCGTCAAGGACGCCTTCGCGCCCGTCACCGAGGCTTTCACCAAGCTCCAGAACATGGAAGTTCCGGAAGCTGCCCGTGATTTCGTGAAGAAGCAGGCCGAGACCGCCAAGGTTCGCGCTGCCGACCTCCACGCCGGTTCCGAGAAGGTGACCGCCGCGATCGAGACCGCCGTTGCCGGTTCGGTCAGCGAGGCCGCCAAGATCAGCCGCAATATCCAGCAGGCGCTGTACCAGGACGCGGAAGCGTTCTTCGCCGGCATCGACAAGCTCGCTTCGGCCAAGTCGCTGAGCGAAGCTGCCCAGATCCAGTCGGACATGGTCCGCGCGCGCGGCGAAGTGTTCGTCTCCCGCGCCAAGGCCACCACCGAATATCTCGGCAAGCTCGTCGCCGACGGTGCCAAGACCGCGCAGGACAACTTCTCGAAGGTCTACGGCAAGACCGCCTGATCAGCACGGTCCAGTTGAGTAAGCGTTAGTTCGAAGGCCCGCTTAGGCGGGCCTTCTTTTTGACCGGTGCCCGTTGCATTCCCCGGATGCTGCGCAGCGCGCCGCTTCTTGCGGCGTGGTGCGCTGCTGATCCGGGGTCCATCGCTACCTATATCAGTGTGGGTCCCGGCTCTGCGGAGCAGCGCGAAGGGCGCTGCGCCGCGTCCGGGACACGATGCCCTGTCTCGAAAGCCGTCATGAACGCACCCGCGACATTCTCCTTCGACGCCCCCGGCGACGCCGCGCGCGCGGCTGAGTTACGGCGCGTGAAGCTGCTCGCGACGCTGGTGCTCGCGGCGACGTTTGCGACATTCATCGGCGCAAGAATGCTGCTGCCGGTGCATCCCGCGTTCGGCTTCATCGCGGCCTTTGCGGAAGCCGCCACCATCGGCGGTCTCGCCGACTGGTACGCGGTGGTGGCGCTGTTCAAGCGGCCGCTCGGCCTGCCGATCCCGCACACCGCAATCATCCAGAGCAACCAGCACCGTATCGCCGACAAGCTCGGTGAATTCATCGAGGTGCATTTCCTCGAGGCTGGGCCGATCGAGGCAAAGCTCCGCCAGGTCGATTTCGGCTCGTTCATTGCCGACTGGCTGCGCGACCGCAAGAAGAGCGAGGATCTGGCGCGCTTTGCGTTGCGGCTGTTGCCCGAAGCGGTGTCGGCGACCGAGACATCGGGATTGATGACGTTCATCACCCGCCGCGTCACCTCGCAGCTCGCCTCGATCGATCTCGCGCCGCTCGCCGCCGGCACCCTGCGCGGTTTCGTCGAGGAAGGCCGGCATCAGGGCCTGCTCGACGACATTTTTCGCGCGGTGCACAAAACGCTGACGACGGCCGAGACCATGGCCATCATCCGCGAAAAAATCCGCGCCGAACTGCCGACGCTGCTGCGACTTTACCGCGCCGACAAGTTCCTGGTGAACCGGATCGTGGCAACGGCGACCTCGTTCTTCGAGGAGGTCCGCAACGATCCCAAACATCCGTTCCGCGGCGAGTTCAACAATATGCTGCTGTCCTTTGTGGACAAGCTCGGCACCGACCCGGCTTTTGCAAAGCGCATCGACGGCCTGAAGCGCGATCTGATTTCCCGGCCCGAACTCGGCGCGCTCGCGAAAAATGTCTGGTCCAACGTGCGCACGTTCGTCGAGCGCAGCGCGACCGGCGAGACCCAGGTGCTGCAACAATACCTCGCAAAGATGTTCGTCGAGGCGGGCGAGGCGCTGGCCGGCGATGCCGAACTGCGGGGCGAGATCAACAAGGGTCTGGTCGCAGTGCTCACCAGTTTCATCGCCGATCAGAAGAGCGGCGTCTCCACTTTCATCTCCGATCAGGTGAAGGGCTGGGACATGGCGCAGTTGATCTCGCTGATCGAGATCAACATCGGAAAAGACCTGCAATACATCCGCTTCAACGGCTCGCTGATCGGAGGGCTTGCCGGATTGGCGCTCTACACGCTCGAATACGTGCTTCGGCTCGTGTGACTAATTCATCACGGCAGGGTTCTTAATTGCTGACACCGGTGTCGCAACGGCTTGAAAGGGCAAAAACAGTTCCATAGCTTTTTAGGTAACAATGTTGCGTTGCGGAACGATTCTATCGCGAGTGCGTCATTCCCATGAGCCATTGGCCTGCTGCCGAGACGTAAGGGGCAGGCCTGAACAGGAGATAAGATGTCCGTTGCTGCACAGTCGCTTCGCCCGCCGTCCAGAACACTGATGTTCATGGAGGGGCGAGCGCTTTCTGAACTGGGTGCCTTCCTCGGCGCCTTGCCGCTGCTGAGCCTTGCGCCGCGCGGCGACGGGCACCCGGTGCTGGTGTTGCCCGGCCTTGTCGCCTCGGACGTTTCCACGCGCCCGCTGCGCAGCTTTCTGAAGACGCGCGGCTATGCCGTCAGCGGCTGGCGCCAGGGCCGCAATCTCGGTCTGCGCGAAGGCGTGCAGCACGCGATGGTCGATCTCGTGCACGAACTGAACGACACCCACGGCCGCAAGGTCTCGCTGGTCGGCTGGAGCCTCGGCGGCCTTTACGCGCGGCAACTCGCCAAGATGATGCCGGGCCGCGTGCGCTCGGTGATCACGCTGGGCAGCCCGTTTGCCGCCGGCCCCAAGGCCACCAACGCCTGGCGCGTCTACGAGATGGCGAGCGGCCGCCGCGCCGACGAAGAGGATGGCCGTTTCGGCGGATCGCTCGCGAGCGCGCCGCCGGTGCCGACCACCGCCATCTTCAGCCGCACCGACGGTATCTGCGCCTGGCAGGGCTGCGTGGAGAAGAGCTCGGCGCAGTCGGAGAGCATCGAGGTCGAGAGCAGCCATTGCGGCATGGGCCACCATCCCGCCGCGGTCTATGCGGTCGCCGATCGCCTCGCGCAGCCGGAAGGCCAGTGGAAGCCGTTCGATCGCGGCGGCTGGCGCAGCCTGGTTTTTCCCGATCCGAATCGGTAGCTGAACCGACACTCCTCCGTCAGGCGGGTTGCCCGGTCATCCAGTCTCCTGAGAAGCCAAGAACGTGCATCCCGGGACAAGCCCGGGCATGACAACGTGTGTTGCCGTTTTCATGAATTGGCCAAACGCGGTATGCGTTGACGCATGCCGCCGCCACTCGACCGCATCATCGGACAATTAAAGCGCGAACCGTCGCGCACCGGCTCGATCGCCATCACATTGTTTGGCGATGCCATCGTGCCGCGCGGCGGCTCGGTGGCGCTCGGTACGCTGCTGGAATTTTTTGCTGCGATCGATGTCGACAGCTCCGTGGTACGGACCGCGATGTCGCGCCTGACGGCGGATGGCTGGTTCGATCGCGAAAAGGTCGGCCGCAACTCCTTCTACCGGCTGGTGCAGCGCGAACGTCTTACCTTCGACATCGCGACAAAACACATCTACGGCGCGCCGGCCTCCGACTGGACCGGTCGCTTCGAACTGCTGTTGATCGGCAACGGTGAAGACCGCGACGCCTCGCGCGAGGCGCTGAAGAACGCCGGTTTTGGCAGCCCGCTGCCCGGCGTCTGGGTTGCGCCATCAGGCGTGCCGGTGCCGGAAGAGGCCAAGGGCGCCATCCGGCTGGAAGTCTCGGCCGAGGACGACAGCGGCAGACGACTGCTCAGCGAAAGCTGGCCGCTCGAGCGCACCGCCGACGCCTACCTCAAATTCATGAAGACGTTTGAGCCGCTGCGGTCCTGGATCGGCCGGCGCGAGGCGCTGTCGGATGCCGATGCCTTCACCGCGCGCATCCTCTTGATCCACCATTATCGCCGCGTGGTGCTGCGCGACCCGCTGCTGCCGGCAGCACTTCTGCCAAAGGATTGGCCGGGCAGGGCGGCCCGAAAGCTCTGCGGCGAGATCTATCGCGCCGTACTTGCCCCGTCAGAACAATGGCTTGACCATCACGGAAGCAACGAAAGCGGCCCGCTGCCATCAGCCGGAAAGGAGCTTTCCCGCCGGTTCAGCGACTACGCGCAATATGTTACAAAAAACTGTTGCAAACAAAAAATATTGTAATATATTGATCCCAATCAAAGACCGGGGAGGTCGGCCATGTATACGCAGGCGCTCAACACGTCCGACGGCGATATCAGCCATGTCGAGGATGCCGCGCGTGCCGCGCAGTTTCAGGCGCGCATCGATGCCGACGAGCGCATCGAGCCCAATGACTGGATGCCCGCGGCCTACCGCAAGACGCTGACCCGGCAGATTTCCCAGCACGCCCATTCCGAAATCGTCGGCATGCTTCCCGAAGGCAACTGGATTACCCGCGCGCCGACCCTGCGCCGCAAAGCGGCGCTGCTCGCAAAAGTGCAGGACGAATGCGGCCACGGGCTCTATCTCTATGCCGCCGCCGAGACGCTCGGCACTTCGCGCGAAGAACTCGTCGACCTGATGCTGGCGGGCAAGGCAAAATATTCCTCGATCTTCAACTATCCCACACTGACCTGGGCCGACATCGGCGCGATCGGCTGGCTGGTCGACGGCGCGGCGATCATGAACCAGATCCCGCTGTGCCGTTGCTCCTATGGCCCCTATGCGCGCGCGATGATCCGCGTCTGCAAGGAAGAATCCTTTCACCAGCGCCAGGGTTTTGAGATCATGGTGACGCTGTCGCGCGGCAGCGAGGAGCAGAAGGCGATGGCGCAGAGCGCGCTCGATCGCTGGTGGTGGCCGGTGCTGATGATGTTCGGCCCGCCCGACAAGGCGAGCCAGCACAGCGACACCTCGACCAAATGGAAGATCAAGCGATTTTCCAACGACGAGCTGCGCCAGAAGTTTGTCGATGCCACCGTGCCGCAGGCGCAGTTCCTGGGCCTGACCATTCCCGATCCCGGCATGAAGCAGAATGCGAAAGGCAACTGGGAATACAGCGCGATCGACTGGGAAGAATTCAACCAGGTGCTGGCCGGCAACGGCCCCTGCAACCGCGACCGTCTCGCGGCGCGGCGCAAGGCGCATGATGACGGCGCCTGGGTGCGCGAGGCGGCGCTGGCCTATGCCGAGAAGCGCAAGGCGCGCCAGTCGCGCAGGCGGCCGAATAGGGAGATCATGATGGCGACGCCAAACATTCCGCTCTGGGAAGTTTTCATCCGCAGCCGCAACGGGCTGGCGCACAAGCATGTCGGTTCGCTGCATGCCACCGACGCCACGCTGGCGCTGCAGGCCGCCCGCGACATCTACACCCGCCGCGGCGAGGGCCTTTCGATCTGGGTGGTGCCGTCGAATGCCATCACCGCGTCCGACCCATCCGAGAAGGGCATGATGTTCGAGCCGGCTGAGTCGAAGATCTATCGCCACCCGACGTTCTACGACGTGCCCGACGAAGTCGGACATATGTGATGGCCGTCGCTTCCATAAAAGTCTCCGAAACGCCGCTGGTGCTCTACGCGCTGCGCCGGGCCGACGATGCGCTGATCCTGGGCCATCGCCTCTCGGAATGGTGCGGCCACGCCCCGATGCTGGAAGAGGACATGGCGCTCGCCAATATGGGCCTCGATCTGCTCGGTCAGGCCCGCGAGCTTTATTCCTACGCCGCCGCCGTCGAAGGCAAGGGCAACGACGAGGACAAGTTTGCTTACCTGCGCGACGTCAGGCAGTACCGCAATCTGCTGCTGCTGGAGCAGCCGAACGGCGATTTCGCCCGCACCATGGTGCGGCAGTTCTTCTATGCGGCGTTCGCCGATCTCTACTGGCGCGCGATGATGAAGTCCGGGGATGCCACGCTGGCGGCGATTGCGGCCAAGTCCGAAAAGGAAAGCGCCTACCACATCCGCCATTGCTCGGAATGGATTTTGCGGCTCGGCGACGGCACCGAAGAGAGCCACGCCCGCGCGCAGACCGCGATCGACGATCTCTGGGCCTATACCGGCGAGATGTTTGCCGTCGACGACAGCGAGCGCGGCCTGATCGATGCCGGCATCGCGATCGATCCCGCGACATTGTATCCGCAATGGCTGAAGACGGTCACGTCCGTCGTCAACGAAGCCACACTGACGCTGCCGAAAAGCAACTGGATGCAGCAGGGCGGCCGCAGCGGCCGGCACAGCGAGCATCTCGGCCATCTCCTGAGCGAATTGCAGTCGCTGCAGCGAAGTTTTCCGGGGGCGACATGGTGACGGCTGTTCTCAGCGATACCGATCTGCGGCAGCGCGCGTGGAACGCGGCGTCGCAGGTGGTCGATCCCGAAATTCCGGTGCTGACCATCGCCGATCTCGGCGTGCTGCGCGACATCGCCGTCAGCGACGGCCATGTCGAGGTCGCGATCACGCCGACCTATTCCGGCTGTCCCGCCATGAACATGATTGCGCTGGAAATCGAACTGGCGCTGGAACGCGAGGGCATTCGCAAGCCGAAAATCAAGACCGTGCTGTCGCCGGCCTGGACCACCGACTGGATGAGCGAGGACGGCCGCCGCAAGCTGCGCGAATACGGCATTGCGCCGCCGATCGCCGGGAGCGGCCGCCGCGCGCTGTTCGGCGAGCAGCAGGTGGCGTGCCCGCAATGCGGCTCGCAAAATACCGAAGTGCTGTCCGAGTTCGGCTCGACCTCCTGCAAGGCGTTGTGGCGCTGCAAGAGCTGCCGCGAGCCCTTTGATTATTTCAAGTGCCACTGACCATGTCCCACGCCCCCCGTTTCCATCGCCTTTCCGTCAGCGATCTCCGCCGCGAGTCGCCGGACGCGGTGTCGCTGACCTTTGCGATCCCGAAGGAGCTCGCGGGCGACTACAGCTTCAACCCCGGCCAGTATCTCACGCTCCGCACCACCATGGACGGCGAGGAAGTGCGCCGTTCCTATTCGATCTGCTCCGGCCCCGATGACGGCGAGCTGCGCATCGCCGTGAAAAAGGTCGACGGCGGCGCGTTCTCGAGCTGGGCCGCGGACGATCTGAAAGCCGGCGACGAGCTCGACGTGATGACGCCGACCGGCCGCTTTGGCGTCGCGCATGCGCCCGATACCGCACGCCTCTATGTCGGTTTCGCCGCGGGCTCCGGCATCACGCCGATCCTGTCGATCGTCAAGGGCGTGCTGGCGCGCGAGCCGAACAGCCGCTTCTTCCTGTTCTACGGCAACCGCTCGACGTCATCGATGATGTTCCTGGAAACCCTGGAAGAGCTGAAGGACCGCTTTATGCAGCGGTTCTCGCTGTTCCACGTCATCTCGGGCGAGGAGCAGGACATCCCGATCCTGCACGGCCGGCTCGACGGCGAAAAAGTGCGGGTGCTGCTGCGCTCGCTGGTTCCGGCCGCAAGCGTCGACCACGTCTTCATCTGCGGCCCCACCGGGATGAGCGAGGATATCGAGGCGACCTGCCGCGACATCGGCATTGCCGACGAGAAAATCCACGTCGAGCGCTTTGTCTCCGAGTTCGGCGGCAAGCCGCGCGCCAAAAAAGATCGTAGCGGCCGACGCGCCGCCAAAAGCGGTCGCCTCGCTGACCATCGACGGCAAGCGCCGCGAGGTGCCGGTCGCCGAAGATGAGTCAATTCTCGACGCCGCGCTGCGCGCCGGCATGGACCTGCCGTTCGCCTGCAAGGGCGGCATGTGCTCGACCTGCCGCGCCAAGCTGGTCGAGGGCAGCGCCGCCATGGACGTCAACTATTCGCTGGAGCCGTGGGAGCTGAAGGCAGGCTTCGTCCTGACCTGCCAGGCCAACCCGATTTCGCCAAGGATCGTGGTCGATTACGATCAGTCTGATCGTCATTCCGGGGCGCGAAGCGAACCCGGAATCTCAGCAATTCCGGGTCTGGTGCTTGCGCACCATCCCGGAA
>CAVSXQ010000045.1:0-124453 GCA_963731915.1 uncultured Alphaproteobacteria bacterium
CAGGTAGCCGTCATCAAGGAAGTGATGCTCGGTGAACCACACGAGATCGAGTCCGAGTCCGTCGAGCATGACCACCTGGTCCATGATCGCGGCGTACAGGCTCGGCATGTCGAGGCCCAATTCCGGCGTGTTGCGGAAATCGTAGACGGCGCCGACGCGAAGGGGTGGACGCATGATGCTTGTTCTCCGCTGGTCAGGACCTCAGTTCAGCCGCGCGGCCTTGGCCATCACCTCGATGGCCTCGGGCTGTCGCGATCGCACGCTGAGCGAATCCGCGCCGCTGTCCTCCCAGGCGCGGTAGCGTTCGCGGATGCGCGCCGGTGGGCCGACCAGCGATTTCAGGTCGACCCACTCGTCCGGCACGCTGGCGATGGCTTCGTCTTTGTGGCCGGCGAGGTACAGTTCCTGGATGCGCTTGGCGGCGTCGCCGAAGCCCGCGCCGGACCATGATGTCGTTGTGAAAATTCTTGGTCCGGTGACCCATGCCGCCCACATACAGCGCCACCTCCGGCTTGAGGCGCGTCAGCGCCCCTTTCACGTCGTTGTCGACCTCGACATGCACGGAGGCCTGGATGGTGAAATCCTTCAAGCTCTTGCCGTTGCCGGCCCGGCGAAAGCCTTCCTCCAGCCACGGGCCGTACTCCTCCATGGCGCCGGGCACGAAGCCCATTGGCAGCCAGCCGTCGGCGATTTCAGCCGTCAGCTTGACCATCGTCTCACCGCCTGTGGCGAGATAGATCGGGATGTCGGGGTTCATGTGCAGGATCGACTTCAGCGGCTTGGCCAGTCCGGCGGAGCCCTCGCCCCTGTAGGGCAGGCTGATCTCGCGGCCTTCGTGCGTCACGGGTTCTTCGCGCTTGAAGATCTTGCGCATGATCGCGACGTAGTCCTTGACCCGATAATAGGGCTTGCCCCACGGCTGGCCGTACCAGCCCTCGACGATCTGCGGACCCGAGACACCCAGGCCTGCGATGAAGCGGCCGCCGCCGGCCATCGCGTCAATGCTGGCGGCCGACATGGCGGCGTTGGCCGGCGTTCGTGCAGCCAGCTGCATGATGCCGGTGCCGAGCTTGATGCGGTTGGTCTGGGCGGCGAGGAAGGCGAGCGGCGTGATCGCGTCGGAGCCATAGGCTTCGGCCGACCAGACCGAGTCGTAACCCAGTTCTTCTGCGCGCTGCACGAGTGCGACCGGCACGTCCAGTTGTGCGCCCGAATAGCCGATTGCCAGACCAAGCTTCATCGCCATGTCCTCCGTGGCCCGAGGATACGAAGCGCCGCGTCACTTGAACAGGTGCGGCGCGTGCGCGGGAGGGGGCCATGAATGGCGGGTCGCCGATGGCCTCGCCGCGTGCCATGATGGTGTTTGGAAGGCGCCGATCGAATGCGCCGCTCGATCCGGGAAGGAGCCGCCCTTCATGAAATTCGCTCTGCACTTCGGCAACCTCGCGTTCTCCGACCCTGAAGGCGCGCGCCGTCTGGTGCGTCTTGCGGAGGCGGCCGGCTTTGACTTGGTGTTTGCTGTCGAACACGTCGTGTTTCCCGACAACTACACGAGCGTCTACCCCTATGCGCCGGGCGGCCGATTACCGGGCGGTCCGTCGGTGAACTTTCCCGATCCGCTGATCTGGCTGACATGGGTCGCCGCCGCCACCACGCGGCTGCGCTTCATGACGGCCGTGATGATCCTGCCGCAGCGCAACCCGCTGGTGCTGGCCAAGGAGGTTGCCACGCTCGATTATCTCAGCGGCGGCCGGATCGAACTCGGCATCGGGGTGGGCTGGCTAAAAGAGGAATTCGAGGCGCTCGGCATTCCTTTCGAGCGTCGTGGCAAGCGCGCCGATGAGTATGTCGCGGCCATGCGCGCATTGTGGGCAAGCGACGCTGCCAGCTTCTCGGGCGAGTTTGTGAATTTCGACAAGGTCAGCTGCAATCCGAAGCCGGTCGCGAAATCGGTGCCGATCGTCGTCGGTGGCCACTCGGAAGCAGCCGCCCGCCGTGCCGGCCGCCTGGGCGACGGCTTCTTCCCCTCGATCGGTGCCCAGGTCGACACCATGCCGTTGCTCGACGTCGTGCGCCGTTCGGCCGAGCAGGCCGGCCGCGATCCGGCGATGGTGGAATTGATCCTCGGCTGTCCCGGTGCGCTGCCGAATTCCGGCTCCGACCCGCGCGCAGCCGTCGAGGAGCGCATCGCGCGGGGCGCGGGCCGCCTTGCGCTGCCAGTGACGGCGTTCATGCACGATCTCGAAACGACGCTGGCCCGTTTCGGCGAGGAGATCATCAAGCCGTACGCGAACGCGTGAGAAGTCCGAAGCATATTGGCGTTGCGACGCCGCTGTCATCGCGAGCGAAAATCAAAATATCCACCCGGCCGCCTAAGGCGACCTGCACGCATAAGCTTTGGCCGCAACTGGAGTCAGTTGGCCGACAGATAAGAAAAATTACACAAATGGAGTCGCTAACTGATAAGCAAAGAAGCGAAAGCTTATCTTCGAGCTTGAGCAACGCGGCTTCCGCAAGCTGAATGTCGCGGCCAAGGTAGTGCGCATCGAAAATGGCCTCGACGTCCTTCAGGCTATGCCCTGTGAACGTCGCGATCTAATCGCCGCCGAGCGTCGCAGGCTGCGACGCTTTTCCGGACCAGACCTGTCCGAGCCGCACCGGCTGAAGGGTCGTGGACTGGGGATTCGGCCTTGAAAAATCGTATTTGACGACACTTGCATCTTTGGCGCCAGGTGCAACTCCGCTAACCAGCAGATGAGCGCCAGTCGTCGTACTCGTTGTGGCGACCCGCGTGCCGGCGGATCCATCAAATGGCTCGAAGCTCGCGATCTCGCGGAAGTGGGCACCATGGTCGTGGTGCAGAGGGCTCTGCAGGTATAGTGCGGGGCCTCCATCCAGGGCGGAGCCGCTGGAGAAAATCTTCACTGAACCGCCGTCCGTGAGCTGGCTCACAACGATCCGCTTGGCACCACCGAGCGAACCAGCAAGCCATCCGGTAGCCAGCGAAACGCCGCCCCGATAATCCTTGCCGAACGGGGTAAAAGAGGCCGTCTTCACGGGTTTATCCGTCGCGCGCAGGCTGCCACGACCGGTCCTGGCACCAGACTTGGTTCCAACTTTGGTTCCAGCCTTTGCTAGGGGCTTCAAAAGCGGGAAGGCGAATACCGCAACCTCCGCCGGGCTGCCGGAGCCGGGCGCAGTGATGATGCTCTCGCGGCCGGTCGAAAAATCGACGAAGCCCGTGGCGACGCTCACGCCTGATCGGCTTTCACCATATGGCTTGAAGGACGCGAATAGAATCGGCCCGCTACTCGACGATGATGCGAGCGGAACTTGATAGACCTTCACTTCGCTCGGGACGCCGGGGCCCGATCCCACGATAATGTTGTCGGCAGTTGTCCCATCGATCTGTGCGGCGGCCACGCTGACCCCGGCACGCGCTTGGGAATTGAACGGCCGGAAACGTGCCAACTCCGTCCCGAACGTGCCTTTGCCGCGGATGGACGCGCCCGCATAAACCACAACCTCCGGCGCGTGATCCTTGCCGGCGCCGACGATCAGGTCGAGTGTGCCGTCACCGTCGACATCGCCCATCGCGACGTTGACGTTGCCTTCATAACCCGAGAACGGGATGACGGTGCCGAGGAACCGGTCGCCGTTGCCGTCGTACAAGCGAACCTCGGCAGGTTTGCCGGTCGCGCCCGGAATGGCTACCGAATAAATCGAGACTGCCGGTATGACGTTAATCAGCGCCATCAGTCCGTTATCTTCGTGGTTGAGGCGATGGCAATGCATCACGTATAGCCCGGTATATTCGTCGAAGCGGGTACGGATCGTGAGAATGCCGGGCGCGATCACGCTCTCGTCGGCATTCATCTTCGGCGCCGGTGCATTTGCATTATCGATGGAAAACTTGTCAGGGCCGGTTCGCAGACCGGTCACGGGATCGAAGTAATCCATCACCTGGAAATCGTTGACGTGAACGTGGATCGGATGCTCGTCGTTGTTGTTGTTGACGAACTTCCATTCCTCCACTGAGTTGAGCCGGGGCTGGATCAGCGGCACATTGGGAAATGCGCCGGCGTCGAATGCATAGACAAACGCTTTCGGGTCCTCGGTGCTCGCCAGGTTGTTGAGAAATCCGCCGGATATCACGATCTGCCGCGTGAAGTCCGGGGTGGCTTTGGCAAGGTCGACAAAAGACGTGTAGGCGTCGAGCGGTTGACCTTCGACGAACGGGGTCGTGATGCCGCCGGGTTGCGCCGCTTTGGCTCTTGCCAGCACCTGGGTCGGAAAAGCAAAGAAGCCGTCGAAATAACTTACGGCCGAGGGCGGGACGCTCAGGCTGCCCAGCACGGCCGGAGGATTGTCGCTGCCATTGCTCGTATAGAGCACGCCGGGAGCGGTGATTGTCTTGGCCTCGCCGCTGCGCTCCGGCATCTCCAGAATAAGATCGCCTTCGTCTGGTATGGTCACGGCAATCGCAAACCGGCTCGCTGGCGGGATGAGCAGCCGGGTGCCATTGTCGGTCGGCGGATAATGAACGGCCGTGTAGGGGTTGCCGTCCTGCCCAACAATGGCGATACGCGGATGACGTCCTGTCTTCGTTTCCGTGAGCTGCACATTGATGTACGCCATGTCGCTCACATTCGCGAGCACCCAAATTTCGGTCTGGCCCGCCTTGCTCTCGATGACCGGCTGAAACTGGCCGTTGACGGTGAATTGCACATCGCGCTGATAATCCGGAAGCGAGGGATTGGCCGGTATATCGCTCCCGGCTTTGGGGGCGGTCGCGGTGAATTGCTGGAGATTGCTGGGAATGAACTCCAATTGCCCCCGATGATTTTCTATTGAAAGCGGTCCAGCGTGCCACACCGTGAAATATTTTGTTCCTGGCTTGGAGCGGCTGAAGTTGACCGGCGCGAGCAAGGGACGGTACGTGCCATTCGCCAGTTCGCCATCCTTCGGTGCCACGATCGTGCTGACCCACTGCGGCCAGTTCGGATTGTTGAGCTGCGCGAGACCGCCCGCACGATCAAACACGAAATTGTATTGCAGGGCCATGTTGCGCACCGGGATGCGCCGTTCGTTGACGAGCGGCATGTTGCCATCCGTTCGTCCGATCGCAAGCAGACCGGCGAGACCCGCATAGACTTGCGCGGCAGTGAGTCCGTGAAGATGACAATGATACCAGTACAGTCCTTGCGGCATATTCCGAGGAATGTCGTAGGTGTAGGTGTTCGACATCCCCGGCGGAATGTGGAGCATGACGTTGTCGGCATTTCCCCTCGGACTTACGTGCGCTCCATGCGTGTGGAGATTGATCGGTGACGAGGTCATCTGCTCCGGATAGAGCGGAACCGGCTGACCCTTGGATGTGTACTGCGGAATAAAATAGTCCCGGATGGTCAGGTCGGTGAGGCCGTTTCCGAAATGCACGATCAGCCGTTCGCCGGGGAAAACCTGAAGAGTGGGCGCCGGATAGAGATTGCCACCGGATTTCTTGCCGTTGGACGCCGTGCCTCGGATCACCTCATAGTCAAAAAGAAGAAAGCCCTGGACAGGTGCCGCTACAGTGTCGAGCGTTGCCTTGCCTTGCCTTGCGGTGAGCCGAACTTCGAGGACGCCGTCCTTGCTCGTCAGCGCGATGGGCTCCCGGAACGCGGGTCTCGTCGCCAGATCGGTTCTTCTGTCTGCAGTTTGCGCGGACGCAGTCGTATTCGGCCATGCAAGCGTCAGCGAGATCCCGACGGCGGCAGCAAGGGCCAGAAAACCGCACAGGCGACGTGTGTTGATCGTTCGCATGTTCGTCCCCAATCGATTCGCGACGGGACTTGATAGTCGCAACAACAAGCGATGGCAGCGGAAGGACCGCGCCGCCGATGTTCAACAGAAATAGAGGAAAACTCCAAGCCCATGAAGATAATAGTCCAGCGCCCAGCGCGCGCAACCTGTATGAACACAACACACCGGTCTTTTTGATTCGAAATAGCAGGCGCTGCGCGAATCGTAACTGACGAGCGAAAGGGGAGCTGTTGACGGCCTCTCGACGCGATTTCGTGAAATTGCTTGCATGGAACGGCATCGCGCTTTCCGTGTCACGTTTGGCTTATGGGCAGGCAATCGACTTCGCCGCGCGTGAAACCGTGCCGGGTCGGCAAAAATGGAATCCGGCGGCCACTGGGGCAGGGCGCGTCGACGGTATCGTCAAGGTCACCGGGGCGAAACTCTACGCAAGCGATTTTCGCGCCGCCGATCTCCCCGGCTGGCCGACGAAGACCTCCCACGCCATGCTCATCCGCGCGACTGACGCGAACCGCGTGTTGCTTGGAATCGACCTTTCTCGTTTGACCGGCGCATTGAAGCCGTCGGTGGTTGTGACCGCCGACCACCTCGCACGAATCGGCGCACGCGTTCCCGAATTCTATGCCGGCGACCTGCTTTGCCCGTTCGGCAAGACGCCGCTCTATCTGGGTCAGCCGGTTGCGTTGCTGATCTTTGATGACTTCGACATCTTCGATCAGGCACGGCTCGCTCTGCGCGATGCGCCTGTCCTCAAATTCGGCGAAGAGACCGGACCCGTCAAACAACCCAACTATGGCGCCTTTCGCTTCACGCGCGTTGGGGGTCCAACTCCTGATGCGCCCGATGTATATTCGCCGTTCAAGGATGGCTGGGTGAGTCCGGGATTCGTCGAGAACTCCGGAGCCCCGATCTGGCCACGCCTGCCGATTCCGAGCGGGGCTGCCTACGCCAAAGCCGCGGACTATGGCGAAAAAATTCGCGCGGAACTCGCCGCCGATAACCCGGCCGTGTTGGTGCTGGACCGCGAATTTGAAACGCAGTCAGTCGACCCGATGGCGCTCGAGCCGGAAAGCGGTCTTGCCTGGTATGATGCCGGGCGCAAGGATCTCAATCTCGTCATCAGTGTGCAGTCGCCCGCCGAGATGGCGACTGCGATCGCGGACCTGCTTGGCAACGGCCAGGCGCCATTCAAGCCGGCGCGCATCAACATCAATTTTGCCTCTTGCGGCGGAGGATTCGGCGGACGCGACCACACGCCGTTCCCGCTCTACGTCGCGTTGGCAGGGATGTTCTGGCCCAATCGTCCAGTCCGGCTCGCCAACAACCGCTTCGAGCAGTTTCAATCCGGGGTCAAGCGACACGCCTTCAAGATGCGTACGCGGATCGGGGTTGATCGGGCGACCGGCAAGATGGTCGGATTCGTCGCTGACCATGCGTTGAATGGTGGAGGCCTCGCCAATTTTTCGGCCCAGGTGGGTTCGGTAAGTGCTCTGGCCGCGCTTGGTATCTACTACTGCCCGAAAGTCGATCTGACGACATACTCGTTCCACTCGCGTGGCGTGACGGCCGGCTCCATGCGTTGCTATGGAACCATGCAAACCATGACGGCGCTCGAAGTGCAGGTTGACGAGATTTGCCGGCAGCTGCCGCTCGACCCGATCGAATTCCGACGCCGCAACGCGCTCGCGACCGGCAACCGGAATCTGGCGGGGAACACCTACGTCGCGTCAATCCGCACGCCCGAAATCCTCGATAAACTTGAGAAGCATCCGATCTGGGCGCGGCGTGCGGAGGAGAAGGCGCGCGGACAGCAGCCGGGAATTCTCGTCGGCACCGGCGTCGCGTGTGCGACGAAGAATTACGGCACCGGAGGCGATGCTGCGCTCGGTTCCGTCGAAATCGCGCGCGATGGCCAGATTGCCATCTATTGCGACGGCGCCGAGATGGGCAACGGCATTGGGACGGCAGTCGCCAATCGCGTGGCAGCCTATCTGGGTGGCGTCGCGAACGAAGTTGCCGTCCTCCGGGTCGACACATTCGGCCCGCTCGATCTCGTGAGCTCCGGCGACTCCTTCACGATGGATCAGAAGACGCAGGACGCGGCAGCGCGCAATCCGCGGTGGGTGCCTGCCATCAGTGCGGCAACCGCCGCCTCGTCGGGCGCCCACGTCGGGACACATGCGGCAGCCGAGGCCGCGCGCGTCATCTTCCGCTTCGGCCTCTGGCCAGCGGCGCTCGAACTATGGGGCATCGCGCCGAACAGTCGCAAGGCCAACGAATGGAGCAAGGCGCGGTGGCAAGATGGCCAACTCGTCATGCAGGGACTGCCGCCATTGGCCTTGCCGGCGATCGCCGCAAAGGCGCATGCACGCAAAGGCGTAACCGGCGCGATGGCGCACGCCTTCAATCGCTGGGACTGGGCGCGCGCGACGTTCGCGGTCCGCGGACAGCCATGGACGGCCGACATCGATGCGCTGGCCGTGCGTCGCGGCACGGGCAAATTTGTCCGCATCAACCGCTCTAACGTGAAGTTTCCGCCAGCTGCTCTCAACCAAAGCGGACCTACTTACACGACGCAGTGCGGCACGCTGGTCCGCATCGAGATCGACCGGGCAACCGGAGCGTTGCGTATCGCAAAAGCATACAGCGTGCTGGAATGCGGCCGGGCACTTGTTCCAGAGATCGTGCTCGGACAGGCGCAGGGCGGCTTCGCGATGGGCGTTAGTTATGCGTTGCTCGAGTCGCTGCCGCTTTACGAGGATGGTCCCGGCAACGGGCAATGGAACCTCGGGCAATACCTCGTCGCCCGCGGGTCGGACCTGCCGCTGCGCGATCTGGAGGTTGAGGTCCTGCCGGCCGTCGACGCGAACGAACGCCCGAAGGGCATGGCGGAAGTGGTGATGATTCCGGTCGTAGCCGCGCTCATAAACGCGATCTTCGACGCAACCGGCCATCGCTTCCGTTCCTTGCCGGTGACGCCGCAAATGCTCAAAGGGGTACTGACGTGACGACCATCAACGTGACGATCAATGGTCGCGAATACGGACCGACGGAGGTTCGTGACGAACTCTCCATGAACGACTATTTGCGCGAATATCTCAACCTCACCGGGACCAAATTCGGCTGCGGCGCGGCGCAGTGCTTGAGCTGTGCGGTCATCGTGGATAGTCCGGACGGCACGAGCTACACCAGTCCGACCTGCATTGTTCCGGCGGTGCGGTTCAACGGCAAGTCGATCCGCACCGTCGAAGGCCACGCCAGGAACGGCGAGTTTTCGGTTCTGCAAAAGGCCTTCATTGAGCACTTCGCCTTTCAGTGCGGCTATTGCACCGCGGGCTTCCTCAACGAAGCTCAGGTGCTGCTCGAACGGTTGGCGAAGAAACGCGCGCCCCGCGACGATATCGAGAAGACTATCGCCGAGGCGCTGGACGGGCACCTCTGCCGCTGCACAGGCTACATCAAATATCACGAAGCGGTGCGCAGCGTGATCCTGGCCGATCCGCAGCGCTACCTTGTCTAGTTCACACAGCCGGAAAGGGGGAGCACCGTGCGGATTGAACGGCATTTCGGACTTCTATTGGCGGTCGCAGCCATGCTTGCGATCCCGGTACAAGCCGTTTCAGATTCATCGGCGCAGAACCTTGCCAATGTCGGCAGCTTTGCCGCGATCAGCGATCCCGCGGAGCGATCAGCGGCCCTGTTTACCGAAGCCGCCAAAGTCCTGACTCATCCGCGCTGCATGAACTGCCATCCTGCCGGCGATCGCCCGCGCCAAGGCGACCTCCGCCGCCCGCATCAACCCCCGGTCTTTCGCGGTGAAGACGGCTTCGGCCTTCCGGCGCAGCGCTGTCCAGTTTGTCATCAGCAAGCGAATTTCGATCCCGGTCGCGTACCCGGCGATCCGGTTTGGCATTTGGCGCCAGGCGAAATGGGCTGGGAAGGCAAGACGCTTGGGCAGATATGCGCGCAGATCAAGGATCCAGCACGCAATGGTGGCCGCTCGCTGGATGACATTGTCCACCATGTTGGCACCGATCATCTGGTGGGTTGGGCCTGGGCGCCGGGTGCGGGCCGTCAACCCGCTCCAGGTACGCAAGCGCAAGCGGGCGCGCTGCTCGACGAATGGGTGAAGAGTGGAGCGGCTTGTCCAAACTGAAATTTCGGCCATGCGCGTGTCTGGCCCCGTAGCGGAAATATTGGCGGGTGCTGTCGGCCGGTTGCCTGCGCGGAAAATAGCCGCCGCTTACATCGCAGAGATGGCATCAACGGCAACGAAATCCAGCACCTTGGGGTGACAGGGCAGCTCGAGCAGCGACTGCGCAAACGCGCCGGCGGCGATCTCGGCCAACGCTGCAATTCCGGTGCGCCAATGCCAACTGCCAATTCGAAACAGGATCGGCTGGTAGCGGCGCGCGATCGGCACGTCCGGTCGAACGGCTTCGATGTGATGGTACAGTTCGTGGGCGATGAAGACGTCTCGTGGCGTTGCCTGGCCGAGCAGTTGCGCGGTGCGGGCGCCGGTGAGGCTGCGTTCGAGCGGTCCGAGCCCGCGGCTGTAGAGCACGATGCGCGGCGGCCGCGGCCGGTATTCGGCAAACCGCCAGATCGACCCGACCATCGGATCGCTGTCCGTCGTCTCGACCGGCAGGCCAAGCTCGCCGGCGATCTGTATCCGGCGAGAGATCGGGAAAACGCGTCCGCAAATTCCCGGCAGCAGCAATTCCGTCGGCGAGCGCATCGGAAACGGCGGCGAGTTGCGTCGCGCGATCGAGGCGCCAGGCGTGAGGATCGGCCTCCAGCATGACGAGCCCGAGCGCCGCGGGTGATGCGGCCGCGACATCGGAGAAGCGCGATGCGATTGCCGCCGTGAGCGCCATGGCTAAAGTCCCCGGGAAGGCGGAATGCCGATCAGCGCGATCGAGGCGTCCGCGGTGAGCCCGTCCAGCTCGCTGCGGGTCACGGCCATCGCCTGCTCGATCGAATTGACCCCCGACAGGTCGATCAGCTGGCCGCCGACGATCACGAAAATATCCGGGGTGATGGTGCTGTCGCCATTGTAGATCGTGGTGTCTTCCCACAGCCGCCGCAGCCCAGCGAGCGCGGTCTGTGCCGAAACCGGACGGACCACGCTGTGGCTGCGCTGCACGCGAATGACGCCGTCGAGATCGACCGCGCGAACCGGACTGCGGCGCTTCTTGAAAATGCCCCAGCTTCGCTCCTCCACCTCGCCCTGGAACACGCGCATGCGCGGCGTGGCGGCGGCGAGGGCTACGCGCTCCAGACTGACGCCCATCGCCTTCGCCGCTATTTCCCGCGCTTCGCTCTCGCCGACCTCATCGCGGCGCTGGCGCGCGCGCATCTCCGAGGCGCCCATCGCGGTGGCACGGACCCGATGGGTATTTTGATCGACCTCGATCGTCACCTCGACATTGTCGGGCGCAGCGCCCAAGCTTGACCACGGCCTCGAACGCCTCGCGGCGAATCCGCTTGAGATCTTCCGGCTGTGGATTGGGGATGACGCGTTCGACCACATCGCGCACCAGCGCCAGCGCGACGCCGATCGAGGAAATGACCTCGGCGTCCTTTGATATCTCGTGATGGAGGCCGGTGCGGCTGGAGGCGTGCGGGATCAAGGCGGCGGCGCCGCCGCCTTCGCCGACCAGCACCGCCTGATCGCGATCGAGCTTGTATTCGGCAATGAGATCGTCGACGACCGGGATCACCTTGTCGGTGGCGATATCGAGGATGGCGCGCGCGGTATCCTCGATGGATTTGCCGATGAAGTCCGCAAGTGCGGCGATCGCACGCCGCGCCGACTCGAGATTGCCGTGCGCGTGCAACCCGGGCTTGGCATAGCCCAGCACGTTGGCAGCGCAGGTGTTGGTGATGGCATAGCGCGTGCCATTCGCCGAACGCACCGCGACATAGTCGTCGGGATCGTCGGCCTTTGGCTGGAAGAATTCGATTGTGGGATCGACGATATCTTCGGGCTTCGCAAAGGCAGCGTAGGGAAGCCCGGCGATGTGGGCGCTGCGCGGTCCGACATCGACGAGCTTGCCGTTGCGGGCGCGGACCATGCTGCCGCCGGCAATACCGATCACGCGAACGTCGAGCGAACTGACGTAGGTTTCGTGGCCGCCGACGCGCGCGTACTTGACGGTTGGCCGTCCGTTCCGGATCACGCCGATATTGGTGCTGGTGCCGCCGACCTCGAAATAGATGCCGTCGGACACGCGCAGATACATCAGGGCGCCGGCGACGCTTGCGGCCGGACCCGAGAGCATCGTCATGACCGGCCGGCGGCGCATCTCCTTGATGTCCATCACGCCGCCGTCGCCGCGCATGATCATCAGCGGCGCCTGAATGCCGGCCTCGCGAACACTCGCTTCCGTCATGGTCGCGGTGTCGATCATTTTCGGCAGGATGCTGGCGTTGATCACGGCGGTGCGGGTGCGGGTGGTCAGGCCATAGAGCTTGGTGATTTCATTGCCGCAGGTCGCGGCGAGGCCAGCATCGACCACGAGACGGCGCACCATTTCTTCGGCGTCGTTGTCATCAACGCCAAAGGCGGAGCTTGCGACAATGACCTTTGCTCCTTCCGCCTTCAGTTCCTCGATCGCCTTGCTGATGGTCGCATCGGTCAGCGTCTCCTTCATCAGAAACCGGTTTACCGGCTTCATATGGCGGCCGGGAGCAAGCTCGATCGGTTTCATGGCGCTCTGGCTTTTGGCCAGCAGCGATTCCATGCGGGTCGACATGCCGATGACGCCGACGCTGGCAACGTCGCCCTCGAGCAATGCGTTGGTGGCCTGGGTCGTCGAATGCGCGAGAAAGATCACTTCGCCGGGATCGACGCCCGATTGCTCAAGGACGTTCCGGAACACGTCGACCACGCCCTTTGCGACGCCACGCGGATCGGCGTGGGTGGTCAGCACGGAGAACCGGCCGACCACCTCGTGGGTCGCATTGTCGATCAGGACCGCCTTGGTAAAGGTGCCTCCGACGTCAATACCAATGCGATAGGCGCGGTCTGACGCCGAAGCTTCAGTCATTACTCACGTCACCTCGTCTACTGCAGGGAACCCAGCATCAGGTAGCAGATCAACGAATTGACCGCGACCATGACACAACCGAAGGGCAGGGCGGTACGCAGGAACTGCTCCATGGCTGACCTTGGTGTGCCCGATCGTCCATAACGTCCATGAGTTGGTCGGATCCATGCTCCCCTGCAGCACCGTCGGTGCGAGCCAGATCGAATAGAGATACGGAATCGGGTATCTCCTTGTTGGCGAGAATGATGGCGAGCAAGGCCGCGCCGGTGCCGATCACAACCACGGGCCCCGATAGATGCTGGCGATGCCGCCGAGCACTCCGAAGAATATCGCCGCCTGCAACGGCGTATGCGGCAGGATCGGCGCAAAGATCGGCTTCAGGGCTCCCGCGACCTCCGGCGTCTGCCCGGCGACGATGATCATGCCGCAGATCGTCCACAGCGCGGCGATGGTCGCGATATCGGGAAAGGCATCCGAGAAGTCTTGTTGAAGAGATTGAGATGCCCTTGAAGCGTGCGATCCGGCCAGGTCAGCGCCAGCGCCAGCACGATCGAGACGATGAAGGTTGGAATGATCTCCCATTTGAGCACCATGATCATGATCACCGGGAAGATCGGCACGATATAGGTGTAGTAGGGGGTTCGTTTGCGGACCGGGGCGGCACCCTCGCCACTTACGATCGACGGAGGCCAGCCGGCGGGCCCCGCCGTTACGCAGATAGATAAGATGCAGCATCCATGCGGCCAGGATGTACACGCACATCCCGATCACCCAATAGGTCAGATAAGGCGCTTCGTATTTGATGCCGGGAAACAGTTTCTGGAATGTTCCGAACTGCACGAGGTTGACGAAGGTGCCCGCGCCGATGCCCATCGTGAACACGGGAGCCGCGACATGCGGTGGAATGCCCTGGCTCATCATGATCGGCAGCGCGATGACGCCGATCGCGATGGCCGCGCCGACGCCGTACATCGAGGTGAACAACAGCGCCGTGACGAGCGTGATGGTCATCGCGGTCACCAGCGGCCGATCGCCGGCAAGTTCGACCGCCGAGCGGATCACGCTTTCCGCGATCCCGGTCTGAATGAGGATTTGGGCGAACCACGCGCCGAACACGATGATGATCACCGCGCTCGCATAGGCGACGCCGCCGCCCTGGATGATTTTCTTCTGGATGTCCTCGATGCCGATGCCGGCAATCGCCGCCCAAAGCACGGCCAATATCAGCAACATGATGATCGGGCTTTGCCCGCGAATGATCAGTATGACTATCGCAAGAAATGCAACGAGCAGCGCAATGCCTGTCCAAAGGTCCATTGTCTTTCCCCTTCCCCCGTTTGCGGCCCTTCTCGTGGCCTCTGAAATAAGTCTGTCACAAGAGATTGTGGCTGGCGAGAATTAGATGTTCGCGCGTGCAGGCGTCCCGGAGTTCGCGTATTGCAAGCTGCTGCGTCGCAACAACCGAGACGGTGCGCGCAGGTCGCAAGTTGCCATGTGCGCAAAATGAAACTTCGATTCCCGGCGTTCGCACCCTATAGTTCGCCGCTGATCTGCTTTCCGCGCCAACCAGGAGAATGAGGTGCCACTTCGGAAGCCACGCTGGCGGCATCCGGAACTGCAGCCGGGCTGGATCGATCGACCACATCAGACCCTGGCGCTGGGTAATCTGCCGCTCGAGAGCGGCGAAGCTATTCGCGATTTCGAGATCAGCTATGTCACACACGGGACCCGCTCGCGCGGTGACGACAACGTCGTCCTCGTCCTGACGGCGATCGGCTCGACCCATCACCGGCTGGATTTCCTGATCGGTGCCGGGCGTCCGCTCGATCCCGAGCGCCACTTCATCATCTGCGCCGACGCGATCGGAAACGGGCTGAGCACTTCCCCCAGCAACAGTGAGAGGCAGCCCGATCTCGCGTTTCCGCGGTTTTCCATCCGCGACATGGTTGCGAGCCAGCGCAAATTGCTCGACGCGCTCGGTGTGGAGCGGCTCGCCTCGATTGTCGGGGCGTCGATGGGCGGCATGCAGGCGCTGCAGTGGGGCGTCAGCCATCCCGATCGGATGCGAAGCGTGGTCGCCCTTGTGCCGATGGCGCGTACCCGTCCCTGGTCGGTCGCGATGAACGAGGTTGCTCGGCGGATCCTGCGGGCCGATCCGGGTTTTCCATCCGGTCCCTACGGCGCCGGCTTCGAGGCCTGGGCCGCGCTGACGCGCGTCATCACCAATCGCGAACCGGGGGCACTCGAGGGCTTCCCGGCGGCCGCTATTCCCGGCCTTGTCGACCAGGCGATCGCGGCTGCGCGCAGCATGGGCTCCGATCCGCTCGACTGGGTCTATCAAAGCTGGGCCTACGATGCGCATGATGTCGGCACCACGCCCGGGTTTGACGGCGATACGACAGCCGCGTTGCAAACGATCGAGGCGCCGACGTTGCTGCTTGTTCCCAATCTGGACCTCTACAATCCGGTCGACGACGCAATAGAGGCAGCCCGGTCTATTCCGGACGCCACGCTGGTGCGGCTGGGCGGCAAGGCCGGTCATGCAGTCGCAGCCGACGCGTCGCCGCAGCTCGCCGAGGTCCGCGATGCGATCAGTGATTTCCTGATCAACCGCACCGGCTAGGCGCGGTAAGCCGTCTTGTCCGTGCCGCGATAAAGCACGCGCACCTGCTCTTCCGTGACGGCCTTGTGGAAGGCCAGCGCTTCCGGCTCAAGGTCGCGCTTCGGCACGTGTTCCGGCTCGAAGTGATGGTAGGTGTCCTTGCCGCGCACCAGCGTCGCCCAATCCCTTTGGCCGACGGCCTGTTTCAAGCGGGTCGGGATATAGCGCACCGCCAAACCAATGCGCCGGTCATCGGAACGATTGGGCTCCGATCCATGGAACAGCAGCACATGATGCAGCGAGGCCTGGCCGGGCTTGAGCTCGACAAAAACGGCCTTCGCCTCGTCGACCTCCACGGCAATTTCCTGCCCGCGGGTCAGAAGGTTGTTCTGATCGAAAGTGTCTTCGTGCTTGACCTGCTGCTTGTGGGTACCGGGCACGAACTTCATGCAGCCGGAGACCTTGTTGGCGGGCGACATCGCAATCCAGGCGGTCGCCACATCTGACGAGTTCCAACCCCCAGTAAGTGGCGTCCTGATGCCAGGAAACGAAACCGGGATCATGGGCCTCCTTGATGAAGAAGCTGGTGTTCCAGCAGAGAATGTCGGGGCCCAGCAGATCTTCAATCGCATCGAGGATTTTCGGGTGGCGGATCATCTCGTTGATCCAGGGAAACAGCACGTGGCTGCGATGGCGCATCTCGCCCTTGATCGGGCCTCCGGTCCTCGCCTCGTAATCCTCGAGCTTGCCGCGAAACTCATTGACTTCGTTCTCGCTCAGCGCATTGACCGGGAAGTGATAGCCACGGGCGCGATAGCCCGCGACTTCATTCTCGTTCAGCAATTTCGTCATGGACTTCCTCCGATTTTCTTTTCTTGTTGATCGGCAGAGCTTACCAGAACCTATTATGCCGCGCGGTCGTGCTTGACGCCACCAGCGGTCTCCTCGCGTTTGACCTCGGGAAACAGCCACATCGCAAAGATCATGAAGAACCCGAGGAACGCAACAACGTACTGGATGCGATCGTGTCCCAGAATATGCTGATAGTAGGCCGCGATGGCGGCCACCAGCACGACGAGCAGCGAAAGTCCAAGTTTGATTTTTACAGGCATCGCCGGAATCTCCCGGTAGCTACGACATGGTTGCGATGGACGGCCCCGCAACCTTGGCAAGGGCAGCGAGAGCCAGGATTTGAACGCCGATCAGCGCGACGAGGCCGGCCGGACCATCCCGCAGCGGCGCCGGCCATACTTCGAAGAGGCCGGGAGCAAACAGCACGACCAGTCCGGTGACGACAACCAGCGTGCTCCATTTGAGTTCGGCGTAGCCGTACAATCCCGTCCCGGCCAACAGGGCCGCGAGCAGAACGGCGTTGCCAAGCACCAGCACCGTGGCCGCATTCGATTTCGCCGCGTCCGGGCGCGAGCGCAGCGGAAACATGCCGGCAGACCATCAGGAATGCAAGGGTTCCAACCGTCGCGAAGCCCGCAAACCAGAGCAGCGAAACCCAGTGTGGTTCGATGGCGTCCATGGAAACCTTGCGAGCTATTCGGCGGGCGTGGCGAAACCCGTGGGATGGCCGGTCAAGTCCGGCTTTGGTGTGCGCGACGTCTTGCGCATGTTGGTCTTGACGAAGCGGGTGTCGTAGCCGTTCAGGAGATGGCCGATCAGCCCGCGGTCGAGGTCCGAAGTACCGAGCAGCCAATCCATGACCGGGAAGGTGAGGTTCATGTTGCGCTCCATCATGATCGACTGGTTGTGATGGGCGGCATGATGACGCCGGATGGTGTTGACGAAGGGAGCGTTGCGCACGAACCAGTTCTCGTCGACATGGCAGCAGAAATGCATGAATTCGTAGATCAGGTACATCGACGTCGTGGTCGAGATCAGGAGCCAGCCGACATTGGGCGAGATCAGCCAGCCGAGCACCAGCGCCGGCGGTATCGACATCATGGTGAAGGTGACCAGCGCATAGGGCGGAAAGAACGTGACGCGCCAGTCGTGATGGTCGGCGAAACGCATTTCAGAGTCGGTGAAGAACTGGTGGTGCATCAAGGTGTGCCGGTTGTAGATCGCGCGGAACGCCTTGACCTGCGACGGCCGGTGCATGACGAAGCGGTGAATCCACCACTCGAAGAAATTTGCGAACAGGAAAGTCACGGGCACAATCGCCAGCTCCCACCAGCGCAGGCCGCTGACGTTGCCGAAGTAGATCGACAGGGCGGTGAACCCGATCACATAGATGACGAAGACATGGAGCCAGCCATTGTACCACCCGGCGATTCGGTAGCGGTAGTTCGCCCGGTAGTTCCGCTGTCGCTCCGTCATTGGACTTGACGATAATTCCATCGCGCCGTCTCCATATCCCGCTTCAATCTCACAGCTGTTCAATTGGCTAATATATCACCAATCTATCAGGTCGGCAAAGGGGCTTTGGCGCAGCCGGACAAGGTTTTCCCTAAAATATCGCTTGATGAGATGTCTCTGATATATTTATGGTATGCCAAGAACGCACGGCAGATGCGCAACATTAACGGGAGGCACCGATGAAGCTCACGCGTCGCGATTTTTCCAGACTGGCGGGGACCACGGTTCTGGCCGCCACGGCGCCCGGGCTGTTCGCGCCCGCTTTGGCCCAGAACAAGCCGCTCCGGATCGGCGTTATTGCACCGCGATCGGGCGTGGCCGGCACCGCCGGCGAGTGCGGCATCCGCGCCGTGCAATGGGCCACCGAGCGGATGAACAAGGAAGGCGGCATCGCCGGACGCAAGTTCGAGCTTGTCATCGAGGAAGAGACCAACCCCAAGGATACGATCGAGCGGCTACGGCGCCTGATCCTGCAGGAGAAGGTCGACGTCATTCAGGGCCTGATCTCGACCGGCGTCAGCCTCGGCGTAGCGCCGGTGGCGGAGGAAGAGCAGGCGCTGACCGTGATGTGGGACGGCACGACGCAGGACGGCGTCAAGGAGATGATGCCGAACTCGAAATATGTGTTCCGCTCCACCGACAATGAATGCGAAGCGGTGATGGGATCGCTGCTGGCGGTCAAGCATTTCAAAGGCAAGTTCAAGCGCGTCGCCGGCATCAACCCGGACTATTCCTACGGCCGCAACAATTGGGAAGCGTTCCGACAGATTTTGGCGCGCTACGGCATCGAGGCCGAATACGTCGCCGAACAATGGCCGAAGGTCGGCACCATGGACCTGACCTCGCATATCGCCGCGCTGAAGGCGGCCAAGCCGGACCTGATCTTCTCCTCGATGCTGTTCGCCGACCTGCCTGTGTTCATGAAGCAGGGGCACGCCGCGGGCCTGTTCGACGGCGTCAAGATGGTGTTGCCGGCGGCCGGCTGGCAGATCAATCAGCTCAAGAAGGAATTCACGCCGGAAGGCATCATCTTCGGCCACAACACGCTCTACTTCGATCTCCCGCAGGCCTCCGCGCTGCAGAAGGCGTTCGTGCAGGACTACATGGACAAGTACAAGGAAGCGCCGCATTGGGAAGCCGATCGCGCGTATTTTGCGATGGCCACCTACAAGGCCGGTGTCGAGGCTGCGCAGAAGGCTTTGGGCAAGTGGCCGACCCAGGAACAGGTAGCCGAAGCGATGCCCGGCCTCGAGGTGGAAAGCCTCGGCGGCAAGGGCCGCTTCCGCAAGGACAAGATCGCCGAGCAGGTGTTTTACCAGGGGCCGTCCACCAACACCAACAAGTACGATTTCCCGACGCTGGCCTCGGTCGACGTCTTCCAGGCCGCGCAGCTGCAAAAGCCACCCGGCGCGGATTTCTGGGAGTGGATCAAGACTGCAAAGCTGCCGGTCTGAGGCATGACCGAACTTGTGGACGTCATTCTTGGCGGGACGTTCCACGCCGCGGTGTTGTTCCTCGTCGCCGCGGGCCTGCAACTCGTGTTCGGCGTGCAAAAGCTCGTCAATCTGGCGTGCGGCTCGTTCTACGCGCTGGGCGCCTATTTCGGCATCACGGCGGTTGGCCTGGCCCTCAAGCTCGGCCTGCCGCCGCTGCTGTTTTTTCCGGTGCTGATCCTCGCGGGGCTTGCGATCGGTCTCGTCGGACTGCCGATCGAGCGCGTGCTGCGCACGATCTACCGGCGCGACGAGAGCTATCAGCTGCTCATCACCTTCGGCTTCCTGCTGATGTTCCAGGATGTGTTCCGCTATCTCTGGGGCGCAACTCCGCGCACCATGGACAACGTCTATCTCGTCTACGGCACGGCGAATGTGCTGGGCGTGCGGGTGCCGACCTATAATCTGCTCGTCATCGCCGCCAGCATCGCGATTGCAGTGGGGCTCGGATTCTTTCTCGAGCGCACCCGGACCGGGCGCATCGTGCGCGCTACCGCCGAAAACCGTGACATGGCCGAGGGCCTCGGCGTCAACGCCTCAAAGATATTTGCGCTGGTGTTCACGGTCGGCTGCATGCTCGGCACGGTCGGCGGCGCGCTGGTGGTGCCGTCGGGCGCCGCCTCGCTCGACATGGCGGTCGAGCTGGTCGTGGAATCCTTTGCGGTGGTTGTCATCGGCGGGCTCGGCAGCATGCGCGGCGCGATCGTCGGCGCGCTGATCGTCGGCCTGATGCGCGCGGCGTCGATCTCGCTGGTGCCGGAACTGGAGATGCTGTCGGTCTATCTGGTTGTCGTCATCGTGCTGATCGTGCGCCCGGCGGGGCTGTTCGGAAAGGCCACCGCGTGAGCATCCCGGTCGATATCGCTTCGCCTGCCGAGCCGCGCGCGATGCCGCGGGTCAGCGGGCTGTGGGTGCTGCTCGGCCTGCTCGCCATCATGGCGGTGCTGCCGTTTGTCGCCTCACCCTATGCACTGCTGCTGATGCTGCCGTTCATGGGGTACGGCATTGCGCTTCTCGGCTTCAACCTGCTGTTCGGCACCACCGGGCTGCTGTCCTTCGGGCACGCGATGTTCCTCGGGATCGGCGCCTATACGGCCGCGGCGCTGACCTCGAAATTCGGTGTGAAGAGCTTTGAGCTGTTGCTAGTGGCGGCCGCGCTCGGCTCGGGCCTGATCTCCGTCATCATCGGCCTGCTCTGCGTGCGCTACACTAAGATATTCTTCGGCATGCTGACGCTGGCGTTCGGCATGCTGTTTCACTCCTTCCTGTTCAAGTTCTACGCCGTCACCGGCGGCGACCAAGGCATGCGCGTGCTGCGCCCGCTGCTGCTCGGCATGGAGTGGCGCGGCGGCAAGACCGCGTTCCTGACCGGGCCGTTCTACTATTATGCGCTGGTGCTGTTCGTGCTGCTGGGCCTTGCCATGTGGCGGATCACGCAGTCGCCGTTCGGCCTGCACCTGAAGGCGATCCGCGAAAACGCAGGCAAGGCTGCCTATGTCGGGGTGCAGATCTTTCGCATGCGGCTCGCCGCCTTCGTGATCTCGGCGGTCTATGGCGGCATCGGCGGCACGATTCTGGCCGTGACCACGGGGCTGGCCGATCCTGAACTGGCGTACTGGACCCATTCCGGCAATCTCGTGTTCATGGCGGTGCTCGGCGGCAGCGGCACGTTTGCGGGACCCGCGATCGGCGCACTGGTGTTCGTGCTGCTGCAGGACTTTGTGATGTCGGCAACGCAGTACTGGCGCTTTGTGATGGGTGGCGTGCTGGTGCTGCTGGTGGTGTTCATGCCGCAGGGCTTGTCCGGGGCGATCAGCCTCCTCGTCAGCCGCCGCAACGGAGGGCGCTGAGATGCAGCCGGAACGCGCCGCCGTCGTCAGTTCGGAGCCCCTGTTCGAAACCATCAACGTCACCAAGCGCTACGGCGCGTTCACGGCGCTGCGCGATGTTTCGTTTCGGGTGAGCGACGGCGAGTTCGTCTCGGTCGTTGGTCCCAATGGCGCGGGAAAAACCACGCTGGTCAATGTCGTCACCGGCCTGTTGCGGCCGACGGTCGGCGAGGTACGCTTTCTCGGCCAGGATATCGCCGGCGTCGGCCCGGTCGAACTGGCGCGGCGCGGCATGTCGCGCACCTTTCAACTCGTGAACATCTTTCCGGCGCTGACAGTGCGTGAGACGCTGGGGGTGGCGGTGGCGTCACGGCTGCGCCGTGTCGCCAATCCGTTCCGTTCGCTGTGGCGGGACCAGGTGCTGCAAGCCGACATCGAACGCGTTGCCGAGGTGCTCGGCCTGCGCGGCAAGCTCGACACCGTGGCCGCGACGCTTTCGCAAGGCGAGAAGAAGTTGCTCGACATCGCCAGCGCCTTTGCGCTCAATCCGACCGTGATCCTGCTGGACGAGCCGACCAGCGGCGTTTCGACCGGCGACAAGCATGCCATCATGGAGGTGCTGGTCACTGCTGCAAAGGCGGCCGGGGTTCGCGCCATCGTGCAGGTCGAACACGACATGGATCTGGTCGAGCGCTATTCGCACCGCATCGTCGCGCTGCAGGAAGGCGCCGTGCTGGCCGACATGCCGCCCGATGCGTTCTTCAGGGATCCCGCGATGATATCGGCCGTGGTCGGAACTCGCCCGCAAACGAAGAAGGCGCATTGATGCTGGACCTGTCGAATCTGAAGGTCGACATCGAGGGCAGCCACATCCTCAATGGCATCAGCCTGTCGGTGGCTGCGGGCGAACTGGTCTGTCTGGTCGGCCGCAATGGCGCCGGCAAGACCACGACGTTTCGCAGCATCATGGGTTATCGCCGCGCCCGGTCGGGCAGCATCAGCTTCGAGGGCGCTGATCTGACGAAACTGCCGACATGGCAGATCGCGCAGCGCGGTATCGGGTTTTCGCCGGAGGAATCGGAGGTCTACACCGATCTGACGGTGGCCGAGAATCTCGAACTCTCGACCTGGACGCGGCCGTCTGGCCGGGCGGCCAGTGTTCGCATCGAGGAGGCCTACACGGTCTTCCCCAAGCTGCGGCAATATCTTGCGCGCGGGGGCGGGCAGCTTTCCGGCGGCGAGCGCAAGATGGTTTCGATCGCGCGCGCGCTGACGCTCGACCCCAAACTGTTGCTGCTCGACGAGCCGTTCGAGGGACTGTCGCCGGCGATCATCCCGCTGATTGCCGAGGGCATCGGCTCGATCCGCGCGATGGGCAAGGGCGTGTTGATCGCCGAATCCAACGTCCACCATATTCCCGATTACGTGGACCGGATCTATGTTCTGGAGCGCGGCGAGGTGATGTTCTCCGGAACCCTGGCGCAGGCGCACCGCGACCGCGACGTCATGCGCGTGATCGCGGGCCAGATCGAGGTCGCCTCGTGACGGCCAGACCGATCGCGGAAGACAGGAGAGCAGCATGAAACACTATGTGGGAGACCGCACCATCGATGGGGTCAAGGTGACCGTTGACGGCGTGCCGCTTGATCTTCGTACGGATGTCACGCAGTTCACCAGGAACGGCTTTGAGTGGAGTTACGAGGGACCCGAGCCACGCCAACTCGCGCTGGCGCTGCTGGTCAATCATCTCGGCGATCCGGACAAGGCGAAGGCGTCCGTTGAGCCCTTTATGAAGGCCGTGGTGGCGAATTTCGGCAACGAATGGGAGATGACATCGGCGGACATCGACGAGGCCCTCGCGGCACTTTCCGGCAAGGCGGTCGCGTGAATGGCCCTGCAATATCGTGCCGCGGTGCTGCATGCCGCGCAAACGCCGATGTCGATCGAGACCGTCTCAGCGAAGGCGTTGCAACCCAATGACGTGCTGGTCCGGATCCGGGCGGCCGGGCTATGTCACACCGATCTCGAAGTGATCGAGGGATCGCTGCGCTATCCCTTGCCGATCGTGCTCGGGCACGAAGCCGCCGGCGTGGTCGAGCAGGTCGGTGCGGCCGCACGGGGCGTCAAGGCGGGCGACCACGTGGTGCTGTCATGGAATCCGCATTGCGGGCATTGCTTTTACTGCGATCGCGATGCGCCGATCCTTTGCGAGCAATATCTCGGCGAAGGGCCGAAGGGTGTTGCTTTCGACGGCGAGACCCGCACCACGCTCGCGGACGGCCGGCCATTGCAGCAGCTCATGTTTCTGGGCTCGTTCGGCGAATATTGCGTCGTGTCCGACCAGCAGGCCATTGCGGTGCCGAAGGAGATTCCGTTCGACCGCGCCTGCCTGATCGGTTGTGGCGTCATGACCGGCGCTGGTGCTGCGCTCAATCTCGGTGCCATCGCGCATGGCGATGCCGTCATGGTGATCGGCTGCGGTGCGGTGGGGCTTGCCGCCGTGCAGGGCGCCCGGCTTGCGGGTGCAGGCGCGATCATTGCCGTCGATATCGATCCGGCAAAACTGGTGCTCGCCGCGCGGATGGGCGCGACGCATGGCGTGGATGCCTCGAAGGACGATGCCGTCGCCGCCGCAAAGCACGAGACGGGCGGCCGTGGCGTCGATGTCGTGATCGAGGCGGCCGGCAGCGCCTCGGCTTTCCGGGTGACCTCCGAGGCCGTGCGGCCCGGCGGCCAGATCATCTGGCTCGGCAAGATCGACGTCAACAAGGACGTCTCGTTTCGCTGGGGTTCGCTGATGCAGGAAAAGCGCATCCGTCGCGTCAGCTACGGCAATGCGCGCCCGCGTCGCGATTTTCCGTTGCTTGCACGAGCCTATCTCGATGGCGACTTGATGCTCGATGAACTGGTTTCACGCCGCATCGCGCTTGACGACATCAATGATGGTTTTGCGGCGCTGAAGCGCGGCGAAACCATTCGCAGTGTCATCATGTTCGATTGATGCTCATCACGCATCGAGCGTCTTGCGCGCGAAATCCTCGATATAATCGATCAGGCGGTCCGATGCGGCTGCTGCGGCCTTGACTTTTTTCTGCGCGACCGCGTCGGCAACTGCGGCGTGCAGCTTGGCGGCGAGCGGCAAATCCGCCACTTCCTGGTAGTGCTGATACCAGAACCGGCGTGACAGCGCGTTCATCAGTCCCATCGACCGCCGCGCGAATTCGTTTCTAGCGGCCGTTGCAATCAGGATATTGAAGCGCTGATCGAGCCGCATGAATGCGATGTCGTCGGATTTTGCGGCCGCGGCCAGCATCGCCTCCGCCAGTTCGGCGAACTCGCGCCGCTCCTCAGGCGTAGCGCGCTCGGCGGCGAGACTCGCCATCAGCCGTTCCAGTTCACGCCGGACTTCGAGCAGCCGCAGCTGCAGCCTCAAATTGATCTCGGATACCATGATCCCGCGCCGGGGCATGATTACGACGAGGCCATCCCGGGCGAGACGTTGCAGGGCTTCGCGGATCGGGGTCCGGCCGATCTTCAAACGAACGGAAAGCGCCTGTTCCGACAACACGGTCCCCGGCAGTAATCGAAGGGTCACGATCATCTCTTCCAGTTCACGATAGGCGCGGTCGGTGAGTGTGCCGTCCTGCTGTGGCTCTGCTGCCTGGGAACGACGCTTTGCCGGCTTTCTGGACGTCAATAGGGCCTCGGATATCTGGCTGCGTGCGGGACGCAAGGATGCAGCAACGTGATTCCAAGTGTATATTGGTCATATATCATGGAGCAAGGAGGTGGCGACGATAACCAGGATTTGCGTTTTGCACACGATGCGGAATTTGGGAGTTGCCTGGAATGAACGTGTAGATTTCCATGGATCTCCAGGTCGGTATCATTCGCATCTAAGTAATTGAATTAGCATCGTAAATTAGAACGGTTCAATCATCCGGTGAGGCTAAGACCAGAGGGCGGTCGATCTGATGCTCACGCGACAATTGGCAGCCGGCCCGCCCTGCAAAAGCCAATAAAATCGATCCAAATGTGGGGTAATTCACTGCAAGGTTTTTCGGCTTCGCCTATGATCATAACGAGCTCTCGTCGCAAGGATTGTCGCGAACGGAGGAGCACAAGTAATGGAAGAAACCTTCCGGCTTTACCGCACGCTGTTTTTCAGTCGCGCCTATGTACGCTCGGTATGCGAGGGCGCCGCATTCCTCGCCGCCAGCACGATCGCGATCTTCGCCGCGGTCACCTACGCGACGGTCCACGCCAGTAACCCCGTCACCGATTTCGTGCTGAGCCGCGTTGGGCCCTTCAACGTGCGTTTTCTGTTCATCTACGGCACGTTCACGGCCTTCGTCATTACGGCGAGCCTGCTGATCTGGCGGCCGAACCGGTTGCCGTTCGCGCTCAAGGCCATGGCACTGTTCCTGCTGGTCCGCGCCGTGTTCGTGGCGCTCACCCACATGGCGCCGTCGCCGATCGATCCGCAGAAGCCCGCACCGTTCTTCAACTCGATTTTCTACGGCAGCGACCTGTTCTTTTCCGGTCACACCGGTCTGCCATTCCTTGCGGCGCTGGCATTCTGGCACATCCCGCAATGGCGGATGTTCTATCTCGCGCTGACCGCGTTCTTCGGTGCGATCGTGCTGCTCGGCCACTATCACTATTCGATCGATGTGCTCGCCGCGTTGTTCATCACCCACGGCGTGTTTCAGACGTCGTGCTGGCTGTTCGGCCGCGACTACGCGCTGTTTCGTTCCACCGAGAGCCAGGCTGCGCCACGGCCAAAGCGCGCCGTTCGCAAGACATTGGTTCCGGTGGGTGGATCCGGGCGTGCGCCTGAACCGTTCGTGCTGCACGCCGTTGGCGAAGATCCGGTGCCGGGCAGTCAATCGAAGACAAGGTCGTGAAGCGCGGGCTGTTGCCCTGAGGGCTTCGTCTCAACCCCCGAAGTCGAGCCCGACGTCGAGAATTGCGACGCTATGGGTGAGCCAGCCGATCGAGATCAGGTCGACGCCGGTTGCGGCGATCTGCGGCGCCGTGGCTGGTGTGATGCGGCCGGACGCTTCGGTGATCGCGCGGCCTGCAACCATGGCGACGGCTTTCTCGAGTGTATCCGGAGCCATATTGTCGAGCAGGACGGCATCGACGCCGTGGTCTAGCGCCTCGCGCAGTTGATCGAGCGTGTCGACTTCGAGTTCGATCTTGACCAGATGTCCCACGCCGTGTTTTGCCCGCTTCAGGGCCTCGCTGACGCTGCCGGCGACGGCGATATGGTTATCCTTGATCAGGACCGCATCGTCGAGGCCGAAGCGATGGTTGCTGCCGCCGCCGACGCGGACCGCGTATTTTTCGATCGCGCGCAGGCCCGGCGTCGTCTTGCGCGTGCAAACGATTTTCGCCTTGTAGTCCCTCACAGCCCCGACAATGGACGCCGTCGCGGTGGCTATGCCACTCAGCCGGCACAGCAAGTTCAGCGCAACCCGTTCCGCCGTCAGGATTCCGCGTGCGGGACCGGAGATCGCAGCGATCACATCGCCAGGCACGAGTGGCCGCGCCGTCATTGCGCTCGATACGCATTTCGATGGCGGGATCGATTAACTGAAAGGCGAGGCGGGCGAGATCGAGCCCCGCGACGACGCCTGGCTGGCGGGCGACAAGAAGCGTCGTGCTGCGATGGCCGGCCGGGACAATGGCGTCGGTTGTGAGATCGCCGGCGCGGCCGAGATCCTCGAGCAAGGCCATGCGAACCAGCGGCTCGATCATGATGTGGGGGAGGGAAGGCGTCATGACGTTCCTTTGAGATCAGCCTACGAGATCCGGGACGTAGTCCTGCGCTGCTTCAAGCGCTTCGTGGATGCGCAGCGTCGAACGCCGTGCGATATCCGCTTCTCCAGGAAAATCAATGCGCGCATGGGCGCCCCGGCTTTCCTCGCGCCGCAGCGCCGAGATTGCGATCATCAGGCCGATAAGAGCAGGATCGCTTGCGGCCTGTCGCGAGATTGCAAGCGGCAAAAGGGTGCGGGCGGCCGCGCGCAGTGCTTCGCCATCGCGCAACACGCCGGCCGCGTGCGACAGGATCGACCGAACCGGAGCCGGATCGCTGCTTGCGCCCGCATTCGGAACTGCAGGCATTCGACGCCTGACGGCACCGGTCGAGGCGATATCCTGCGCGACCCAGCCGCCGCACACCGCCGCCTCGAGCAGCGAGTTGCTGGCAAGCCGGTTTGCGCCATGCAGGCCGGTGCAGGCGGCTTCGCCGCATGCCCAGAGACCATCGACCGAAGTCCGTCCGGCATGATCCACCAATATGCCGCCCATGTGATAATGCGCAGCCGGACGAACCGGGATCGGTTGCGTAACCGGATCGATTCCGGATTCCCGGCAAAGCGCCGTGATCGCCGGAAAACGCCGCGCGAAGTCGAGCCCCTTCACGTTCCTCGCGTCGAGGAACGCGCGATGTCCTTGCGCCAGGTGCCGCCAGACCGCCCGTGCAACGACATCGCGGGGAGCGAGCTCGGCGCCGGGCACGTCGGCCATGAAGCGATCGCCGTTTTCGTCGACGAGAATAGCGCCTTCGCCGCGCACGGCTTCACTCACGAGCTTCAGCGGATAGGCAGTTGCTGTCGAGTGCCGTCGGATGGAACTGGATGAATTCGAGATCGCCCATGACGGCGCCGGCGCGGGCGGCGAGTGCCAGTCCCTGACCAAAGGAGCCCGCCGGATTGGTGCTGTGCAGGAACAAGCCGCCAATTCCGCCGGTTGCGATGACCACGCGATTGGTCGCAAACAGCACGGGTCCTTGTTTGGTCTGACAAAACAGTCCGGTCACCGCATTGTCTTCGACGATCAGGCGGCGCGCGGTGATGGCCTCGATGACCGTGATGGAGGCGGTCTCATAGACCCGGCGGGCCAGGGCCCGAATGATTTCCCGGCCGGTGGCGTCGCCACCGGCATGGACGATGCGGCGGCGCGAATGTGCGGCCTCAAGGCCGAGAACGATATTGTCATCGCCATCGCGATCGAAGGCGACGCCAAGACGCGCCAATTGTTCGATCGCGGCGGGCGCCGCGGCGACGATCGCGGCAGAAATCCTGTCGTCGCAAAGGCCTGCGCCGGCCGCGAGCGTATCGGCCAGATGCAACGAAGCGTCGTCATCGTCTCCGATGGCGGCAGCGATACCGCCCTGCGCGAGCACACTGGAAGCCTCAAAGCCGAGCGGCGCCTTGGTCAGGAGAACGACCGGTTGCGGTGCCAATGCCAGCGCCGTCATCAAGCCGGCAATGCCACCGCCGACGATGACCGGCGCACCGTTGATATCGTGGAGCATGGTCATTTGACCGCCAGCATCCGCTCGACCGCGAGGCATGCTCGCGCTGCGATGGCCTCGTCGATGGTAACTTCGTGCTGCATCGTTTCCAGCGCGTGGCGGATATTGCCAAGCGTGATCCGCCGCATGTGCGGGCAAAGGTTGCACGGGACGGATGAATTCGAGGTCGGGATGCTGAATGGCGACGTTGTCGCTCATGGAGCATTCGGTCAGCAGAACGACCCGGGGAGGGCGGTTGTTCGCGACATAGGACGACATCGCGGCCGTCGAGCCGGCGAAATCGGCCTCCGCCAACACTTCAGGCGGGCATTCCGGGTGCGCCAGCACGACGATGCCGGGATGGTTTTCACGCAACTGCCGCACTTCTTCCGCCGTGAAGCGTTCGTGCACCTCGCAATGACCGGTCCAGGTGATCACCTTGACGTGGGTCTGGGCGGCAATGTTCTTGGCCAGATATTCATCGGGCAGCATGATGACGCGTTCGACGCCAAGGGATTCGACGACCGCCTTGGCATTGCCCGAGGTGCAGCAAATGTCGGATTCCGCCTTCACCGCGGCCGACGTGTTCACGTAGGTCACGATCGGCACGCCCGGATAGCGTTGCCGCAGCAGTCTCACATCCTCGTGGCGTGATCGAATCCGCGAGCGAACAGCCCGCGCCAAGATCGGGTATCAGCACCGTCTTTGACGGGTTGAGCAGCTTGGCCGTCTCCGCCATGAAGTGGACGCCGGCCAGCACGATGACGTCAGCTTCGACATCGATCGCTTCGCGCGCCAGAGCGAGGCTGTCGCCGACAATGTCGGCCACGCAGTGGAAATATCTCCGGCGTCTGGTAGTTATGCGCGAGGATGACCGCGTTGCGGCTCTCCTTCAGCGCCATGATCGCATCGATATCGTCCGCAAAGGCGGGCCATTCGATCGCCGGGATCGCATGCCGCACTTTTTCGTAGCTTCGTTCGGAAGGGCGTGGCTCTGATGATCGACAGCATGATATTATACTCCAAGTGAGCATATATTATACTGTAAATGAGTATAAGTCTTGTCAAGCCCCCGAAACGGGAAGTTTGGTGCCGGCGATGGCCCGCGCCGCAAACACCGCGCCGCGGAACCGGAACAGTTTGGCCGGGCGTCCGCCGGTGTCCTGGCTGAGCTCGCCGGTTTCCTCGACAAGCTCTTGTTGTTCAATCAGTCTTCGGAAATTCGGCTTGTGCACCAGCCGTCCCGCCAAGCGCCTCCACGCAGCGCTGCAATTGCAGCAGCGTGAACGTATCCGGCATCAATTCGAACACGACAGGGTGATACTTGATCTTGGCCCGGAGCCGGGCGATGCCGGTGGCGAGGATACGGCGGTGGTCGAGGATCATGGATTTGCCGGTCGCGGCCGCCAAGGCTGCATCACCTGATGCGGTCGCCGGGGTCCGGCGCTTTGCCTCCGGAATCAATCCCGCCTCGTACAAAAGTTCGTATCGCTGCAGGATCAGCTCTTCGTTCCAGGCGTGATCCTCAAACCCGAACAGCATCGCGGCCCGCTGCCGCCGATTGCGTTGTTCGGCCCGGTCCGGCGTGTCGGAAGCCCAGGCCGTCAAGACCGCGCTTGAGCGATTTCTCGATCAGCGGCGGCGCGCCGAGGCGATGATCTTCCCAGGGGAAGTACTCATACCAGCCGCGCCAGCTCGCCACGTATTCGCCGGCAGCCGGCTGCTCGCGTGTCAGGCCGAGATAGCTGATCGAGATCACGTGTTGCGCGGTGGCTCCGGCGCGATCGCTGTCAGCAAATGTGTAGAGCTGTTCGACATAGCCAAGCGGCAACCGCGTCTGCCGCTCAACCCAGGCCCGCAGCCCCGATTGCAGCGAACGATGGGCGAGCTGGAAGGGCCCGGAGGGCAGGGCGCGCTCATCCTGGATCGTGAGCACGCGCGGTTCGCCGTCGGTGACGGCTACCAGCACCGCGATCAGATCGGCCGCGATGTCATGCTCGGATTGAGGCGTCGGCGGACTCATGTCTATCCCGGTGGTTGACCGTACCATTTAACGTCAGTGTGTTGATTCGCTGAAATGGCGACATTCGGGAAATCAGGGCCGGAAACGGCGTAGACCGTCGCTTTGCACCGGTTTGTTGGATCATCGCCGGCATCCACAGCATTCAGGCGGCGGGGCGGAAATGTCCGGGCGAATGCTTGGTGTCGCGCCGGATCAGCCGGCGCAGGGTGGAGGGCTCCGCATAGCCCACCCTGCCGCGCGATTTCCTCGACGGACAGACGCGTGGTCTCCAGCAGATATCGCGCCGTCTCGATCCTGATGCGCTGGACGAACTGAATGGGTGAAACGCCGCAGGTGGCCGCGATCCGCCGCGCAAATGTCCGCGGCGCCAGCGCGACGGCTTCGGCGAGTTCCTCGATCGCGAAGTCGCGGCCGATATTGTCGCGCACCCATTTTTCGGCCTTGGCGATCTTCGGATCCTGCCGCGCCAGAAAAGTGATCGCCATGAAGGGAGCCTGGGAGCGACGCTCCTCAAGCAGCAGATAATTGGCGCAAGTCCTTGCAAGGCCTGGTCCGGCAAACCGGCCCACGACGGCGAGCATCAGATCCATCTGCGCCATCGCTGCGCCACCGGTTGCGATCGGCCAATCGGCCACCACCATCCGGTCGGTCACCAGTTCGACCCTGGGGTAGCGGTGGCGAAACAGGGGAGCCAGCCACCAGGTCGTGGTTGCCCGCCGGCCGTCCAGCAGGCCCGCTTCCGCGAGCAGGAATGTGCTCGCGCAGGATGCGGCAAGTGCGGCGCCGGCCTCGAACGATTCGGCAAGCAAGTCGCCTGCGCGCCGGCAGGCTGTGCTTTTCAGCTTCGCGTCGAGCTGCATCCACCGAAGCCGTACCGAGGCCGGGGACGATGACGAGTTCGGCGCGGCGGAGATCGGCGCCGTTGCGGCGCGGGCCGCAGCGCACCGTCGTGACGTTGAACGGCAGGGCGCGTTTCGCCGCGCCGCTGATCAGGTTGGCTGTCGCCATCACGTCATGGGTGATCGCCGCGCTCGAGGCCATGCAGCCTTCGATCTCGACGACGGCAACCCGGGTCATGTCAAAAAATCCCCAATCAATGTCATTTTTGACACTAGCCGGCTGGCGCGCGAAATCGCAATGATGCCTCGCCGACAATTCAGGAATTAGCCGATGCCGAAGCGATCCATGAAGCAGGACGATCCGCTTGAGGATTTCAAGCGCCGCGAAATTGCGCTCGATGGGGTCGCCAAGGCGGTGTATGTGGCCGGCTGCGGGCCGGCGGTCATCGTGATGACGGAGATGCCGGGCATCAGTCCGCATGTCGCGCGCTTCGCTCGCTGGGTCCGGGACGCCGGATTCACCGTCTATATGCCGTCGCTGTTCGGGCGCGATGGCGCCGTTCCGAAGTGGAGGAGGGCGTGGCGGTCTTTCAGCGCGCCTGTGTGAGCGCGGAGTTTCGCGCCTTTGCCGCCAATCAATCGAGCCCGGTGACAAATGGCTGCGGTCGCTGGCGCGATTTGCCCATGAAGAGTGCGGCGGTCCCGGCGTCGGCGCGATCGGGATGTGCTTTACGGGAAATTTTGCGCTGACGATGATGCTTGAGCCGTCGATGCTGGCGCCGGTGCTGTCCCAGCCGTCACTGCCGCTGAACGACCCGGCCGGCATCGAGATCGCGCCCGATGAAGTCAAGGCGGTGCGCGAGCGGCTGGAGCGGGACGATCTGACTGTCATGGCCTATCGCTTCGCGGGCGACAAATTCTGCATGGCCCAGCGCTTTGCCGCTTATTCGGAGGCGCTTGGCGACCGCTTCATCGGGCGGGTGCTGCCCGACAGCGCGGCGAACACCGATCTTCGCGCCGTTCTTCGCGCGCCACGTGACGACGCCGCATAGTGTCGTGACCGCCCATCTGATCGACGAAGCCGGGCCAGCCGACGATCGCGGCCCGCGACGAGATTTTGGCGTTCTTCAAGCAGCGGCTTGTTTCCTGAGGTTCGTGAGGACGACGATCCATTTGCGTCAAATCTGCCACGTGGCGGAATTACCTCTCTAGCGCCTTGGCGCAACTCCGGGGAGCAGCGTCCCGCCGCTACCGGCCAATTGGTTGTGGCGGCATCCGCATCGCCCTGTTACGGTTTCGCCCAGCACCGCCAGAAAATGCGCGGGCATATACGGGGAGGAAACCGACAATGCGGCCAGGCAAATGGTTGACGATGTTCTTTGGGATCTTGCTCGCGATCGCCTTCGGCGGTCATGCATCAGCCCAGCAGACGATCAAGGTGGCCTATACCGATCCGCTTTCGGGGCCGTTCGCCCAGGTCGGCGACGCCAACCTGAAGCAGATGCAATACATCATCGATCACATCAACGCCAAAGGCGGCGCGCTGGGCAAGAAGTTCGAACTGGTCCCGTTCGACAACAAGTCCCAGCCGTCTGACGCGCTGATCGCGCTCAAGAGCGCGACCGACCAGAACATGCCCTTCATCATGCAGTGCAGCGGCTCCAACATCGCCGCCGCGCTGATCGAGGGAGTCGAAAAGCACAACGAGCGCAACCCGGACAACCGCATCATCTATATCAACTGCGGCGCGGTGGCGACCGAACTGACCAACGAAAAATGCAGCTTCTGGCATTTTCGCTTCGACCTGCATGTCGGCATGAAGGCCGAGGTGATGGTCCGCGCGCTGCCCAAGGACGTGACCAAGGTCTACCTGATCAACCAGGATTACCTTTTCGGCCAGTCGGTCCAGCGCGACGTGAAGGCGTATCTTGCCAAACTGCGGCCGGATATTCAGGTCGTCGGGGATGAGTTGATCCCGCTCGGCAAGATCAAGGATTTCTCGCCTTATCATCACCAAGATCAAGGCTTCGGGCGCGCAGGCGCTGCTCACCGGCAACTGGGGCCCCGACATGAACCTGCTGATCAAGGCCGGCGTCGATGCCGGCGCTCGATCTGCGCTACTACACCTTCTACGCCCATCTGGCGGGCGGGCCGACGCGCGATCGGAGTCGGCGGCGACAACCGTGTGCTGGCGGTGATGTCGTTCAGTGAAAACGTAGCGCCGGAGATCGGCAACAAGGAGGCCGAGGCGTTCGACGCAGGGCTTCCGCGAAAAGCACAAGTTCGATTTCTCCGCGGCCGGCTTCCGCACCATCTTCGAATATCTGCAGGCCGGCGGTGAACAAGGCGGGTTCGGTCGACCCGACCAAGATCGCAACCGCGCATGGAAGACCTCAAGCTCAAGGACTTCCTCGGCTTCGATACCAAGATGCGCAAGGAAGACCACCAGATCATCAGCGACGTACTTCGTCGGCACCTTCAAGAAGGGCGTGAAGTACGATGCCGAGAGGACCGGCCTCGGCTGGGCGCACGTCGAGCGACGATCCTCGCCAAGGACGTCGACCAGCCCAACACCTGCAAGATGAAGCGTCCGGGCGCCTCCTGACGCAACACGATAGTCGCCTGCTTCGCTCCCCGGGGAGCAGGCGTCGCCCTTGCGATGGTCCGGTAGCAATGGAAGTCTTCGTCGTCTCGCTTCTGAACGGTCTCGTCTACGGCATGCTGTTGTTCATGCTGGCGAGCGGGCTGACGCTCATCCTCAGCATGATGGGCGTCTTGAATTTCGCCCATGCCAGCGCCTACATGCTGGGCGCCTATTTCGCCTACACGATCAGTCTCTATATCGGCTTCTGGCCGGCCCTGATCATCGCGCCGCTGCTGTGCGGGCTGATCGGCGCGGGAATCGAGATGTGGGGGTTGCGGCGCGTCCATCGCAACGGCCACATCGCCGAACTGCTGTTCACCTTCGGTCTGGCGCTGCTGATCGAGAAGGGCGTGCAGATGACCTGGGGGCTGTTGCCGGTCCCGTATCGCGTGCCGGAGCTGCTGGATTTTCCGCTGTTCAAGGTTTACGGCACGCAATTCCCGGCCTATCGCGCCTTCATGCTGCTGATATCGGCGCTGATGTTCGGTGCGATCTGGCTCGGCTTGACCCGCACGCGCTTCGGGCTGGTGATCCAGGCCGCACTCACGCATCCCGACATGGCTTCCGCGCTCGGCCACAACGTGCCGCGTATCTTCACCCTTGTTTTCGCGGCCGGTACGGCGCTGGCGGGACTGGCCGGCGTGATCGGCGGCAACTACCAGGTCACCGAACCCGCCATGGCCTTCACCATGGGGCCGATCGTTTTCGTCGTGGTGGTGTTCGGCGGCCTCGGCTCGCTGAGCGGCTGTTTCATCGCCTCGATCCTGATGGGGCTGATCCAGACCTTTGCCGTCGTGTTCGACGTCTCGCTCGCCGATCTGCTGGCAAAGTTCGGTTTTGTCGTGACCTCGCAGACACCCTTCGCTGAAATCCTCAACGTCACCCTGCCGAGGGTTGGCGCGCTGCTGCCTTTCCTGATGCTGGTGCTGATCCTCGTGTTCCGGCCACGCGGGCTGATGGGGACACGCGATACATGAGCATGCTCCGCCGCCACTGGCCCTGGCTCCTTGTCCTTATCGTCCTGCTGGCGTTGCCATTCCTGTTCTACGACTGGTCGAAGGGCCGTCATTCCGGCTTCGCGCTGATACTGCTCAGCGAGATCGGGGTGATGGCGATTTTTGCGCTGTCCTACAACATGCTGATGGGGCAGGCCGGTCTGCTGTCGTTCGGGCATGCCGTGCTGTTCGGCCTCGGCGCCTATTGTGCAGCGCATGTCGTCAACCTGGTCAAGGCCGGCACGATCTGGCTGCCGACAGAACTGATCCCGCTTGCCGGCGGGCTAGGCGGAATGTTCTTCGGTTATGTCTTCGGCTGGCTGGTGACCAAGCAGCGCGCCACGGCGTTTGCCATGATCACATTGGGGCTGGGCGAACTGGTCTCGGCCGCCGCGCTGATGTTCATGGCGTTCTTCGGCGGCGAGGGCGGCATCAGCGTCGATCGCGTCATGAGTACCAGCTTGTTCGGCGCCAGCTACAGTTCGTCGTGGCAGGTCTATTGCCTCGTGCTGGCCTGGGCTTTCATCGCGGCAGCCCTGATGAAGCTGCAGACCCAGACGCCGCTTGGCAGCATGGCCAACGCCACCCGCGACAATTTCGAGCGCGCCCAGTTCGTCGGTTACGACCCGCGCATGGTGCGGCTGCTGCAATTCACGCTGTCCGGCTTCTTCGCCGGGATCGGCGGCGGGCTGTATGTGCTGATCTATGAAATCGTCACCTTCGACACCGTGTCCGCGGCCAAATCGGCCAATGCGCTGCTGGCCGTCTATATCGGCGGCGCCGGCGGGTTCTTCGGGCCGATCCTCGGCACCATCGTGGTGGTGCTGCTGCAGAGCGGCGTCAGCCTGCTCAGCAATGCCTGGCTGCTTTATGTCGGCGTTCTCTTCATCGTCATGGTGATGTACGCGCCGGGCGGGCTGATCGGGCTGATCTACATGCACGTGCCGATCTGGCGCAGCGGGCGCTTGCGTGAACTGTTGGTGCCCTACGCAAAAGCGTTTCCGCCGGCGCTGCTGGTGCTGCTCGGTTTCGTGCTGCTGGTCGAACTGACGTCCTTCACCACCATCGGCGCGGCGCAGGGCAAGACATTCAAGATCGGCGGCAATCTCATCGACACGAGAGCGCCGATGCCATGGGTGGTCGCGCTGGCCGCCTTGGTGCTCGGCGCGCTGTGGCTGCGCCGCGAGGCGCGCAGTTTCCGCCTGCGCTGGGATGAACTGATGGAGGGCGCGAAGCGGCAGGAAGGGATCGAGGACGTCAAGCGGCAGGAGGCGATGGCGTGAGCATGCCCGCGGTCGAGCTGCGCGACGTGCGCAAGAATTTTGGACGGACGGAAATCATCCGTGGCGTCGATCTCTCCATCCCGCATGGCGAACGCCATGCCATCATCGGTCCCAACGGCGCCGGCAAGACCACGCTGTTCAACCTGATTTCCGGGACGCTTTCCGATCAGCTCGGGCTCGATCGCGGTCAATGGCAGGTCGATCGCCGATCTGGCGCCGCAGGAGATCAACCGCCTCGGCCTGTCGCGCAGTTTTCAGATCACTTCGATCTTTCCGCGCATGACGGTGTTCGAGAATATCCGCTGCGGCCTGTTGTGGTCGCACGGCTACCGCTATTCGTTCTGGCGCCTGCTGGGTCGGCAGAACGAATTGAACGAGGCGGCCGACCGGTTGCTCGAATTGCTGAAACTGTCGAGCCGCCGCAACCTGATGGCCGGCCTGTTGTCCTATGCCGAGCAGCGCGCGCTCGAGATCGGCATCACGATTGCCGGCGGCGCCGAGATCATCCTGCTGGACGAGCCGACCGCCGGCATGAGCCACAGCGAGACCGACAACGCGGTCGCGTTGATCCGCTTGGTGTCGGAGGGCAAGACGCTGATCATGGTCGAGCACGACATGAGCGTGGTGTTCGGTCTCGCCGACCGCATCACCGTGCTGGTCTATGGCGAAGTGATTGCATCGGACACACCGACTGCCATCCGTGGCAATGCCGCGGTTCAGGAAGCCTATCTCGGGACGGTGGCAGCATGATGCTCGAAGTCCGCGATCTCCATGCCTTCTATGGCAAGAGCCATATCCTGCAAGGCGTCGATCTCTCCGTCGACCAGGGCGAGATCGTCAGCCTGCTCGGCCGCAACGGGGTTGGCCGCTCCACCGCGTGCAAGACGATCATGGGGCTGGTGCCGCCGGTCGGCGAAATCGCGTTCAAGGGCCGCTCGATCGCAGGCCTGCGGCCCGACCAGATCGCCCACCTCGGCGTCGGCTATGTGCCCGAGGACCGCCAGGTGTTTCCCGGCCTGACCGTGCGACAGAATTCGAACTCGGGCTGAAGCGCGCCGGTGTTGTCGGGCGCTGGAAGTTCGAGGATGTTTTTTCGCTGTTTCCCAATCTCGGTGAACGCCAGGACAATCCGGCCGGCGTGCTGTCGGGCGGCGAACAGCAGATGCTGACGATGTGCCGCACCTTGATGGGGGATCCAGATCTGGTCATCATCGACGAGCCGACCGAGGGGCTGGCTCCGAAGCTTGTCGAGCAGGTTGGCCGCCTGCTCGATGAAATCGCCCGGCGCGGCATGGCGATCCTGCTGGTCGAGCAAAAGCTCACCATCGCCTTGAAAATTTCACGGCGCCTGTATGTGATGGGTCACGGCCGCATCGTTTTTGAGGGCACGCCGCCTGAACTTGCCGCCAACGCCGCTGTTCGCAAGGAGTGGCTGGAGGTCTAGCGCGGGATGCTGCGAGCCGCACCCATTCTACTTTGCATGGGGTTGTTTTCGCGATTTCGTGTCCTGATCATTTCGTGAGCCTTTCCATGACCGCTCTCAATCCCTATCGCATCGCCGTTCCCGACGAGGTGCTCGCCGATCTCAAATCGAGCCTGCGCAACACCCGCTGGCCGGAAGCCGAGCTGGTCGATGACTGGAGCCAGGGCGCGCCGCTGCAATGGATCAAGGACGTCTGCCGGTACTGGGCCGAGGAATACGACTGGCGCCGGCGCGAGGCGCTGCTCAATCGCTTCACGCAATTCACAACTGATATCGACGGGCTCGACATTCATTTCCTGCACGTGCGCTCGCCGCATCCCGATGCGATGCCGCTGATCATGACCCATGGCTGGCCGGGATCGGTGGTTGAATTCCACAAGGTGATCGAGCCGCTGACCGATCCGGTCGCGCATGGCGGCAACGCCGCGGATGCGTTTCATGTGGTCTGCCCCTCGCTGCCCGGCTTCGGCTTTTCGGGCAAACCGGCTGCGACCGGTTGGGGCGTCGATCGCATTGCCTCAGCCTGGGCTGTCCTGATGGATCGCCTCGGCTATTCGCGTTACGGCGCGCAAGGCGGCGATTGGGGTTCGGCGGTCACCACCGCGCTCGGCGCGCAGGACGCCGCTCATTGCGCCGGCATTCACATTACCCTCGCAATGGCCGCGCGGCCGAATGTCGAGGGACAGCCGACGCCGGAGGAGGCGCGGGCGCTAAAGGGCATCGCTTATTATGCCGATTGGGATTCCGGCTATTCGAAGCAGCAATCGACCCGGCCGCAGACGCTGGGCTATGGCCTGACCGACTCGCCGAGCGGGCAGGCGGCGTGGATCCTGGAAAAATTCTGGGCCTGGACCGACTGCGACGGCCATCCCGAAAACATCCTCTCCCGCGACGAACTGCTCGACAATGTCATGCTGTATTGGGTGACGGCGACCGCGGCCTCGTCGGCGCGCCTTTATTGGGAGAGCTTTGGGCCGAAGCGCCGGACCGCGCACAAGGTCACGGTGCCGACCGGTGTTGCGGTTTTTCCAAAGGAGATCGTCACCCCGGTGCGCAAATGGATGGAGCCGAACTTCACCAACATCCGGCACTGGAAGGAGATGCCGAAGGGCGGCCATTTCGCCGCATTCGAGCAGCCCGGCCTGTTTGTTGCCGGAAGTGCGGGAATTCTTCAGGACGTTGCGTTAGCGCGGCCGGCTCAGCAGCCGCGGCAGATGCCTTTGATCCGGGCATCCAGCCTGCTGTTCTCGACCGCAAGCAGATCGCCGGCAGGTGGCTGTTGATCGGCCGGCTTCGGCGCGGCGGCTCGTTGCGGAGTTGGCGGAGTCGCTTTGTCGTAGCAGGCAAGCCGTTCCTGGGAATTAGCGACCGACCGGCAGTCCGCGGCCTGGGCCCCGGCTATTGCCGACATCGTGAAGAGCGCGATCAATAGGGTGGCATTTCTCATTTGAACCTCGATAAGTATCAATACGATCTGGAATGGCTTCGATCCCACCATACGGCATTTGCACCCTTAAGGGGGAGTTCATGGCGACCGGTCTGCGCGCCGGAATCGCATGAGGCCTTGCAGCGGTGCGAATTGACTTTGCGGTCCCACGGGCGGCAAATGGCGCTCAAATCGACATTTTGAGGGAAACGCCATGGTTGACGCGCTGATCATCGACGCATGCAGGACGCCGCGAGGCATTGGCAAGGCCGGCAAGGGTGCGCTTTCGGGCATCCATCCGCAGCAATTGGGCGCCACCGTGTTGCGGGCCTTGGCCGATCGCACCGGGATCAATACCGCCGACGTCGACGATATCGTCTGGGGCACCAGCTCGCAGCGCGGCCAGCAGAGCGGCGATCTCGGCCGGATGTCGGCGCTCGATGCCGGCTATGACGTGCGCGCCAGCGCGGTCACGCTGGATCGCTTCTGCGGCTCCGGCATCACCAGCGTCAACATGGCGGCCAATTCCATCATGTCCGGTTCCGAGGATCTCGTGATCGCCGGCGGCACCGAGATGATGTCGATGGAAGGCCGCCGCGGCGAGGGGCCGTTCATGATGGACAACGGCAATTTGCGCCTGCGTGCGCGGCATCCGCAATCGCACCAGGGCGTCTGCGCCGATGCGGTCGCGACCCTCGAAGGCATTTCCCGGCAGGATGTCGATGCGCTCGGGCTGGAAAGCCAGAAGCGCGCCGATGCCGCGATCAAGGGCGGTCACTTCAAGAAGAGCCTGGTGTCCGTCCATCGCGAGGACGGCGGTCTTGCGCTCGACCGCGAGGAATATCCGCGGCCGCAGACCACGATGGACGCGCTGTCGCAATTGAAGCCGGCATTTCCGGCGATTGCGGACTATGCGCTCGACGACAAGGGCACGACCTACCGAAAGCTGATCCTGGATCAATATCCCGACCTCGACATCAACTTCGTGCACCATGCCGGCAATTCCTCCGGCGTGGTCGACGGCTCGGCGGCGATCCTGCTGGCGTCGCCCGGTTACGCCAAAAAGCACGGATTGAAGCCGCGCGCCCGCGTGGTCGCGATGGCCAATATGGGGGATTCGCCGACGCTGATGCTGAACGCGCCGGTTCCGGCCGCGCGAAAAGTGCTGGCGAAAGCGGGACTGACGCTCGACGATATCGATCTGTTCGAGATCAACGAGGCCTTTGCGGTGGTGGCCGAAAAGTTCATCCGCGATCTCAAGCTCGATCGCGACAAGGTCAACGTCAATGGCGGCTCGATTGCGCTCGGCCATCCCATCGGCGCGACCGGATCGATCCTGATCGGCACCGTGCTTGACGAACTGGAGCGGCGTGACCTCAAGCGCGGGCTGGTGACGATGTGCGCCGCCGGCGGCATGGCGCCGGCGATCATCATCGAACGGGTCTGAGGCCTTTCGCAGCCCGCTCAGGCGGCCGGGAATTGCAGTTCGAAAGCGGCGCCCGTCTCGGTCGGCAGCAGCCGGATCGAGCCGCCATGGCTGGTCATGACGGCTTGCACGATCGCAAGCCCCATGCCCGTGCCGCCGGTGTCGCGGCGCGTGGTGAAGAACGCGTCGAAGATCTTTTCCCGGTTCGATTCCGAGATCGGGTCGCCGTCATTGCTGACGATCATGCGGACGGTGGCGCCTTCGCTTTCCGCCTCCAGCCGCAGACTTTTGGCGTTGTGACGCACGGCATTGTCGGCGAGATGCGACAGCACGATCAGCGCCTTTTCGCCGGACATGCCGATCGAACGATCGAGGCAACCGCTGGCGGTGATGGAGCGGGTCGGGAAGCGGCTCTTGAGGCTGCCGACGACGGCGCCGAGCTCGGTCTGCTCGTTTTGCGGCGCGCTTTCCGCGCGCGCCAGTTCGCGCAGCCGCTGCGTCATGGCATCCAGCCGTTCGGTATCGCCGAGGATGTTGGAGACGAAGTTCTTCTGTTCCATCCGCGTCAGCGTGTCGGTCTTGCTCTGCAGCAACTCCAGCAAGAGTTCGGCGGCGCCCTTGATCGAGGTGAGCGGCGATTTCAGCTCGTGGGTGAGGTGCGCCGAGAAGGTCGCGATATAATCCGAGCGCCGCGACAATTGCTGGGCCATGTCGAGAAAACTGCGCGAGAGCTGGGCGAACTCGCGCGTGCCGTAATGCGCCAGCGGCTGGAACGCATTGCGGTCGCCACGGCTGATGCGCCCGGCGCGGCCGACCAGTTCGTGCATCGGCCGGGTGATGGTGCGGTAGAATACCAGGCCGATGATCACGGTCGCGCCGATGACGGTGAGCGCCGCCAGCAGGAACTTTCCGCGTTCCTGATAGAGATGATCGAAGATGTTGCTCGGTGTTCGCGAGGTGTAGATCACGCCGGCGACGTGGTTATCGACGATGACGGGCATGGCGGAGAACACGTGCACGCCGACGCCGCGGCTGATCGAGTAGATCGGCGGCGGCGTCTTGTCGGGTTTGCGGATTCGCAGCGCCGCCCGGTACTGCCCCTTCAGTGCGGCCGCGACTTCCGCGATATGGGCGAGCGATTGTCCGACTTCCTGCCGTCCGGCAATGACGACGCCGCGCGGATCGAGAATCCGAAAACCCGCGAGCGTGACCTTTTGCGTCTCCAGCATGATCGGCGTCAGCCGGGCGCCGATTTCCGCATAGGCGGGATCGGCCGGAGTGTTCGGCGGACGCGCATCGGGCCGCCGCATCAGCAGATCATTGCCGGCGAGGTCAAGCGCAGGGCGGATCGGCGTGACCTTGTCCTCGGAGTCGGCGCGCGCCTCGGGCGGCAGTTCGGCGCCGAGCGCGATGCCGGCACTGCGCCGGCTCTCGACCTCGCGCGCGAACACGGCGGCCAACACCTTGCTCTGGGCGATCAGCTCCGCCTGGGTCTGGTGGATGAGCTGATTGTCATAGACCCGGAAGAAGAACAGCCCGATCAGCGGCAAGGCCGCGACAACCGCCAGCGCGGTAAAAATGATCAACCCGACCGAGGGTCGCCACTTCTCGCGCTTCGGCGGCTCCGTCATGCCTGCGGCTCGCAGCGGCCGAGCTTGAAGCCGACGCCGTGAATGGTCTCGATCACGTTGTCGCAGTTCACGGCGGCGAGCTTGGCGCGGATGTTGCGGATGTGGCTGTCGATGGTGCGGTCGGAAACCTGGATGTTGAGCTGATAGGCGGCGGCCATGATCTGCTCGCGGCTGAACACGGCGGCCGGCCGCGCCAGGAACGCGCGCAGGATGCCGAATTCGATGGCCGTGAGGCGGAGCGGCGTGCCGGCGAAGGCCGCAACGTGCTGCTCCGGGATCGACCGAAAGCCTGCCTTGCGCCAGTGGCGTTGACGAAGTCTTTTCCAGCCCGCGGGAAATCGCGCGGCGCAGGATCACGTTGACGCGTGCGACCAGCTCGCGCGGGACTGAACGGCTTTGTGACGTAGTCATCGCCACCGATCTCCAGCCCGAGCACACGGTCGATTTCGTCGTCCCGGGCGGAGAGGAAGAGGATCGGAACATCGGAAGATTTGCGGATTTCCCGGCAGACGTCGAGGCCGTCGAATTCCGGCATGCCGATATCGAGCACGATGAGATCGGGCCGATCGCCGGCGAAGCGGGTCAGCGCCTCCTTGCCGTCGCGCGCCTCGAACACGGTCATGCCGGCTTTTTTGAGCGCGACGCGGATGACCTCGCGGATATGAAGGTCATCGTCGACGATAAGGATACGGTGCGTCAATCGCTTCTCCGGAAGATCGCTGCGCTCAACCAGGCAATTGCTGTTTCTCTTGAGCCGCTATGTACCGCTGCAGCCGCCAGTTTCGAAAGCTCCATGCGCGCCATGAAACCATGTCCTGCCGCAACCTTTCTACAAGGCAATTGCGGTGCGAAACAAGGCTGGTATCGACGCCCCGTAGCTGAAAGGCCTTGTCGAGGGCGGGCAATGCCTGCGGCCCAAGCAGGCTCAGATAATGCGTATCGATCGAAACGCCTTTGCCCGAGGCTTCGCGGCTGTGCGTGACATTGTAGTCGGCGATAATGGCGGCGAAGTTCACCAGCGAGCAAATGTAGAGCGTTCCGGTCAGGGTGATGAGGTTGGCGCGAATCAGCCATTCGATCGGAGCGCCGCAGAGCGATGCGCGCGACGATCAGCACGAGCCCGATGGCGACCAGCAGCATCCAGACGAAGGCCGCGATCCGCCAATAGGTCAGCAGATAGATCTGCACATACAGGTCGAGGCGCAGGATCGACGAGATCGACCAGCATGACGTTCTGCGCCACCCACAGATAGACCAGCGGCCGTGATCACCGGCGACCGTTCGGCCGGGCCGCCCGGCTTCATGGCGATCAGCACGAAGCCTGCCGCCAGCAGCGCCGTGACGATGAGAGGATAGGCGCCGCGATGGGCATAGGCGGCATAGGTGATGTCGGCGGGCAGCGCCGCATTGCCCCAGAGATAGATCACGTCGAGAATGGTCTGAACCGCAAACAGCAGGTTGAACAGGATGAGGGATCGCAGCACCGTCGCGATGCCGAGGAAATCGACCGAACTGGAATCGGCGGAAGATTGACTCTCGATCGGGAACGGATTCAACCGGGGCCGTGGCGACCGCGATCTTGCGCCGCCATCGGACGTGAATGAACGGCCAGACCACGGATGCGGCCACAAGCCAGAACAGCAGCCGTGCAAGGCTCACTTGCGAGGCGGCGTTGCCGGGATTGAGCTGCGCGAACCATTTTTCGATCAGCGGATTGGCCGACGCGAACAATGCCACGAACAGCCCGCCAAAGACGATCGGTATGAACCAGACCGCAAAGCCGGTGGCGAGCGCCGGCACGTTGAGCGAACCGGCCATATCGCGGATCAGCCGGAACGGACCGAACAGGAAAAGCCCGCGTAAGGCGCGGGCCCGGTCGGCCAGGCCGTCGAGGTCCGGGTTGGTGCCGATCGAGACGGCCAGGCCGAGCGCAAGCACGGCGATGGCCAGCGAAAGCGCATTGAGCTCCTCGACCGCGGGAATGATGCCGGCGATCAGGATGACGACTGGCGAGCAGCATGCGCCGGCCGTCTGGATGCCGCATGATTGGCGAGCAGCGAGCATCCCATCAGCGCAATCGGAAACAGAACAAGCGATATTCCAATTCGCTCGTTATAAAACAGCCAGTCGGCGAGCGCCGCGAGGCCAAGCGCGATGGCAAATCTGGCCGGAAACAGATTTGCCTGGACAGGGCGAACGTCGGGGATCGGCGGAGCGAAGCTCAGCATTTTTGCTTTACCTCTGTGCATGCGGGGAAGAACCGGGATTCGGCGCAGAGCGATCCGTCATTGGCTGGTCGTGTAGGGAAAGGCATTCATTGGACCGTCTGCCGGTGTGCAGGCCGGACTATGGACAGCGTTCGTGCAATTGTTGGCACCTGCTTCTGCAGGACTTCAGGAATGTTTTGCAGAATTTGTGCAGGCGTCTTGATGCAGCTGGCGCAGCGGTTGTGCGTTTGATACGGCGACCGGGCCCGCAAGAATTCATGGTCGCTTCATCAGATGATCAATCGTATCGGCATCGCCGCGCTCTGGTTGTTCGGAGCGCTGTCTGTTTTCGTCGGGATCAACAAGAACGATCCCTATTTGATCGCGATGCGCGGCCCGGGAAACGTCGCGCTGGCCATCATGGGCGTTGTTGTCGTCATTGCGTTGATCCGGCGCGGATGCTGGCGCAGGAGCATCGCGACAAAGCTTCTGGTCCTGCTGTGGTGCCTTGCGCCCGTCTTGATGCTGGGCGCACATATCGTGTTTGAGGTCCGCAAACGTGACGTGCTGCAAACCGAAGTTGCGCAGGCTCACCTGCTTGGACAGCACTTTGTCGTGGGATACTCCTCCTTTGAAGAGGTCGCCCGTCTGGCCGAGAAGGGGTTGATCTCCGGCGTCTATATCTCGCGGCGCAATCTCTCCGGCCGCACGGCTGAAGCGTTGAGAATCGAGGTCGCAGCGCTTCAGGAGCGCCGCCGCACACGCCAATCTTCCACCGCTGACCGTTGCCGCCGATCAGGAGGGCGGCATCGTCTCTCATCTGTCGCCGGCGCTGACGAGGTTGCCGGCGCTCGCGACGCTGGCCAGTCTGTCGCCGGACGTTCGCGCCCAAAAGGCAGAAGAGTTCGGCCGCAAGCATGGCCAGGAACTCGCGGCGCTCGGCGTGACCGTCAACTTCGCGCCGGTGCTCGATCTGCGGCCGGAAGCGAAGCGCAACCGGCTCGACTTCCACACCCTGATCGGCCAGCGCGCGATCTCGGCTGACGCAACGGAGGTGACCGCGGTTGCGCTGCCCTATGTGCGAGGCCTCGAAGCCTCCGGCGTCGGGGCAACCGTAAAACACTTCCCGGGACTTGGCCGGGTGCACGACGATACCCACCATTTCAGCGCCGATCTGGAGACGCCGCTGGCCGAACTGGAAGCGTCGGACTGGCGCCCGTTCAGGGATGTGCTGGCGGGCTCGAAGGCGCAGCTCATGGTCGGGCATGTCACGCTGACGGCGGCTGATCCGGACCGTCCGGCATCGCACTCCAGGCGCGTGATCGACGGGATCGTCCGCCAGAAATGGAACTATCAGGGCGTCGTCATCACCGACGATCTGGTGATGGGCGCGATCTATCAGAAAAATGTCTGTACCGCGGTGGTCGAAGCACTTAACGCCGGCGTGGATCTGCTGCTGGTCGCCTATGACGGCGCCCAGTTCTACCGCGTCTTTGCCTGCGCCGCCGCCGGCTGGAAAAAGGGCCAACTCGACCCTGCCATGTTGCGTGCGAGTGAGGTCCGCCTGAGGCGCGCCTTGACCGTCGATTAACTCTGAGGGTTACAACAGCCTTACGGCTGGGCGGCTATGCCGCCTTAACGCCTTGATCGCCCATGCTCAGCCTATACATTGGTGAAACGCCCGGCCCGGAGTCCTCGATATCGCCGGCCGGGCGGGGAAACGTGAATGCCAGGGAATGGCCGCAAGACCGACGTCATCAGCCTTGCCGCCGGGCGGGGTGCGGACGGCTATGCCGCCATGGTCGCCCGCGCAAAGACCCTTGATCCCAAAATTGCGCGAGCGCGCTGTCCAGGACCGAGGAATTGCGACGCCTGCCGCCCGAGACCGAGCGCGATCTGCATGACGCCGGGCTGTTCCGGATCGTGCAGCCAAAGCGCGTCGGCGGCTCCGAACTCGATTACGTCGCGCTGGTCGATTGTGCCGACGCGCTCGGACAGGCAGATGCTTCCGTGGCGTGGAATTTCGCCAATCTCGCCAGCCACCACTGGATGCTCGGCATGTTCGATCCGCGCGCGCAGGACGCGGTGTGGAAGCAGGATCCCGATGCGCTGATCGCATCCTCCTTCATTTTTCCGGCCGGCCGCGCCAGGAAGGCGGAGGGCGGCTATGTGCTGAGCGGCCATTGGCCGTTCTCGTCGGGTGTCCTCTCCAGCGATTGGAATATGCTCGCCGGCGTCGTTGCCTCCGACGACGAGGCTGACGGCATCGAGTATCGGCTCTTCCTGCTCAACAAGGGCGACTACAAGATCAACGACACCTGGAACGCGACCGGCCTGTGCGGGACCGGATCGAACGATGTCAAGGTGATCGACGCCTTCGTTCCAGAGTATATGTCGATCGCGATCAGCGATCTCGCCGGCGGGCCGACGCCGGGCAGCGTCGCCAATCCGAATGCGCTTTATGCGCTGCCGGTATTCTCGCTGTTTCCTTACGTGCTCTCCGGCGTTGGTCTCGGCAACGCGCAGGCCTGTCACGACGACTATGTCGAGATCGCGCGGCATCGCGCCTCGACCTATAACCGCGCAAAACTCGGCGACATGCAGACCACCCAGATCAAGATCGCCGAAGCGTCCGCCAAGATCGACGCTGCGCGTCTCGTCATGCGCACCAACTGCATCGACGCCATGGCGGATGCAAGGCGCGGCCATGTTCCCGATATCGCCGCCAAGACAAGACTTCGGCGCGATGGTGCGTTTGCGGTCAATCTCTGCACCGAGGCGGTATCGCTGCTTGTTCACCGCCAGCGGCGCGCGCAGCCTGTTCACCTCGGGCACGCTGCAGCGGCAATTCCGCGACGCCCACGCCGTCAATTCGCACCTTGCGTTCAATTTCGACGCGGCGGGGACCAATTACGGCCGCGTGGCGCTCGGCCTGCCATCCGAAAATCTGACGCTCTGAGGCCGCCGGATGTCCGACGTTCACAAACACCCGGCCGATCCAGCCAACGAACTGGCCAGCGACAATTCAGCGATCGATCCCCGCGATTTTCGCAATGCGTTGGGCACGTTCGGCACCGGCGTGACCATCGTCACCGCGATGGCGGCGGACGGAACGCCGTACGGGGTCACCTGCAATTCCTTTGCTTCGGTGTCGCTGAATCCGCCGCTGGTGCTGTGGAGCCTCGGCATGTTCTCGCAGGGCCTGACGATCTTCCAGAACGCCAGCCATTTCACGGTCAATGTGCTCAGCGTGTCGCAGCAGGAGCTGGCGCTGCAATTCGCCAAATCTTCAGGCGACAAGTTCAACGGTGTCGAGTGGAAGCCGGGCCTGGGCAATGCGCCCATCCTTGCCGGCAGCGTCGCCAGTTTCCAATGCCGCGCGGCGAACCGGTATTATGGCGGCGACCACGTGATTTTCCTCGGCGCCGTCGAGACCTACACCTACAACAAGCAGGAGCCGCTGTTGTTCGCGCGCGGCGGTTTTGGGCGCTTCACTGCCGACGACGCCAAGTAGTCACTTCCCGGACATCTCTGCCGCGATACCAGTCGCCGATGTCGCTCGCGGTCATCAGCGCGACGCCATCGTGGCCGATGACATAGTCGAGCAGCGCTTCCAGATATTTGATCCGGTGCGGTACGCCGGTGATGTAGGGATGGATCGAGATCGCCATCACCCGCGCATTGCTTTCGCCTTCAAGATAGAGCCGGTCGAACTGGTCAGTGCAGCGCTTCAAGAACTGTTCCGACGGCAGATGCTGCAGCGCGTGGATGACGATGTCGTTGGTCTCGACCGAATAGGGGATGGTGGTGATGGTGCCGTGAGGGGTAGCGATATCCTGCGGCAGGTCGTCGATCACCCAGTCGGCGACATATTCGATGCCGTTGAGGCGAAGCAGATCGAGCGTTTCTTCGGTTTCCGTCAGGCCCGGGCTTTCCCACGAGCGCGGCGGTTTGCCGGAAAATTTTGCGATGGTTTCGACCGCGCGCTTGATCGCATCGGCCTGGTTGTCGAGCTTGTGCATCGGACCCTGAAGAAAACCGTGGCCCATGAATTCGAAACCGGCCTCCAGTGCGGCCGAGGCGACGCGCGGGTAGGAACTGCAGACATTGGCATTCATCGCCAGCGTGACCGGAATGTTGCGGTCGGTGAGCGCCTTGAACTGCCGCCAGAAGCCAGCGCGCATGCCGTATTCGTGCCACGACCAGTTCGGCACGTCGGGCAATAGCGGTTGTCCCATCGGCGGCGACAATACGGTCCGCGGCATCGCGTTTTCGATCCGCCATTCCTCGACATTGAGGATGACCCAGACCGCGAGTTTCTTGCCGCCGGGCAAGTCGCAGCTTCGGCCGGTCGATCTGGGCCTGATAGGGAATGCGATCGGTAAAGAGCCATGACGGACTACTCGGCAGCCTTGGAACGCCCGGACGTGCCGGCATTGACGCGCGGCATGACTTTTTCCGCCATCAGGATCATCGACTGCCGGCCAAGTTCGCGGTCCTTCCAGTCCTTGCCGGCATAGAGCAGCGTGCCGAAGCTGCCGACTTCGTTCTGGAACGCCAGACAGCTGATCCGCGACGCTTTCCGCGTGCCGTGGATGATGAGCCGGTCGCAGATCGACTCCAGCGTCACCTCGTCGTCGGGCTGGTCGCGGCGGGTCTTGAACAGCTCGAGGCGGCCGCCCCGCTTCAGCTTGGTGAACAGCGAGCGGTAGTAATAGACGTAGGGCCCGTCCGGATCGGTGGCATAGGCCTTGGCGGTGGCGGCGTCCTTGGCCACAAACACGCTCTTGGCGACGCGCCAGTTCGCGGGATCGGCGACGCGGCCGGCGCGCTCGCAACCCTCGACATATCGGGGCCAGTGGCTTTTCACCCAGGCCGGCATCAGGAAATTGGCCGAGATCGGATCCCAGCCGCGGGCGGCTGCTTCCGTCACGCCCTTGGAGAAGGGGGCCACCGCCGTGACGACGATCGGCGGATGCGGCCGCTGCAGCGGGCGCGCGATAATGCCCTGTCCGATGTCCTCGATCAGGGTCTTTTGCGTCGACATGTTCCAGTATTTGCCTTCGATATTATAGGGCGGCTTGCCTTCCCAGATCGCCAGCACCTGGTTGATCGCCTCCAGAAACATCGCGTTGCGGTCGGCCTCGAGGTTGCCGAACAATTCGGCATCCGACAGCAACCCGCCGGGGCTGATCCCGAAGATCAGCCGCCCGTCGAGCATGTGGTCGAGCATGGCGATCGAGGAGGCGACCGTGGCCGGATGGGTGTTCGGCATGTTGATGGTGCCGGTGCCCAGCTTGATCTGCTTGGTGGCTGCCGCCAGCCAGGCGATGAAGGCGACGCAGGAGGTGATGTTCTCGGCCTGGTCGGTGACGTGCTCGCCGACATAGCCCTCCGAAAACCCCAGTTCGTCGGCGAGCAGGAAGGCTTCCCGATCCTCCTTCAGGGATTGCCGCCAATCCTTGTCGAGAGGATGGATCGGCATTGTGAAGAACCCGAGCTTCATGGTCTGCGCGTCCCCAGGGGCAGCTTCTTGGTTGCCGGCGAAAGTGCGTCTTCGGCCGCGTCGTGACAAGTCCTAAAGTCGATAAGCGGCTGCGGAATCAACGAACTTGACCTTTAAAAAGGGCCACCGTCTAATCCAGCCAAAGCATAAGAACCGGGCCGGGGAGGGCTCGCCTGAATGAAGGCCTCGGCTTTCGCCTACGCCCGCGCGACCAGCCTCGCCAATGCGCTGGATTTGCTCGCCGCGCATGGCGACCGCGCCAAGGTGCTGTCGGGCGGCCAGAGCCTGATGCCGGCGATGAATTTGCGCCTGATCTCTCCGGAATTGATCGTCGACATCGGCGAACTCGCCGAGTTGCGCGGGATTGCGGTCAAAGGGCGATACGCTCGTGATCGGGGCGCTGACGCGCCATGTCGATCTCCTGAAATCCCCGGAAATTGCAAGGCACGCGCCGCTGTTGGCCGCGGCGATCGCGCATGTTGCGCATCCCGCGATCCGCAATCGCGGCACGATCGGCGGCAGCCTTGCGCATGCCGATCCCGGCCTCGGAATTGCCGGCCTGCATGCTTGCGCTCGGTGCGGCCATCATCGTTCGCGGCCCGGGCGGGGAACGGAGGATCGCGGCGGACGAATTTTTCACCGGGATCTACGAGACGGCGCTGTCGCCGCAGGAACTCCTGATCGCGATCGAATTGCCGATCGCGCAAAAAGATTCGGCGCATTTCTTCCATGAGTTTGCGCGACGGCACGGCGACTATGCGATCGTCGGCCTTGCCGCGCAGGCCATCGTGACCAACGGCAAATTCGCCGACCTGCGCCTTGGCTTCTTTGCGGTGGGCGACAGACCTTTGCTGGCAAAGGCCGCGGCCAAACTGATTGGCGATCGATGTAACGCCCGCCGCGCTCGCAGCAGCCGCTCGCGGCGCTGGATGAAGAACTCGATCCGCAGGAGGATCAGCAGGCATCGCCTGCCATGCGCCGTCATCTGGCAAAAGTATTGCTGGCGCGTGGTGTGGCCGCGCTGCTCGGTCGTGCCGATCTCAACGCCGGGGCGCCCGCGTGACGGCCGCCATGCCCATCTCGCTCGAGGTCAACGGCGAGCGCGTCGAGGCGCATGTATTGCCGCGCGTCAACCTCGCCGACTTCTTGCGCGAACATCTGAAGCTGACCGGCACGCATGTCGGCTGCGAGCACGGGGTTTGCGGCGCCTGCACGGTGCGGGTCAACGGCGAGATCGTGCGTTCGTGCCTGATGCTCGCTTTGCAGGCGAATGGTGCGTCGGTCGAGACGATCGAGGGATTGTCCGATACCGGCGAGATCGCCGATCTGCAGGCGGCGTTCCGCGACCGCAACGCGCTGCAATGCGGGTTCTGTACGCCGGGGATGCTGATGGCGGCGCAGGATCTGCTGCAACAGAAGCGCGAGCCCGATCGAGAGGAAATCCGCGAGCACCTCTCCGGCAATTACTGCCGCTGCACCGGCTATCAGGCCATCATCGATGCGGTCGAGAGCACGGCGCGGGCGCGGATGGGGCGTGCGCCATGACGTCGGCACGCGGCAATCCCGATGCGCTCTCGGCGCTGGATCGGCCGAACTCCTATATCGGCAAGACCGTGCCGCGGCCCAATCTCGAACGGCTGCTGCAGGGCCGCGGGCTTTACGTCAGCGACATCGAACTGCCAAGGATGGCGCATGTCGTGTTCCTGCGCTCGCCGCATGCGCATGCGAAAATCCTTGGCATCGACGCCGCCGCCGCCAAACGCATGCCCGGCGTGATTGCCGTCGTGACCGGGCAGGAACTCGCCGCCGTCATCACGCCATGGGTCGGCGTGCTCTCGCATCTGAAGGGCCTGAAATCCGCGCCGCAAAGCGCCATCGCCGTCGATCGCGTGTGCTGGCAGGGCGAGGCGGTCGCGGCCATCGTGGCGACCAGCCGCGCGGCGGCCGAGGATGCGGCCGAGCACGTTTCGGTGGCGTATCAAGAGCTGGAAGCGGTGACGGATATGGGCACCGCGCTCGATCCGGCGAACGCCGGTCATTCATGCCGCGCTCGGCGACAATCTGGCGTTTGAACGAAACCACGTTGCGGGTGAGGTCGATCAGGCCTTTGCCGATTCCGACGAAGTGATCGAGGCGGACTTCATCTTCGGCCGCCACACCGGCGTGACGCTGGAGCCGCGCTCCGTCGTCGCCGACTGGAATGCCGCCGAGGCGCGGCTGACGATCTACCAGGGCACGCAGGCGCCGCATATGGTGCAGAACATCGCCGCGCTGCATCTGGGCTTACGGGAATCGCAGGTCCGCGTAGTCTGCAAGGATGTCGGCGGCTCCTTCGGCATCAAGGTGCACATCTACGCCGACGAGATGGCGACCTACGCGCTGTCAAAACTGCTGCGGCGGCCGATCAAGTTCGTCGCCGACCGGGTCGAGAGTTTTAACACCGACATTCATGCCCGCGACCATCGCTGCAAGGGCAAGATCGGCGTCAGGCGCGACGGCACGATTCTGGCCTTCGAGATCGATGATCTCACCGGCATCGGGCCCTATTCGATGTATCCGCGCACCAGCGCGATCGAGGCCAACCAGGTCGTCAATCTCGTCGGCGGTCCCTACGTCAGCAAGAATTATCGCGCGCGGGCGCGTGTGGTGTTTCAGAACAAGAATGTCATGTGCCAGTACCGCGCAGTCGGCCATCCCATTGCGTGCTCGGTCACCGAGGGTCTGGTCGATCTCGCCGCGATGAAGATCGGCATGGATCCGGTGGAAATTCGCCGCCGCAATCTGATCGCCGATGACGCCTATCCCTGCGCATCGCCCTCGGGCCTGCGCTTCGAGCAATTGTCGCATCACGCGTCGCTCGCCAAGCTCATCAAGATGATGGACTACGACGCGCTTCGCGCGGAGCAGGCGGCCCTGCGCAAGAAGAACATTCATCGCGGTATCGGCATCGCGAGTTTCATCGAGGTCACCAATCCCAGCGCCGCGTTTTACGGTGTGGGCGGTGCAAAAATTTCATCACAAGACGGTGTCGCGGTGCGGCTGGATGCGCAGGGCTCGGTGATCTGCCAGACCAGCATCACCGAACAGGGACAGGGTTCGGAATCGCTGACCGCGCAGATCGTCGGCAGCGTGCTCGGCGTATCGATGGACCGCGTCCGCGTTATATCAGGCGATACCGACAATACGCCCTATGGCGGCGGCACCTGGGCCTCGCGCGGGGCGGGCATCGGTGGCGAGGCCGCGCTGCAGGCGACAAAAATCCTGCGCAAGAATATCCTCGATGTCGCCGCCGTCATCCTGCAGTCGACGCCGGCGGAACTCGACATCGCCAACAATGCGGTCGTCAATACGAGTGACGGCGCGCCGCGCATCGAGCTGAACGAACTCGCCAGAATCGTCTATTTCCGGCCGGATACGCTGCCGCCGGGCATTCAGCCTGAATTGATGGCCACGCGGCATTTCGTGCCGCGCGAATATCCCTTTGCCTTCACCAATGGTGTTCAGGCCTCATGGCTGGAGGTCGACACCGATACCGGATTCGTCAAGCTGCTGAAGCACTGGGTGGTGGAGGATTGCGGCACCATCATCAATCCGCAACTGGTCGATGAGCAGATCAGGGGCGGGGTGGTGCAAGGGCTGGGGGCGGCGCTGTTCGAAAAGTGCATCTATGACGAACGTGGGCAACTCACCAACGCCAACATGGCGGACTATCTGGTGCCGATGTCCGGCGAAATGCCCGACATCGACGTCGGCCATGTGGTGTCGCCGACGCTGGAATCCGAACTGGGCGCCAAGGGCGCCGGCGAGGCCGGCACCGCAGGCGCAGCCGCCGCGGTGAGCAATGCGGTCAACGACGCGCTGAGCCCGTTCGGGGTGACAATTACCGAGATTCCGTTGACGCCGCAGATTATCCTGACGGCCCTCGGGCGAATCTGAACAGGGACGCCACGCTCTACTCAGCCGCGCGGACGATAGCGCTGGCGTCTCGATTGGTCACGACCACCTTGATGGCATCTTCGATCCGCTCGCGCGCGTATTTGAGCGCGGTCGGCAGGTCGGCGAGCGGGAACGTGTGGGTGTGGATCCTGGTCGCGTCAAAGCGCTTTTCCGCCATCAGCGCCATGGCGCGGCGGGTGGCGCTGCGGCCTTCGCCGCGAATGCCGTAGGCGTAGATGTTGTTCTTCACGAGATGCGCGATATCCAGTGTCGCATCTTCGTGCGGGAACGCGGCGAGACAGATCTTGCCGCCGCGGTTGGTCATGTGGATCGCCTGATTGAGCGTGGCCTCGGTACCCGCGCATTCGACGACATAGTCCGCGCCGATCCCGCCCGTGAGTTGCTTGACCACAGCTACCGGGTCTTCGTCACCGATATTGATGACGCGGTCGGCGCCGAGTTCCTTGCCGATCGCGAGCCGCTTGTTGCGCGTTCCCGTCAGGATGACAGGGACTGGCGCCAATCGCCTTCGCAACCGCCACCGCCAGCAGCCCGATGGGTCCGGGGCCGATCACGACGACGCTTTCACCGGCGACCAGCCCGCCCAGTTCGGTGAGGCCGTACATCGAGGTGCCGGCGGTGACGACCAGCGTTGCCTCGGCATCGCTCATGCTGTCGGGCACGCGTGCCAGCGTGTTGATGTGATTGACGGCGTATTCGGTAAAGCCGCCATCGGTCGTAAAGCCGTTGGCGCGATGGCCCTTCTCGGGCTTCCCGTAATTGAGGCATGACGTGTACATGCCCTGGCGGCAGCGCTTGCACTGGCCACAGCCGGCGTGGATTTCCACGCTGACGCGTTCGCCGATTGCAAACTCGTCGACGTCGGGGCCGAGCGCTGCGACCGTGCCCATATATTCGTGGCCGGGCGTAAAATTCTTGTTGAAAGGCAGGCCGCCCAAAATGCTGGCCGGTGAGCCGGAGTGGATGACTTCAAGATCGGTGGCGCAGATCGCGACCGCATCGATGCGGACCAGCACTTCGGCGCGGCCCGGCACCGGCACCGGTTTGTCGCGCAGAAAAAGCTCGTCGGGCCCGCCAAGCACCCAGGCCTTCATCTGGTCCGGTACGGGGAGGTCCGGCGACGTCGTGACGCCTGCTGGTCTGTACATGGGTGCTTCCTCGTTTTGCGCAGCCTACCGCAAATGGGCCGTCCTTGCAGCACCTGGCTAATCCCAGAATTCCTTCGCCCGGCGCAGCTTCTGGGCGGCTTTTTCGGCGGCGGCAAGCAATTGCTCGATCTCGCCGCGCTCGGTACCCACGACGGTCCCGGCAGCGAACGCCACCGGTTGCATCTTCTTTTCATTGGCGTCGGTTCTGATCTTCGTGGCCATCTTCTGGTGCACGGCAATGTCGTTCAGCGCGCCGAGACTGTCCTGCAGGCTTGCAAGCGCGCTTTTGTAGCGGGAGACCTTCCTTGCCGTCGCGTGGGCGTCGAACAGGCTCTCGAAGAAATAAATGCTGTAGCGCAGCTTCTTCATCGCGATGCGCAGCTTGTGGCGATCATGCACGTTCAGGTGACGGATATCTTTTGCGCGTTTTTTCGCCTTGACGATACGGCGGGCGAACAGCTCGGCGGCAAACGGTTTGGCGCGCCGCCGGTTATACACCGAGCGCCGCTTCAGCCAGTCACCATCCTCGATCCACTCCAGCGCGCTGAAAACCAGAAGGCGGTAGCGCGAACTGGCGATGGCAGCCTTCGCCGCTTCGGCAGCGACGGCGCGCCGGTAGTCCAGCTCGCCGACGAGATCGGCGAGACCAGCGATCGGCGGCTCGGCCTCGGCGAGCCGCTTGACCTTGGTGTTCAGGAAAACGTCGAGATCGCGCACCGGCCCCAGCTTTCCGCCCAGCCATTTCAGATCGCGCTTGATCGCCTCCGTCTGCGGGGAATCGATCAGCTCGGAAAACACCCAGATTGCAGCGCGCAGGCGCCGCACGCCGACCCGCATCTGATGGACACCTTCGGGCAAACCGGCGAGCACCGCCGGTTCGTTGGCGGCAACATGGTGCAGCGCGGAGCGGGCGACCACCTGAAACGCTGTAGCAAGGGTTGCCTTGTGGGAAAGCGCGATCTTGGAGGCGGAAACGGAAGCAGTCGGCTGGTCGGCGATCAGGCCATAGCCTTGTTCGGATTTTGTTTTTAGCGCGAGCCTTGCGGGAACGAGTTCCGCAACCGTGCGCGCCGCCTTGAACAGGTCGCCGATCGAACCGCTCTTGAGCTCCAGTTCGACCTCCGCCAGCGGCGTCGAGTAGAGGCCGGCGCGGATATGGCCCTCGTCGAGCGCCAGCTCCACCCGGCTGTTGCCGGGGCCCAGCGGCACCACCGTGCGATGGACATGGGTCGAGAAGACCGCGTCGAGATCGCGCCGCAGCCGCTTCGACAGCAGTTGCTGCAGCGGCGTGCCGCGTGCCGCCCGCAAATCCGGCTGGTTGCCGTCGATCCGCTTCTCCCATTCGCCGCGGCCGATCGCGACGCCGTTGGTCGCAGTCTTGATGGTCTGGATATGCTTCTTGCCGGCCTGCCGCACCCGGAGCGATATGCCGTTGCGCCTGAGAGCATGCTTCGGGGTGTCGAAATAGGTCGAGACCAGATGCCGGTGCGTGACGAGTTCACCATTGCTGGGCCGCAGGCTGCGCGAGGCCGCCAGCTTCTCCAGATCAGCCGGAGAGACCTCAAACTTGATCTCGGTCTCGGTGCCCATCGCCGCCGCTCGAGCCCTGTGCTTCCTCAAACCGCACGCTTGCGTGCAAGGTCGGACACGCCGCCGCCGATCGCGATGCGCCGGTCCGTTACGGCGTTATGGAATTGCTGCAGCGCGAGCCCGATGGCGGAGAGGTCCCCTTCCTCGATCGCGCCGTCTTCGTAACACTCGAGCGACTCGCGCAGGAGGTCGTCAGCGTCGGCCTGCATGGCGGCCAGCGCTTCCGGAGTTTCCGCGTCGCGGACCTTGCCGATCAGATCGAGCAGGCTGTCGCGATGTGTTTCGTACTTCTCGCGTTCATCGCAATTCCAGTAATGTCGCAGCCATGCGCCGACCGAGCCCAATCCAGAGAGAACGAGGATCGCGCCCCAGATGTAGTCGGTATACCTTTCCAGGAACGTGCGCTCGTTGCCGTCGAAATAGGCGGCCGCGCCTTGATGCGCGGGCAACGCGGCGTCCTTGTCGGTATCCGCCTTTTCGATCTTGGGTGCATTCGGCAGTTCTTTGGCGAGCTCGTTGCGATTGGTGAACAATTGCCGGGCGAAAGCGCCGACCGCAGTATCGGACAGCGACTTCGGCGCGATGATCAGATGGTTGACGCTGATCGTATCGACCTTGTCTTCCGGCCGTGCGGGCGAAGCGCCGAAAATGCTGCCGGGTATCTCCTCCAATTCGTAGAGCGGATGCTTTTTCGCGATTGTTTCCGAAACGTCGATCGGGAGGAATTTCGGCTCGCCTCTGCTCGCGGCCGTCGCAGCGATGGCGTCCCTGGTGATCTTGCTGTCGAGCGGGCCCACCGTCATGTACGCATCGAGCGTGGGGTCTTTCGCCATCTCCGCAATTTGACCGACGGCGAATTGCGTCACCGCCACCTTGTCCGGATTGACGCCGGATTCCGTGAGGATCACTTTCAGCATCGTGACGTTGGCCTGCGTGCGGCCGATAACACCGACGCGACGCCCTGCAAGTTCATCGATCGTGTTGATCTTTGCCGCCGGCTTTTTCTTGGCGCCTTTTGCCTGGAGGCCGGTCGGTGTCCAAAGCACAACGACGTTCTTGCGCAGGATGGCAACGGACTCCGCATTCGCGGGCAGGTTCAGGTCGCCGCGAGCCACGGCAAGGTCAGTCTTCGACGCAGCGAACAGCGCGACGCTCTCGGCGGCGCCGTCCGTCGTGATCGGCGCGAGCCGGATCGCGCTTCCTTCGCGCGTGAAGATCTGGGCGAGCGTCTGGACCAGCTTCTGATCGTCACTGCCCGCTGGGCCTACGGCAATCCGCAAGGTAGTCGGCTTCAGCCACAGATAAAGCGTGCCGGCCGCCACGCCGAACAGGAAGATGCCGGCGGCCAGGATCAGGAACGAGTAGTTTCTTCGCTTCCGCCGCCTGCGGGCTATGCCGGAATTTTCGGTTTCGTCTGACATCGTACTGTCATGTTACACGAAAAACGTCGTGTAGGGCTCGAAAAACAACCTTACAGCTCGATGACGTCACACGCTTGAAATATCCATGACGGAACGTCTGGACCAAGGAATCAACTGATCCGGGGTTCTCCGATGCGGATATTGATAGCAACCGATGCCTGGCATCCGCAGGTTAACGGTGTGGTGCGGACGTTAACCTCTTTGGCCCGTAGCGCCGAGGGGCTCGGCGCCGAAATCGGGTTTTTGACCCCCGATGGCTTCCTCTCCATCGGCGTCCCGACCTATCCGGGGTTGCGGATCGCGCTGCCGAACCGGCGCGAGATCGCCCGCAGGATCGAGGCGGCGGCGCCGGACGCCATCCATATCGCCACCGAAGGCCCGATCGGCTGGGCAGCACGCGCCTACTGCCGCCGCCGCAAGCTCGCCTTCACGACGTCCTATACCACGCGCTTCCCGGAATATGTTTCGGTTCGCACGGGTATCCCGGACAGCGTTGGCTATGCCGTGATGCGGCAATTTCATGCGGCCTCCTCGATGATCATGGTCGCCACCAATTCACTTCGGCAGGAGCTCTCGGCACGCGGCTTTCGCAAGCTCGGCTACTGGACACGCGGGGTCGACACCAATCTGTTCCGGCCGGACGAGCCTGCCGTGCTCGATCTGCCGCGGCCGATCTTCATGACCATGGGCCGCGTCGCGATTGAAAAGAACATCGAGGCGTTTCTTTCCCTGGACCTTCCGGGCTCCAAGGTTGTGATAGGCGATGGTCCGCAGAAGGCGATGCTGCAACAGAAATATCCCGGCGTCAGCTTCCTCGGCGAGAAGAAGGGCAGGGATCTCTCCTCGCATCTGGCGGCCGCGGACGTCTTTGTGTTTCCGAGCCTCACCGACACCTTCGGCGTCGTGCAGCTTGAGGCATTGGCCTGCGGCACGCCTGTGGCGGCGTTTCCGGTGACAGGTCCGCTCGATGTCATTGCCGATCATCCGATCGGCGCGCTGGGCAACGACCTGCGCGACGCCTGTATCCGTGCGCTCGACATGTCACGCGAGTCATGCCGGAATTTTGCGCTGGAGCGTTCCTGGGAAAACAGCGCGCGACAGTTCATCGGCAATCTGACGGCGCTGCAGCCGAGCCGTTCGCTGCGGCCTGTCCCCCGCGTGGCCGGTCAAAGCGCCGTGCAGGGATAGTTCAACCTTTCGACCAACAAGGCAGAAAACGACTATGGCAGAAATCATCAAGCTTGACGGCGCAAGGCAACTCGACTTCGACCGTGAAACGGTCGAGCAGGCCTACGACCGCTGGGCACCGATCTACGATCTCGTTTTTGGCGGCGTGTTCAGCAAGGGCCGGCGCGCAGCGATTCTTGCGACCAACAAGATCGGTGGCCGGGTTCTCGAAGTCGGCGTCGGGACCGGCATCTCGTTGCCGCAATACGCGCCTCATCTGCGTATCTTCGGTACTGATATCTCGGAAGCCATGCTGCAAAAGGCAAAGAAGCGCGTCACCGAACTCGGTCTCAAGAACGTCGAAGGCCTCGCGGTGATGGACGCCGAGAAACTCGAATTCCCGGACAATTCGTTCAATGTCGTGATGGCGCAATATGTCGTGACCGCGGTGCCGAATCCGGAGGCCGCCCTCGACGAATTCGCCCGCGTGCTGCAGCCGGGGGGTGAACTCATCATCCTGACCCGGGTCAGCGCCGATGCCGGCATACGCCGCTTTATCGAGCAGCGCCTTCAGCCGGTGGTGCGCCCGCTCGGTTTCCGGACCGCCGAATTCGCATGGTCGCGCTACGCGAAATGGCTGGCCGGTGCGCACGGTATGGAACTGGTGGAGCGCCGCCTGGTGCCGCCGCTCGGCCACTTCTCGCTGGTCCGCTTTCGCAAGATCGATATCGCTGCTGCCGCCTGACACGCGTAACCGTCTGTTGCGTCATTGCGCCGCTGCAAACCCTTATATGTCATTATGATGATGTCACACGCCGGACATCGAATCCCTGTAAACCATATCCCGAGAGAACTTGGGGAGAGAATGATCAGGAACTTTCTGCAGGAATTGCGAACCCAACGCTGGGATGACCATCGCTACTATCACCACAGCCGCATTAACCAGAGCCTGCACTTCGTCAGCTCGGTGAGCTTCATGTTTGCTTACGTGTGGCTGTTCATCGACCCGGTCGTGTCGGCGCTGCTTGGCTGGCTGATCTCGATGACCTCGCGCCAGGCGGGTCATTTCTTCTTCGAGCCGAAGGGTTACGATCACGTCAATCATGCGACGCACGATCACAAGGAAGAAATCAAGGTCGGCTACAATCTGCAGCGCAAGGTCGTGCTGATGTCGATCTGGGCGCTGTCGCCGCTCGTCCTGGTGCTCGATCCGACCTTGTTCGGCCTGTTCACGCCCTGGGCATCGTTTGCCGACTTCACCCGTCAGGTCGCAAAAGTCTGGCTCGCAGTCGGAATCGGCGGTCTGTTGTTCCGTACCGTCCACCTGTTCTTCATCCGCGATGTCGAGACCGGCCTCGTCTGGATGACGAAGATCATCACTGACCCGTTCAATGATTTCAAACTGTACTACAAGGCGCCGCTGGCCTTGCTGAAGGGCGAACTGATCGACCCCGGCCTCGAGAAGCACGTCAAGCACGCGTAAAGAGTGAATACGCGCCTGACAAGCGGCTGCGGTTTACCGCAGCCGTTTTCTTGTCAGCATCTCCTTCAGGATCTGCCGGCGGATGCTCTTGTTGGTCAGGTTGGCATCGCCCCACCACCAGCCATCGGCCTTCATCTTCCCGGCCGCGACGACAAAGCGTTCGGCCACCGTATCGAAATCCGCTTCGGTGTAGTTCAGGCTGAAGATCAGGCGACCGGTACCGACCCAGCTCAGCGCGAGCCCTTCGGCCCGCAGGTAATATTGAAGCATCCAGTTATAACGCGACGGCTCGGTATAATGGACCATCCAGATCGAAGAGAGGTTGCTGACCCGGACCGGCAGGCTTGCCGCGGTCAGCCTCTCGTTCAGAGTTCGCGCTCGCGCGTTCCAGATATCGTCCAGTCCGTCGTAGACCGCGCGGAACGCGGGATCGGCGAGCCGGGTGAGGAATTCGTCCATCGACGTCATGACGTACGGATGCGCATTGAAGGTGCCGCGGGCGAAGCAGACGTCGGCGGGGCGGTCATCGCGGAAACGGCGCATCAGATCCTTGCGTCCGCAGACCACGCCGATCGGAAGCCCGCCGGCGAGGCTCTTGCCGTAAGTCACCATATCGGCGCGAACACCAAAGTATTCCTGGGCGCCGCCGGCCGCGAGACGAAAGCCGACGAAGACTTCATCGAAGATCAGCACGATGCCGCGCTCCGTGCAGATTTCCCGCAGCGATTTCAGCCACGCGGTGTAGGCGGCACGGTCGTAATTGGCGGTCCGGGAGCTGTCGACCAGCGAGGAATCGCCGGGCGCGTTGGCGTTGGGATGCAGCGCCTGCAGCGGATTGACCAGCACGCAGGCGATATCGGTCCGCGTTTTCAGGACATGCAGGGTCCGCTCGGACATGTCGGAAAGCGTATAGGTCTCGTGCGCCGAAATCGGATTACCGACGCCCGGCTGTACGTCGCCCCACCAGCCGTGATAGGCGCCGGCAAAACGCACCAGATGCGTCCGGCGGGTGTGATAGCGCGCAAGCCGTACCGCCTGCATGACCGCTTCGGTGCCGGACATATGGAAAGAAACTTCATCGAGCCCCGAAATCTCGCACAGCCGCTTCACATTGTCGGTGACCGCGGGGTGGTAGGAGCCGAGTACCGGACCGAGCGCTTGCGCGCGCTCCGCACCCCTGGCAATGCATTCCTTGTAAAAGTCGTTGCCGAAAATATTGACGCCATAGGAGCCGGTGAGGTCGTAGAAGACGTTCCCGTCGACGTCGGTGATGGTGACGCCGGCCGACGATTTCATGAAGGCGCCGGTGCCGAGATATTCCTGCACCAGGCGGCTGTACTGGAACGGCACCCGATAGGCGCGGGTGAACTGCAGGTCCGATATCCGCGTTGCGGCTTCCGCCGTCATCGCCCGGCCTTTTGCGTAACGTTCCTCGTAAAGGCCGGCGAGCCGGAAAAAGCCGTCCTGGCGCTGGGTGGCGATCGCAGCCGGTGCGCCGTCGGAGCGGAAGAAATCATCGATATCGAACTCGTAGAACGGGATCAGCCGTGCCACGGCGCGCGACATCTTGGAATGTCCGGTCAGCGAGCGGTGCTTGGCACGCGACAGCGCCAGCCGGGCAGTCAATTTCGGGAAGGCCGCGGCGGACGCCGCTGCGGCGGTGGAGAGGGAGAGAATCAGAGTGGGCGAATCCATGCCAAAATCGCTAACCAGTCCTGCTGACAGATTCATGACAGTCAAGGGCCTCATATCCACTTTCACCCAGCAGGAAGACCTCAATTTCCTGCTGACCAACCGTATCCCGCGCGCCGCCATCACCCGGTTCATGGGCTGGTTCAGCAAGATCGAGAACCCGCTGGTGCGGGATCTCTCGATCGCGTGCTGGCGGTTGTTTTCCGACCTCGATCTGTCCGAGGCAAAGAAGACCGAATTTCGGAGCCTGCACGATTGCTTTACGCGGGAGCTGCGGCCCGGGCTTCGGCCGGCCGATCCCGACCCTTCGATCGTGGTCAGCCCGAGCGACGGCATCATCGGTGCGTTCGGAAAAATTGCAGACACCGAACTGTTCCAGGTCAAGGGCGCGCCTTACTCGCTGCTCGACCTGCTTGGCGACCCTGCGCTGGTTGAGCAGCACCGCAATGGGAAGTTCATCACATTGCGGCTGACCTCGAGCATGTACCACCGCTTCCACGCGCCGCATGACTGCCGGATCGAGCGGGTGACCTTGATCCATGGCGACACCTGGAACGTCAATCCGATCGCGCTGAAGCGGGTCGAGCGGCTGTTCTGCAAGAACGAGCGCGCGGTCATTCAGAACGCGTCTGCAGACCGGCGAAGCCTTCACCCTGGTGCCGGTCGCCGCGATTCTCGTCGCGAGCATTCGCCTGCATTTCCTTGATGTTACTCTCAATGCGCAAACGCAGGGGGCCGACGGTGTTTCCCGTGCGATGCGACCTTGAAAAAGGGCGATGAGCTCGGCTGGTTCGAGCACGGCTCGACCATCATCCTGCTTGCGCCCGGCGACTTCGAGTTTTGCGACAATGTCGAGGAATTGGCGCGGGTGCGTGCCGGCCAGCCCCTGATGCGAAAGCGGTCCGCCTGATCTCGATTTTGCCGCCGCGTGCCTCTATATGAAAGGAGGTCGACGTGCGATTCGAAATCGGACACATGACTGAGACGTTGATGATATCCGAGCACCGGACCGGCATGATCGGCCCGGGCAAGCTCGTCCTGGTGGTCGGCCCCAGCGGCGCCGGCAAGGATACCTTGCTGGGGTTGGCGCAGGCCGCTTGCGCCGACGACGGCAGTATCGTCTTTCCGCGGCGCGTGGTGACCAGGGAAGCATCGAGCTCCGAAGATAATGAGCAGATGAGCCCGGATGCTTTCCGGCAGGCGCTGGAGCAAGGAAAATTCGCGGTGGGTTGGGAGGCGCATGGCCATTGCTATGGCTTGCCCCGGGCGATCGATGACGATATCCGCGCCGGCCGCACTGTCGTCGTCAATGTCTCGCGCACCATCATCGGCGAGATGCGCCGTAGCTATGCCGACGTCGTCGTGGTTTCGATCACGGCGCCTTCGGACGTTCTCGCCGAGCGACTTGCGATGCGGGCGCGCGGCAGCGACGGCAGGATCGAGCAGCGGCTCGCGCGCACGGTCGACGACACTTCGGTTCCGGACGCCACCATCGTCAATGTCAGCAGCGCCGAATTTCACGCGCGCCAGTTGGTTCGTGCGATCAAGGGTGACCGATGGGACGAATAAGCGATCCCGAAACCGGAGGATTTGAATGACCGTTATCGCGACCATCGAACAGCTCGAGGCGATCTACGGTCATCCGAACGATGCTTCCACCGTAAAAGTGGCCGACCGCGTTACACCGCCTTATCGCGTCCTGATCGAGAAATCGCCGTTTGCGGCACTGGCGACCTGCGGGCCGGAGGGGCTGGATTGTTCGCCGCGCGGCGATCTCCCCGGTTTTGTTCACATCCACGATGAAAAGACGCTGATGATGCCGGATCGCCGCGGCAATAACCGCGTCGATTCCCTGCGCAACATCGTGCGCGATCCCCGGGTAGCGTTGCTGTTTCTGATTCCGGGTTCGGGCAGCACGCTGCGCATCAATGGCCGGGCGCAGCTTTCCGCCGATCCGGACCTGTTGGCGTCGTTCAAGATGGAAGGCAAGGCGCCGCGTACGGTCATCGTCATGACCGTGGACGAAATCTATTTCCAGTGCGCCCGCGCCATTGTGCGCGCCGATCTCTGGAATCCCGACAAGCGGGTCGATCCGAAAACCTTGCCGACGCCGGGCCAGATTCTTGCCAGCATGAGCGACAACAAGGTCGGCGGCGAGAAATACGACCAGGAATGGCCAGAGCGCGCCCGGCAGACCATGTGGTGATCCGCGGAGCGGGATGAGATTAAGCCGGGCCGTGACAGCAGTATTTTAGTACCGAAATGCAGGGGCCATTCTACTTTGCATGGGGTTGTTTTGCGATTTTTGAGTCCCGGCCTCTAGCCGCGCCTCACGCTCGCGCCACCGTCCACCGGCAGCGTCACGCCGGTGATGAAGCTGGCCTCGTCAGATGCCAGGAACAGCGCCGCATTGGCGACGTCCCAGCCGGTGCCCATTTTCCGGCGCAACGGCACTTTGCTGTCGCGTTCCGCTTCGACTTCAGCGCGGCTCTTCTTGAATTCGCGGGCACGGGTATCGACCGCCATCGGCGTGTTCATCAGGCCCGGCAGGATCACGTTGGCGCGGATGCCGTACTCGGCGTTCTGGTAGGCGAGTTGCTCGGTGAAGGCGATCATGGCCGACTTGGTCGCCTTGTAGGCGACGTAGGGATAGGTCGTGATTGCCGCCATGGACGAGATGTTGATGATGGCGCCGCTGTGCTGCTGGCGCATGATCGGGATCACGTGCTTGGCTGCGAGGATGCAGCTTTTGAGGTTGATCGCCACGCAGCGATCGAAGGCCTCCTCGGTGATGGCGAGCAATTCGGCATCGCCTCCGGAAAGGCTGACGCCGACATTGTTGTGCAGGATATCGATCCGCCCCCAGCGGCCATGCGCATCCGCGACCATGGCCTTGATGTCGGCGTCGCTGGTGACGTCTGCCTTGCAGGCTATCGCAGTGCCGCCTTTGGCGGCGATCATGTCCACGGTCTCCTGCGCCGAAGCCACATTGTGATCGACGCACAGCACTTTCGCACCCTCGCGTGCAAAAACAAGCGCGGTGGCGCGGCCGTTGCCGATACCTTCGCCGGGGCTTTGCCCGGCGCCGACGACGATAGCGACGCGGTCTTTCAGGCGCATGTCAGTTCACTCCCGGAATCGGATACTGCTGCAGTACCTCTTTGTAATAGGGTTCGTTGTCGATCTTCATCGTGGCAAGTACCCGCACCACGGCGCAGTAGAAGGCGATGGTGAGCACGAGGTCGGTCATGTGCTCGTCGCTCAGCTCCTTTTTGATTTCGGAGAAGGTGGCGTCTGACATTGCGAGGTCGCGGACCATCTCGCGGGCGCCCTTCAGGATCGTCTTCGCCAGCGGCTCCAGCTTCGACGGCTTGCCCTCGGTCTCGGCCATCAGGCCTAAAATATCTTCGTCGGTGACGCCGAACTCCTTGCCGATCTTCACATGATGGGTGAATTCATACTCCGACTTCTCGAGCCAGCCGACCTGCAGGATCGCAAGCTCCCGCAGGCGCGGGTCGAGCTTGCTCTTGAAGCGGATGTACCCGCCCATGCCGCTAAAGGCGCGCGCCATATCCGGCGAATTGACCAACAGCTTGTGCAGATTGGTGTTGCGCTTGAGCATGTCGCGATACTCGGGCGCGACCTGGTCGGCCTCGAGATAGGGCAGGCGGGCCATCTTGCTTCTCCCTGTGCGGCCCTTGCGGCGCAGAGACAGCCGAGAGCCCGTCTTTTTGATTTTGACCTGGGAGTTGAGACATATCTTGCCGGCGCCGTAAAGGCGGTCGGCGCAGGGCTGATACCCGATCATCATGGCCGGTTAGCTGCCCGACAGCTTCCGCTCAGGGATTCCTGCGATAATCACTGGGATGTCAGGCCGCTACATCCAGCAGCCGCGATGAGCCTCTGATCAGGACCTTGCGTCCCTTCGCGGTGATGAGGGGGAATTCGCCGCACAACACCGCGAGTTCGAGCGTGATGAGGCTTTCAAGAACAAGGCGGTTCGACGTGCGGGGCATCACCGCTGGCGTTCGCAGGGATTTCAGCGTTTCCCACTGATCCGGCATGAGGTCATAGTCAAGTTCCGTATTCATGGTGCCTCGAATCGCAAACTCTATCTGGCGCTCACTCTTACAAAGCGCGCGTGAACACCATGCGACCGAAACGAGTCCGGATTTCGATCCGGCGATAAAATGCAGCGGCGTAGCTGTCACATCAAAGTGTCTTTGGAATTCATCAATGATGGATCGATCAGAGCCGATCGCGACAATCGGACGCAAGCCGGGCCGCGCACGCTGAATTTACACCGGCGAATTCAACTTGAGTCCAACCATGCCGGCCACAATCAGCATCAGACAGAGAATCCGGATCGGGTCGGCCGAACTCGCTGAACAAAATCATCCCGACAATGATACTCCCGGCGGCGCCGATTCCGGTCCACACCGCGTAGGCCGTGCCGAATGGCAGCGACTTCAGCGCAACCGCCATTAATGCGAAGCTCAGGATGATGGCGAGCACGGTCGCAGCTGTCGGCCAGAATCGTGTCAAGCCATCGGAATATTTCAGGCCGAGCGCCCAGCCGATTTCAAGCAACCCGGCTGCGAGCAACGCGAACCAAGCGCTCACGGTTGCCCCAATGGCGACGTCGGCACCACATGCTGCGCGTCACTGTCGAAGAAATGATCGATGTCCGGGAAGCAGGCAGCCATCGGTTACCTCTGGGCTGAGGGACGCTCTCTCCCTTGCGTTGTTCGTGCGACAGGGGTGTGACAACGGGCTGAATGGGAGTTGCGAAGGAGGGCGGAATGGAAGAGGTTCACGTCGGCTCGTGCTTGCGAAGGTCGCGCAAGTGGTCGAAGCGGCTGGCCTGCAGGTCGACGTCTTCGGTCTCGATCTCTGGGAGAGCCGCCTCGGCCAAGATGTCGGCGGTGACGTCCTCGACCAAGGAGCCGGCGATTTCGTGGATGAAGCTGATATTCCTGTATTCACCGGAAACGATGCGTGAGACGACCTCGCGCCTTGTGATCTCGGGATCGACCACGGCTTCCCGGCCACGCCGGCCATAATCGATCATCACGACGAAATATTGCATGGTGTTCCGCAAATAGAGATCGACGCCCATCATTCACGAAAATCAGAAATTAGTCAAGCCGAAAATTCCGAAAATCGGAAATTGTTCCAGATGGCCGGCACGCGGAGGCGCGGCCAGCCCGAATCAGTCCGGACGCGCTCGGGCGGCCTATTTCTCTCGCCCGGCGGCGGCCTTCGCCGCCTTTCGCGCCCGTCCCGCCTTGGCCCGAAGGCGCTCGATCTGGCCACGCGGCAGCGTCATGCAGATCTCGCCGATCCAATCCAGCTTCACCCCGTTGATCGCCTTGGCGTTAAAGCTCGTGAGATTGACCTGCGTCGGCGTCTTTCCGCGTTCGATCGTCTTTAGATAGCGCTCGCCGGTCTTCAACCGTACCGCCGCCTCTTCCCCGTAGAAGCTTGAGAGCGGATGGCGCTGCTCGCGATAGACCACGATAACGTCGCCGTTCTCGTATTTCGGCAGCATGGAATCGCCGGCGACTTCGAACGCGATGGTTTCCTCGGCGATCGGGAAGGGCAGTTCCACCTCGCCAAGGCCCTCCGGCGGCACCTGCTCATGTTCCGGCTCGATCGAGGCGCCGGCGCCGACGCGGCCCATGATCGGCACCGAATTGAGTTCGAGATACCTGGCAATGAGGTCGAGTTCCGACGCCTTGATCAGGCGGATTCCGGACAGAATCTCCGAAACCGCGCCGGCACGCACGCCCATGGCGTTGGCCAGGCCGCCCTTGGTCTTGCCCGGCTTCTTGAGGCCCCGTTCGATCAGCTTGATATCCATGTCCACCATCCTTCCGAGTTGTCCACCACTCTTCCGAATTACAGAAACAATAGCAATTCTGATTATCAGAATCAAGCTTGACATCTATTTCGGAATATCGTAAAACATATGAAGGGCGCCTGACGGAAGCGAGGACAAGAAAAGTGGAAATGGAACAAACGAGCTGGCCGCCTGAGCATTCGGAAGCGTTACGGCAACATCACGCGAAAGGACTTTCCTACTCGCAAATCGCCAAGGCCATCAACGCCAAATTCGGCACCTGCTACACGCGGAACGCCGCGCTAGGACGTGCCAAGCGACTGGGGCTTGCGGACTCCAATCAATCGGCGCGCCTGAAGATGCTGCTGGCGCAGCATGCCTCGTCGGCCAAGGTGGCTGAAGCGCGTCTCTCTAACGTCAGCTTGTCCGTATTCAAGCCAAGGAAGCCGGCATGCCTGAAGATCGAACCGGCTAAACTTCGCTGCGTCGAGGTCGATCCGCGCCATCTTTCGTTGGTCGAACTCGAGCGCGTCCATTGCAGGTACCCTTACGGTGGCGACGAGGAGGGCGAAGCCATTACCTTTTGCGGTCACCCCCGCCGCGCCGGCTCAAGCTATTGCGCGCCCCATTTTCATTTGACGCGCGACCCCGTCGTTCCCCCCGAGCGAGCCATCAGCACAGTTCCGCTCAAGCTGGTGGATGCGGACGAGCCTTTTGAGAGAGTGATGGAGACGAACCCTCATGGCACGAACCAAACGCAAGAAACCGTACAATCCTGCGAAGGTACACGACCGGCGGTCGCATGACCTGCTGCGCAACGCGGAAGTGGCGGCGGTCGAAGTCGACGATCCCCTCGGACTGGAGCCCGGTGACAAGATCGTCACGTTGCGCTCGATCCGCAACGATCCGCTCGCGCGCATGCACTCGCATCGTCACATCGACGAAGCGCAGTATCAGGGCGGCCGGGCTTTTCAGGACGATTGGGAAAGAGCCGAGCGCGGACCGCGCGCCGTGGACCCGACGCGTGAATATGTCGATGGCGGGCGGGCGCGGGAGCCGATAACGGAAGGCCAGCGCAAGGCGGTGCTGCGGCTCAACCGGGCCGAACGCGAGCTTGGCGCGGATGGATCGGCGCTGGTGCACGACATTTTGGTCCATGGCATGACGATGGAGCAGGTCGGACAGCGGCGTGGATTGCGCGGCCAGCGCTGGAACGACTATTTTGCCAGGCGCTTGCGCGAATGCCTGGACCGGCTGGCACTGATCTACGGATTTTCTACCGCCGCGCGGCCTCACAACGTCAGAACGGCCCGGCGCTGAAACGGAGCGGCTGCACGACGTCGTAGGCCGCCTTCGTCAGCGGCACGGCGTAGTCGATTGTCAGCGCGCCGAAAGGCGAGGCCCAGGTCAGGCCGGCTCCGACCGAGGAGCGCACGACATTGGAGTTGGCGACCTGCATCGATTGGGTAGAACCCTTGTAACGGAACACGCTGCCGGCATCGATGAAGGCGGTCGCCTTCAGGCCGTACTCGTCGGGCACGCCGGGGATCGAGCTCTGTAGTTCTGCGGTCGTCGCCCAGTACATGCTGCCGCCGACGTTATCCATGGTGGTGCCGGGCGTCAGGTCGCGCGGGCCAAAACCGTTGGTCGCAAATCCGCGCACCATTGTCGGGCCGCCAAAGAAGTTGTTCATGAGCGGCACCTGCTGACCACCCCAGCCCGTGATGTAGCCGCCCTGAGCGCGAACCATGCCGACGAGATCGCTGTTGAGCGAATGGTAGTAACGCACGTCCTCGGTGGTGCGCAGGAATTTCACGTCGCCGCCGAGACCGGCGAGATCCTGACTGAGCTGCGACCTGATACCGCTGGTCGGCCTCCTGAGATTGTCGAGCGTGCTGTAGGTCGTGGTGCTGCCGGTGGCGGAGACCCAGGTAGGCCCTGCGGCCGCGGCCTCCTGGATCGCCCGCGACGACGTGAGGCCGCTCGTGTTCGATGCAAGCGTGATATTCTGGTTGTAGATGGCGTATCGCCACTGCACGCCGAGTTCCTCGGTAATCGGTGTGCCGAACAGCAGCTTCGCGCCGTAGGTATTGCTTCCATAGGACTGGTAGCTGGTCGCGTCGGTCTGCCGGCCGAAAAGTTCGATGCCGGCCGAGACTTTGGTTCCCAGGAAATAGGGCTCCGAGGCCGCCAGATTGATGCCGCGCGCGTACTGGCCGAAAGTAAAGGTCGATTGGAGGTTCGTACCGGTGCCGTAAAGGTTGCGTTCGCCGAGCTTGACCTCGACCATTGCGCCATCCGTGGTCGAATAGCCGCCCGAGATGAAGAAGTCGCCGGTCGGCTGGTCGATGGCCTCGACGACGACCACGATGCGATCCGGCGACGAACCCGGCCGGTTCGAGATTTTCACTGTCTTGAAGTAGTTCAGGTTCTTGAGGCGGCGCTCGGCGCGGTCAATCAAGGTCTTGTTGTAGGGATCACCTTCCGCGATGTCGAATTCGCGCCGAATCACATAGTCGCGGGTGCGGCTGTTGCCTCGGATTTCGATGCGCTCGACATAAGTCCGGGCCCCCTGATCGACGACGAAGGAGATATCGACGGTTCGCGCGGCTTCGTTCCTGGCAATACGAGGTGTTGCGCTTGCGAAGGGATAGCCACGTTTGGCCATCTCGATCGCGAGGACCTCGGTGGTCTTGTCGAGGGCGTTGCCGTCAAACGTTGCGCCCGCGCGGGCGAGAATGATGCGCGACAATTTCTCCGTATCGACGCCGGGGATATTGCTGGCGACGCCGACATTGCCGAAACGATAGAGCGGGCCTTCGTCGATAACGAAGGTCACCGTAAATCCCTTTGTCGCGGGATCGTATTCCGCATTGGCCGAGCGCACGCTGGCGTCGGCGTAGCCCTTGCTGCGATAATACAGCCGAAGCCGCTCGCGATCCTGCGCAATGCGATCGGGGTCGTAAACGTCGCCTCCGGTCAGAAAACTGAGCACCGATCTTTCCGAGGTCTTGATCACGGCGTTGAGCTGTCGGGTGCCGATCGCCTGATTGCCGGTAAAGCTGATCCGGTGCACCCGTGTTTTTGCGCCCTCGGTGATCACGTAAACAAGGTCGGCGCGGCCGTTGCCGCGGTCGATGACTTCCGGCACCACGCTGACCTCGTCGCGGCCGACCTGCCGGTAGGCGTCGACGATGCGGTTGACGTCGGACTGAATGGCAGCGCGCTGCAGCGTGCCGCGTGGTTTTGACTCAACGGCTGCCGCCAGATCGGCGTCCTTGACTTTCTTGTTGCCTTCGAAGGCGACGCGATCCAGTACCGGCGCCTCGGTGACGTGCACGACCAGCCCTCGGGCGGTGCGGTCGATCGACACCTTGTCGAACAATTTCGTTGCGATCAGCGATTTCAGCGCCGCATCGCGCGCGGCTTCGTCGAACTGTCCGTCGGTTCCGGGATGAAAATAGGAGCGCACGGTATCGGCATCGACGCGGCGATTGCCCTCAACCGTGATGACTGCAGCGGACGATGCTGCAGGTTCGGCCGCAACCGGGACGGACATCATCCCGAGCGTCGCGGCCAGCAGGCCGCCTGCGGCACGCAGCCGATGCAGTCGCAAGATCTGCGCGATGCGTTTGTTTTTCACGTCCGTGCCGGACTCCTACCTGACCGCCTGCGATCGAATTGCCTAGGCGGGGCGAAAAAATGTCTGACGTGAGGTGAGTTGCGGGCCGGATGCCACAATTTGGACGCCAAGCTTAATGCTCGCGTTCTCAGAATTGTCGCAATGGCCGCTTCATGCTGATGGTCAAAAGGAGTTCGAGGCGTTGGCTTTGCCGGAATTGGCTGCGCCCGCGCCCGCCAGGAGCATCACATGCGTTACGCAGCTCTCGTTGCCGCTTCATTCATGCTGATCCAACCTGCCTTTGCGGAGAAAACGCCGGAGATCGATCCGCGTGCTTCGCTGGGTGTCGTCCAGCAATGGATCTACAATTACCGGGCCAAGCCGGATTACGCCCATGTCCCTGCGGCGGTGCGCGTGCTGTTCCACTCGCAGAGCTTCAAGGAGCCCGAGAATGCCGGCATCTATCTGGGCTTTGTTGCTGGCGCGATCGCGTCCAACCCGGCCAAGGCCGAGCAATTGGTCAGCAGCTTCTTTCCGGTCCCTCCGGAAGACGAATGGGTGATCGTCCGTGCGGTAGCCTATTCGGGTGTACCCGAATGGCGCAACATCCTGCGCCGGCTCGCACTGCGCATGCCGGCGCGCAAGGTGATGATCAACTCTTATCTGGCGGGCAGGCTGCCGACCCTGGCTGAAATTCCGCTTGAGGAAGTCAAGCCGGGCATGATGGACAAGCTGAAGGGCACATTCACGCGCAACCCCTTCGCCAAGGAAGAGCGGAAGGTCAACACGAAGATGACCTTTGCCAGCAATCAGGATCTGCTGGATACATTGTGGGGGTATTATTTTGCGACGGGATCGTATGTGCCGATCCAGCGCATCGTGCAGATGCTGCCATGGAGCAAGAGCCGCGACACCCTCGACAAGCTGACGGTTGGCAGCATGGCGCGTTATACGCTGGCAAGCTACGCCATTCGCGACGCCAAACTGCGCGAATATCTGCGAAGCGAGCTTGGTCGCCAGCCGGCCGCGGTGAAGGCTCCGCTCACCGAAGTGGTCGAGGCGGCCGACAATGTACAGATCGGTGCGCTGCGCAAGGATGCGCTTGCTGCCGTCGACGAGCTGAAGGTCAGGGGCTCGGACAGCCGGCGTGACATCAGCTTCTGGGGGCAGGTCGGTGTCGGCGCGGTGGCGCTGGGCTGCGTCTCGGCGGCGGCGCTGGGGCAGGTCGCCATCGGAATCCCCTGTGTGATCGGCGGATCGGCCTCTCAGGGGCTGCTGTCATTCTGGGAAAAGCAACAGTAAGGCCGCTTGCCGACTCGCGGGTTCATCATGGTTGAACCAAATCGCCCGTCAGTAGGCAGGCGTTTCGCATTGCGGCGAATCCAGAATTGGCTTCCATAGGCCGCCACTTTTGCATACCTTTGCCCGTTGAAGCCGCTCGCGGCGGCGACTGCCATGCGGTCGCTAAACACCCAAAGTCCCGCCAAAGGGATGGGTATCAGGGGAGGAGAAAACCAATGAAGCGAAGAGCCGTACTTGCCGGCCTCGGTGCAACGGCGGTTGCCGGTACGCTAGGTATGCCATCGATCCTCAGGGCACAGGGTACCGTTACACTGAACGGTGCCGTGCAGTTCAACGACGACCATGCCTTCAACAGAGCGCTCCTCAAATTCGAGGAACTGGTTCAGAAATACTACGGCAAGCCCGTCAACTTTACGCTGCACAGGAACTCCTCGCTCGGTCTCGAGAAGCAGTATTTCGAGTACATGTCGCAGGGCAAGGCGGTGGACTACGGCATTGTCTCTCCGGCGCACATGTCGACCTTCGCCAAGGCCGCGCCGTTCATCGATGCACCCTTTGTGTTCAAGGGCATCGACCACATGAACAAAGTGGTCGAGCAGGGCATCCTGGCTCCGATCGCCGATGAAGTGGCGGGCAAGGCCGAGGTCATGCTGATCGGCTATGCCGGCGGCGGTATCCGCAACATTTTCGCCAACAAGCCGCTCAAGACACTGGCTGACATCAAGGGCCTCAAGGTGCGCGTGCAGGGCGCGCCGATCTGGTCGAAGACGTTCGCGGCGGCCGGGATGAGCCCGACCGTCATCGCCTACAATGAAGTCTACAATGCCATCCAGAACGGCGTGATCTCGGCTGGTGAGAACGAGGCCGCCGGCGTCGAGGCGATGAAGTTCTACGAAGTCGCGCCGCACCTCAATCTGACACAGCACGCAGTATCGATACGGCCGATCTGCTTCTCGGTGAAGACGCTCAAGACATTGCCCAAGGACCTGCAGGAGGCCATCCTCAAGGCCGGCAAGGAAGCGGGCGATTTCGGCCGCAAGCTCGAATCGAGCGAGGAGGTCACCAAGCTCGACACGCTGGAGAAAGCCGGCAAACTCAAGCGCGTGCCGTTCGAAGAGCGCGACGCCATGAAGAAGCTTGCCGATCCCGTGATGGCCACCTATGCCAAGGAAATCGGCGCCGAAGGCATCTTTGAAAAGATCAACGTCGCCTGAGCCAGCAAGCATTGGGCAAAGTACAGGGGCAAGCTTCATCGCTTGCCCCGATTGATGAATGTTATCGCGCGGGGGCGCTCCATGACTGAAATTCCGATGCCGTCCAACCGGCCGCTGTGGCGCCGCGTGACGGCCGGCTACGCCAGACTGCTGGAATTCCTGCTGGCCGCTTGTGTCGGCATCCTCGTGATCCCGGTCACGCTGCAGATCATCTCGCGCTACACGCCCTTCATCCCGTCCTACATCTGGACCGAGGAGATGGCGCGGTTCCTGTTCATTTGGACGATCATGATCGGCGCCATGGTGGGCGTCAGAGAGGCGCAGCACTTCGAAGTCGACGTATGGCCGAACCTGTCGCGACGTCCCGAGGCGGCGGTGCGGATTGCCGCGCGCCTGGGCATCCTGGCACTGGCACTGGTGTTCATCTGGTCGGGCATCGAGTTCACGCGGTTCGCCTGGAACCGAACCTCGGAGCTGGCAGACCTGCCTCTGTGGCTTATTCACGTGGCTTGGCCCGTGGCCGGGGTTACCTGGTTGATATTCGCAGGCGAGCAGATCGTCGATGAAACGCGCGTCCTGCTCGGGTTGAAGCCATGAGCGGAAGCGTGCTTTCCGCAGGCCAGGCCGCGCTGGTCCTGTTTGGTGTATTCGCCGGGTTGTTGGTGCTGCGCGTGCCGGTTGCCTTCGCGCTTGGCCTTGCCTGCTTGCCGATCCTTGCGATCGAGCCGCGCCTTTCGGCGATGACGCTCGCGCAGGAGACCTTCAACGCCTACAATTCCTTCATCCTGCTCGCGGTGCCGTTCTTCCTGCTTACCGCGAACCTGATGAGCATCGGCGGCATCACCGACCGGCTGGTGTCGCTTTCGCGGTCCATGGTCGGGCATTGGCCGGGGTCGCTGGCGCAGATCAATGTCGTTCTGTCGGTGTTCTTCGCCGGCATTTCCGGCTCGTCCACCGCGGACGCGGCGAGCCAGTCGAAGATCTTCATCGATGCCCAGACCAAGGAGGGCTACGACCTTTCGTTCTCCATCGCCATCACGGCGGTATCGGCGGTGCTGGCGGTCATCATCCCGCCGTCGATCCTGATGATCGTGTGGGGCGGGCTGATCTCGACATCGATTGCCGCGATGTACCTGGCGGGCATCGTGCCGGGCTTGCTGATCGCCGGCGCGCAGATGGTGACCGTGCACGTCTACTCGGTCCGCCGCGGTTATCCGACCTATCCCAAATCGACCTGGGTGGAGATGCGCTGCGCAATCTGGAAGTCATTGCCGGCGCTGATGACACCCGTCATCATCGTTGGCGGCATCCTGCTTGGATGGTTCACTGCAACCGAATCGGCTTGCGTTGCGGTGCTGTACTCGGTGGCATTGTCGACTTTCTTTTATCGCGAAACCGGCGTGAAGGAGCTCTACAAGGCGCTGCTCGATACCGGACGGCTGGCCGGCGTCGCGCTGTTTTGCGTCGGTACGGCAAGCGCGTTCGGCTGGCTGCTGGCCTACTACAAGATCCCGCAGGAACTGCTCGCCAACGTCTCGACCTGGGGCATGGGGCCGATCGCGGCGGGTTTCTTCATCGCGTTCTGCTTTCTGGTGGTGGGCTGCTTTCTCGACGCCATTCCGGCGATCGTAATCGTCGGTACCGTGCTCGAGCCGCTGGCAAGGTCAGTCGACCTGCATCCGGTGCAGTTCGCTATCATCTCGATTGTCTCGCTGGCGTTCGGGCTGGTGACGCCGCCCTACGGTCTCTGCCTCATGATCGCATGTTCGATCGCAGGCGTGCGGCTGCGCTATGCGCTAAAGGATACGATGATCATGCTGGTACCGATGCTGTTGGTGCTGGCGGCGCTCATCATCTGGCCGAGTGTGTCGTTGTTCCTGCCGCGGCTCATCGTGCCTGACATGCTGCGATAGCGTAGCAGTCTACCCGCCGGCGCTATGGGCTTTCGCCGAAATCGAACCTAGGATTGAGCCCGGCGACAGTCCGTCGAGGGCTGGCCGCTCGGCGCACAAGAAAAAAAGGAAAAGGGACCATGACTTCCAGACCGGACCTGTCGGAACGCAAGCCGCGCGCGAAGGGCGAGCCGACAGCGCTCGACGGCTTGCTGGTCGTCGACTTCACACGCGTCGTTGCCGGTCCCGCCTGCACCCAGACGCTGGCTGATTTCGGCGCCGAGGTGATCAAGATCGAAAACCCCGATGGCGGCGATGACACACGCCACTACGAACACGCCGAGATCGGCGGCGAGAGCGCGGCTTTCCTCAGCCTCAATCGCAACAAGCGCGGCATCGCGCTCGACTTCACCAACCCGGCAGCGCTCGAGGTGGCGCGCGCGCTGATCGCCAAGGCGGACGTGGTGGTGGAGAATTTTTCCGGCGGCGTGATGAAGAAGTACGGGCTCGACTATGCCTCGGTCGCGCCGACCAACCCGCGCCTGATTTACTGCTCGATCTCGGCCTATGGCCGCAAGGGGGCGTTGGCCCTGCGTCCGGGCTTCGATCCGATCACGCAGGCCGAAAGCGGGTTCATGTCCCTGAACGGCTTTCCCGACGGTGAGCCGGTACGCACCGGCCCCCCGATCGTCGACATGGCGACGGGCATGTCGGCCTGCAATGCCATCCTGATGGCGCTCTTGGCGCGCGACCGGCTTGGCCGCGGCCAGCAGGTCGAGGTCGCGCTGATCGATACGGCGGTGGCGATGACCGGATTTTACGGCATGGCCTATCTGATCAGCGGCAACAATCCCGGGCGGTTCGGCAACTCGCCGAATGGCTCGCCGACCGTCGGCGTGTATCGGGCGTCCGACGGGCCGCTCTATATGGCATGCGCCAACGATCGGTTGTATCGCCGCCTCGTCACCGAGGTGCTCGAGCGGCCCGATCTGGTCACCGACCCTGACTTCGCTCACCGCAAGGCGCGGACCGCGAACAAGGAAAAGTTGCGCGAAATCATCGCCGGAATATTCGCCAGCGACCGGCTCGAGAACTGGATGGCGAAGATGAAGAAGGCCAACATTCCCGTTGGTTATCTTCGTACTGTCGAGGAAGGATTCAACGCGCCTGAAGTGCGCGACCGCGATCGTCTGAGCCGGATTCCGCATCCGACGGCGGGTTCGGTCCCGAACATCGAAACGCCGCTCCATATGAGCCTGACGCCGACCATCGATCCTGTGGCGGCGCCGTTGCTTGGACAGCACACCAAGGAAGTATTGCGCAAGACGCTCGGTTATGACGATCGCCGTATCGCCGATCTGGCCGCGGCAGGGGCCTTTGGGAAATCAACAACATCGGCGCAAGGTACTGACGAATAAGGCATTGACGAATAAAGGCTGCCTAAAAGACAGCCTCTATGCACGATTGACAACATAACGGCCGGGCCTATCAACTGGGACCATTCAGTCCCGGACGCCCACGTTCAGTTTGGCTTGCCGCGCGGGTTGTTCCTTGGCATACTTGCAACCTCTTCGGGTTCAGCCCGATCAATCTCAAGGCGTGCCATTCGGAGTATCAAGGTAGCCGTCGTCAGGCCGAGACGTTCTGCCTCCTGTGCTGCCGTGTCTACCTTCTGGGCCAAGCCCTCGCGTTTGCCAGGATATGTCATTGCTGTTCCTCATCTAGGATGCGAGATGAAAAATCCCACATATATTGCAGAGCTGCAGAAGAGACTCGGAGCTCCATCGAGCGAGACAGTCGAAAGCCTGCGACTGTTAAAGGCATTCATCAGACTTGCGCCCGACCAGCGCACCGAGATCATCGAACTGGTCGAGCGAATGGCGGAAGATGGCGGCGATCCCTCATTGTCCTGACGAGTACTGCGGCTGCTTCATCGGCTTGAGCATTGCGATTGCATAGATTGAATCGTCCAGCGCCTCGGATTGGTGCAGCGTTCCGGCGGGCAACAGGATGGTGTCTCCCGCGCCGCAGATGCGTTCGCCGCCTTCCCACATGAAGTTCAGCCGGCCGCTGATGATCATCAGGATCTCGTCGACCGGATGGGTGTGAAAATGGTGGATCTTGCCGGCGGCGTCGCGTTGCAGTTCGACGCTGCCTTGTTCTGGCAGCAGATCCAGGATGGCGGGGTCGACCGAGATTTCGGTTCGCGTGGCTGCGATGATTTGGGTCATGCGGCTTCCTCCTTGTCTTCGATTGGCGACGCCTTGTTCTGTGCGAGTTTGGCGAACGGGCAGCCACCATCGGCGTCATTGTCGTCGTGCAGGAAATATTGCTGGTATTCGCGCCCGTCGGTAGCGCCGTAACGCCCCAGCAGCGGCGAGGGGCTGGCGCTGTCGTAGGGAATGAGTCGCTTGCGTACTTCAGCGAAGGCAGCGTTGGCAGCCTTCTCGGTGCCGAGAATTTTCTCAAACACCCAGCGCGGCTGGAAAGTCAGCATGAATGCGCTGGAGCGCCGGCTCTGCCGCATCACATGTGCGGGTGTGCTGCACACCACGAAGATCGGCTCGCCCGCGAACGAGAACTCCCACATCGGATGATCGATCTGCTCGGGAATTTCAGCCGGCCATGGGCTTTTGTCGAACCGGGCGAGCTGGTCGAGCGTCGACCACATCTTGCGGTAATAAGCGTCGATCGTCTGTACCGGGCGTGGCCGGGTGAATACGATCAGCGATGTGTTGGGTCCGAACGAGCGGGCTTCAGAAACATACTGCCCGAGCTGGTCGCCGAGGATTTCAACTTCATAGGGATCGAGGAACAGATATCGCAATTGATCCTGCCGATGGCCTGCGACGCCAAACACACAGGGGAAGGGCCGCGACTCGCTGCTCATCTGCGCTTCGAATTCGGAGAACATCACGCTTTGCCAGCTGCTCACCGGGTAATTCGAAGCGACCTCTTCCCTTCGCAAATACAAGCGATCCATAATGCCCCCTTCGCTTCCAATGCTACGCACGAATGATCAATTTGCTTCTCATCAGCAGCGGACCGGCGATGCCGGGCAGCGACATCAAGAGCAGGATGATGATGAGCGCGGAATAACCGGCGTCACCGATCGCTGCGTTGCCTTGCGCGGAACCGGCTGCGCCGAACTGGCTCACCGCAATCATCGCGAAGCCGATGACGGGCTGCGCCAGGCCGGCGAAAATTCCCGCCGCCGTCGTATTCACCGATGCGCCGACGCCGATCAGGTCGGTCGTATAAAGCCGCTTGGTGCATTTCAGCACCAGCGGCACGGTTCCGCCGGCGACCAGCCCAAGCGCGGTGAATACGATCGTGACGTAGACGAGGCCAAAGGCGTGGGCGACCGGCGGCAGCAGCATCGCAATCAGGATCATCCGCAACAGGCAGATGCGGATCAACGCGGCGTCGAGAGCCGCCGCAGCGCGGTCGGCAACATGACCGAGGAAGATTGAGCCTGCCGCATTGCCGATCATGAAGGCGAGCAGCGGCGTGGCGGCGGCCGATGGCGAGATGCCGAAGAAATGCGCCACCATCGGAATGCCCCACACGCCTGACAGCGTCGTCACCACGGCGAAGTGGGACGCGAATGTCATGGCGCAGCCCCAGTTGGCGACGTGGGACAGCGATTGCCGGGCAGCCGCGAGAACGCTTCGCAGGGTCTTGTTGCTGTGCGACACCGGATCCGGTTTGAGGGCGAGCTTGGCAAACACAAGATTGATGAGGCCAACACAGGCGATGAACAGGAAGCAGGCGCGCCAGCCAAAGCCGGTAACCGCGGCGGCCAGCGGCGTGGTCGCGATGACGCCGCCGACATAGCCCGACACCTGTGAAATTCCCGACATCACCCCGAAACGCTCGTCGGAAAAGCTCTGCGCAACGAGCTTCAGCAGGGCGGTGAACACCAGCGCATCGCCGCAAGCGACAACCAAACGCGCGGCAAAGACGTCAAGTAGATTTGGCGCGAGTGCAAACGCAGCGCTGCCCAGCGAGGATGCCACCATGCTGAGCAACACCACGCGCTTGACGCCGTAGCGGTCGACCAGAAGGCCGGCCGGGATCTGCATCAGCGTATAACCCCAGAAATAACTGGAGGCGAGCATCGCGACGCCGGCAGCATCGGTTTCGAAGTCGGCCATGAAGCTCAGGCTGACCGATTGCGGCGAGACTCGTTGCAGGAAGGCGATGGCGTACGCGATGGCCACCGCCGCCCAGGCCAGATAGGCACGGTCGGCAAACCGGGTGACTGGTCCAACAGCTGTCTGTTGCCCGAGCATCGACATCAGACCCTCGCATACCCGACCGAGAACAGGGCATCCGCCGAATTCGGAATCAGTCGGAACATCGCGGCGTCGACCAATGAGACCGCGCCGCGATAGGCCTGCCGGTGATGCTTGATGTGGCCATAGGCGCCACGCATGATCATCTCGGGTACCTCGAGCGGCTTGCCCGGATAAAGCGAGGCGCACATTTCGAGGCCGGCTGCCTGCAACGCCGCATCCTGGGTGCGGTCCAGCAGGGAAGGCATCACCTTCTCACAGATCCTGGCGTTGGCTGCCCATACGATGGGATTTCGCGTTCGCCATCCATAGAGGACGCTTCTGTCCCCGTTCTCGATAGTGCCCGCATAATTCAGCACTTCGGAAGTGAAGAAACCGTAGAGTCCGCGGCCCTGATGGGCAGGAAGCACTTCGGTGCCGCTGCGATAGATCGCGAGGCCGCCTGCTATTCGCATCATCCGATAGACGGAAAACGCGATCAGTCCCGCGCCGTCATAGACCAGGATGAGGCTATATTTGGGGTCGAACGGGGAGGAGTTTGCAGTCCAGTGCGGCTCGGTCGCCTTCCAATTGACCGCGATGATCCCGTTCATCGCATCCATCAGAGGCTGTCTTTCCGAGGAGCTGACGCGTGAGGCGTCCGGAAAGCTGTTGACCGCGTAGCCGGCCAGGGGCGACTGGATGGTCCGATATTGGCGGCCCAGATTTCGCGACATGGCAAAACTCCAGCTGTCCATCACAAACTGTACAGGCGTGCCCGGAATAGCTTAAAGGACAATATGCCCTCGAAATCTGCCAAATCCCGGCGCGTCAACCCAAACGAGCAGGCATCGACGCGCCGCATCGCCATCATCGCCTTTCCGGGCGTCACGCTGCTGGACATCTCGGGTCCGGCGCAGGTGTTCGCAGAACTGGAGGCGATCGAGCTGCCGGCGCCGGGCTATTCGCTTTCCTATCTCTCAGCGTCGGGCGGATTGGTTGCGACCGACGTCGGCATGATGATCGACACCATGCCGATTTCGAGCGTTCGGCCAAACCAGGTCGACACACTCGTGATCCCCGGCGGTCCAGGCATCTGGGAGATACGCAAGGACGCCGCGCTGATGAAATGGATCTCCCAGGCTTTGCCAAAGGCGCGTCGCGTCGCTTCAGTATGCCTTGGCGCATTCGTGCTGGCCTGGACCGGCGTGCTCGACGGCAAGCGCGCGGCGACCCATTGGCGCTATTGTCCGAGATTGCAGGACAGCTTTCCGAATATTCGCGTCGAGCCCGACGCGATCTTCGTCAAGGACGGGAGGGTGTGGTCGTCGGCCGGCGTCAGCGCCGGAATCGATCTTGCGCTTGCAATGATCGAGGAAGATTTCGGCCACACCACTGCACTGGACGTAGCGCGCCGGCTGGTGGTGTTTCTGAAGCGGCCGGGCGGCCAGAGCCAGTTCTCCACCGTACTTGCGGCACAAGCCTCCGATGTCGAAGGGCGCTTCAGCGAACTGCATGCGTGGATCATCGAAAATATCGCAAGCGATCTGCGGGTCGATGTGCTCGCCGCAAAGGCCGGCATGACGCCGCGGACCTTTGCCCGCGCCTACGCCAGCCGCACCGGCATGACGCCAGCCAGCGGGGTCGAGGCGCTACGCGTCGAAACCGCGCGGCTGTTGCTCGAGAGCGGGCAGGTGGGTGGCGTGGTCGAAGTGGCGAAACGTGCGGGCTTCGGCGACGACGAACGGATGCGGCGGGCGTTCTTGCGGCACCTCGGCGTTTCGCCGTCCGAATACAGAAGCCGTTTTTCCGGCTGAGGTTGCGGCGATTGGATCGCGGTGCAGCGTCGTGACTTGCATGGCTGGATTGAACGAAACGCGGTCCCGCCTGGAATTCTTTGCGGAAGAATCTTCCTCGCAGCAGGACACAGGCAGAAAATCTGCGCTCCGTATCCGGTCTCTCGCGCACTCAAATTGAATGATGAATGCGATATGACATCGCGGATGATCGGCCGCGTAAAAAGAGTCTCTCACGATTTCTTTATGTCGATGGCGAAACCCCGGCGCGCGTCCCATCTCGGCCGCGAGGCTGAACCAGCCTGCCAGAAGCCACACACAAGCGAGAGAAAAGATGAAGCAGATTTTGAAACTGAGCGCGGCACCTGCCGCGGTGCTTGGCGCACTCGGATTTTTCGCCATGGCCACGCCCGCGGCGGCAACCGACTATTGCCGCACCGACGTCACCGGTGGCACGAGGGGCTGCGGCTATACCAGCCTCGAGCAGTGTCAGGCGATGTCTTCCGGCCGGGGCGGCACTTGCGACGCGAATCCATTCCCGGCCGGCGGCAACAGCAATGCCTTTGCCTATCAGCCGAAGGCCGGTTCGAAGGTCGGCGCAAAGCCCGTCAGGAAACAGTGACGCCTGTCGTAACAGGTAGATCGGGAAATTTGAATCCCTTAGTTCGCGGCCTTCGAACTCCCGAAGGCCGCGATTATCTGTTATGCGCGAACCTGATCGGGCCCGAACCCGCTCCCGATGCCATTCGTCCAATGCAGGCATTTGCCAAAATCCATGATCGCGAGGAGCTTTCCCAGTCCAGCCGCGGCGGCTAAGGTGCGGCCAAGAAAATGGGAGAGAAACACCATGAATGACGGCACCCCGATCCAGCCGGTGAGGAATGTCGAACTGGGCGCCAGCGGCGAGGAATTCCAGAACCTGCATGAGTTCGTGCGCAAGGCGCGCGCCAGGCTCAACCAGAACGCCTGGGATTATATCGTCGGGGCGGCGGAAACCGAGACCACCATGCGGCGCAACCGGATGGCGCTTGACGAGATCGCATTCCGTCCGCGCGTGCTGCGCAACGTCGCCCGCGTCGATGCCTCGGTCGAAGCCTTCGGCCGCAAACTGCGCCTGCCCGTGGTGATCGCCCCGGTCGGCGCGCTCGAGATTTTTGACCCCGGCTCCGGTGCTGCCGTCGCACGCGCGGCCGGCAGGTTCGGCGCCGCCCACATGCTGAGTTCGGTGTCGGAGCCCGGTCTTGAGAATACGGCGCAGGCCGCGCCGGATGCGCTGCGCATGTATCAACTCTATGTGCGCGGCGACGATGCTTTTGTGGAAGATATCGTCAGCCGGACCATCGCCAACGGATATCAGGCGTTTTGTCTGACCGTCGACACCGCGCACTATAGCCGGCGCGAACGCGACATCGCCAAGCGCTATGTCCGGGAGAGCCGCATCCGCGCCACCGGCGGCGATTTCCAGAAGGGATTGGAATGGCGGACGGTGAAGCTGATCAAGGACAAATACAAGATACCGCTGGTCATCAAGGGTATCGCCACGGCCGAAGATGCGGCGATCGCGCTCGATCACGGTGTCGACTGGATCTACGTGTCGAACCACGGCGGACGACAGCTCGATCACGGCCGCGGCGCCATGCATGTGCTTCCCGAGATTGTCGATGCGGTTGCCGGGAGAGCCAGGATCATGGTCGACGGTTCGTTCTGCCGCGGCACCGATATCGTGAAAGCGATTGCCTCAGGCGCCGATCTCGTCGGCATCGGCCGCCTGCAGTGCTGGGCCCTTGCCGCGGCCGGTGAAGAAGGCGTCGTTCGGATGCTGGAACTGCTCGAGGATGAAGTGATCCGGTGCCTCGGGCTGCTGGGCGTCACCGGCTTCGCCGAGTTGGACAAGTCGTATCTGCACGCGGCATCGCCGACCAATCCGCCAGGCGTATTCAGCGCGTTCCCATTGCTGGATATCGAGCCTTATCGATACTGAGCTCACGGGCGCTGGACGCACGCCTGTAAGGCTTCGCCGGCCATACGCCGGTCGATCCCCCAGGGAGGCGATGACGGCGCTATCGGGCCGTCAGGAAACTCTCGTCGGAGTTGCAGCCGACGCAATGGTAGGTGAGCAAGTCGAAGGCCCGCCGGCGCGGCTCGATCAGGGTCAACCGCATCGGCTCGGCGCATTTCATGCAGGGCATTTCGATCGTGGCCTCGAACCGCGTACAGGTCGGCGTCGGCCGTGGTGTGTGCAGCATCGTATCCCCGAATTCCCAGGAGGAAACGCAACGCTCGTCTTGGAGGCCCATCCGCCTCCAAATCAACATGCCATATTCCTGACACCATTGGAATCCGTTCGCAGCAGCGCCATGCGACGGAATTGAAAGATGAAATTCCCCTCGCCCGGGGAACCGGGCAAGCCACGGGCAATCGTGGCCATCAAGTTCCATTGGATCGTCCTGAAAATGCGCCAAGCGCAAACGTTTTTGGCCACATTCAAAAACGACCATGGCTCCCATGAAAACGTTGGCCGTTATTTCAATCCTGGCGCTGCTCACGATTTCGGGCGCCGCCTATACGGACCAGCTGCTGACGGGCGAGCAGCAGGCGGCTCAACGCGCGAATTGACGCCGGCCGTGGGGGCGGGTGTCCGAAGTGAACCTTGGGGGACGACCAAATGCTTTCCGTGGATCAATTTCTCAGACTCGTGAGCGTGCCGGCGGTTTTTCTGGCTTTCCATATCGCCACGCAGATTTCGGGCGGCTGATACCCGCCCCCTGATCGGCAATCTGCCCGGCAGTTTCCGTCCATTGCTGTTGTTTTGAAGGGGCGCCGTGCTCTCAATACGGCGCAGACAGCCTGCGGAAATATGCTAACGTCCCTCCAGCCTGGAGGGCGATCATGATTGAACCGAAGTTGGAAGTTCCGGCGGAATTGCGCGACCTGGCCGAAAAGACCATCGATCAGGCCGAAAAAGCGTTCGGCATGTTTTTCGATGCGGCCGCCAAGTCGATGGCCTCGATGCCCAGTCCCGGCACCGAGATCTCGAAACAGGCGCTATCCTTCACCGAACAGAACATGAAGGCCGCCTTCGAGCACGCGCGCAAGCTGGTGCACGCTACCGATCTTCAGGAAGCCATGCGCATCCAGTCGGAATTTTTGCGCAGCCAGTTCACCAGCGCCGGCGAGCATATGCGCAATATCTCCGGCGGCATGATGTCGGCGGCAAAGGATGCCTCGAAGGGCAAGTTCTTAGAGCCGACCTCTAGCGCCGGCGCGCTACCGCAACGCCGAACAGGAATGCGACGAACAGACTCGCGAGCGGCGCCTCGCGGGTAATCGCGCTGACAGTTGCGAGCGTACCGCCCGGCCTGCGGGATGCCGCGACCGCCGCACTCAGCCGATCGACCGCTGCCTTAAGCCCCTCGGAGACTTCCGTAATTGTCCGCGATACGTCGGTCGCCGCATCGATGGCGCGTTCGGCCATGCCGGGCTGGAGGGAGGGTCCAGGTGTTTCGATGGTCATCGGTCAGCCCGCTCGCAAAATTTCAGCTCTAGCGGGGAAACGTGGAGGCGCGAATTTGGTTCCGTCAACGGATTTGACACGTCGGGCAAATCACGGGCATAGCGGCATCATCGCCGGAAATTCAGCGCCGCCGGAGAGGTGCTCTATATTTGTTTTGACGCGTTTTCTTCACGCGAACCGGTATCCACCCCGCGTCAAAGTGCGGGGCAGGCCCCGCTTGAAAACGCTCTAGCTAGCGGACGCTGACGAAGGCGCCCCAAGCGGCGGCAAGGCCGGCGAAGACAAGAACCATCAGCGGGTTGTCGCAAAACGCGCGGCCATGCCGGCAGACATCGGCGCTATACGAGCCGAGCTCATGGTGACCTGCGGCGTAGAATACGCCGGAAAGAACCAACAGAACGGCAGCAACGAAATACATCGGCTGTCTCCTTCGATATCCGTCTGGCCTGAACTTCGTGCGTCGAACGGGAATATCGCGCACTTGACACGTCGGGCAAATCAGGGGCACATCGACATCATCGCGAAAATCGTAACCCGCGTCGGGAAACCGGCAGCGGGTTTTTCATTGGTCACGATACTAACCGGTAGCCGTTTCAACTTGTCGAAGCTGTTTCGTTGCTTTTTCGATAGTTTGTTTACGACGCCTTAGGTTTGACACGTCGGGGCAAATCAGGGGCATAGCAGCATCATCCCGGAGAACATCGGAAACCCGCGACGGAGTTCCCGTCGCGGGCATTTTCAACCGGGAACCCGGCCGAACTAGGCGAGAATGTGGACGCCGGTTCCTCGCTGACGCCTCATTTTTAGAGTGCGGTGCGCATCGCGACATATCCGGGGGAAATCGCGATGAAGACATTGCTGGTAGTCACCCTGATCGCAGGGTCTCTCATTTCGTTCGAAGCAAGGGCCCAGGAACGTGCCGGCGACGCTGCGCTCGGCGCGCTGTCGGGGGCCGTGGTTTTGGGGCCTGTTGGCGCCGTCGCGGGTGCGTTTATCGGCTATGCGGCCGGGCCTTCGATCGCGCGTTCCTGGGGACTGCGGCGCTCCGCACCATCATCGCAGCGAACCCGGCGTGTGGCGCGAGACGGCTCGACGACGCAGGTGACGGCGAATGTGAGTTCACCGGCACCCGTCAGGGCGGCGGAGTCGCTTCCTGCCAAACGAGGCACGCCGCCACCGGTGCAAGCGCTCGAGTAAGGACGCACCGCGAGCGCATCGCCGGCGCGTCAAAAAGAATTTGACACGTCGGGCAAATCACTGGCATAGCGCCATCATCGCAAAAATTTTCAAGAGCCCGCGCGGAGAAATCCGCCGCGGGTTTTTTCGTTGGCATTTCCCAATCGGACGGCGGCCGCACGTCACGACGCCACATCCTCCCCGACGCGCCGGTGCGCGGCGTGGCCGGCCGGTTCTGCATAAAAAATGCTGAGGCTTTTGGCAAAGAATGCAGGAGACATGCACGAAATGTCTTCACGAGACGGTCAAGGTTGGGCTAACCAGCGGTTGCGTCCCTAATGCCGCGCAGGCCACCGGATATCCGCCACTTGTCGGCGTTTCTTTGGCCGCTCGTTGAGGAGATGGTTTCCAATGTGCGAGAAAAGATTTGATCTGACGCGACGGGCAGCGGTTATCGCACTTTGCTGGTGTGTAACGCCAACGCCAAGCGCATGGGCTGACAACACCCTCGCCTGCGTCTCGAAGGTGTCAGCCTACGTGGCCGAACTCGATCAATTGCTTTCCACGAAGATACCTTGGAGCCGTCCCCATAAAATCGGTCCCTATGATGAGCTCCAACGCAAATACTTTCCGCTCGGCGACTGCGACGGCGATCCGATCCTAATCGAAGCCACTAAATCACGATTCTTCCGAGGCATCGGATATAATCCCAGAGGGAAAACCTACTCTGTCAAGTTATCGAATATGGTTGTTACGACTGGATTCTCCTACGACGTTACGGAACGCAAAGTCCAGAGCCGCGGCGCCGGCTGGGTAGGCGACTCGTCCTTTAATCCTTAACTGTCTCTAATCTACTCGATACCTTTGTCGCAGGCATGAAACGCAATCCGTTTCGGCGACGATGCACGTTGAGTTTCTCGTCAACGGACCGTGCACTCGTGCATCCTTCATTCCTCAGATCGTGGTTCTCCATATGCCGAAAGAATTTTCCTGACCTATACAAACGCCACGGCTGTTCCGTACCAGGGATCAACGATTGGGCCCACATCGTGCTGAACTACGTCAATTCAAAAGGAAAGCATCACACGTTGCAGGGTAAGCCTGAGCACAAGTACGAAAGCAACACCAGCAAAGCCAGGGCGTTCATTGCGGACAAGGTTCGACCAGATCGGATTAATTTCATGGGGCCGCCCTTTGGAAGGCTGCAATCAAAGCTCGATCCTGACAAAGATGAGACGACACCTGACGTACCTCATACGACGATCGCCGAAAGCGATGACTTGAGCTCCCAGTGGGCGCGAATGAAAGAGTTTGGCGATGAGGTGCGACTGGATACGAGTATCATCCGACCTCGCAAAACAGCAATTCCTTCGCCGCCGAAGCGCTGAGGCGGGGCGGTTTCTTCGGACCCGGTACAGCGTTTCCCGAGATCCTGGACGATCACCTGCTTGCGACTGAACCGGCCTCGGGTGAAACCCGCCCTCTCAGGGTGCCTGCATTCAGCACGCGCCTGAAAAACCCAATCAACGTCTTCGAGCATCGCTTTACAAGATGGCCGCGCGCCGATGCTGACGCGCCCGATCCAAGCCAACCTGCACCGGACCCGAACGACAGTTTCAACGGCCCCGGTACCAACAAGCCGATACGATATCTGAGCGGACGGATTGGTGCATCGCCGGGCCAGGCATATGGCACAGGAACGTCAGACGCAGCACTTCCGGCCGGGCAAGCTTTCGCGCCCGGCCGTCCCACGACGTTTGACGATCGCTTCGCCAATTGGACCGATTCCGATGGCGCGATGGCCCCGCTCGCTCCACATCGGGCTGCGCCGCCCGAGGAAGACAACAGACCGCGTGGCATCTTCAGCGGCAAGCCGGCGCCCAACTATCCCGTTCCTCCGCCGATCTTCGGCTTTCCGGAACCGGGAGCGCCCGATGACGAAGACTGGCTTCTGCAGTTGTTTGCGCCCAGGCGAGGGAGATAACGACATCGATGGCCCGTACGGATATCTCGCCCGCCTGCGAGACCATTTCGGAAATGGCGAAATTCGTATTTGACACGTCGGGCAAATCAGTGGCATAACGCCATCATCGCAATAATCTTCAAAGCCCGCGCGGAGAAATCCGCCGCGGGTTTTTTCGTTGCTATTCCCTAATCGGACGACGGCCGCGCGTCACGACGCCACATCCTCCCCATGCACCCTGCTGGGCGTCGTCAGCGAGCCGTCGTCCGAGCCTTTTGGGAAATATGTTTTGCCGGCACGCGCGAACGTGCCGGTGCGCGGCGTGGCATGAGGCCACTGCCGCACGCGGCCCCTTTTCGTCGAGGGATAATTTCCGGTCGGCCAACAATTTCATCAGAGCAGGCTATCGGCTTTATAAGCCCGAGGTCCCCTGGGCCTGGCCGCATACGCTCTATTGGAGGAAGTTCATTGCACGATGATTGACCGGACGTAGCTGCCGCAGGGCCTCTTGCGGGATGCAGATGCGCACACCTCGCAACTTCAGATTTATTCATTCAGCCCGGTGGCCCTCTGGCCGCCGGGCTTTTTTTGTTTTGGGCGTGGATCAATCGCCATGTCACGCACCATGTCGAGTGATTGCCAAGCAAGCCGATAGGGCGCAATCTTCCGCAAAAGATCGCGGCGGCTTGCGTTCATAGCCGGCTACCGTCCGGAAAGGGGAAAACTGATGCGTGCGTTTCGTTCGCTGGTCTTGCCGCTTGCGCTGCTCTTCAACTCTCAAGCCATTGCGCAGTCCAGCTATCCGGACCGGCCGATCAAGATGATCGTGCCGCTGGCAGCGGCGAGTGCGGTTGATGTCGCCGCGCGTATCGTGACTCAGAAGATGGCCGACAATATGGGCCAGCAGATCGTCATTTTGAATTTGCCCGGCGCCTCTGGATTGATCGGCGCCGAGCAGGTCGCACGCGCTGAACCGGACGGCTATACGATCGGTGGCTTCAACGACAGCATCATGACCATGGTTCCGAACCTGCAGTCGAAGATGCGATGGGACATATTGAAGGATTTCGAGCCGGTATCGCTCGTCGCAACCGTGGAGTGGGGGCTGATCACGGGCAATCAGACAAGCTTTAAGTCCGCAGCCGACCTGATCGCCGCCGCAAAGGCAACGCCCGGCAAGATCGACTACAGTTCGGGTGGACCCGGCAGTCCGCAGCATCTCGCAATGGCGATGTTTGCCTCCGCGGCCGGCATTTCGCTGACGCATGTGCCCTACAAGGGCGCAACGCAGGCGGCGACCGACGTTGCAGCCGGGCAGATTCCGATTGGTTTCCAGGGCCTGGGGACGGTTGCGGCGCTGGTGCGTGGTGGTCAGTTGAGACTGATCGGGGTGACCACCGAAGGGAGGCTGGCTCAATTCCCTGACGTGCCTACCGTTTCCGAGTCGGGACTACCCGGCTTCTTCTTCAATTCCTGGTTTGCGATGCTGGCGCCTGCCGGCACGCCGAAGGAGATCGTCGCCCGGTTGAACGCCGAGGTCTTGAAGGCGCTTGGCGATGCCGAAGTTCGCCGCAAGCTCGAGGAACTGGGGTTTGCGGTGCGCGGCAGCTCGGCGGATCAGCTCCGGGTCATGACGCGTGACCAACTTGCCAAGTATGCGCGCGTGATCAAGGAAATGGGAATTGCCAAAGAATAGCCGGCCGCCCGATATCGACGGCCTACGCTTTTGGACAGTTCAGTAGCAACAGACCCGGCGACCGCCGTGGAGCACCGCGTTTTCACATCCTTTATCTGCATCGGACGGCTTAAGCGCTTGTTCTGCCATCGCCTTTCGCTAATCTGAACCGGTGGTTGGAGGAAGCTCAGGATGTTTTACCGGAAGCGATCCGGCAGAAGATCACGAGGTGATTCCACCAATCCGAGGTCGGAGCATCCGTTGCCGCTGGTGCTCAAGGTCGGTGAAAACACGATCTGCGGTTGCGGACTTCTGCCCACGACGGCCACATGCACATGGTCTACATATCCTTTGTCCAATTCGGCCCCTAGAAAATAGCTTCTGATATTCTGTGGGATGAAATGAGCCAGCAAACCCGGCGGCGTTTGCTGGCTTTTTTTCGTTTCGGGGCGTGAATGGCTCGTAGTGGCCTACAACCGGTTCTTGCGCACGGGCTCCATTGCCCGGACACATAAGGGCGGGTTGGGGCAAAGCATATGAAGTTGGCCGTCATCTTCGCCCTGCGGCCCCCCGGCACGGCCCGGAAGGCGGTTTCTGGTTGAAAAGCGCGGCGCCGTTGACTACGGAAGGACGGTATCCCCGCGTCCCTTCCTGGAGTTTCACCCGGCGTGCCTCAGGACAACACAGGCGAAGCTCGTGGATTTCCGAGCGGCAAATTATCGGTTTTGCGCAAGCATCCGTATTTCGCCGACCTTGAGCCTGACGCCTTCGACCAGCTCTGCCGCTACGCCAAGCACACCACGTTGAAGCGTGGGGCAATAATCGCCTCAAAGGGGGATCCGGGCACCAGCCTGTTTGCGGTCATCAGCGGTACGGTCAAGATCAGCGTCTCCTCGCCCGATGGGCGCAACGCGATCCTGAACCTGATCGGACCCGGCGAGATTTTTGGCGAGGTCGCGTTGCTCGATGGCCTGTCCCGCTCGGCCGATGTCACCGCAAACACCAATTGCGAGCTTTTCATCATCGATCGCCGCGATTTCATTCCGTTCGTACGCAGCCAGCCGGCGCTGGCGATGAAGTTCATCGAACTCTTGTGTACGCGGTTGCGCTGGACCAGCGACCAGGTCGAACAGGTCATTCTGCAAAATCTGCCTGGCCGCCTTGCCAGTGCGCTGCTTCGACTGACCGAGCGCCACAAGGCCGCGCAGGGCGGGCGGAGCATCGCGATCACCCAGCAGGAAATCAGCGAAATGGTGGGCATGACCCGCGAAAGCATCAACAAGCAATTGCGGGCATGGGCGACGCGCGGCTGGGTCCGGCTCGAGCATGGCGCCATCGTCGTGTTGAAGCCCGAACCGTTGCAAACGCTGGTTGAAGCCGGATCGGATGACGACGGCAACTGACGCGGTTCTGCTGCCGCGGATCCCCGTCTCGGCAGCGACACCTCTCACAAACCGGTGAACCTGACGAACATGTGAAGTATTTCACAAGGTCCTTGCGTGCGCTGCGGTAAGTGACTCTGCGGGGGAGCGTATCCGCGTTATGGAGGCGTCCATGCATGGCTCGTTCGACCAGTCACCGCAAGACGACCAGAGCATCTACCGGAACTGGAATATCAAGCTGATCGCCTTACCCGTTTTGGTCGCGGTCGCGCTGATCGCATATGCCATCAGCCATCCCGAGACCACAAACTGGATCTCTGAAGCCGTTCAGGCCGAATTCGTCGGCTCCGGTCTGGCGCCGGTTCTCGCCCCGCCGACCCAGCCCGCGAACCGGATTCGTACCGTTGTGGTTCACTGACGCAGGCCCCTATGCCGGGATCAGATTGGCGCCGCGTTCGATCGTGAATTCCACGTCGATCAAATCGCGGGAATGGTTCATATCCGACTGCGACATCAGCAAGGTGAGGTCCTTGCCCTTCAGCGATGCCAGAACCTCCGACAGCCGCTCCGACAACGCGGGCGCGATCCCTTCAAAGGGTTCGTCGAGCAGCAGGCATCGGGTGCCGATCGCCAGCGCGCGTCCGAGCGCGACCAGTTTCTGCTGGCCGCCGCTCAACAGCAGCGCCTTGCGGTCTCTCATGTCCGTGAGCTCGCGGATCACCCCGTAGACGAAATCCAGCCGCGCGTTGCGGTCGAGATGATCGGCGACCCACAGCGGCAGCAGGATGTTTTCCTCCACCGTCAATTGGGGCACCAGGCAGCGATCCTCCGGCATGTAACCAATCCCGAGGGCAGCGCGCGCATGGCGCGGGCTTGCGGCCAGGTCGGCGCCTTCGAAGCGAATGACGCCTCGCGCCGGCTTCAGATGGCCCATGATCGAACGCATCAGCGTGGTCTTGCCGGCGCCGTTGCGGCCGACGAGGCTGACCATGGCGCCGCGGGCAATACGCATGGAAAAGCCGCGCAGGGCCGGCATCGACTGGATCTCGACGACGAGGTTGTCGATCTCAATCAGCGGCGGTGGGTTGCTCATCGCGCCCCTCCGGTGACATAGCGGCGTACTTCCTGATCCCTCAGGACATCGCCGGGATCGCCGTCGGCGAGAATGCGGCCTTGGTAGAACGCGACCACGCGATCCGCGTAGCGGCTGACGATTTCCATGTCGTGTTCGACAAAGACGATCGTGGCAGCATCGGGCGCGACTGCATGGATAACGCGGTCCATGGTGGCGAATTTCTCTTCCGCCGAGACGCCGGAGGTCGGCTCATCCAGCAACAGCAATTTCGGTCGCCGCACCAGCGCCATGGCAATGTCGATCATTTTACGTACGCCACCGGCCAACTCCGAGATCGGACGCTCGGCGAGGTCGGCAAGGCCAAAACGCTGCAGCAGTTCGACCGCCTTGTCGTGGCGCTGCTGTGCCTGTGATGGCGAATGGAACGACAAGGCCTTCTTGCCTGCGCCGGAAATGGCTACCGTGAGATTTTCCGCCGCGGTAAGCTCAATAAACAACTGCGGTATCTGGAACGAACGCGAGATACCAAGCCGCGCGACGTTTCGTGGCGAACGTCCGCCGATATCAAGCCCGTCGAGCGAAATCGAACCGCTGTCCGGCTCGAGATAGCCGGTGACCATATTGACAAAGGTTGTCTTGCCCGCGCCGTTGGCGCCGATCAGGCTGATCTTCTGGCCAGCAGGGATGTCCAGGGTCAGGGCGTCGGCAGCCACGACGGCGCCAAACCGTTTGTCGAGGCCGCGCACAGAAAGCACCGGAGTCACAGTGCCGCCTCCTTTTCGCCGGCCAGCGCTTTGGCGGTGACTTTGCGCTTCCTGTGCCTGTCCCGGATCCAGAGCGAACCGATGCCGCGCGGCAGAAAAAGAATCACGCCGAGCAGGAAAACACCGAGCACGAGTTGCCAGGTGTTGGGGAGGTACAGGTTCGAGAAAGAGCGGACCAGTTCCAGCGCCATCGAGGCGACAAACACCGCGGCAACACTCTGATTTCCAGCGAGTACCGCCACGAAGACGAATTCGCCCGACGTGGTCCAGTAGGCAAATTGCGGATCGATATGCCGCTGCGCCATCAGCGCGAAGGCGCCGCTGGCGCCGGCAAAGATCGCGGCGATCACGAAATTGATCGAGATGATCCGGTTGGCGGAAAGGCCGAGATATTCGACGCGCAGATTATTCTCGCGCACGGCAAGGCTGGCCAGTCCAAACTCGGATCGGAACAGGATGGTTGCCGTGATACCGGCAAATCCCGTCGTGATGACGGACACCGCATAGAGCATGAAGTCGGCCTCGCGCGGATCGGCAAAGCTCATACCGAAAAGGCTCGGCCGTCCGACATTGAATCCGTCCGAACCGCCGAGCGCCGTGGTCTTCACCAGCGCGCCATAGAACACCATAGACAGCGCCAGCGTCAGCATACCGAAGAAGATGCCGCTGTAGCGGGCGATCAGGGGACCGATCACCAGTCCGAGTACGCCGCCGCATATAGCACCGATGATCACTTGCGCGACGGCGTCGGTGAGACCCCAGCCATTGGCGATCAGCGCGACTCCGTAGCCGCCGGCGGCATAGAACAACCCCTGACCGAACGAGACGTTGCCGGTCCGCGCCAGCACGACGATGCCGAGCGAGATCAGGGCATTGGCGGCGGCGATGGTCGCGAGCGACAGGGTCCAGGTCGGCAGCACGCGGCCGAACAAGGTGACGGCCACCACGAGCGCGATCATGACGAGAGGATGCAGGCCCTTGTTCATCAGATGCGCCTTGCCGTTTCGCGCTTGAACAGGCCTTCAGGCCGGAACATCAGCACTCCCGCCATGATCAGATAGATCACGAACAGCTCGGCTTGCGGCATCAGGTGTACAGACGCCGCGCGTGCAAGCCCGACGAGAATAGCACCGACGGCCGCGCCCTCGACGCTGCCCAATCCCCCGATCACCACGATGGCAAAGCTCAGGATGATCACATCCGAGCTGAGGCCCGGCTGCATCGATATCTTCGGTGCGGTCAGCGCGCCCGCGAGTGCCGCCAGCAGCACACCGAACGCGAAGGCAAACGCATAGACGCGGTTGACGCGCACCCCCATGCTGACGCTCATCTCTTCGTTATGGATCACGGCCAGCACGATCTTGCCGGTGATGGTGCGGTTGAGGCCGAACCAGATCGCAAAACCGATCGCGGCCGAGATCGGAATCAGCACGAGATCGTAGCCGACGTAATAGAGGCCGGCGAATTCCAGATTGCCGAACAATTCATAAGGCTGCGTTGCATAGATCGGATTGACGCCCCAGATCAGCTTGGTGACGTCTTCGAGGATCAGGAACACGGCATAGGTCACCAGCAGCAACACTACTTCGTCGCGGCCATAGAACATCTTCAGAAGCCCGCGCTCGAGCAGCAGGCCGACGGCTGCTGCGATCAGTGCGACCGCGATCAGCATCGCGACAAAGCCTATGCTCGGCGGCAGGCTGTGCGCTGCGACCAGCGTCACGACGGTGGCCGCGATATAGGCGCCGAGCGCGTAAAAGCTGCCATGGGCGATGTTGAGTATTTTCAGCACGCCGAACACCAGCGTGAGCCCCAGCGCCACGACAAACAGCCATGAAGCCTGAATCAGGCCGTCGAGAACGATGGTCAGGAAAAAATTCATGGCGGGGAGTTTAGGCGGGAAGTTGTGGGCAGCAAACAGCGGCGCGAACGCGTGGGTTCGTGCCGCTGCATAGCTGCGCTATCTAGCTGCCGGCGCCGCTCAATTGCATTTGGCGCCCTGCATGCCGCCCTTGATCCAGTCCAGCGACTTGACGCCCGGCGGCGGATTGACGCACTCGGCCGGAAAATACTGGATGTCGACCAGGTCGACCCGCTTGAGGTCGGGGTTGTATTTGGTGCGGGCGAAGCCGATTGACTGGATCGCCTGGTGGCCGTCGGCGAGCTTCATCTGGATCAGCCCGCCGGGCGAGGGCCATTCGAGCCCGGTCATCGCCGCGACCATTTCGTCGGTCGAAGGCTTTTTGCCGCCGTTCTTGGCCATCGCCTTCTCGACCGCAGCCTTCAATCCCAGGATCGACTGCGTGATGCGATAGGCGGCCTGCACCGGATAGACGCCGTTGACAGCCTCATAGCCCTTGAACAGCCAGTCGTTCAGCGGGGATTTCTGCGACATCAGGCCGTAGGCGCCGCGGGCGCCGATGATGGTGCCGTCGGGCATCTTGTCGCCGAGCGGCGGCAGCACATGGTCGGCGGCACTGAACACGAGCTGACTGCGTTTCGGCAGGCCGCGGGGCGATGCCTGCAGGATGAAGGACTGCAGATCGCCACCCCAGAGGCTCGAATAGACCACGTCCGAGCCTGCGCTCACGAGCGCCGAGATTTCAGTACCGTATTGTCCCGCGCCGAACTTCGGCAGCAGGTCGGTCACCAGCTTGGCGTTAGGATAAAGTTGTCCGGCTGCGGCGACGAAGTCGGCCCGGCTATCCTGTCCCCAGGCGTAGTCCTGGTTGATTGCCGAAAGCGTTTCCATCTTGACGTTCTTGGCCTTCATGTACCGGACCAGGCCGACATTATCCATCGTGGCATGCGCAGCCGTGCGGAACACATAGTTGTATTTGGCTTCCTCGAAGATGCGCGGCGTGCCGCAATCCATCAGCACCAGCATCTTCTTCAGTTCTTCCGCAATCGGCGCTATCGCCAGGCAATCACCGGAGCTGATATAGCCGAGCACGACATCGACATTGTCGCGCTGGTAGAGATTGCGCAGTTCCTGCACCTGCTTGGTAGCGCCGCCGTTCTCATCGATGATGATAGGCTCGATCTTCATGCCGCCGAACCCGACCTTTTCGTAAGGCGAGGGGGCCGCGCCCTTGTTCAACTGGTCGATGACGAACTGCGCGCCGTTACGGGCCGGGACGCCAAAGCTGTCGGCGGCGGGGCCGGACAGGAATGTCACGATGCCGAGCTTGAAACTTTCCTGCGCGGAAGCAGGTGCCGTAAGGACCAATGACAGTGCGGCGGCCGATGCAAGCATGCCAGCGCGGCAAACCCACGAAAAACGGTTCATGATTTCCTCCCCTCGTTATGGCCCGGCGGTATAGCCGCCGGTTTGTCCGCGCCGGCTGATCCTGCGTCGGATGATTGCGGGGAGTTTAGGCGGCCTTTTTCCGCGCGTCTACGGAAGCCATCGTCGCAGACTTGTGTCTACAAGTCGTCTAGCTGTCGAGAATGGCAACCGCCCGGGTCCAGCCGGCGGAGGCCCGCTCGATCTTGACCGGGAAGCAGGACACAGTGAAGCCGGTCGAGGGCAGCAGCTCCAGATTGTGCAGCTTCTCGATGTGACAATAGCCGATATGCCGGCCGGCCTTGTGGCCTTCCCAGATCAGGCTGGCATCCTTGGTTTCGGCATATTTCTTCGCGGTGTAGACGAACGGCGCGTCCCAGCTCCAGCCGTCGATGCCGGTCAGCCGCACGCCGCGTTCCAGCAGATACATCGTCGCCTCATAGCCCATGCCGCAGCCGGACGTGACGTAGTCCTGCCGGCCATATTTGGCGCCGGCGCTGGTATTGACCACGACGATTTCCAGCGGCGACAGTGTGTGGCCGATGCGCTTCAATTCTGTTTCGACATCTTTGGCGGTTGCGACATAGCCATCGGGAAAATGCCGGAAGTCGAGTTTCACGGCCGGCTGCAGACACCATTCCAGCGGTACTTCGTCGATGGTCCATGACCGCTCGCCGCGGTTCATGGTGGGGTGGAAATGCCAGGGCGCGTCGAGATGCGTGCCGTTGTGGGTCGAGAGTTGCACCTGCTCGACCGCCCAGCCCTGACCATCAGGCAAGTCCTCCGCCTTCAATCCCTCGAAGAACTGCAGCATCCGCGGCAGGCCCTGCTGGTGATCGATGTACTGGATGGTCGGATGTCCGCCCGGCGGGTCGGCCGGCACGTCGTTTTGCAGCGGCACCGAGATGTCGATCAGTTTACGCGCCATGGGCGTTCTCCTTCCCGGATGTTTTTTCTGATTGTCTTTTAAAGGATCAGGCGCTCTGCCGTTCAACCCGGTTTTTCAGAATTCCGATCTTTTCTACTTCGAGTTCGATGGCGTCGCCGTGTTCCAGATACCATCCGATTTCCAGCCCGCAACCATTCCCGACCGTTCCGGATCCGATGAATTCGCCCGGCATCAGGGTTTCGTCCTTGGTGACATGCGCAATGATTTCCTCGAACGAGAACAGCATTCCGTCCGAGATGCCTTGCGAGCGCATCTTGCCGTTGACGCGCACTTCCATCTTGAGTTTGTAGGGATCGCCGATTTCGTCTGGCGTGACGATCCACGGCCCCATCACATTGCCACCGTCGAAACTCTTGCCTTTTGCCGGCCCCAGCCGTCCCTCCATTTCGATACGCTGCGCGTCGCGCGCCGAGAAATCGTTGAAGATCGTGTAGCCAAAAATGTGATCCCTGGCCTTTGCCGCGGAAATATTGGCGCCCTTGTTCTTGGTGATGATGCCGAACTCGAGCTCGTAGTCCATCACCTTGCTGTAGCGCGGCCACATCACCGTCGTGTTGGTGCCGCGCACGCTGAAGCGGTTGGTGATGTAGTAGATCGGCTGCTTGCGATAGACTTCGGGCAATTCACCCAGCGGTTCCGCGTCGATCCTTGCGAGTTCGGCCATGTCGTTTTTGGCGCGTGCCGCCAGCTTGAGCTGCCCGCGTGGCGCCTGCAGGATATGCAGCGGAAATGACATGCCGTCGCGCATCTGACGCGGCTCAGGGATCGGTGCGAGGATTTCGACGCCGGCGACGCTGTCGGACAGCGTCTCATCCTTGCCGTGCTTTTCGAACAGGTGGCTCGCCAGATCCAGCGCTGCAGGACCGGCGTCGATCAGCGACAGCATCGATGCGAAGGCAGGGTTGCCCTTGCCAGCCCGCTCCGCGGCCCCGGCGAGGTCGAACAGCCGCGTATCCCCGCTGTGAACCAGCCCTATTTTTTCCCCGTTGCCGTTCCGAAATGTCGCCAGTTTCATGGCTGCCCCCTTGTGGTTTGCTAAAATATATGATCATTAAAAATATCGATAAACAAGAGGCGATGGCAAATATCGCGACCGGGGAGGCGTGAAATGACCAGATTGATGGCAGCCGCGGCGATTGCGGTTCTCTTGTCTGCCGGCCCCGTCCTGGCGCAGGGCAAAATCCAGATCGGTTGCACCGCGACTTCCGACTGCGGATCGGCGATGGTCGCGATCGACGAGGGCATCTTCAAAAAGCATGGCCTTGAGGCCGAGATGGTGCTGATCGGGATCAATTCGAATATTCCGGCCGCGATCCTCTCCAACTCGATCCAGATCGGCGGACCGACTTCCACCGTGTTCCTGCAGGCCGCGGACGGCGGGCTGGATCTGGTAGCGATCGGCGGCGCCACCGTGATGAGCCCGGTCACCAACAACAATGTTGCCGCGTTCGTCCGCAATGGCATCACCATCAACGAACCCAAGGATTTTATCGGCAAGAAGGTTGGCGCGCCCGGGCTCGGCGCGTTCCTTCATGTCCTGTTCGTGAAATGGCTGGTCGAGAAGGGCGTCGATCCGAAGCGGGTCAATTTCGTCGAAGTGACATTTCCCACCATGATGGACATCGTGAAATCGGGCAGTGTCGATGCGGTGCTCACCGGTGAACCGTTCGTGACGCGGATGACGAATGCCGGGCTCGGGACGGTGGGCGCCCGCTACGCGGCCGAACTCGGCCGCACCGAGCCGATCATCTTCTATGCCGCCTCGCGCGAATGGGCCGCGAAGAATCCCGAGCTCGTCAAGAAATTCCGCGCCGCGATCGCCGAAGCAGCTCCCATCGTCAACGGTGACCGGGAGAAGGCGTCCGCGTCGATCTCGAAGTTCACCAAGCAGCCGCTTGAGCTGGTCAAGGCCACGCCGCCGAACCGGTCCGAACCGGTTCTCAAGCCCGAGCAGCTTGCGTGGTGGATCGATATCATGTCGTCGCAGAAGATGTTGCAGAGCAAGCTCGATCTCGACAAGCTGATCCTGAAATAGCCGAAGGCATCCGCTATGGCAGCACAGCCGCACCGGAAACCGGAAGAAGTTTTGGGCGCGGATACGCTAAGCGAACGCGCGGCCATCCTCGTGGAGCAAGACATCATCTCCGGGCTGCTGGAGCCCGGGGCGCGGCTCGGGATTGTCGATCTGGTCCGCCGCTACGACATCGGCGCCACCCCGCTTCGCGAAGGGCTGTCACGGCTGGTTTCGCGGGGCTTGATTGTCGGGATCGGCCAGCGCGGTTTTCGCGTGGCCGAGGTCAGCCGCGAAGACCTGCTCGACATCACGCGGATGCGTACCGTGGTGGAGATGGAGGCATTGCAGCTCGCGATCGCCAATGGCGACGATGCATGGGAGGCCGGCATCCTCGGAACGTTGCACCAGATGCGCCGCTATATCGAACGCAGCGCGAGCGAGTTTCGCGAGGGCGCAGCCGACTTTGACAAGCTGCACAAGGCGTTTCACACCTCGCTTCTGGCGGCGTGCGGCTCAAAGCGGCTACTGACCGCCCATTCCGATCTCTACGATCAGGCCTACCGGTATCGCCGCGTCATGATGCGCGGCTTTGACAGCGGCAAGAATTTTATCGCCGCGCATCGTGGCCTCGCCGACAAGGTGTTGGCGCGCGACGTTGCGGGAGCGCAGGCCATGCTGAAGGCGCACCTCGGCTCCACCCTGCAATTCGTATACCCGGACGGAGATTGATCGTGGCTTTATCGCTAGTTGCGTCCCGGGAGGTCAGCGCAGTCGATACCGCGCGGGCCCAGATCGCGTTTTCGAATGTCACGCTCGATCTCGGCGGCAAGGCGATCGTCGAGGATTTGAGCCTGACGGTAAAGCCGGGCGAATTCCTTTGCATCATCGGCGCGTCCGGCTGCGGCAAAACCACCGCGTTGCGGCTCGCCGCCGGGCTCTACCAGCCGACCGGCGGTTTGGTGCAATTCGACGGTCAGCCGATGCGCGCGCCGCGGCGCGACATCGCGATCGTGTTTCAGGATTACGGCAAGGCGCTGCTTCCCTGGCGCACCGCCGCCGGTAACGTCTCGCTGGCGCTGGAGGCGAACAGTGTGGCGGCCTCGGCGCGCGCGCCTCGAATCGACGCGCTGCTCAGGAAAGTCGGCCTGCCCAACCACGCCGGAAAATATCCCGCCGAAATGTCCGGCGGCATGCAGCAACGGCTGCAGATCGCACGCTGCCTCGCGCAAGACCCCAAGGCGCTGCTGATGGACGAGCCGTTTGGCGCGCTGGATGCAATGACGCGGCAGGGACTGCAGGATGAGGTGTTGTCGCTGGTCGCCGCCGGCAACATGACGGTCATCTTCGTGACCCACGATCTGGAAGAGGCGATCTATCTCGGCGACCGCGTCATCGGGTTGTTGCCCAATCCCGGCCGGATCGGCATCGAACTCAAGATCGATCTGCCGCGGCCGCGCGACCAGCTCACGACGCGCGAGAACCCGGAGTTCTTGCGTCTGCGCCGAGAACTGTTCGATTTCATCAAGGCATCCGAAGCGTGATCCCGGATCGCATCAAAGCACTGGTGCTTCCGGTCGCGGCGCTGGCCGCGCTGGAGATCTGGGCGCGCTCGGTCGATCTGCACAGCGACTCGCTGGCACCGCCGAGCGCGATTGCGGCTGCGTTCGGCTCGGCCATTGGCGACGGCACGTTTCTGAGCGCCACGCGAGATACGCTGGCATCGGCATTCGCAGGCCTTTTCATCGGCGGCGCTATCGGGCTGAGCCTCGGCATTGCGCTTGGGGTGTTTCATGTCTTCGACCGGCTGATGGAAGTGACCATCGAGGCGATCCGTCCCATTCCCTCCATTGCGCTGTTGCCGATCGCGCTGATCGCGCTCGGCTTTGGCTATCGCATGGAGATCGCGATTGTCGCCTTTGCATGCGTGTGGCCGATTCTCATCCTGAGCCGTGCTGCGGTGCGCGAGGTGGAGCCGCGCCTGATGGAGGTCTCGCGCGTGCTTCGCCTGTCGCCGGCCGATCGGGTGCGCAAGATCATCATCCCGGCGGCGCTGCCGCGCATCTTTGTCGCGTTTCGTCTGGCCGCCGGCATTGCGCTGATCGTCGCCGTCACCGTCGAGATCGCGATCAATCCGATCGGCCTGGGCGCGGCGATCATGGCGGCCCAGCAGGGGCTGCAGCCGGATCTGATGCTGGCTTATCTGGTGTGGATCGGCGTGATCGGTTACGGGCTCAATGCCGGCCTCAATTTCGCACAGCAACGTCTGTTCGGACGCGCTGCCCTGGTAAGGGATCCGGCATGACGACGCGCCCGGCGATATATTGGCGCATCGCCAGCTTCGCCGTCGCGGCCGGCTTTGTGGGCCTTTGGCAACTGATCGCCAATCTGCGGCTGGTGTCGCCGGTGTTTCTTCCGGGACCTGACCGCGCCTGGGCGTCGCTGGTCCGTGGTTTTACCAGCGGCGACCTCGGCAGCAAGCTGCTCGGAACGCTCGAGCATATGGCCTATGGCTGGTTCCTGGCCTCGATTGCCGGAATAGCGCTTGGCGCCTTGATCGGCTCGTCGCGTGCCATGCGCAGCTATGTCGCGCCGTCGCTCGAATTCCTTCGTCCGCTGCCGGTGTCCGCCATCATCCCGGTTGCCATCGCGTTGTTCGGGCTCACCCAAGGCATGGCCCTGTTCGTGATCGCCTTCGGTGCGATCTGGCCGATGCTGCTTGCAACCGTTCACGGATTTGCCGCCGTCGAGCCGCGGCTTTACGAAGTGGCGCGATCGCTGCATATGTCGCGCCTCGCCGTCATCTTCAAGATCGCGTTGCCGTCGGCAGCGCCCGACATCCTGGCAGGTATGCGCCTCAGCCTGACCGTGGCGCTGATCCTGTCGGTGGTCTGCGAAATCCTCGCCGGCCTCGATGGATTGGGGCATTCGGTATTGCTGTCGGCGCGAGCGTTCCGCTCGGCGGATTTGTTTGCCGGCGTGATCCTGCTTGGCGTGATCGGTTACCTGACGTCGCTGATGATGTCCTACGCCGAGGCGCGGATACTCAGGTATCGCCGCGGAAGCTGATTTTACTTCGGCACGGCCATGAAGCCGGCGCGCCCGCGCAATACTTGCTGATCGGCATCGGTCAGCAGTTTGATCAGGATTTGGGCCTGCGCAGCGTGTGCGGCCTGCGCGGTTACCCCCGCCGTGTAGATGGTCGAGAGTTCGCAGCCGGATGGCAGCGAACCGGACAACACCACACCGGGCGTACTGATGATTTCAGTCGCCTGCGTGCAGCCGATCGGCCGCTTCGCGTCGGAGGCCGCCAGATGCTTCATCGCGGTGGCGCCATTCGGATGGATCTTGAGGCGGCCTGCCACCTCGTCGGCGATGCCCAGCTGCGTCAGAACTTTTGCCACGTGGATTCCGGCGGTCGATGCCCTGATGTCGGGCACAAAAATCGCATCCGACGCCAGTAACGCATCGCGCAGGCTGGCCGCATTCCCGGCGACGACCTGCGGATCGGCGGCGCGGACGGCGAGGGCGGTCTCGACGAGACCGACATCCGCGATGGTGGCGGCAACGACCAGTTTCTCCTCCGCCAGTTTTGCGACCAGCGCGGCCGTCAGGATGACGATGTCCGTTGGCGCACCCATTCGCAATTTGTCGGCCATGGCGCCGACCGCGCCGAACTCCCCCGCGATATCGAGGCCGGTCTGGGCCTTGAATGCCGGCACGAGGCTTCCGACCAGCCCTTGCGCCGCGCCCCCACTCAGGATGTTCAGGCGGGTCATGCCTTCACCTCGACGCTGTCTGCGAGCCTGGCTCCGGGCAAATGTTGCGCAGGGAGCAGGAGGGGTTTGACCTGATGCACATTTTGAATCACACTTTCTTCCCCAGTCTGAGCAAACCGCCGGATACACCTATCGTGAATATCGCCGACGCGTTTCAGTTTCAGGCATTTTACCATCCGACCTCGCTCGCCGTTTGCGTGCCCGGCTCGCACTATGGTCCCGTCAGTTACGGCCGCCTCCTTGCCATGTCCAATTCGATTGGCTGGCGTTGTCTCGCCACGGGCGTCAAGGCAGGCCATGTGGTGGCGATCCTGTCGAGCGATCCGGTGTTTCATCTGGCCACGATTTTTGCGCTGAAGCGAATTGGTGCCGTATCGCTTTCGATCGGGCAAGCGCTTCTGCCTGACGAATTCACGATTGACGTGGTGATTACCGACACGGCCCAAAAATTCGCCGGTTGTGAACAGGTGCTGATCGCCGACTGGAGCTGGACCGTCGGAGACGACAGGCCGCTTCCCCGGCATGACGTTTACGGCGGCTACGAGAGCGCCGCAACGCGCATCGTGTTGACGTCAGCGACGACAGGCGATCCCAAGGGTATTGCGCTGACGCAGGAGATGATGGTCAGGCGAATTCAGGCCTGTGATGGCATTTTCGGCGATGTTGTGCCGACTTGCGCGCGCATCTTTCTGGATATCGGGCTGACCACGAGCTGGGGCTATTTGTGGGCCATGAAGATTTTGGCCCGCGGCGGCGCCGTATTCTTTCGCGGCACCGACCCTGCGGAAACGTTGCAGGCTTTCGGTCTGTATCGGGTCCAGTGCATGATCGGCTCGCCGGCCAGCGCCGCCGAGTTCGTCGGCTACTATGAGAGTTCGCCGGACTTCATCTGCCCGTTCGAGACCATGCTGTCCTCGGGAGGAATGCTCACCGCCGCGCTTTCCGAGCGCGTTCGGATGCGGATGTGCACGCATCTCATCGCAACCTATGCCGCGACCGAGATCACGCCGCTGGCTTCAGCTCCCGCGCACCGCATCATCGGCACCAAGGGAGCCGTCGGATACATCGCCCCCTGGATTGGCGCCGAGATCGTCGACGGAGCCGATCGGCCTTTGCCGGCTGGCGAGCAGGGCCTGGTTCGTTTCCGCGGTCATACATGCGTCTCCGGCTACGTCGGAACGCCGCGCAATGCACAGGACGTCTTCAAGGACGGATGGTTCTATCCCGGCGATCTCGGAACCATTACGCCGGAACGCCTGCTGATTATTGCCGGCAGGGAGAAGGCCGTCATCAATGTCGGCGGCAACAAGATCAATCCCGAAACGATCGAGAGTGTCTTGCAGTCGTATCCTGGCGTGGCGCACGCCGGTGCGTTCTGCCGCGCCAACGCGGCGGGGATCGATGAAGTGTGGGCCGTGGTGGCCGGCGGCGTCGAAATTGACGTTAAGGGCTTGCGTGCATATTGCGCCCAAAACCTTCCGGCCCTGTTTGTCCCGGTTCATATCGTCAAGGTCGCCGACATCCCGCGCAACGATATGGGGCGCATCATACGAAACAGGCTTGAAGGCATTACGCCTTCGCGAACCTGATTCCGGCTTCGGGTATGAAGGGATCTACCAGCGGAAGTTCAGGCCGACACGGCCGATGTCTGCTGTGTTCCTGAATTCGGTCGTGAAGGTGCCAGGGGCCTGGCAGCAATTTGGTTGGCCGGTAATCGTGCTGCGCGAGGTCCCAAGATCGATATGCATCGCCTCGAAACGGACGGAAACGTTCGGCGTAATCATAGCCTCGATGCCGCCGCCAACCACATAACCGACCTGCGTATTGTTTACGTTGAATTGCGAGTCGCTGAAGTCAAAGCCGGGGGTGCCCCAGCCCCAGCGATTACTGACTTGTCCAACAGCGGCGCCGGCGGTGCCAAAGAACAGAAGGCGGTCCACCGCAATGCCCGCGCGTCCACGAAAGGTCGATAGCCAGGTAAGCTCGTTGGTGGCCGACGCCCGACAACTCCCACAACCGGCGAGGACGAGATTGTTGGGTGGAACGAATGTATTCGACGCGCCGACATAACTGACGTCCGCCTCGACGCCGACAACGAAATAGCTCATTTGCCAGCTATAGCCGGCTTGGCCGCCGAAGCTTGCGCGGGTTGTAGTGGATTTGAACCATGGGCTGACATAGGGCGTCGTGCCGAGCCCGCCCCAGCGGTTGAGATCGTTTGTCGAAGCTTCATGGCTGGTGGCGCCGCCGTTTACGCCGATGTAGAAGCCGGTCCAGGTATATGCAGGCGCGGCATATGCGTCGTTCACGCCCACAAGCGCGACCGTTGAGGCCGTTGCCAAGATCCAGGGATTCCGCACGAAGATTCTCCAACCTTGCTCCAACGATAATATCGTTCACGCCGCGCGGCTATCATCCAAAACGATGGCCGTCGGCGATTCCGAGGGACATGTGGCCTTGCAGCATCATGCCGATAGGTTCGGTGTTGTATGTCGAAGCCATTGAAAACGCTTATAATTCGTCTTGGTCTGGCGGTTAGCCAACCGCTTCAATCGCCGAGATCAGCCTTTCCCGGGTGATCGGCAGATTGCGGACCCGAATCTCCAACGCATCGAACACTGCGTTTCCGATCGCCGCCGCGACCGGGCCGAGGGCGGCCTCTCCGGCGCCAAGCGGACTGAGATTCGGCCGTGGAATCAACAAGACCTCGACCTCGGGCACTTCGGTGAAGCGCAGAATCGGATATTCCGACCACGCCGTGCTGGTGATGCGCTCCCGATCGAACCGCACGCGTTCCTTCAGCGTCCAGCTTGTTGCCTGGATCGCACCACCCTCGATCTGGTTGATCACGCCATCCGGATTGATGACCTCGCCGACGTCGACCGCCAGCGTCAGCTTCTTGACCCGGATTTCTTCGTCACCCTCGATCTCGGCGACGACGGCGCAATAGGCGCCTGTGTTCTTGTAGCGCGCGAAACTGATGCCGTAGCCGTATCCCGGCCGTTTCGCCGGTTTCCAGTTTGCGCGACGCGCGACGGCACGGATGACGTCCTTTGCCCGCTCGTCGGACAAATGGCGCAGCCGGAATCCGACAGGGTCCTCGCCGCGCTCCGTCGCCAGCTCATCGAGAAACGACTCGATCGCAAATACGTTGGCGTGAGCCCCCAGCGACCGCAACGCCGAGGTCCTGACCGGCATAGCGAGCAGGCGATGATAGTCGACTTGCCAGGACGGAAAATCATACAGCGGGATCGCATTGCGATCGGCGCCACCGCCGTTGGCCTGTCTTTGATTGTCAGAGATACGGCGGGGAAAGGGGTCTTCCAGCTCAGTTGCGGCAAGAAGAGCAGGCGGAGCCTTGCCGACCGGACGCGACGTGTGACCGTTGCTCCAGATCGCATGCCGCCAATCCACGATTTCATCGTTCGCGTCGAGATCGGCCTCGATTTCGACCACCATCGCCGGCCCAAACGGCCCTTGCGACATCTCGCCTTCGCGTGACCATTGCACGCGGACCGGCCGGCCATCGGCCGCCCTGGCGAGCAACACCGCATCGAGCGCAACATCGTCGGCGGCGTTATGCCCGTAGCAGCCGGCGCCCTCCATATGCTCGACGGTGATATTCTCCACCGGCAATTTCAGCACCAGCGCCAGATCGGTGCGCAGGAAATAGATGCTCTGGCTGTGGGTCCAGACCCGCACCTTGTCTCCGTCCCACTGCGCCATCGCGCAGGACGGCGCGATCGATGCATGCGCGATATAGGGGCGGGTGTATTGCCGCTTCATTGTGCGGCTCTTTGCTCCGCGCGATGGCGCCTTGCGCGTGTCGATGATCACCGATTCGGTGGGCTGCGATTTCACGAACAGGGTCAGATCGTTCTCATCGGGCAATGTGTCGCTGCCAGACCACGTTGCTCCTTTTCGCAGCGCCTTGAGCGCAACCTCGGCGTCATATTCGGTTTCGCAGACGACGCCTGCAAAGCTTCCGTCACGTACAACGGCGATGAAGCCCGTGGCGTTGCGGGCGCCATCCTCGTTCAGGCCGGAGAGCTTTGCACCCGAGATTTCCGGCCGCAGCACGCGGCCGTACAGCATTCCCGGCTGCGCGGTGTCATGAATGAAGCGCGGCCGTGCGAAGACCTTGTCGGGAATGTCGATCCGCTGCACCGACTTCCCCGCCAGCCTGCGTTGCCCGGCTGATTTTGGTACAACGTCCGCCGTCGCGTCGCGGTCCAGCGAAATCTCGTCCGCCAGCTCCCAATAGCTCGTCCTGATATTGCCGGGACCTGAAATCGTGCCGTCTTCGACGCCAAGCGTATCGATGCCGACACCAAGCCGATCCGACGCCGCGGCGAGAAAAATATGCCGGACTTCCGCGCAGGCGTGTCGGAGCGCACGGCCGGATTGCTGGATCGAAAGACTACCCGAGGTGACGCCCTCATTGGGGCTCGCCGCCGTCGAGGCGCGTACCATCCGCACACGCGCGATGTCGACATCGAGTTCATCGGCGGCAATTTGCGCCAATGCAGTGACGATGCCTTGCCCGATCTCGACCTTGCCCGGCGAGACCGTCACCTGTCCGTCCGTTGAAAATTTCAGCCACGACGACAGTCTTGGGTTCGCCGCAAGGCTCACCGGCAGTTTGGGCGGCGAGGGCGAATTCATCCGGCGGCCATATCGCTTGCCGCGCGCAGCACCGCGCGCACCATACGATTCTGCGAACCGCAGCGGCAGAGATTACGGTCGAGCGCTTCCTTGATCTCGGTGCTGGAAGGCGAGGGGTTTCGTTTCAGCAGCGCCGCCGCACTGATCAGGATGCCGGAAACGCAATAGCCGCATTGCATTGCCTGCTCGGCGATGAAGGCGCGCTGGAGTGGGTGCGGCTGCTCGGCGCTGCCCAAGCCCTCGAGCGTGGTGATGTCCTTGTCCGCGACCGACCATAGCGGGGTGTCGCAGGAGCTTACGGCGCGGTCGCCGATGATCACATTGCAGGCACCGCATTCGCCGGCCCCACAGCCGAAATGGGGCCCGGTCATACCGAGCGGACCGCGCAGGATATCGAGCAGCAGCCGGTCCGGGTCGGCATCGACAGAGGTCTCGACGCCATTGAGGCGAAATCGAACGCTCGGCATCGAGAAGAGCCTTATTACGGCTTGTTGGCGAATTTCTTGACGACTTCGCCCCACTTCACGATATCGCCGCGCAAATACTTGTCGAATTCTTCGGGGCTCATCGACATCGGAACCGCACCCTGTTCGGTCCACAGTTTTACGATATCCGGCCGCTTGATCGCGGCGTTCACGGCTGCGTTGAGCTTGTCGATGATCGGTTTTGGCGTGCCCGCCGGCGCCATGAAGCCGAGCCATATCGTGGCCTCATATCCGGGAACACCCGCTTCGCCGGCGGTCGGCATATTCGGCAGCACGGTCGAGCGCGACTTGCCGGTGGTGGCGAGCGCACGCACCTGATTTCCGGCGATGTTAGGCGCCATTGCGGGAACCGCGTCGATCATCATATGCACCTGGCCGCCGATCACCCCGCTGCGCGCTTCGCCGCTGTTGCGATAGGGCACGTGCACAACATCGATACCGGCCATGGCTTTGAAGAGTTCGCCGGCCATGTGGTACGGCGTGCCCTGGCCGGACGAGGCGTAGTTCAGCTTGCCCGGCTGTGATTTCGCGAGCGCGATGAATTCTGCAGCGTTTTTGCCGCGACCTGCGGGTGCACCACGATCACGAGGTCGGAGTAGTTGACCGGCGCGATCGGCGCGAGGTCGCGCATCAACTCATATTTGCGCTCCGGCACCAACAACTCATTCGCGGTCTGGGTGTTCGACATCATCAGCAGCGTATAGCCGTCGGCCGGCGATTTGGCGGCTTCGACCGTGCCGATCACCCCGCCGGCGCCGGTACGGTTCTCAACCACGAAGGGCTGGCTGAAATTTTCCTGCAGAATAGCGCCAATCTGGCGGGCGGTGACGTCGGCAGGGCCGCCGGCGCCAAAGGGCACGATGATCTTGACGGGCCGCGATGGATAATCCTGCGCAAGTGCAGCAGGGGCCGGCATCGCAAGCAAAGCTCCGGCCAGCGCCAATACCAACCTTGGACCGGTCATCCGTCTCTCCCTGGAACGTCTTTTCCTGTGAAGGGTAATCTAGCTGCAATGCGAACGAACTGTCGACGATAGACTAAGGGGGCGCGACAGGAATAAAAGATAGGCGTTGGTGTACCCAACTTCGCCACGACGAGTAGGGATTGAGCGCATGAGACGTCCAGGGATTTCGCGCCGCGACATGCTGAAAGGCAGTGCGGTATTGGCAGCAGGCGCAGCATTTTCCACCCGCGTCGTTGCTGCTGCGCCACCAGCCGAGCCTGTCACGCCAGCGCTGATCGAAGCGGCAAAGAAGGAAGGCCAGGTCAGCTACTACACCTCGACCGACCTGCCGGTTGCCGAAAAGCTCGCCAAGGCGTTTGAGGCGAAATATCCAGGCATCGCGGTGCGGGTCGAGCGCACCGGTGCGGAGCGGGTGTTCCAGCGCATCGGCCAGGAATACGCCAGCAAGATCCACGCCGTCGATATCGTGAATTCCTCCGACGCGGCGCATTTCATCGTCTGGAAGCGCGACGGCATTCTGGCGCCCTATGTGACGGAAGACGTCGCAAAATTCTATCCGGACGAACACAAGGATCCGGACGGCCAGTTCGCCAGCTTCCGCGTCTGGCTCAGCATCATCGCCTACAACACCAATTTGGTGAAAGCCGACGATGCGCCGAAGAGCTTTGCCGACCTGCTCGATCCCAGGTGGAAAGGCAAGATCGTCAAGGCCCATCCCGGCTATAGCGGCACGATCATGACCGCGACCTACCAGATGCAGCGCGATCTCGGCTGGAGCTACTTCGAGCAGCTTGCCAAGCAGAACATCATGCAGGTGCAGTCATCGGCCGATCCGCCGAAAAAGCTCGATCTCGGCGAGCGTGCGGTGATGGCCGACGGCAACGAGTACAATATTTTCCAGATGAAGGAATCCGGCCGCCCGGTCGAGCCGGTCTATGCCACCGAGGGCTCGCCGCTGATCATCGGCCCGAACGGCGTCTTCAAGGCGGCGCCGCATCCGAATGCGGCAAGACTGTTTCAGTCCTTCAGCCTTAGCCGCGAAGCCCAGCAGCTCATCATCGACGTCGGCGGCCTGCGTTCGGTGCATTCCCAAACGCAGGAGAAGGCCGGCCGCAAGTCGCTGAAGGATATCAAGACCATGAAGGACGACGCGGCGGCGGTGGAGAAGGAAGGCGAGGCGATCAAGGCGCGTTATACAAAGCTGTTCCGCGTCTGACCGGGATGAAATTGCCGCAAACTTCCGTCGCTGAAACGCTTGCACAAGAGATTGTCGCGCTGAAGCCGGGCTCGCTTCCGGCCGCAACGACGCGCAAATGCGAGGATCTGCTGGTCGACGTCGTCGGGCTCTGCGTTACTGCCCGGAACGAGGACTATGTCACGAGCGCGCTTGCCGGCTGCGACGATGACGGTCCCTGCACGGCAATCGGGCATGCGCGCAGGTTGACTGCGGCCGGTGCCGCCTTCGTCAACGGCACTGCCGCGCATGGCGAGGATTTTGACGACACGTTTGAGGGTGGTCCGGTGCACGCCGGCGCCGTCATCGTGCCGGCGGTGCTCGCGGCCTGTGAACGGCACAATCCCGATGGACGGATGGCGCTGATCGGCATTGCCGTCGGCACTGAAGTTCTCTGTCGCTTGAGCCTCGTGGTGCCCAAGGCCGTGCACAAGGCAGGCTTCCATCCCACCGCGGTCTTTGGCGCGATGGGTGCGGCGGCAGGCGTCGGCGCTGCGCTGGGTCTTAACGCAAAACAGATCGTGGATGCGCTCGGCGTCGCCGGCAGCATGGCAGGCGGCATCATCGAATATCTCGCGGAAGGCGCCTGGACCAAGCGGCTGCATGCCGGCTGGGCCGCGCAATCGGGCATGCGCGCGGCGCTGCTGGCGCGCGGCGGCTTTGTCGGCCCGCGCACCGTGTTCGAGGGCGTGCACGGCCTGTTCAACGGGTTCGCGCATACGGCCAAGGGCGATTACGACGCGTTGATCGGCGATTTCGGTACGCGCTGGGTCACGGATACGTTGGCGTTCAAGCCGTACCCCTGCGGAACCATGGCGCAGCCCTATATCGACTGCGCGCGACGGCTGGCCGCGCGCGGCATCAAGGCCGACGACATTGCCGAAATCGTCTGCGAGGTCGCGGAGGGAACGGTGCACCGGCTATGGGAGCCGCTCGCCGACAAACAGCGTCCGCCCAATGGCTACGCTGCGAAATTCGCGGTGCCGTATCTGCTGGCGGCCGGATTTATCCATGGCGGCGTCGGGCTCGGCGCTTTCACCGAACAGGCGATCCGCGATCCACGCGTGCTGGCGCTCGCGGCCAAGGTGAAATTCACGTCATCGACCCGCAAAACCCCTATCCAGCCAGCTACACCGGCCATATCCGCGCGACGCTGAAAGACGGCAGCGTGGCCGAGGAGCGCCAGCCTCATTTGCGCGGTGGCGCGCAGGAGCCGCTGACGCGGCAAGACGTGGTGGATAAGTTCGTACTGAATGCCCCGCACGGCGGCTGGAGCAACGCGCAGGCCGATGCGGCGCTGAAACTGATGGCGGGACTGTATAATGATCGCATCGACCTCTCGTCGCTGCGGGGATAGGCGCACATGACCAGGGAACTCGCAGGCCAAGTCGCGATCGTCACCGGCGCCGGCCGCAATATCGGCCGCGCGATCGCACTCGCGCTTGCCGACGCTGGTGCGTCGGTCGTCGTCAACGCGCGAAGCAACCGCAGCGAGGCGGAGAGTGTTGCAAAGGAGGTCGAGGCTGCAGGCGGCAAGGCCCTCGTGCATATCGGTGACGTCGCTGATGCCAAAGCGGTGCAGGCGATGGCAGATTCGGCGACAGAGCAATTCGGCCGCATCGATATCCTCGTCAACAACGCGGCGCTGCGCCGGGAAAAGCCCTTTGCCGAGATGGATTACGCCGCCTGGCGCGAAATTCTCGATGTCACCCTCGACGGTGCCTTTCATTGCGTAAAGGCCTGCCTGCCGGCGCTGCAGCAATCCGGGGCAGGGACCATCGTCAATATCGGCGGGCTGAGCGCGCACACGGGAGCCGCCAATCGCGCCCATGTGGTGACGGCGAAAGCGGGGATCATCGGCTTTACCCGTGCGCTCGCCCATGACCTCGCGGGCTATGGCATCACCGTGAACTGCGTCGTCCCCGGCCTGATCGGCACGCCGCGTCCGAAGGACAAGCCCGAACCCGCCCATCACCTCACGCATGGGACCATCACCGGCGCGAAAGGCCGTCCCGAGGATGTCGCGGCCATGGTGCGGTTCCTGTGCGGCCCGGCCGCGCGCTACATCAACGGGCAGGCGATCCACGCCAATGGCGGGGCCTATCTGGGCGCCTGACGCATGCCCATCGTGCCATTTTCGCCGGGGTATTCTGGAACAATGCCCCTCGGCGAAGCGGGCGATTGATGTTACCTATTTTGGCATGAACCAGCACGCCAAGATCGATATCCGCCATTCCACCTGTCCGCACGATTGCCCGTCGGCCTGTGCGCTTGATGTCGAGGTGATCGACGGTCGCTCGATCGGCAGGGTCCGCGGCTCGAAAGTGCAGACCTACACCGCCGGCGTCGTCTGCGCCAAGGTCGCGCGCTACGCCGAGCGCATCCATCATGCGGACCGGCTGCTGTATCCGATGCGCCGCACGGGACCGAAAGGCTCTGGCCAGTTCGCGCGGATCTCCTGGGATGAGGCGCTCGACGAAATCGCTAGCCGATTCGATACGGCCGAACGCGAATTCGGCGCCCAGTCGGTCTGGCCCTATTACTACGCCGGCACCATGGGGCTGGTGATGCGCGACGGCATCAACCGCCTGTCGCATGTGAAAAAATATTCCCGGTTCTATTCGACCATCTGCGCCAATGTCGCGCGTGTCGGCTTTTCCATCGGCACCGGAAAAATCGCCGGCGTCGATCCGCGCGAAATGGGCGTCTCCGACCTGGTCGTGATCTGGGGCACCAACCCCGTGAATACCCAGGTCAACGTGATGACGCATGCCTCGCGCGCCCGCAAAGAGCGCGGCGCGAAGATCGCGGCCGTCGACATCTACAACAACGAAACCATGAAGCAGGCGGATATCAAGATCCTGCTGCGGCCCGGCACCGATGCCGCCTTTGCCTGCGGCGTCATGCATGTGCTGTTCCGCGAAGGTTTTGCCGATCGCGCCTACATGGATCGCTACACCGATTGCCCGAACGAACTCGAAGCCCACCTGAAGACGCGCACGCCGGAATGGGCGTCCGCCATCTCCGGCGTGCCGGTCGAGGAGATCGAGGCCTTTGCGCGTCTCGTCGGCCAGACCAAACGCGCGTTCTTTCGCCTCGGCTATGGCTTTACCCGCAGCCGCAACGGTGCGGCGCAGATGCACGCGGCGCTGTGCATTCCGGCGGTAACCGGCGCCTGGCAGTACGAAGGCGGCGGCGCCTTCTTCAACAACGCCTCGATCTGGAAGTTCAACGAATCCGTCATCGAAGGCCATGACGCGATCGACCGCTCTACGCGCTGGCTCGATCAATCGAAGATCGGCCGCATCCTGACCGGCGACACCGAAGCGCTGAAGGACGGACCGCCGATCAAGGCGATGCTGATCCAGAACACCAATCCGATGACCGTGGCCCCGGAGCAGAATCTGGTCCGGCAGGGTTTTGCCCGCGAAGACCTGTTCATGGCGGTGCATGAGCAGTTCATGACCGAGACCGCCGCGATGGCCGACATTGTGCTGCCGGCGACCATGTTCCTCGAGCACGACGACCTCTATTACGGCGGCGGCCATCAGCACATCTCGGTCGGGCCGAAGCTGGTCGATGCGCCCGGCGAATGCCGCAGCAATCATGAGGTGCTGCAGGGGCTCGGCCGCCGCCTCAACGCGGTTCATCCCGGCTTCGAGATGACGCCGCGCGAACTGATCGATGTGACCCTGAAAAAGAGCGGCCACGGCGATATCGCGACGCTGGAGGCTGATCTCTGGCGCGACATCCAGCCGGATTTTCGCACCTCGCATTACCTCGATGGTTTTGCGCACGCGGACAAGAAGTTCCACTTCAGGGCAGACTGGGCCAATCCGCCTTTCGGCAACCCCGGACTTGGACCGTGGAAGGACATGCCGTCGCTGCCCGACCACTGGACCATCATCGAGGAAGCAGACGAGCAGCATCCGTTCCGGCTCGCCACCTCGCCCTCGCGCAGCTATCTCAACACCAGTTTCAACGAGACGCCGGGCTCGCAGGCGCGCGAAGGCGTGCCGACCGTGATGATCCATCCCGAGGATGCGGCGGCGCTTTCAATCGCCGACGGCGATGCCGTCACGCTGGGGAATATGCGGGGCGAAACCACGCTGACCGCAAAACTGTTCGACGGCTTGCGCCGCGGCGTGCTGATTGCGGAGTCCATCCACCCCAACAAGGCCCACATTGGCGGCCGCGGCATCAACACGTTGACCGGCGCCGAAGCGGTGGCGCCGGTCGGCGGCGCTGCCTTCCACGACAACAAGGTCTGGATGAAAAAAGCGGCGCCAGCTACTCGGCGCAAGAGCTGATCCTGATTGCAGTCCACCGCTATCCTGCCGCAAATGTTTGCGAGCACCGGGGGCGAAACAGGCGAGTGGGACATGACAGACCATCACAGCGTGATCCGCGAGAAGCGCGGGCAAAGCCTCTGGATCACCATCAACCGCCCCGACAAGCGCAATGCGCTCAACGGCGAAGTCATCGGCGGCATCGCCCGAGGCTATCGCGAAGCCCATGACGACAAGGACGTCCGCGTCATCGTACTGACCGGTGCCGGCGACAAGGCGTTTTGCGCCGGCGCCGATTTGCAGAACAGCGGCGCCGCCTTTGCGATGGATTTTTCCAGGCCGAATGTCGATTACGCCGATCTGTTGCGGTTGTCGCAGAATGCGACAAAGCCCGCGATCGCGCGGGTCGGCGGTGTCTGCATGGCGGGCGGCATGGGCCTCCTCTGCATGACCGACATGGCGGTATCAGCCGACCACGTCATCTTCGGGTTGCCCGAAGTGAAGGTCGGCGTGTTCCCGATGCAGGTGATGAGCCTGCTGCAATCGATCGCGCCGCCGCGCCTGGTCAACGAATGGGCGCTGACCGGTGAACCCTTCGACGCCAAGAGCGCGCTCGCCGCCGGTCTGCTGAACTACGTCGTGCCGCGCGGCCGAACTCGACGCCAAGGTCGACTGGCTGATCAGCCGCATCGTCGACAAGTCGCCGACCGCGATCCGGCGCGGCAAATACGCCATGCGCGCGATCGCCTCGATGTCGTTCGATGAAAGCATCGCCTACACCGAAAGCCAGATCGCGCTGCTCGCGATGACCGAAGACGCCAAGGAAGGCCTGAAGGCCTTCGGCGAGAAGCGCAAGCCCACCTGGCCCGGCAAATAATACCGATTGGGAAGCGGACGGTCTTTACCCGCGGCGTGCCAGAGAACCGGAGTTCTGTGCGCCTGATGCGGAATTGTCACGCTGCGATAAGGAAACATATGGTGCGGCGTACGACCGTCTTTGAAGGTTCCCCCGATTGGGGAAACATGCTCTTTGGCGATGATTCGGGCGGCGGTTAGGCCGATGGTTGGCCTTCCGTGAGAAGTTTAGGCGGCGAGGATGCGAATAAGACAAATCGTTGGATTGCAGCTGATGATGGCAGCTATCCTGGTCGCAACCGTATCGATCGGCTTGCTTGTTGTCGCGTCGCTGGTCGCCGTTGGGGTTAGTGCACCCGTTTCCCGATCCGCCAGTCAGGCAAACCAAGGTACCCTGGGCTCAGACCCGGCCAATCAGCGACCCGACGACGCTCAATCGCCGCGCGGGCGAAACTGATCACGTCTATTTCAATCGGCTCGCCATCTCCGTGTCCGCTGCGATCATGCACTGGTGGCCTCAATGACGATCCGGCGGCGTCACGCTACACGCGAGTGACGTTCCTCTAGCGACTATGCTGATGTGGTCAATGTCTAAGTTTGCTCGCTGGGGCAATCTTCAGAGTTACGAGTTCATGTCGCCGGGCGCCCGCGCTTCAACGAGGCTTTGGATTTTGTTCGCAAAAAGCTCGGATCGTATACACGGTACTGCACGACAATGGCTATCAGCCGTCGATCATGGTGCATGAGCAGCACATTGTGATAGAAGTGAACGACACGGTCATCGATGCAGACTACGGGGTATTTATCCCGCATAGCCTGGATGATCTGCATGATCGGCCATATCTGGCGCCTTTTTTTTATATCAACTTTCCGAAAGAACTCCCAGCGGTTGACCAAAGTATTTTCGGAGATGGGTTCGATGAGTATCCGGACAGGGAAACCGCTCGTGGGCATGCTGACGTTCGAGCGACAAATTCAATATTTGAAGTGGCAAATTCCAATTGGCGGATTGCTCTTCGCCATTGTCTTCGGTGCCATCGGCCGGAGGCTGATGTGGAACGCAGACCGCGTGCGACACAAGTTTGTAGCGCGCCCGATCTGAACTACAGGCCGCGGAATAGAAGAACATGCTGCCGGCGATGTCGATCCAATCGACTTCAGCCGTTCATGAATTCCTGACGGGCCAATTCAGCGATCGGTTGCGCGGCACTTGCAGCACGTATGCCAACCCTATCCCGGGTTAGCCTTAAATCCACCGGCCTCGATGCCTGCGACTGCGCAGGCTTCGTCATTATCAGACGTATCGCCGCTGATGCCGACTGCGCCGAGCAGGGCGCCACTGTCCTGGATCAGAACGCCGCCGGGCACCGGGACCAGCCGGCCCTGCGCCATCGTGTTTACTGCACTGACGAAATAGGCTTGTTCCTGCGCGCGTTGAAATAGCGCCCGCGAGCCCATCCCCATCGCGAGCGCGCCATAGGCCTTGCCATGGGCGATCTCGGCCCGCATCAGGCTGGTGCCGTCCTGCGCGGCGGTGACCTTTACGCAGCCGCGTGCGTCCAAAACTGTGACGACCAGCGGTTTCAGTTTTTTCTCGACGCCTTTTGCAAGCGCGGCATCCAGAATCTTGCGGGCGGCGTCGAGGGTCAATTCAGCCATCAATTTATTCCTTTTGTATTGGCGGATTGTGTGGGTTTGGATTTCGCATTGTCGAGGCTCATCGCCAGCACGCGTGCGACGTGCAGCGCCTCGCGCGCCGTGCCATCCTTGATCTGATGGCGGCACGAAGTGCCGTCGGCGACGATCAGCGTCGCCTCGTCGGCGCGGCGCACCGCCGGCAGCAACGACAGTTCGGCCATATCGATCGAGGCCTGATAGGTGTCTGCGCCATAGCCGAAGGCGCCGGCCATGCCGCAGCAACTGAACTCGATGATTTCGACCGTGAGTCCGGGAATCAGCCGGAGCGTTTGCTCCACCGACTTGAAAGCGCCGAACGATTTTTGGTGGCAGTGGCCATGCACCATCGCCTTGGCGGCGACAGGGCCGAGCGGAAGTTGCAGCCGTCCGGCTTCCGCCTCGCGCACCAGAAATTCCTCGAACAGCATGGCATGCGCGCCGATCGTTTTGGCGTCGTTGTCGGACCGCAGCGACAGCAATTCGTCACGCAATGTCAGCAGGCAGCTCGGCTCCAGCCCCACGATCGGCACACCACGTGCGGCAAAGGGCGCAAAGTTTGCGACCAGCCGGTCCAGTTCCGTGCGCGCCTGATCGACGAGGCCGGCCGAAAGGAATGTGCGCCCGCAGCACAGCGGCCGTCCATGATCCGTTGGCCTTGGCATATGGACGCGATAGCCACCCTCGACCAGGACGCGCAGCGCGGCGTCGAGGTTTTCCCGCTCATACGCGCGATTAAAAGTGTCGGCGAACAGGACAACTTCGCGGCCGCCTTCGGGCCCCACCGCTTCGATGGACTTGAACACATCGCGCCGGAACGCGGGCAGGGCGCGCTGGGCGCTGATGCCGGCGAACCTTTCGAATAGCCTTCGCAGCAACGGGCTGTTGTTGCGCCAGTTGGCAATCGGTGCCAGACGTGCGGCCAGCCCGGCATAGCGCGGCAGATAGCCCACCATCCGGTCGCGCAGCGAAAGGCCATGTTTGCCGGCCCGCGCCGCCAACACCTCGATCTTCATCTTCGCCATATCGACGCCGGTCGGGCACTCATGGCGGCAGGCCTTGCAGGACACGCAGAGTTTTAGCGTCTCCATCATCTCGTCGGACGCCAGCGCGTCGGGGCCGAGCTGGCCGGAGATCGCCAGCCGCAAGCTATTGGCGCGGCCTCGGGTAACATCCTTCTCGTTGCGGGTGGCGCGATAGGACGGACACATCACGCCGCCTTCGAGTTTGCGGCAGGCGCCGTTGTTGTTGCACATTTCGATGGCGCCCTGAAAACCGCCGCCGGCGCCGGGATAGGCCGACCAGTCGAGCGCAGTCTTCAGTTCGCCAATGCGATAATCCGGCGGATATCGAAACAGCGCGCGATCATCCATCCTTGGCGGATCGACGATCTTGCCGGGGTTGAGCACATTGCCGGGATCGAAGCGGCGCTTTACCTCCCTGAAATCGGCGGTGATGCGCGCGCCGAACATCGCTTCATGGAATTCCGAGCGCACCAGCCCGTCGCCATGCTCGCCGGAATGCGAGCCCTTGTATTCGCGCACCATCTCAAACGCCTCTTCGGCGATGGCGCGCATCGCCTTGACGTCCTTCTCGAGCTTGAGATTGAGCACCGGTCGCACATGCAGGCAGCCTTCGGAGGCGTGCGCATACATGGTGCCGCGGGTGCCATGCCTGGCAAAGATGTCGTTCAGTCGCGCGGTGTAGTCGGCAAGATGCGGCAGCGGCACCGCGCAATCCTCGACGAACGAGACCGGTTTTCCTTCCTGCTTCATCGACATCATGACGTTGAGGCCGGAGGTGCGGAAATCCGCGATCGCGGTCTGGGTCGCCGGTTCGACGACTTCGACCACGCCGCCCCACTTGCGTTGCGGGTTGTTCCAGCCGAAGCCGAGATCGGCCATCAACTCCCCGAGCTGCTTTAGTTTTTGCAGATTGTCAGCCTGGTCTTCCTCGGCGAATTCGACGATCAACAGCGCATCGGGATCGCCGCGCACCGTCGCATCGATCACCGGCCTGAACATCGCAATGTCGCGGCCCAGCGCGATCATGGTGCGGTCGACCAGTTCGACCGCGATCGGCCGCAGCTTCACCAGATGCTGGGCCGCATCCATCGCCTCGTAAAAGCTGCCGAAATGGCAGACGCCGAGTACCTTGTTGCGGATGACCGGCCACAGTTTCAACTCGACCTGCGTCGTGAAGGCCAGCGTGCCTTCGGACCCGACCAGCAGATGCGCCATGTTATTTGGCGCATTGCGTGGCACCAGCGCGTCGAGATTGTAGCCGCCGACGCGCCGCTGCACTTTTGGAAATCTTTCCGCGATCTCGGCCGCTTCCCGATCGCCGAGGCCGAGCATGTCGCGAAACAGCGCAAGCCCGCTTTCAGGCGAATTCACCCGCGCCAGATCGCGCGGTACCTCGCCGAAATGCAAGAGCGTGCCGTCGGCCAATGCCGCGTCCATCGACAGCGTATTGTCGCGCATGGTGCCGTAACGCAGCGAGCGGCCGCCGCAGGAATTGTTGCCGGCCATGCCGCCGATGGTGGCGCGCGAGGCCGTGGAGACGTCGACCGGAAACCACAGCCCGTGCTTTTTCAGCTGCCGGTTGAGGTCGTCGAGCACGATACCGGGCTCGACCACGCAGGTGCGGTTTGCAACATCGAGCGAGACGAGCCGGTTCAGGTGCTTTGAGAAATCGACGACGATGCCCTCATTGACCGTCTGGCCGCATTGCGAGGTGCCGCCGCCGCGTGGGGTGACGATTCGCCCCTCGTCGCGGCTAATCGCCAGCGCCCGCAGCGCCTCGTCCATGGTGCGGGGCACCACGACGCCAAACGGCATGATCTGGTAGAACGAGGCGTCGGTCGCATAGCGGCCGCGGTTGAAGGCGGTCGAAGAAGACGTCGCCCGCGATCTCCCGCCTCAGGCGCCCCGCGAGCGCGCTGTTTTCGGCCGAATTCCTGGTCTTTTCGGCCTGCCATGCCGCCATCGGTACCGATCTCGTGAAAGTCCGCTCATCTCTTGCCCCCCGGGCTCTGCCTTGGCAAGCGAAGCCCTGCTTCTTATGCATTGACGGCCCCCGCCGGGCGGGGGACAAGCCCGCCGAATAGTGATATTCGAGCGGCTCGCAATACCAAGGCAAGACCCAAGACAAGACCGGGAAGGACGCCCATGACCGTGCATACTGGAAGGCATTTTCTGCAAATTCCGGGACCGACCAACGTTCCCGACCGGGTGCTGCGCGCCATGGACATGCCGACCATGGACCATCGGGGTCAGGAGTTCGCCGAGATCGGGTTTGCCGTGATGGCGGCCATGCAGCGGGTGTTCCGCACCAAGATGCCCGTGATCATCTATCCCTCGTCCGGAACCGGCGCATGGGAAGCCGCGATCGTCAACACGCTCGCTCCCGGCGACAAGGTGCTGATGTGCGAGACCGGCCAGTTCGCCGTGCTGTGGCGCGGCATCGCCGAAAAATTCAAGCTCGAGGTCGATTTCATCCCCGGCGACTGGCGCCATGGCGCCGATCTCGGCGAGATCGAGGCGCGGCTGTCGGCTGACAAGGCGCACAAGATCAAGGCGGTGTGCGTGGTCCACAACGAGACCTCGACCGGCTGCGTCACCCATCCGCTCGAAGTCCGCAAGATCATGGATGCCGTCAAGCATCCGGCGCTGCTCATGGTCGACACCATCTCCGGCCTCGGCTCGCTCCAATACGAGCACGATGCCTGGGGCATCGACGTCTCGGTGGCGGGTTCGCAGAAGGGCCTGATGCTGCCGCCGGGCCTCGGCTTCAATGCCATTTCGGAAAAGGCTCTCGCGGTTGCCAAGGCCAACACGGCGATGCGGTCCTATTGGGACTGGCAGGACGTCATCAACATCAACAAGGTGGGCACCTGGCCCTATACGCCGGCGACCAATCTGCTGTTCGGGCTGCGCGAGGCCGTCAAGATGCTCGAGGAAGAAGGCCTCGAGAACGTGTTCGCCCGCCACCAGCGCCACAGCGCTGCGACCCGTGCGGCGATCAAGGTGTGGGGACTGGAGACGCAGTGCCTGGATCCGAATGGGCATTCGCCCGCGCTGACCGGCGTTCGCGTGCCCGAGGGTCATGACGCCGATCATTTCCGGAAGGTCGTACTGGATAATTTCGACATGTCGCTCGGCACCGGCCTCAACAAGATCAAGAGCAAGGTGTTCCGGATCGGCCATATCGGTCACTTCAACGATCTGATGCTGATGGGCACGCTGTCCGGCGTCGAGATGGGGCTCGATCTTGCCAAGGTGCCGCATCGCGGCGGCGGCGTGCTGGCGGCGATGGAAGTCCTGAAAGGCCGCGACGTCGTTCAGATGCCGAAGGCTGCGGTCGCCTGATCGGGCTGCTCGTCTGCGCGAACAAGAGAAAGAAGAACAGATGAACGCTCCGGTCGCTGCCAGCGAAGATCTGCTTTACTCGGTCGAGGACGGCATCGCCCGGTTGACCTTCAACCGGCCGCAGGCGCGCAACGCACTGACCTTTGCGATGTACGAGCAGATGGCGTCGATCTGCGAGACCATCAACAACGACCGCTCGATCAAGGCGATGATCCTGACCGGCACTGGCGACAAGGCGTTCGCCTCCGGCACCGATATCTCGCAGTTCCGCGCCTTCAAGACCCCGGATGATGCGCTTGAATATGAGGAGCGGATCGATCGGGTGCTGGGCGCACTGGAGAAAGTCCGGGTGCCGACGATTGCGGCCATCGCCGGCGCCTGCACCGGCGGCGGGGCAGGGATCGCCGCCTGCTGCGATATCCGGATCGGCACCGCAACCACACGGATCGGCTTTCCGATCGCGCGTACGCTCGGCAATTGCCTGTCGATGTCCAATATCAGCCGGGTCGTCGCGCTGGTCGGGCCGGCGCGGACCAAGGACCTGATTTTTACGGCACGGCTGATCGAGGCGCCCGAGGCGCTGGCGCTGGGTCTGCTCAACGAAGTGGTGGCTGACGTTCCAACGTTGCAGCGCCGCGCCGCTGAAACCGCAAAGCTGATTGCCGGCCATGCGCCGATCACGATGGAAACCGCCAAGGAAGCGGTGCTCCGCCTCCGCCGCACGCTGACGCGAGAGGAGGGCCGGGATCTGATCCTGCGCGCCTATATGAGCGAGGATTTTCGCGAGGGCATGGATGCCTTCCTCAACAAGCGCACGCCCAACTGGAAGGGCAAATAGAAGTTCCGAACTCGGCCTCGCTTGTCTGTTCGCCAGCACCGCAAAAGGCGTGTCTCTCGAATTGCATTTTGGTTCAAATTCATTTTGCGGGCGAGTGATCTACCGAGACGATCGCCAGGCCTAGCAAGACCTGCACGTGTAGGTTGACGCCATGACGACTTCGGGAATAAGATCGCTGAGGTTGCAGGCTGTTGTCTCACTTTTCTTCACCGATAGATCAGTATTGCGTTTTGAAATCCCGTTGTCAGCGATTAGCCGCAACTTCAAGTCATTAAACTGAAAAACTACGTCGTTACGTTCGATCACGCGACCGCGCCGGCAATCATTTATTGCCGCTCATCACATCAGGCCGTGCGCAGCTCGCAAACCGCCAGAAATGAAAAATTGTGCCGCCGCGGCGCAGCGCGCCGGCGCACGTGTGGCAACGCAGGCAGGGGTTCCCCATGACAAATCATAATCCGACTTTCACGTCCTCAAACGCGACTGGCAGCTTCTCCGAGACCGCCAATACGTTGAACTCGACTACAGCGCATCAACTGTCGGGGACGATGAACTCCACGGACTCTGATCACAGCGACAGCCACACGACATCAGCGGCATTGCAGTCCGCGGTGCTGTCGAGCGGCTCGATCATCCCGGCCTCGTCGCTCGCGCATTTCCAGATCGCGATGAATTCGCAAATTTTGACCGACAGCAACGGCTCCGGCAAGGTGAAGGGGTCGTTCAGCGACATCGACGACGATTTCGATTTTCTTGCAAGAACCAGACCCTGGTTCTGACCTACAATATCAAGGTTTTCGACAACCACGGCGGCAGCGCGCTCAGAACCGTAAAGGTCACGGTCACCGGTACCGATGACAAGCCGGTTTTCGTCATGGAGGCTGCTGCTACCGTGACGGAGCAGGCGAACAAAACGCTGTCGTTTTCGCCTGATACCGTGCAAATCGCGCTCGGTTTCACCGACGAGGATCTGACGAACACCGGCCACACCGCCAGCGTGACCGGGGTTTCCGCATCGGGAAACACTGCGGGACTGTTGCCGGGGTCGTTGGGCAATGCCCAACTGAGGTCGTTCTTCCACATCAACAGTGTGGTGAAGCCGTCCGGATCGAGCAACGGCACCATCAACACCACGTTCTCGGCGCCCGATCTCGCCTTCGACTATCTGGCGGCCGGCGAACACCT